>NZ_APND01000004.1:0-405000 GCF_040361215.1 Salinisphaera dokdonensis CL-ES53
AGCTGATGGGGAAAAGTACGCTAACTCACGCGTTTTCACACAGCCTGGGCCAAAAGCGGACCTTGCGACCATCGATTCGCCTAGGTTGCTATGCCTCGAGATTGGGCTGCTACTCAATAGCGGGGGATGGTCGGCGGCGAGCCGGAAGCCGGAAAACGAAGCCGGAAAACAAGGTCGGCAAAGATCAGGGGCTCGAGCGGTAGCGCGACCGCTATCCCTCCGCTAGTTAAAGCCGGCCTGCGATTAGTCGATACAACCGATAGGGGGAAGCTACATTACTAGCTCCTCCTTGCGAAAATTCACGGAGGGAGAATAAGAATGCGTAAATCGTTTGCAGCACTAGCGATCGCGAGCCTTGTTTCAGGCCCGGCCTTTGCGGCGAACACGATTTCCGAATCCATGAGTCCGGGGTCGATGCTTGTACTAAGCACGGGCGGCCAAAGCATGGCGAACTTTTACGTCAGTGCTTTGGATTTTCATAGCGGCACGTCGCTCGATCAGAAGACACTCACTGCTATCGACTGGGACACAACCTACTATCCCGAGGCAACCGCAGAGGTCGTCGATCTATGCTTCTACGAACCTTATCAAGCAGAACCGGCTCGGTGTGTCGACATCGCCCCAAATAGCAACGGTACGAGTACTGACTTCAACGATCTACGATTCGAAGACGGCGTACAGGTCTCAATCGTCCACGGTACTGACCAAGCAACGGATACGTTTATATACCCCGAAGGCGAGGATTCCGTCACGCTTGTGTACGAAATCGAGTAATCGCTGGGCGTTGCGCGTTAATAGAATTTGTAGAGATCATGATGAAAGCCGTACAGTCTTCTCTAAATATTGATGCTTCGAACGCGGCGCAACGTAAGGGAAACTCTAAAGCGCTCGATGCGGCCGGGAGTCAATCCTCCGGTCGCATCGAGCACGCTCAGAAGTCGACTGAAAGCAGCACGTCAGTCGCCCTTAAAGGGCGCTCAATCATGTTGTCGCGTCTTTTTGCGACAGACGATCCTAACGCCAAGCCGGACATGCTTTCGGGCAACGGGATGGGTACTGACTTATTCAAGAATCGCCATCTGTTTCTAACAGCCGATGACCGCAGCATGCTTTCGGATATGTACGCGTATGCCGATTCGCAAGGCGCCGATCTGAATTACGTGGATAGCGTGGCATACGACCTGGCGGACTATCGACGTAAAGACAACGGCAGAATTGTAGCCAACGCCAACAACGGTAACCGGTTCGATTCGGAAGGCCATCAGAAGACCTTCAGTTTTATCGAAGCGGATGCCGCGACGGCTGAACGCATTAAAAACAGCGATGCACTGAACTCGACCCGCTTCGACCTTGGGTTTCTCGAATTCCATCTTGATCCAGGCTACGACTTTAACCATACGACCGATTTCGACTTTCTCGAAGCCATGGTGACGAAATTTTCCGATAGTGACCAAGCGCAGACGACCGGGCTGCCTTCAAAGTTTCAGACCCATACGTCGAATGGTGCCAACGCCTACGAGGTCCATTACTCCGAGGAAGTGGTACTTGAGCCGTATACCGTCGATCACGCGAGCGGTGACGCTGCGCAGCAAGGTCTAGATAAGACTCAAAGCATCGTCGATGAAATCCGCGCCGGTATGCAGGATGGTCGACTGTTGAAGGCTCAATTCTGGCTGGGGCTGTTGAGATAGCCTTGGCGCTTTTCGCGCTCCACGCGAGGAACGGCGTCCGAACGAGGCCGTCACCTGCGAAGCCAGCGCTTGCATAGCCGTATCGCTTCCAGGGCGCTGATCGCGTCGGCAGCGCGTACGACAACGCGTTGGCCGAGACGGTAATCGGGCTGTTCAAGACCGAGGTCATCCGTCGCAGCGGACCGTGGCGCCATCTTGAGGCGGTGGAATTCGCCACCATGGGCTGGGTCGACTGGTTCAACCGTCAACGCCTTCTCGGCCCCATCGGCGACATCCCGCCGGCCGAGGCTGAAGAAGAGTTCTATGCCACACTTTCCGAGTCCGCCGAGGCAGCGTGACTCAAACCCACGAGCCTCCGGGAAGCCCGGGGCGATTCACTGACGTTGATATGCCCTTCCATCCATGACCGCTTTGGGTCGCCATCAGACGATCGTCAGTGCGGCGATGATAAAGGCTGCTTGTATTTTCAGAACCGATGAATAAAAAATCAGATAATCTGTTTTTCCTATATTTAGGCACAGTATTGGTTATCTTCGGCACCCTGATCTTTTTTGAGGGCGGCTACTATTCTTCGCGATTCGGAGCCGTTAGCTTCGGCGGACACCACGATATCGTCGGCTTCGTTTTTATCACGCTGGGTGGCATGTGCTTTTGGAGTGTGTTCAGGAAGTAGCAAATCATTTACGCGTACTGTTACTACGAACTGATTCCGCAACTACGTAGCACGAGATTCTGTTGTCCCTAGGCCAGTAGTAGCCGTGGCGACTAGGGCCACTTAGTTAGCGTGCTATCAACGTCATATAACGGGCAGCAAAACAGCCAGCCATAAGGCGGTCTTTGCGACGAATGGCTGCTATGGGTCGATTCCTGCCGTTAGCAGACCGCGACCTACCGCTGGCCGCTCTTAGCACTACTCCTAAACTCTCACTAGCGGCAATCTACTGACCGTAGGAACCCTGATATTCGAACCCCGAACTCGCGTGCATCGTGAGCGGCTCTATTTCGATGCAACGGCAATCGCATGGTTACTTTAGTCGGTCATGAAGGCGATCTCACCGATCTGCTTTGGGATCTGATTCGGCTCGATTATGACGCGATCGACGCATACGACGCGGCGATCGAGCGGCTCGAGGACACGCGGGCAAAGGAAGCCCTGGCGTCGTTCCGCAAGGATCACGAACGCCATATAAGCGATTTGACACCTCATCTGCGCGATATGGGCGGCGACGTGCCTACGGGTAGCGGCCCGAAGAGTCTGTTGACTCAAGGCAAGGTCAAGTTCGCCAACATCGGTGGCGATTCCGCGATTCTCACGGCGATGGCGACGAACGAGGTGGAAACCGAAGCTGCCTATCGCACGGCCAGTGCGCGTACCGATATCGACGATCGACTCCGCGCCAAGCTCGAGGAAGCCATGGCAGACGAGGCGCGTCACAAACAGTGGATGAAAGAGCGCGCGTAGTACCTCACGCGTCACTTTCGCTGTGCAACTCTTCCTTTCAAATACCGAGGACTCACTATGTTCCGTCACTCCTCCAAGCTTCAGTACCCGGTCAAGGTGGACAAGCCCGACCCGCAGTTCGCCATGCTGCTCCAGCAGGCGATCGGCGGTGTCGAGGGCGAGATCCGCGTGGCCATGCAGTATTTCTTCCAGGCCATGGGCGCCCGCGGCGACGATCGAATTCGCGATCTGCTGATGTCCACGGCCACCGAAGAGCTGTCGCATATCGAGATGCTCGGCCATGCGGTCGCGCTCAATCTTGAAGGAGCGCCGCTGTCCTATCAGGAGGAATCCGCCAAGGACCCGGTCATCAACGCCATTCTCGGCGGCATGAACCCGCGGCATCTGCTTTCCTCGGGCCTGTCGGCGATGCCGGTCAACGCCAACGGCGTGCCGTTCGACATGAGCCATGTCTATGCCACCGGCAACATCGGGGCGGACATGATGTGCAACGTGGCAGCCGAGGCCGGCGGTCGGGTGCTCGCCTCGCGGCTCTACAACTGGACCGACGACAAGGGCATGAAGGACTTCCTGTCGTTCCTGATCGCCCGGGATACCTATCACCAGCAGCAGTGGCTGGCGATCATCGAGGAGCTCGGCGGCATGGAAGAACAGCTGCCGATTCCGAACTCGACCCCCGATGATCACGAAGCCAAGGAGCATTCCTACTACTACCTCAACACCCTGCTGGACAAGCAGGCCCCGGAAGGCCGCTGGAGCCAGGGGCCGTCGCTGGACGGGCGTAGCGAATACTCGATGAAGCAGGAGCCCGAGCCGCTGGGTCAGGAACCCTCGCTCGGCAAGGCGCGTGAAGGCGCGCGTGCCCAGAAGGAACAGATGTAGTTCCGGTACGACAGGCTGCCGCGCCGGCTACCGCTGGCGCGGCAGTTTTTTATGTTTAATTCGCCGGCGTGTGCGCCTGCGATCAGCCTGAAGATTGCTATCCTCCATGTGGCAGTGGATTAACCAGAACGCGCAAGCGCTATCCTTCTTTGCCAGCGTCGGTACGCTCGGCGTGTGGCTGTTCTATGCGCACCTGCTCTATGCCGGTTTTCGTCGCCAGCGCCAGGCACGAATCCTGATCAATCAGGGGTGGGGGCAACAGGTCGATTCGGTGTGCCTGATCAGCAACATGAGTCAGGAGCCGATCTATATTCACAGCATCAATCTGACCATTCGAGCTAGCGATAACGAATATACCGAGTCGGTGACCGACTTCGACAATGCGAAGCCGAAAGATAGCGAGGACCGGCCGCAGGAAATTACCCTGCAGGGCCCGCTACGCCCGGGTGAGCAGATCAATCTCGGCACCTTCCGCTCATTGCTTCGCCAGACGGCAGAGCGGCACAAGGAATTGAGCGCCGACGAGTCGCAGCTGCTACGCGACCTCGACGTGAACAACTTCAAGATCACCGTCATCGCCAGCTATGGCCCCGAAGGCGGGATTATCGGCGCGCAGCGCAAGTTCCTCGTTCGAGGCGACGACAACCAGCTACTGCGACCGGTCGCGATCAACACGAAGAGGATGGCGAAACGCGCCGCCCGCCAGAAGTTGCAGCATTGGGTCGAACGAGAAATCTAACTAGCCACCCAAATTGTTCACAACTTAATGGCCCACCAACGGGCATACCCGTATTGCGAACACTCAGCTAAGCTTCCCGGAACGCGGCTATGCGCGGGCATGATGCTGAAACCATCGGGTACGGGCGATGACTAAGCGACAAAAAGAATTGACGGGTCTCGCTCTGGGCGAGGTTCTTGATACAGCCGCCGAACGAATACATGAGATGCGTCAGTGGCTCGCCTCCGACGACCCTGCCGCAGCTGCACATTTCTTCGCGGCCATCGAAGACGCAGAGCAGGCGCTGAAGTTCGCCAGGCACACCGCGTTTGAGCCCCTGCAAGACCACGATGGCAACCCCCGCTTTAGGAGTGGGATTGTATGCAGCGCTAGCCCTTTACCCGCCGCGCGAGGCGTGGCCGGTATGCGCGTTGATAAAGCCGACTCTACTGGTGATCCAACCTGAAAGCGCGACAACGGGCGACGAAAAGCGGCAATGGCGGCGCGTTGTCCTGTTCAGACCGCTAATCTTGAGTCGACGGCAGTTCCAGCCACGCCGGCAGCGGATCTCGTTCTGGAGCGAACAAATGCTCGACCAGCTTCACGATCGCGACATCGCGCTCATCGCCCACGAACTCCTCGAGTAGTGCGCTAGCGGGCTGGCGGGCATTGAACTTCGTGTCGAGGCGCGACAACGCCCCCTGGTAGATCGCTCGCAGCTCCTCGTTATCCAGGCGCGGGCCTATCTCGGCTGGAACGCCCAGGTACTGCCGCAGATCATCGCTATCCCGCATGAATCGAGTTCCTTGCTAGATCGACCGTGAACGTGTCTATTCCGCTCGCTCTGCGTGCCTGAGTCAACGCTACCCGTACGGTGGCCGAGGGATGCGCACAGCAAGATCCCGTCGCCGTGCGCTCGTTCGAGCGATCATATAGCTTTATGTGAACGCATTACGTTTGTAGCCTTTCTATGGAAGACGTCACTGCCGTTGAACGCGTCCTCGGACTCGAACACTCCGAACGCTCATCCGTGCTGCTCATGGCTGAGCGCATACAGCGCGGGTTCCCGGTGAACACGCTCATGCGCCTGCAACGCGCCGTGGCACCCGAAGACAAGGGGTTCGTGTATCGCATTGTCGCGCGGCCCACGCTTCAGCGCCGGCGCAAGATGCGGCAACCCCTGAATCCTCACGACAGCGAGAAGGCGTATCGCGTCGCGCGAGCCTGGACGGCCGCGGTTCGTGTCTACCAGGACGATGAAACCGCCCGGGCCTTCCTCGAGCGTAAACACCCCTTGCTCGACGACCAGGCACCGATGACAGTCGCGATGCAGAACAGCGCCGGCCTGGAAGCCGTTGAGGATCTGCTGGGACGTCTGGAGCATGGCAGCGCCCTGTGAGCGACCAGTGGCGCGATTCAGTGCTTGATCGGCATCCAGCACGCGCTAGCGGTTAATGGATTATGCTTGCACTGCAAGCAATGCACAGGAATGCTAGTAGTGTCAGCCGTCACCATTCGCAACCTTTCCGAAGAAACCCACCGTGCGCTCAAGGTGCGTGCTGCTAAGCACGGCCGCAGCATGGAAGCTGAACTGCGCGCCATTCTCGAAAGTGCCGTGCGCCCGAAGACGCGCCTCGGGACAGCGCTCGCCGAGTTCGGCCGGGAAATGGGCGGCGTGGAGTTGCCAACAAACCGCGATGATTCACCCCTCGAGCCAGCGACGTTCGAGTGATCATTCTCGATACCGACGTCGTCTCAGAACCCATGAAGCCCCAGGCGAACCCGCTGGTAACGCAGTGGCTGGATCGCCAGGCGCCCGAGACGCTCTACCTTACGGTCGTCAACCTCGCTGAACTGTTGGCGGGGGTGGAGCAGATGTCGGTAGGGCAACGCCAGAATGATCTGCGGCATGGCCTGACCCGTTTGTTACGGGCGCTGTTCGACCAGCGCATTTTGCCGTTCGACCAGCGGGAGGCCGAGGTGTTCGCTCAGATGAGCGCAACGGTCAGGGCCAGCGGCCGTGTATTGCCTATGGCTGATGGTCAGATCGCCGCGATTGCCGCGACGCACGGTTTCAGCGTGGCCACGCGCGACATCGAACCGTTCGCGGCTGCCGGGGTGCCCGTAATCAATCCGTGGGCCGAGTAGGGCGGCGTTCGGCGTATGAAGGCCATGATCGCCACGAGTGATACCCATGTGCAGCTCAGCCCACGCTGATCCCAGACCGGCGTGCCCGGAGTGCCAGGAACCGCTGGTGCTCGAGGATGCCTCGGCCGACCACTATCACTGGCGCTGTCGTGAGCCGTTCTGCAAGGGCGCGCGCGTGATGGCACGCAGCGAGCAACACTTCGAGGGATACTGGCCTAAGTGGCGAATCGGACGCCTCTATCGCGCCGTGATCATGGAAGCACGGCGTCGCGCTTTTAATTACAGCGACACCGAGCGGCAGAGCACTTTCAATCCCTGTATCGGCGAGGTGTTTTCAAGCCTATGTCGTCGACTGCCAGCAAATCACCGTACGCTGATTTCGACATTCCCAAAGCATCCCACCATCGCGGTTTGCTGAGCCCGGTTTGTATCGAACGCTACAGCGAGGAAATCGACCGTCTTGTCTGATTGGTCGTAGCGCGGCTCACCAACGAGCTCTAGCGAAGCGACCTCGGCGCTAGGGTCATGCTGCTTGAGGTGGCGCACGATATGCGATCGCAGTGCCGCCTCAGTCATGTCGCGACACTCCACATCGAATTGACCCCGCAATCCCGCTTCGATATGTGCGGCCACGGGCAGGACGCAGGCCACGAGCACGAAGAAGCCGAGCACAGCCAGGATAAAGGCGAGTGCGGTCGTTACAAGGGCGTTGGAGATCCGGCGAAGCATGGAAGAACTGTGCCGGTCGGCGACACGGTCAGGCAACTCAGTCGCGCGGTGGTAGTACTAGTTGTAGTGCGCGCAGCAGCCGGTACGCAATTTAAATAGGGCTAACGCCACGATTACGCTTCTACAGAATTTCCGGTTTGTCAGAGACAGCCGTAAGCGCCCCAGAGCCATTCGTCGAACCGGTGCTAGAAACGTGGCGGGATGACGCCGAAGAGGCGATTCTGCATCTGCGTATTTCTGGGCTTCGAGCGCTCTAACAGCCTGCGCTGACGGTACCCAAGGCATAAAGAGCCATATGGTTGACCGAGGGCGGTAGTAATACTCGATGAGCAGGGGCAGGCCCCATCTATCGCTTCGCGGGTTTGCTACTCTCAACTATCGAAGTACGTCGCGGAGACCTGCTATGGCGAGTTATGTGATCCTGGCGATCCAGCTCATTGCCGTTCTTCTGGGCCTTGGAGTTCTGTATATCTCAGTGATTTCCAAGCGCGAGGAACAGCAGGAACGTTTGCGCAAAGATCAGTCTTCGAAGCATTCACGCTTTGCCGATTGTAAGTCCCGACCTGGACGCTAGCAGAAGATCGATCCGGCGCACTGCTGTGTCTCGGGTTTTTGGGGTCGGCAAGCTTAGTAGCGGCGCGTCCAATCCCTGATAGCGTTACTTTCCTTACAGCGCGTCGGCACGCCTCAGTCGCCAAGGCTTCGAGTCCACCGATTAGTAAGCGACTGCGCTTCTAATCCTCGCCATAGCTCGCGGGCTGTTCCTCATATCGAATAAGCGCCGGTAGTGCCCGACTGGGCCCCGGCAGGGGCCCAGTTGGGCCCCTAAGACGGCCGATTCGAACCACGCTAAACGCAAAAGGCCCCAATCGGGCCCCGGCCGGGGCCCGATCGGGGCCCTCGTGGGTTCACGCGTCTAGTTCTGTGCCGAAGCAAGATACGTTTTGGGCAGGCCGTTGCCGGGTTTACGCGTTCGCGTCTTAACCTCGAACGCTTGTCGAACGGCGTAACGGGTCTGCCTATGTAACCAGCCCGTTCCAACGAACTTAGAAGTACGCGCTTAAGAGCGCCCGTTACGTAAGGGGGATTACATCCCCAGTGTCCTCTATTTCGCACTCGCGGATACGCGAGGTCTGCGAACCGTTACACCCAAGGTACATAGCGGTATTCGCTGCGCGAGCGGAAACGTTGCCGCCTTGAAAAGTCGAAAAGTTACGAAAATCGGAACTTTGCGCCCTCGCGACTATTTGCCCGGACGGCAAGATATCTGAAATGGCTAATCCATTATGAAGGAGGTCGAAGCAAGCAATAACCCCTTATTCGTAAATGGTTAACTGAACCTTTCACCCTTTACGTAATTGGGTGCCATTTAAATAGGCAGTAAAAACGGAGTCAGAACCGGAACCTGGCAGGCACCCGAAATATCTCCTTCATAAAGGGGTTCTTACTCCAAATACCCTTTACTTCCGCGTGCGCGTGCGCAGGAAGGATATCTGGCCCAACGCCCCACTTGATAGTGAAGTGGGCAGGGCACCGCTACACGATCGAGGCGAAATAGTGAACGACACAGAAGACAAGCTAGAACAGGGGCTCGACCAAGCCTACGAAGGGGCGCTCAAGGGCGCTCAGTTTCTCTACGAGCGCGCATTCGCGGCGGCCGAAGCGTTCTGGGAGGCACATCACCGGAACCATAAATTACGGCCGAAACATGAATGGGGCTTTATCGGCGTGAGAGTGCGCCTACGCAACGGCTCAGTACAGATCGAATGGTTTCGCGCGAAGTATTGGCAACCGCGCTACCGTTCTGGCAACGACACTCGGCGACAGCCCGCCTTGCAATACCTGCCGCGGGGCAAGTCCATGCGTTACTCTGCCGCTGCGTTTCGCCGTGTTCGAGCCAAAGAGTGGGAAATCGACTTGGCGATGCTATTCGAAAATGAGTTCGAGGCGATTCGTCGACAGAGCCAAATGCTCGGTAAGGTACGTCGATACATTATTGAGACGCGAAAGGCAGCCGCTGCCGAGCGAGCGTTGCCAGCAAGCGACGAGGCGCTATCCCCTATTTGCGATTGAGATCGCGTAAGCGCATGTCCGTCGGTGCGATGGCTCTGGCAAGCTAACCATCGCACTGTTGTCACGGGCGAGGATAGGGCGCCACGCAAAAGAGCGCCGCACCCGCCGGGTGGCAATACACATAACGCACGTACCTAGCCCAGAGTCGGCTTCGCGTAAGGCCTTGATTCCAATCTCCGTAAAGCTGCCAACACGGGAGATAGTTGGCTTCCCGCATACCTTGCTGTAGCGGCTGTAGCGCCATAGCCGGAAGCAGCGAGCGAAGCAAAGGCTTGGCTCCGTCGAGCCAGTCGTTCGTGGTAGGCGCTGTCAATTGCCGACGTAGATCCTGAGCCGATTCAGCCGTCCGGCAGATTAGTCCGACAGCGCCTTGTATATAGCAGTTATAGTGCGTTTTTTGTCTGAAGTGTTCGAAGGCTGGTTGACGTGAAAGGAGATAAGGCCGGGGAGTTGCGGGCAGCAATGTGGGCAGCCGCCAACACGCTGCGCGGTTCCGCTGTAGATCGAACAGATTGGAAAGGCTACATCCTCCCGCTTTTGTTCTTTAAGCGTATTTCCGACGTGTGGGACGAGGAGACGTTCGAGGCGCAGGAGCTGTACGGAGAGACGGACCCATCGCTCTTTCCAGAGATTCACCGTTTCGTTGTTCCTGATGGTTGCCACTGGGAGGACGTGCGCGGGACTGCAACGAATGTTGGCGCCGCGCTACAGCACGCGATGCAGCAGATCGAGCGTGCAAACCCGGATACCCTTTTTCGCGTGTTCGGAGCGGCCGACTGGGGTAACAAAGAGAAATTCTCAGACGATCTGCTCAAGGATCTAATCGAGGGATTCTCTGGCATTGCTCTAGGCAATAGGGCGGTCAGTACAGACGTCCTCGGAGATGCGTACGAGTACTTGGTCGGAAAGTTCGCCGATGTGACCCGGCGCAACAAAGCGGGCGAGTTCTACACCCCCCGAAGCGTCGTGCGAATGATGATCGAGATCCTCGACCCCTCAGAGGGCGAAAGCATCTACGACCCCGCCTGCGGTACTGGGGGCATGCTGCTGGGCGCGATAGAACATGTGAAACGCAAGGGCGGTGACGCGCGGACGTTCTACGGCAAGATTTACGGCCAAGAAAAGAACCTAACGACCTCTGCGATTGCGCGAATGAACCTCGTCTTGCACGGAATAGAGGATTTCGCGATTGCGCGTGAAGACACGCTTCGTAGTCCTGCGTTCACGGATGCAAGCACCAGCGGACTCGCCACCTTCGACTGTGTCGTCGCAAACCCGCCCTTCTCTCTCAAGGGATGGGGGCGGGAGCTATGGGAAGCGGATCCGTGGTCCCGGGCTCGCTACGGCATTCCGCCTGCCGGCTACGGTGATTACGCATTTGTCCAGCACATGATTGCTTCGATGGCATCGACTGGGAATAGTCGGATGGCGGTCGTGCTGCCGCAGGGGGCTCTTTTTCGGAAATCGTCGGAAGGCGCGATTCGTCGATCCTTGCTTGAGAACGACATGATCGAGGCCGTCATCGGACTTGCCCCCAATCTTTTCTATGGTACGCAGTTGGCAGGCTGCGTGGTCGTACTTAGGCGCGCGAAGCCGGCTGAGCGAAAAAACAAGGTTCTAATCATTGATGCGTCAGGCATGTTTCGCAAAGGGCGCGCGCAGAACTTCCTCGACAAAGAGCATAGCGACCAGATAGTGGCTTGGTATCGCGCTTTTCAGGATGTAGAGGATCGCGCGAAGGTTGCGACCATCGACGAGATCAAGAATGAGGACTGGACGCTCAACATCTCCAGGTATGTCCTGCCGACCATCGGCGAAGACATTCCACCGCTTCCTGACGCGATCGAGGCGTTCAAGAAAGCCCTTAAAGATGCGCACGCGGCTGAAAATCACTTGCGCAAGGTGCTGACCGAGGGTGGCTGGCTGCAATGACCGAACAACTCTCCCAACGCGAACTCGAAAGCTACTTGTGGGGTGCGGCTACGCTTCTCCGCGGCCTTGTTGATGCCAGCGACTACAAGCAGTTTATCTTCCCACTTATGTTCTTTAAGCGTCTCTCCGACGTATGGGACGAAGACTATAGGGAAGCGCTCGAAGAGACTGGCGACCCTGGCTACGCTCAGGCCACAGCAAATGATCGCTTCGTTATCCCTGAGGGAGCGCATTGGAAAAATGTGCGGAGTGCGTCGAAGGATGTCGGTCGCGCGCTTCTGTCGGCCTTCCTAGCTATTGAAACGGGCAACCCATCACGTCTACAAAGCGTCTTTGGCAACGCCAACTGGACGGATAAGGGGCAGCTCTCGGATTCGACTTTAAAGAACCTGATTGAGCACTTCTCAAAGCACGACCTGACGCTCGCCGCCGTGCCCGAGGACGAGCTTGGCAACGGCTACGAGTACCTCATCAAGAAGTTCGCCGATGACAGCGGCCACACCGCGCAGGAGTTCTACACCAACCGCACGCTGGTCCACCTCATGGCGCAAATGCTGGAGCCGAAGTCGGGCGAGAGCATCTACGACCCGACCTGCGGCACCGGCGGCATGCTGATCTCCTGCCTGGCCGAGGTGAAGCGGCGCGGCGGCGAGACGCGCACCATGGGCCTTTACGGGCAGGAGCTCATCACCATCACCGCCGCCATCGCCCGGATGAACCTCGTCATCCACGGCGTGTCGGACTTCCAGATCTCCAGCGGCAACACGCTCGCCAATCCCGCCTTCGCGAAGGGCGACGAACTGCGCACCTTCGACGTGGTCCTCGCCAATCCGCCGTACTCCATCAAGAAATGGAACCGCGGCGCGTGGGAGAAGGATGTCTGGGGGCGCAACTTCCTCGGCACCCCGCCGCAGGGGCGCGCAGACTACGCCTTCTTCCAGCACATTCTGCAAAGCATGGACCCCGAGGCCGGGCGCTGCGCGATCCTGTTCCCGCATGGCGTGCTCTTCCGCAACGAAGAGGCCGAGATGCGGCGCAAGCTGATCGAGGCCGATCTGGTGGAATGCGTGCTCGGGCTCGGGCCGGGGCTGTTCTACAACTCGCCGATGGAGGCCTGTGTCATCATCTGCCGCAGCGGTAAACCGGCCGAACGGCAGGGACGCATCCTGTTCATCGACGCGGTGGCCGAGATCGCGCGCGAGCGGGCGCAGAGCTTTCTGCGCGACGCACATCAGGACCGCATCTTCGCGGCCTATCAGGCGTTTGAGGATGCACCCGGCTTTGCCGCCGTGGTCAGCAATGCTGATGTGCTGGCGGCAGAGGGGAATCTGTCTATCGCCCGCTATGTGAAAAAGCCAAAGGTAGAGGTCGCCGCAGAGGATGCTGTTTCGCTGGCTCTGGCCTGGGGCAATTTCGATGCCGAAGGGCGGGAGTTCTGGACTGGCATGGATGGGCTGGTCGACATGCTGGACGGGCTTTCACCGGCGGAGGACGCCGATGCTTGAGCGCCCGTCAAAACTCATCTCCTACCGCTTCGATCAACTGGCGGATCAGATCAACAAGCGCGTCATGCCGGATGAGGCCGACGTGGATCGTTATGTCGGTCTGGAACACCTCGATCCCGACAGCCTGCGCATCCGTCGTTGGGGCGACACAAGCGAGGTCGAGTCCACCAAGCTGCTGTTCCAGCCGGGCGACATTATCTTCGGCAAGCGCCGGGTCTATCAACGCAAGGTGGCGGTGGCGGATTTCGAAGGAATCTGCTCGGCGCACGCCATGGTGCTGCGGGCCAAGTCAGACACCGTGCTGTCGGAGTTTCTGCCGTTCTTCATGCAGAGCGATTTGTTCATGGAGCGAGCGCTCAGCATCTCTGTTGGCTCGCTCTCACCTACGATTAACTGGAAGGCGTTGGCGAAGGAGGAATTCCTGCTGCCGCCGATCCAAGAGCAGGCGCGGCTGGTTGAGGCAAGCGTGGCGATTGAAGCCACAACTGATGGCTACCGGAATAGCCTCGATTCACTAAACGCTCTCCGGATCTCATTCTTAAGCGATCATTTCCTGCCGCGTCTTGATACGGGGTTGCCACTAAAGAGCGTGATCGACCTGCGATCCGGTGGCACTCCTTCTCGTTCCAAAGAGAACTATTGGGGCGGCACCTTGCCTTGGGCGAGCGGCAAAGATCTGAAGGTGCGCCAACTGTCGGATACAGAAGAGCACCTCACCGACGAGGGTTGGAAGGCAGCAAAGATTGCTCCTGCACGGGCAACTCTAATTGTCGTTCGCGGGATGATCTTAGCGCACACATTCCCTGTCTCAGTTTGCCAAGTACCGATGGCGTTCAATCAGGACCTCAGAGCACTAGTAGCAGGCCCGAAGATTCGCCCCGAATACCTAACCGCATGGGCGGAATGGATGGGGCCATGGTTTTTATCGCGCACTGCGGAGTCGAGCCATGGGACCAAACGATTAGAAGCCAAAACCATTGAGCAAACTGCTATCCCTGTAGAGGATCACGCCGTTCAGGATCAGCTGATTTCGCGGCACAATCAGATACTTCAAGAGATTAAATCAACAGAGATTCGATTGAGTGAGGTTGCGGCTCTCAAAAGGAAGTTCATTGAGGGCGTTGTGGGGTAGTCATGACATTCAACGAAGCCAACACCGTCGAAGCCTTCATCCGTGACCGCCTCGCGGGCAGCAGCAGTTCCCCGTCCGTCACGCCCGGCATCGCCCGGCAAGGCGGCGCGATCTCCGGTCTCGGCTGGCATTTCGTCGGCCCGGCCGACCTGCCGCGGCAGGCGCAGGAGGCGCTGGTAGAGCCGTATCTGCGCGACGCCCTGATCCGTCTGAACCCCGACATCGGCGCCAACCCGTCCCGCGTGGACGACGTGCTCTATCGCCTGCGCGCGATCGTCATGAGCGCGCGCTCGGACGGGCTGGTGAAGGCCAACGAGGAACTCGCCGCCTGGATGCTCGGCGAACGCTCCATGCCCTTCGGCGCGGACGGCCAGCACGTCACCGTCCGCCTGATCGACTTCGATGACATCGAGCAGAACAGCTTCGTCGTCACCCAGCAATTCACCTTCCGCGCCGGCAAGACCGAAAAACGCGCCGATCTGGTGTTGCTGGTCAACGGCCTGCCGCTCGTTCTGATCGAGGCCAAGACGCCGGTCCGCTCCAGCGAAAGCTGGTTGGATGGCGCGCTGCAGGTCCATGAAGACTACGAGCAGAACGTGCCGGAGCTGTTCGTGCCGAACGTCTTCTCGGTCGCCACCGAGGGGAAGGAATACCGCTACGGCTCCGTCCGGATGCCCGTCGATCTCTGGGGCCCATGGCGCACGGACGCCGATGGCCCGCAGTCGATGTGTGAGGTCGACAAGTCGGTCAACGCGATGCTGCGGCCGGCGATGGTGTTGGACCTGCTCGCCAACTTCACCGCCTTCGCGACGCAGAAGGGCAAGCAGCGCGTCAAGATCATCGCCCGCTATCAACAGGTCGAGGGCGTCAACAAGATCGTTGAGCGCGTGGTCGCCGGCCAGCCGCGCAAGGGGCTGATCTGGCACTTCCAGGGCTCCGGGAAGTCGCTGCTGATGCTGTTCGCCGCCCGCAAGCTCCGCCTGCACCCAGCGCTTAAGAACCCGACCGTTCTGGTGGTGGTCGATCGCATCGACCTGGACAGCCAGATCGCCGGCACCTTCTATGCCGCCGACATGGCCAACCTGGTGCGCACCGACAGCCGCAAGGAGCTGTCCGACCTGCTGGCCAATGACGTGCGAAAGGTCGTCATCACCACAATCCACAAGTTCGCCGAGGCGGACGGCGTGCTGAACGACCGCGACAACATTATCGTCATGGTCGACGAGGCGCACCGCACGCAGGAGGGCGACCTCGGCCGCAAGATGCGCGAGGCGCTGCCGAACGCGTTCCTGTTCGGCCTGACCGGCACCCCGATCAACCGGGCCAATCGCAATACGTTCTATGCCTTCGGAGCCGAGATCGACGAGAACGGCTACATGAGCCGCTACGGGCTCAACGACTCGATCCGCGACGGCGCGACCAAGGAGCTGCATTTCGAGCCGCGGCTGGTGGACCTGCACATCGATCAAGATGCGATCAACGAGGCGTTCGAAGAACTGACCGCAGGCCTGTCCGATGAAGACAAAGACAAACTGGGGCGCACCGTCGCTAAGACGCCCAATCTGCTGAAATCGCCGAAACGGGTATCGGAGATATGTGCTGATATCGCGCAGCATTTCCAAGCGAAAGTTCAGCCGAACGGTTTTGGCGCTCAAGTCGTTTGTTTCGACCGCGAAAGCTGCCTTCTGTACAAGCAGGCACTCGACAAGCATCTCCCGCCGGAAACCTCCGACATTGTCATCTCAGTGAACAGCGGCGAGCCGGAATACGCGGCCTACAAGCGCGACCGCGATGCCGAGGAAAAACTGCTCGACCGCTTCCGCGATCCGAAGGACCCCCTGAAGATCATCATTGTCACATCGAAGCTGCTGACCGGCTTCGACGCCCCCATCCTGCAGACGATGTACCTGGACAAGCCGCTGCGCGACCACACGCTGCTCCAGGCGATCTGCCGGACGAACCGCCCCTATGGCGAGGAGAAGACCCACGGCCTAATCGTCGACTACCTCGGGATCTTCGACGACGTTGCGCAGGCGCTGAAGTTCGACGAGAAGGGCGTTCAGAAAGCTGTCTCCAACATTGCTGAACTTGCCGCGATGCTGCCGTCCGCGATCCAGAAGTGCCTCGAGTACTTCGCCGGCGTCGACCGCAGCCTCACTGGCTACGAGGGCCTGATTGCCGCACAAGACTGCCTGCCGAACGACGAGCGCCGTGACGCGTTCGCATCGGACTTCAGCGTGCTGAGCCGCATCTGGGAGGCGTTGTCGCCGGACCCGGTCCTGACACCCCACGAGACGGACTACCGCTGGCTGGCGCAGGTCTATGAGTCACTGAAGCCGTCGACGGGCACCGGGCGTCTGCTCTGGCACCGGCTCGGGGCCAAGACGATCGAGCTAATTCACGAGAACGTCCACGTCGATGCTGTGCGGGACGACCTCGACACGCTAGTGATGGACGCGGAATTGCTCGAGGCCGTTCTCGGCAACCCGGACCCTGAGAAGAAAGCCAAGGAGATCTCGGCCAAGCTGACGGGCCGGCTTCGTAAGCACGCTGGGAACCCGAAGTACAAAGCGCTGGCCGAGCGTCTCGAGGATCTCAAGAACCGGCACCAGCAAGGGCTACTACTCAGCATCGATTTCCTCAAAGAACTGCTCGCGCTCGCCCAGAACGTCGTCAAGATGGAACGCGAGACCCCCGTAGAGGAAGACCTCGACCGTGGCAAGGCCGCGCTCACCGAACTCTTCGAAGAGGCGAAGAACGGAGAGACGCCGATCATGGTTAAGCGTGTCGTGGATGACATCGACGAGATCGTCCGCGCCGTGCGCTTCGATGGGTGGCAGGTAACCCATGCTGGCGAGCGGGAAGTGAAAAAAGCTTTGCGACATACCCTGTTCAAATACAAGCTGCACCAAGACACAGTCCTGTTCGAACGCTCCTACAGCTACATCCAGGAATATTACTGATCAGCCCTGCGTTGTGATGCTCAGACAGAGCGGGATGAGGCGCGGCTTAGAGGCGTTAGCGGGCCTGTTTGAAGGGCGAGGGAGCCGAGCAAGTTCAGATTGGCAGTTGAGGAGGGTTTTTTCGGAGCGGACACCGTGAAGCTTATTTCCGACGTAGCTCTCACACGTTGTTGGCGATACCCGTGTTGGTTGTAATTGTTCTCTTGGCGCTTTGCTGAAACAACCGCCGTCATCGTCCCATGCGATGGCGCGCACTTCAGGTTGGAACTTAGCTATAGTTAACGCGGACGAGGGTGGATGCTGCCAAGAGTGTTGATACACATGATGTTAGACATTGGTACAAACACACACCCGTCAGGGTGGTCTGATTGCACCCGCGGGGCGGTATTGGCCGGGTCCGTGAGATAAAAGGCAATTCCGTGCGACGTAATACGTGCGACAGACACTGTTCCATCGGCTTGGCTAAAATATGCCAGCTCAGGTGGAGTGGTATGGCACTGTATCTCGAAAATCTTTTCCGGGGACAAATACTGTGAGGCTTGCGTAGGAATAAGACCGGACGCTTTCAGCCATTCGGTTGTGGCCAGATTGTCCGAATCACTTGCTCCTAGCAAAGTGGCACGTATTTTCATACCTGTAACAGCCTTAATGTACGACCGTCATAATTGAACTTCGGCGAACCGCGACTTTTCTTGGTTCTCAATGTTCAGTGACGTTTGGCATTTCATAATCGATCAAATTCGGATCGCGCTAACTTTGTGACTCAGTGCTGACATTGCAATGGCACGGGTTCACTCGGCTAACCGATAACGACGGTATACGAGGAATCAACTGCCGGCGTCGTCCAGGCGATAGCGAAGGTTGTAGGGCCTAGCATCGAGCACGGTAATTGTGACGTCCCGAATAGTCGGCTCTCGCGTCTGGTCGAGATTCAGCGCGAATTGCGAGACGTTGGGCGGTAGAACGGTCGTGTCGCCATTCGGCAGCTGTGAATACACCGTGTTCGATTGGAAGGTGGACATGCTGGGCCCGCTGGTCACGCGACTTTGCGTATTCGATAACCCGACCCCGGTACGCGACAGTCGTTTCTGTAGTTGTGACATCCAAGTCGACGACACGCAGTACCGGATCACCGCGATCGTTCACGCCCCTAAAGCGCATCTCGGTGTGGCCGCAAAGGTCTTGCGTCCGAAAATGTTGGCGCCCCCGAATGCGTTCTCGAGGAATTGTGTTTTATCGACTCAGAAGATCACACTGCTGATGCTTGCCGTGCGCTCGACAGATGTATCTTGTCGCAGGGTCTGATGTGTATCGACCGAGGCTCAGCCGGCCAGGGCGACAAATAGTATGAGTGCTGCCAGACGCATAGTTCCGCTTTTCGTTTGCCACCGTGAATACCACAAACCAGGATGATCGCGAAGGATTACTGACTGCCGAAAAGGCTTCAGCCCACAAATGCGGCGATTAGCAGAATCATGAACGTCGCGATCCAGCCGGCGTATAGCGCGACCATGCTCAATGCCAATAGATAGGCTGGCTTGCCATTCGGATGGCGCCACAACGCGTTAGGCAGCGCGAAGAGAAGGGCGGCGATCGATGGTTCGTGTCGCATACGCTCAGGTTACACAAAGCCCATCTGATCGGGGCGCAAAACGAGGTGGTAGTCTATTCCCCGCGTTCTTCTTCACCACCAGGTCCTGCATAGCCGTCAGCAAAATCGTAGGACGGCCCGAAACGGGGTTCCGCAGGACTGTCGCCGCGCTCGAGCGCCCGTCGCTTTCGCTCGATAGACTCGGCGATCTCGCGCATCTGTTCATCGGTAAGGGGTTTGCGTCGGGCCATGGTTACGCTCCGCGTAGTGTGCGTTTATACAGTATTGGCCGCGCTTCTTGGTAGCGCAATCGCTCGTGATTACGGCGATGCCCAGGTCGAGCGTGTCACATCGATATATGACGGCGATACGTTTCGCGTCGATATTGCGGGATGGCCACGGATCATCGGCGAACGAGTGCCGATCCGGCTACGAGGCGCCGATACCCCCGAGATGCGCGGGAAGTGCCAGGCTGAGAAGGAGCTGGCGCGGAAGGCGAAGCAGTTCACGGTAGCCGCGCTACGCAACGCGAGCACGATAGAGCTTCGGGATATGGAGCGCGGGAAGTATTTTAGGATCGTGGCCGATGTTGAGGTCGACGCGCGCGACCTGGGCGAGGAGCTTATCGCCGCAGGCTTAGCCCATCCTTACGATGGCGGCGCTAGGGTAGGTTGGTGTAGCCACTGAACCACTGAGACCGATAAGCCGCCGGTACTCGGCATAGCCTTCAAGAGTTGAAGTTATCGCAAGACAATTACGAATTTCCACTCCGGTTTTGCGCAAATTGACGGGCGGGAACCGCCACTTTCGGCAGGTTCATTCTAGTGCATTGGCTCATCAAATATTCGCGCCAATACGGCCATACGTGGTAGCTAGCATTATTCAGCGAGAAAGTCCGCATGGCTTCTTCATCTAGCTCGCCCTTCATTTCATATTCAGCAACGAAAGATGCCTCTACGCACGCGTATATCTCATCCAAATCTGCATTATCGGAGGAAGATGATTCGTCGTCTGCGTCCGGCTTCTCAGGCTTCTGATCTTTGACTTCGTTCAGGCGCATCCCTAGGTCGATCATTACGCGGAAAAGCAATCTTTCCTCGCCCTCGTCAGAAACAAGTGTCGCCACCTGTGATTGGGTAACGACATGTTTCCAAGAAGTATCGAGTTGGGCGGTGTCACTGTATTGCGGCTCGAACCCGTCCGCCAACCAAGCCTCAGTACGTGCGATGTAGACATCGTTGAAACTGAGGGCGTCAATCGCTCGTTGCAATGCAGAATCTGACACTATTAGCAAGCCACACGATTAGATTCCAAATCATTATAAGTATTTCGAGTAACAACTCGAATATGACTCGGTCTTTTCTTATCCTCAGTTTGCGGCAAAGAATGTACTTGTTTCTGCCAACCGCTAGAAAAATCATATAGCGCGACAGTGCGAGTGGTGATCCCGCTCCAGAACGTTAAAATATTAACAATCTGTTGGTTTAGGCTCACCCCTTCCGACTCCGCTTCAATATAAATCATACGGTGAAGCTTTTTAGGGAGGCGCAAAGTCACTCGGCCACTGAAGGTCTGGCGCGACGCGTCAGGCTTGGGCATACGCCTCCCAAGTTCGGAAAGAGCTTCATAAGTGGCTTCTATAGTGTCCAGCGCGAGCTCATAAGCTTCATCATAGGAGTCGCCGTACTCCGCCACATCAGGCAGCTCACGAACAGTCGCTTCGAAGCAGATTTCGCCGTCGAACTCGCCTTTGCGTACATTAATTGTATATAGAGCGGCATCAAACATTTCGATCCCTCTGTCACCCGTTGTTAGATTCGCGTTCGTTTAGATAGCGACGCAGATCATCCTCATGCGTTTCTAGCGTGCGCAACACGTTCGTTATATAGCTCGGTTTTATTTCGGGATTTTTTCCATGCCCGCAGTTGAATGACACCGAATGAAACTCAGGTAGGTGAGGATGTGTGCATATCTTATGGCCGCCGCGCTTTCCATTGCGTACGTTGAATCCAAGAGATTCAAGCAATTGAACTAAGTCTTGACACCGAAAATTTTTCTTCGAAGCCATGAGCCGCTCACGCGTCTCATCTAAGTCCATGCGCTCCTCCTCGTGACACCACATATAGTGTCACGTTTCGACGTTTCAAGGCAAGTTTTCATTAAGCGCTGAACCCTCATCTAGGCTCGTCATATTTATCGGCACAATCGCAAGCACATTTTAGATGCGTTAGATTCCTCGGATACTCTACCAAGGTAAAACTTACGTGTATTTTGAGTGTTGCAATGTGCGGAAGATACGGAAGGTATACGCCGGGCGAACGATTTGCGGGAATCATCAAAGGAACGGTCTCTACGCGCTTTACGGATGACGTTCGATACAACCGGCCGCCCGGCACGTTCCAGCTTATCGGGCTTCTCAACCCCGACGACGGGGCGACCACCCTTGGCCCGGCCTGGTGGAGCTTCATACCGAGCTGGGCGACGGATACGAAGCTATCGCCAGTCAATGCTCGATCCGAAACTGCGGCCGAAAAGAAAATGTTTGCGAAAGCATTCGCACATCAGAGGTGTGTCGTCGCTGCCGACTATTGGATCGAGTGGAGCCGCGACGGCGACGAGAACCAGCCCTATGCGATTCGCCCGGCCGATGGAGAGCCTTTCTTTTTCGCGGGTATATGGTCCAAAGCGTCGCGCCTCCCCGACGACCATTCCGCGGCAGGCGAGGTCACGTTCGCAATCCTGACGGCTGAGCCGAACGCCGACATCGCTCATATCCATAAGCGGCAACCCCAGGCGCTGACCAACGCTGGCGCGCGCTCGTGGATCGATCCGGATATGGACGCTGGGCAAGCGCAAGAGATCCTTCAAGACGAACGGCATTCGAGCTACGAATCATGGCCGATCGCACCGCGCGTCGGAAGCCCGAAGAACGATGATCCGGCGATCCTCGACAGGGTAGAGCTCGGCTGAGAGACTACCGAAACCGCATTGTAACTCTTTGATTAAAGGACTCAGAAATGTCCGAATTGTCCGGCCTAATTATCGGAAGCTATGCATAAAGATCAGTGGCATAGGTCGGACATAAGGCCTAGATGGGGTGCAGAAGGTCGTAGGTTCAAATCCTGCTACCCCGACCAATCCTTCCTTCTTCGCGGACAATTGCCCGCAAACATGCGCCTTGTGAAGTGCCTGTGTTGTGCGTTGGGTGTTTTTCGCGTTCTCTCCGCTCCAGCGCGCTCCCGCGCTATGCCTTCAACGCGGCCTGTGGCCGTAACTAGCCGCAAGATAGCGGGCCGATCTGGTGTTCGCCGCGCCGTACTCTCGGCACCTCGCCCGTGACCGGTCGTTTCGCGCCGTCGCCCAGTGGGCCCTTGCATCTCGGCTCCCTTCTTGCCGCGCTGGGTAGCTATCTCCAGGCGCGGGCCCAGGGCGCTCCGTGGCTATTGCGTATCGATGATCTGGATACGCCGCGGGTGAAGCCGGGCGCAGAACGACTCATAGTCGATACGCTGTTGCACTTCGGGCTGCTGTGGGATGGTGAGGTGTTCCGTCAGAGCACGCGCGGCGATGCTTATGCGTACGCGATCAATCGGCTGAAGAGGCAGAATCAGGCTTTCGATTGCGGCTGTACGCGCCGCGAAGCCCAGGCGGGTTCCGCAGGTATCGAAGGCCCGGTATATCCCGGCACTTGTAGGGTCGGATTGCCGGAAGGGCGGACAGCGCGATCGATCCGATTCCGCGTTAATGACGAGCCGGTGCAAGTTGATGACTTGGTTCAGGGCGTATGCCGACAACGGCTGGCGCAGGACATCGG
This sequence comes from Salinisphaera dokdonensis CL-ES53, assembly GCF_040361215.1. Taxonomy (NCBI): domain Bacteria; kingdom Pseudomonadati; phylum Pseudomonadota; class Gammaproteobacteria; order Salinisphaerales; family Salinisphaeraceae; genus Salinisphaera; species Salinisphaera dokdonensis. Next base: position 22,641 of record NZ_APND01000004.1, read on the forward strand.
GGACTTCGTGATCCGGCGGGCGGATGGCATTACCGCCTATCAGCTGGCGACGGTGATCGACGACGAGGCGCAGGGCATAACGGAAGTCGTGCGTGGTGCCGATTTACTGTCGTCGACGCCACGCCAGATAGCGATCCAGAAAGCGCTGTGTTCCCCTACGCCGGTGTATGCGCATCTCCCGGTATTGGTCGATGAAGAGGGCGATAAGCTGGGCAAAAGCACGGGGGCGTTGGCACTGGAGGCCGGTGCGCCGGGACAGCAGTTGTTCAAGTGTCTTGAGTTGCTCGGCCAGTGCCCGCCGGCATCGTTATGTCAAACTTCAGTGCACCCGGTGCTGCGTTGGGCGACCGAGAACTGGTCGATTCAGCGTGTGCCTCGTCTAGCCCAGCTTAGAGCTTAAGAATCACCAGCGCTCTCCGTCCCAGCGTTCCGGGTTGGCCCAGTAGCGCGAACTCAGCCAGTTTGGTGTGGTTTTATAGTCGTGGATGTCGAACCGATAGACATTCCAGTCCTTAGGCAGGTCACGGCTGCCCGAGCTGCGTCGAAATCCCATCGCGATGAAGTCGGCGATCGTCCAGCGCTGGGCTGACTTCGCGCCTTTGCTGATGCCGACGACAACGCAGCGCGCCAGCATATCGCGCAGCCTTCCCAGCAATAGTCGAGCGGTTGCCGGACTCATCGTTTCCAGCGTATGCATGACGATTGCGATGTCGTAGCGCTCGGTTGCGTCTGGCTGCGCGCTCGTAATGTCTTCGTGTTGCAGCGCAACGACTTCGCAGTCCGATGGCAGATCTGCCTTGATCAGTCGCTGGACGGCCTCGGGCACACCGATCAGAAGCACTCGCCCTGGCTCTCGCTCCCCCACGAGGTGAGCAAAATGAGCAGCGACGGGTTGAGGTGTGGTCGACATCATGAAACAAGCTTAGTACATCGAAGCTCGGCGTTCCCGTGCGGCGGGCCACTGCAAGCTAAATGCATTCAACCCATGCCGGTCTGGCGAACTCCGGACGAAAAAAAGCCCGGCCTCCGAAGAGGCCGGGCCCGACTTTCAAACAGTCGGTCTTACTGGCGTTACTGCTCGGTAACGTTCAGTTCGACGCGACGGTTCTGAGCGCGGCCAGCGGCCGTCTCGTTGGTCGCAACCGGGTTGGACTCGCCATGACCCTGCGTGCCGGTGATACGGCTCGAGGTGATGCCGTGCTGGATCAGGTACTGCTTGACCGAATCCACACGACGCTGCGAGAGGCCCTGGTTGTACTGCTCGGTGCCGATGCTGTCGGTGTAGCCGTCCATGCGGAACTTGACTTCCGAGCTGGCCTGCAGCGCATCAACAACGTTGTTGAGGCGGTTTTCGGCCTGCATCGTGAGCTTGGAGGAATCGAATTCGAAGGTCACGCCCTTGAGGACGATCGGTGCCTTCTTCTCGATCGGGCAGCCACGTGCGTCAACTTCGGTGCCACGCGGGGTGCCGGGGCACTGGTCGTTGGCATCGATGACGCCGTCGCCGTCGCTATCCATCGGCTGTGCCGGAGCGGGGGCCGGAGCCGGCTCAGCAGCCTGCGGGGGCGCGCCCAGCGGGATCTGGAGGCCCACCGAAACGATCTGGTCGTTGTAGCGAGCGTCTTCGTAGCCCGCGCCGAGGACGTCGGCTGAATCGACGGTGGTGTAACGATAGCGATACTCGGCGCGAACGGCGAGACCGTAGTCGTTGAGCTGGTACATGTAGCCCAGGCCGGCGTCGAGGAAGTCGGCATCTGCGTCGTCACCGACTTCGGCGCCGTTGATCGAGCCGTAGCCCGGATCGGTCTTGCCGAAGGCCGCACCCAGGATGCCGTAGACCGGCAGGGTGTCGCGGGCCGGGAAGAACAGCGCGTCGAGACCGAAGCCGTACAGGTCGGCGTCATCGGCGTCGTTGTTGTTCAGATCCTGGTCCGGGTTGAAATAGAAACCGAACAGTTCCAGGTTCAACCAGCTGTTGATCGGCTTACCGATCGCAAGCGTGCCGCCAATGCTGTCGTTGTTGTCGGTTTCAAGTTCGCCAAAGCTGCTGCCGGCGCCGCCAATGCGGTCGTTATCGAAGAAGCCGTAGCTGACCATCGGCGCCACATAGAAGCGCTTGTCCTGCGGCTTATCCATCTGCGCCATTGCACTAGTCGCGAAGGCGAGCCCCAGCGCGCCAGCAACACCTGCGGTGAGTGGTTGCTTAAATTTCATAGTTCAAAACTCCCTTGAACGGGTTTAGGTTTGTTGTGCGGTCCCATTCACCAACCTGGCGAACAAGCGTTCCCAAACCGGTGACGTGCAACCGGATTATGGGGCCTATCACTGGATTTAGCAATTAATCGTCGCGGTTGTGCTGTAAATATTTAGCTGCAATGATCCGCGCCCGAAACAATCACTGTAACCCTTGGAAAGCCGATGGATACGAACGCTGTGAACACCCGAATGCAGGATCTGCGCGAGCGGTTGGGCGACCTCAGGGGGTATCTTTGACTACGCTGAGAAAAAGGATCGGCTAGACGAAATAGACGCGGAACTCGCCCAGGGCGAGATCTGGGCTGAGGATCCCGACAAGGCTCAGGCGTTCGGTCAGGAAAAAGCGCGGCTCGAAGATGTCGTGGGGCCTATGGAGCGCTCGCAGGCGATCCTGGACGACAGCGTCGAGCTGGTCGAAATGGCCGTTGCCGAGGGCGACGAAGACGTTCTCGCGGATATCGATGCCGAACTGACCACGGTCGAATCGCATTTGAAAAGCCTCGAGTTCCGGCGAATGTTTTCGGGCGAAGCTGACGAGAGCAATGCGTTTGTCGATATCCAAGCCGGCTCCGGCGGTACCGAGGCACAGGATTGGGCCGAAATGCTGCTGCGGATGTACCTGCGCTGGTTCGAACGGCGTGGCTTCGAAACCGAGGTCACTGAGCTTTCGGCGGGGGATATCGCGGGCATCAAGAGCGCGACGATCGCCGTGACAGGCAGTTATGCCTACGGCTGGCTGCGTACCGAAACCGGCGTGCATCGGCTGGTGCGCAAATCGCCCTTCGACTCCGGCGCGCGTCGTCATACGTCGTTCGCTGCTGTATTCGTTGCGCCCGAAATCGATGACGACATATCTATAGAGATAGACCCGTCCGATCTGCGCGTCGACGTGTATCGCGCCAGCGGTGCGGGCGGGCAGCACGTCAACCGGACCGAATCCGCGGTGCGCATCACTCACGAGCCGACCGGCATCGTGGTGCAGTGCCAGAATGATCGCTCGCAACACAAGAACCGCGCGACAGCCATGAAGCAATTGCAGTCCAAGCTGTACGAGCGCGAATTGGCTGCCCGTCGCGCGGAGGCGGAAGTCACGGAAGCCGGCAAGTCGGATATCGGCTGGGGCAGCCAGATTCGTTCTTATGTGCTGGATCAGTCGCGAATCAAGGATTTGCGCACCGGCGTGGAAGTCGGCAACACGCAGGCCGTGCTCGATGGCGAGCTCGACGTGTTCGTCGAAGAAAGTCTCAAGCAGGGGCTCTAGCAGCAGGACCCGGGAAAAGGACCCAACTCAATGACCGATTCCAGTTCGAACGACACCGATACCCATCGGCTCGTCGCGCAGCGCAAGGAAAAGCTCCAGGCCTGGCGCGACCAGGGGCACGCGTTCCCCAATGATTTCCGCCCGGACGCACTGGCTGGCGACCTGCAGCGCGCACATGCTGACGATGACGCGGACACATTAGACGCGGCCGGCAAGGAGGTCGCCATCGCTGGCCGTCTGCTGGCTAAGCGCGTGATGGGCAAGTTGAGCTTCGCCACGCTGCAGGATCGCAGCGGCCGGATTCAGCTTTTCATGCAGCGCGACCTGCTGGGCGAGGATGCCTACAAGGCGTTCAAGCAGCTCGATATCGGCGATATCGTTGGCATCAAGGGCCCGCTGTCTCGCACGAACAAGGGCGAGTTGTCGGTCCGCGCAAGCCAGTGGCAGCTGCTGACCAAGTCGCTTCGTCCGTTGCCGGAGAAATGGCACGGCCTGTCGGATACCGAGGCGCGCTATCGCCAACGCTATGTCGACCTGATCATGCATCCGGACTCGCGCGCGGTATTCCTGGCGCGTAGCGCGATCGTGCGGGGCGTACGCGATTTCTTCGAAGCTCGGGGGTTTCTAGAGGTCGAGACACCCATGCTGCAGGCCATCCCTGGCGGTGCGGCGGCCAAGCCGTTCGTCACCCATTACAACGCGCTGGATCACGACTTCTATCTGCGTGTGGCGCCTGAGCTCTATCTGAAGCGGTTGGTCGTCGGCGGACTTGAGAAGGTTTTCGAACTCAACCGCAATTTCCGCAACGAGGGCGTGTCGACTCGACATAATCCCGAGTTCACGATGCTCGAGTTCTATCAGGCCTACGCGGACTATCACGTGCTGATGGACGAGATCGAGGCGCTGTTCCGCGAGCTCTCAGCCAAGGTCTTTGAGAAGCATTCCGGCGCTTGCAACGAGCAGTCCGTACGGTTCGATGCACCGTTCGAACGGCTATCCATGCGCGATGCTGTTCTCAAGTATAACGAGAATATTGACGCGCAAGCGATTGACGATAAAGCGTCATTGATTTCAGCAGCGGAAGCCGCAGGTGTTCGTGGCAAGGACGAATGGGGCCACGGCAAGTGGTTGACCGAGCTTTTCGAGGAAACGGTCGAGCACCGCCTGGAACAGCCGACATTCGTGATCGACTATCCTGCCGAGGTGTCCCCGCTGGCCCGGCGCCGGGACGACAACCCCGATGTCACCGAGCGTTTCGAGTTGTTCGTGGCCGGGCGCGAGATCGCGAACGGCTTTTCCGAGCTCAACGATGCCGAAGATCAGGCTGAACGCTTCCGTGCCCAGTCAGAGGCCAAGGCCGCAGGTGATGACGAGGCCATGTATTTCGATGCGGACTACGTGAACGCACTCGAGTACGGGCTGCCGCCGACGGCGGGGGCGGGTATCGGCATCGACCGTCTGGTCATGTTGTTGACCGGGCGCTCCGCCATACGCGACGTGCTGCTGTTTCCCCAGCTGCGGCCGCAGGGCGTACCCAACGAGTAGGCACGCCTCAGTCCGGGCTCCCGCTTTGCTTCAGGCCGGGGTTGGGTACGGCAAATCGAGCAGGGACAGTCGCGTGTCAGGGGTTGCCAGCGCGTTGTCCGCTGCTCGAACTTTCAGCACGGCGAGGGCAGTGCCGCTGCTGTTGTCCGATGCGCTCGGCGCGCAGCGTACGACGGTGCCTTGGCGCTCGCCCGCTTCGTCGAGCACATCATCGCCGGGCGCTGGCGGGCGGCCCTGCCATTCCAGGCGGAACATGCGCCGGCTAAGTGTGCCGCGGTAGTGAAGGCGTGCAATCACTTCCTGACCCGGGTAGCAGCCCTTGTCGAAGTCGATCGCCATCAGCCAGTGCAGGTTGAGCATCTGCGGCACGAACAGACCCTGAGTCGCGCCGAAAATGCTCGGGAGGCCGCTGTCGATCTCGCTGCGTTCCCATTCGTCGCTATCTGCAGATACCGCGCCCGCAAGACTGTCGTCGCTGTCGGCAGGCGCAAGCACCAGTGCGCGCGGGGTGTCTTTGCTGCCCGCCGGAAGGCCGAGCAGGGTGTGTATGCCTTGTTTCTCGCACCGGTTGGCCACGGGCAGATCGCCGCCGGTCACACCCTCGATACGCAGAGAGTCGCTCATGTCGGCGACGTCGACCTTCGCGCGTAACACGAACATGCGTAACCGTTTGATCAACGCGGGAATCAGTTCGCGCGGCACGATCAGTAGATAAGCCCCTTCGTATTCGCATACACGAGCCACCATTTGCGTGCGTCCCTTGGCGTCGCACCAGGCGGCCAGGAAATGGCGATTCGGCCCGAGGCGCATCACATCATTCGTGAGCTGCGCGCGCAGGAAATCAGCGGCGTCCGTACCGGTCACGGCGATGGCCCCGAGCGGCGCGGCGCGAAGCGGTTCGGCGTCGGTCATGTCTGCATCCAAGTCGTCATGTGGGCGTATTCTAGCCCGTGCGTAAACCGGCTGTGCGCGGTGTCGCGCCCGGTTGATTCAGCCAATGTTCACATTGCCAGAAACACATCACCCGTTTAGAGTATCGCCATGTCAGACGAACGTTTGCCGGCCTCGGACGAGCCTCAGGAACCTGCCTCCACTCGCTCGACCGAGAAGGATCCCGCGCCCGGCGCTTCCGACCCCACGCCGCTGCCTGCGGCCGAGTCTCCAGATCAGCCCCGTGAGTACGGTGGCCGAAAGGGTCCCGACCCGGTGCGCTATGGCGACTGGGAGAAGGGCGGACGCTGCATCGACTTCTGACCCCCTTTTCGATCCGTTTTCCACCGCTATTCGGGGACCTTCATGAGTCAACAGGCCAACCGCCCGCTCTCGCCGCATCTGCAGATCTACCGCTGGCAGATATCGATGCTGACCTCGATCGCACACCGTGCTTCGGGCATCGTGCTTTCGATCGGCAGCGTATTTCTCGCGATATGGCTGATCGCCGCGGGTAGTGGCCCGGACACTTTTGCCAGCGTCAACGGATTCGCGGCGTCCTGGTTCGGTCAGCTGCTCATGTTCCTGTGGTCCTTTGCGCTGTTTTATCACCTGTGCAACGGCATCCGTCACCTCGTGTGGGATGTGGGCGTCGGCCTGGATCTCGAAACCGCGCGCCTGACCGGCTATGCCGCGATCGGTGTCGCCGCCGCGCTGACCCTGTTTGTCTGGATCTGGGCCTTCATCGCCTGATAGCCGCCTGATCCCAATCGATTTCGTGTTCCGGGAGACTTTGAAATGAGCAGTATTCGTTCATCACTCGCGAGTGCGCGCGGGCTGGGCAGTGCCAAGACAGGCGTAAGCCATTGGTGGGCCCAGCGCGTAAGCGCAGTCGCGCTCGTGCCGCTGACACTCTGGTTCGTCGCCTGCCTGGCGTCGCAGCTGGGCGCTGACTATTCCAGCGTCACCGACTGGTTGTCCTCGCCGCTGCAGGCTTCGCTGCTGGCGATCTATCTGGCGGCGATCTTCTATCACTCGCAGCTCGGCCTGCAGGTCGTGGTTGAAGACTATATTCACCACGAAGGTCTCAAGATGGGGCTGCTGATCACGTTTCAGCTGGTCAACATTATCCTCGCCGTGGCTGCCATCTTTTCTGTAATCATGATTCTAGTAGGAGCCGCCTGATGAGCGAGAGCTACGACATCATCGACCATCAGCACGACGTCGTGGTGGTGGGTGCCGGTGGTTCCGGTCTGCGCGCGACGCGCGGGCTGGCCGACGCAGGGCTTTCGACCGCCTGTATCACCAAGGTCTTTCCCACCCGTAGCCATACCGTGGCCGCGCAGGGCGGCATCGCCTCCGCGCTCGGCAACATGGGCGACGACGACTGGCGCTGGCACGCCTACGACACCATCAAGGGCGGTGACTGGCTCGGTGACCAGGATGCGATCGAGTACCTGACCAAGGAAGCCATTCCGGCAATCATCGAGCTCGAGCACGACGGCGTGCCGTTCTCGCGCACGGAAGACGGGCGTATCTACCAGCGTCCGTTCGGCGGCATGACGACCCAGTTCGGCGAAGGCCCAGCCGCGCAGCGCACCTGTGCCGCGGCCGACCGTACCGGCCACGCGCTGCTGCATACGCTGTATCAGCAGTCGCTAAAGGCGCGCGCGGAATTCTTCATCGAATACTTCGCCACCGACCTGCTGATGACCGAGGACGGCGAATGCCGCGGCGTGCTGGCTTGGGATCTTCAGGGCGGCAAGCTGCATCGCTTCCGGGCCCAGCAGGTGATTCTGGCGACCGGTGGTTACGGTCGTGCCTACTTCTCCTGCACGTCCGCGCATACCTGCACCGGCGACGGCATGGGTATGGCGCTGCGTGCCGGCCTGCCGATCCAGGATCCCGAGTTCGTGCAGTTCCACCCGACCGGTATCTACGGTGCAGGCTGCCTGATCACTGAAGGCGCGCGCGGCGAGGGTGGCTATCTCACCAACTCTGAAGGCGAGCGTTTCATGGAGCGCTACGCGCCGAACGCCAAGGATCTGGCCTCGCGTGACGTGGTCAGCCGCGCCGAAACGGTCGAGATCAACGAAGGCCGCGGCGTGGGCGAGAACAAGGACCACACGCTGCTGCATCTCGAGCACCTCGGCCCCGAAGTGCTGCACGAGCGCCTGCCGGGCATCACCGAAACGGCAATGATCTTCTCCGGCGTGGATGCCACCAAGGAGCCGATTCCGGTCCTGCCGACCGTGCACTACAACATGGGCGGCGTGCCGACCAACGCCTTCGGCGAAGTGGTCACCCTCAAGGACGGCGATCCGGATTCGGTCGTGCCCGGCCTCATGGCCGTGGGCGAAGCCGGCTGTGTGTCGGTTCACGGTGCCAACCGTCTCGGCTCCAACTCGCTGCTCGATCTGGTGGTCTTCGGCCGTGCCGCTGCCCACCGTTGCACGGAAGTTGTGCGCAAGGGCGCGCCGCATCGCGGTGACATCAAGGCCTCCGAGCAGAAGGCGTTGGAACGCTTCGATCGTCTGCGTCATGCCAACGGCGACACGCCCACGGCCGAACTGCGCTCGAGCCTGCAGAACTCGATGCAGAAGTACGCGGCGGTTTTCCGCAACACGGAAAGTCTCAACACGGGTGCGGAGCAGATCAGTAAGGAAGTCGAGGCGTTCGCGAACGTCGGCGTGACCGACCGTTCGATGACCTGGAACAGCGATCTGGTGGAAACCCTCGAGCTCGAGAATCTGCTGGGCTGCGCGATCACCACGATGCACGCAGCGGCCAACCGCAAGGAAAGCCGCGGCGCGCATGCCCACGAAGAGCACACCGAGCGCGACGACGAGAACTGGATGAAGCACACGCTCATCTGGCATGACGGTGGCCCGGATACGCATATCGACTATCGGCCGGTGCACATGCAGCCCATGTCGGACGACATGCAGCACGTTCCGCCGAAAAAGCGTACCTACTGACACACTATGGCCGCCGGCTCCCGTGGCCGGCGGCGCGTCTTTGAGTAACGGAGGCCTGTCATGGCTGAATTTCGACTGCCGAAGAATTCGCGGATTGCCAAGGGCAAGAAGTTCGATGCGCCCCAGGGTGCAACGAACACCAAGACGTTCCGCATCTACCGCTGGGAGCCCGAGTCGGGCGAAAACCCGCGCGTGGACAGCTTTACCATCGATCTCGACAAGTGCGGGCCGATGGTTCTCGATGCCGTCATCAAGATCAAGAACGAGGTCGACCCGACGTTGACCTTCCGCCGTTCCTGTCGTGAGGGCATTTGCGGCTCCTGCGCGTTCAATATCGACGGCAAGAACACGCTGGCCTGCACCACGCGTATCACCGACATCAGCGGCGACGTGCGGATCTATCCGCTGCCGCATATGCCGGTGGTCAAGGATCTGGTGCCGGATCTCACGCACTTCTACGCCCAGCTCGAGTCCATCGAGCCGTGGATCAAGACCGACACGCCGGCACCGACCCGCGAGCGGCTGCAGACGCCGGAGGACCGTGCCAAGCTGGACGGCCTCTACGAATGCATCCTGTGTGCCTGCTGCTCCACGTCCTGCCCGAGCTACTGGTGGAATCCGGAGCGTTATCTGGGCCCGGCCGTGCTGCTGCAGGCGTACCGCTGGATCGTCGATTCGCGTGACGAGGCCACGGGCGACCGGCTGGACGATCTGGAAGATCCGTTCAAGCTGTATCGGTGCCACACGATCATGAACTGCACCAATACCTGCCCGAAGGGTCTGAACCCGGCCAAGGCGATCGCCGAGACCAAGAAGCTGCTGCTCGAACGCCGCGGCTAGCACGACCCGATGCGGCCCGCCTTTGCGCGGGCCGCTTCATTTTCAACGCTGTTCCAATAGCCGATCTGGTCGGCCACCCGGGTAAAGCATGAGCGAAAAATCGCGTATACGCTGGATGTGTCGTCGCGGCATGAAAGAGCTGGACGTGCTTCTCGAGCGCTTCATGGTCGCCGACTACGACGATCTGGACGCGCGCGAGCATGCCGCCCTGGTCGAGCTCGTCGAAATGGAAGATCCCGATCTCTACATGCTGGTCATGGGGCGCGCCGAGCCGGCGCATGACCTGCAGGCGGATCTGCTTTCGCGTATCCGTCAGTTCCAGCGGCCACAGGGCGTCGCCCGCTAGACGCGATGTCCAACCCTTTCGCGGATACGTTGCACGTGCGTGTGCACCCGTCCGCGACGCATCAGGCGTTGATCGTGCTGATGTACGGATTGGCCCTGATCGTAACCGCCGCTTTAGCGCTTCATCGGCCGGTTCTCTTTGTTTTCCTGCCCTGTGTAGCCATCGCAGGCTGGCTGGCATGGCGACGTGCGCGCCTGCGTACCGAGCGCGCCATCGTGCGTCTGCGTGTCGGCGCCAACGGCATCTGGCATTGGCAGCAGCGCTCGGGTGAATGGCAATCCGGGCAGATCGCAAGCGCCGTATGCGTAGGCGATTGGCTCGTCTCGCTTGGACTGCGACGCGATTCTCGGCGTTTTTTCACGCGGCCATGTCTTCTTTTCTCCGATGCACTCTCCGATGTGGACCATCGACATCTGCGAGCGCGCCTGACCATCACGGAGCTCGGCAGTTCTGCGACTCGCGATGCGCCCTGATCGTCCTCGGTGCGGCTACACCCGCGTAATCGCAGCCTGCGTGGCGTTGGCTTGGGCAGCGCCGTCGATGGCCACCAATGCTCATGTCGAGTGGTCCGAATGCCCTGCGGTGGACACCCAGGGGAGCGCTGCCGAGATGCAATGTGGCTGGCTGCATACGGGCGAGAAGATCGAGGCAGCGCCGGTACGGCTTCGCTTTGCAGTGCTGCGCGCGCGACCGGGCCAAAGTGACCGTGAGCCGGTCATTCATCTGCCTGGCGGGCCGGGGGAGAGTGCCGGCCTGAACCCGCAGGCGCTCGCAGGCTGGCGGCAATGGCAGCAACGCGCGGGTTGGCCGCACGATATCGTGCTTTTCGACCCGCGCGGTACGGGCGAAAGCCAGCCCCCTGTCCGCTGTAATTCCGGCGTGGTACCGCCGTGGCGCAACGTCGAAGCAACTATCGGAGAAGACGACAACGAGCTGACCCGCGAGGCCGCACGCGCGGCGCGCTGTCGGCGCCGACTGGGTGATGCCACGGCCGCCGCGCTGGGCCCGGACGCACAGTTGCGCGACCTGAAAGTGCTCATCGACGGTCTCGGGTTCAAGCGGGTCAACCTCTGGGCGGTTTCCTATGGCACCCGGCTGGCGCGCCTGTTCGAGAGCCGACATCCGCAGCGGGTAGCGTCATTGGTGCTGGATTCGCTGGTGCCGTTCACGGAGAACGAGCTGTTGGCGATGCCACGGCAACTGCAGGGCGCGATCGAGCAGCTTGCTGTCTTCTGTGATCAGCCGGCGAGCCGCTGCGCGTCGTCTGCGCCGGCACGTGCGATTGAAGCGTTGCTGGCGCGCTACCGGAGATCACCTGCGGTTTTGCGGTTGGGCGATGCGCGCTGGGCAGGTCGGCGTTTCGAGGTCACGCCGTATCGGCTGCTGCTCATGATTCTGTTCGCGAGCTACGAGCCGGGCCGCAGTGCGGATACCGTGCAACGTATCGAACGGGCGCTCAGCGGTGATGCGGCGGCGCTCAGGCCGTTGGCTGCGCGCCTCGAAGGGCAGGCGCGCAACGACGATCGCAGCGAGCCGGTGTTCTGGAGTACTCGTTGCGCCCTCGACGGAAAGGAGGCCGATGAAGGTGCCTGGAGAGACGCTCTTGTCCAGGCGCCGCTGGTCGCGCCCTACGTGGCCCAGGCGCGCCAGGCGTCGGTCTGTGATCGGTGGCCCGTGCCCGAGGTCGAGCCGCCGGCGACTGGCGAGCAAGCAGGGACGCCGACGCTAGTCGTCTCCGGTACGGCGGATCGCATTACGCCGCCAGCCTGGAGCGACAGTTATGCCCTGGGTCGGCCAAACGTAAAGTGGGTCGATGTCCCCGGCGCGGCTCATGTTTCGACACTATCGAACGCCTGCGCACAGCGCGTCGTCGGGTCGTTTCTTCGAAGCCCGGAACAAACGCCGGTCGTCGACTGTACGAGCGAGGAGCCCGATCAGAGCGGGCGATAGACCACGCCGAAGCCTGCGCGAGGTTCTACCTCGGGTGAGAGCACCGTATTCATCGCGCGCGGCAGTGTATGCGGATAGTCGCGGATGAAATGCAGGCCACGACTTTCGCGCCGATCCAGCGCGCTGCGAATGATCAGCTCCGCGACCTGGGCGAGATTGCGCAGTTCCAGCAACCCGGGGGTGACCCGGAAGCTGCCGTAATAGTCGTGGATCTCGCGCCGCAGCAGCTCTATACGATGCAACGCGCGCTCAAGTCGTTTGGTGGTACGAACGATGCCGACGTAGTCCCACATGAACCGGCGCAGCTCCTGCCAGTTATGGGCGACCACGACTTCCTCGTCGGAATCCTGTACGCGCGATTCGTCCCAGGCGGGCAGATCGATCGGCACGGGTCGTTCGTCGCGTTGTTCGATATCCGCAGCGGCCGCACTCGCATAGACGATGCATTCCAGCAGCGAATTGCTGGCCATGCGGTTGGCTCCGTGCAAGCCGGTGAAGGCGCATTCGCCGACGGCGTATACGCCGGCGATATCGGTACGCCCGGCGAGATCGGTGATCACACCGCCGCAGGTGTAATGCGCGGCGGGCACCACCGGCAAAGGATCACGACTCATGTCGAGGCCGAGTTCCAGACAGCGCTGGTTGATGCCCGGAAAATGCTTTTCGATGAAGGTCTTGTCGTGATGGCTGATATCCAGCCAGACATGCGGCTGGCCGGTACGCTTCATCTCCGCGTCGATCGCGCGCGCCACCACGTCGCGCGGTGCGAGTTCGGCGCGTTTGTCGTGACGCGGCATGAAGCGGCTGCCGTCAGCCAGCCGCAGCACCGCGCCTTCGCCGCGCAGTGCTTCGCTGATCAGGAAGGACCGGGCCTCCGGGTGGAACAGGCAGGTCGGATGAAACTGCATGAATTCCATGTTCGCCACGCGCGCGCCGGCGCGCCAGGCCATGGCGATGCCGTCGCCGCTGGCTGCGTGCGGGTTGCTGCTATAGAGATAGACCAGATTCGCGCCGCCGGTGGCCAGCACGGTCTGGTCTGCGGCGAAGGTGCGCACGATATCGGCCTCGATATCCAGCACATAGACACCGCGACAGCGCCCGCGGGGCTCGCTGTCGTCGGCCATCATGATCAGTTCGACCGCCATGTGGTTCTCGAACACCGTGATCTGCGGCGTGTTCCGCGTCAGGCCTTCGAGCGTGGTCTCGACCGCACGGCCGGTGGCGTCCTCGGCATGGATGATGCGCCGATGGCTGTGCCCGCCTTCGCGATTCAGGTGATAGGCATAGCCGGCGTCGCCTTCGTTGCCGTCGGCGCGGGTAAACGGCACGCCGCGGTCGATCAGCCATTCGATGGCTTCGCGGGAGTGGGAGACCGTATGGCGCACGGCAGCTTCGTCGCACAGACCCGCGCCGGCATTGAGGGTATCGGCGACGTGCGCCTCGATACTGTCCTGCGCGTCGAGCACGGCCGAAATGCCGCCCTGGGCGTAAAGTGTGCTGCCTTCAGCCAGCGCGCCCTTGGAGATAACCGCGATCCGGCGGCCGCTGCCGGCCAGGCGCAGTGCGAGCGTAAGGCCTGCCGCGCCGCTGCCCACGACCACGACATCGAAGCTTTGGACGGAGTGTGGATCGGTCTCTGGCATGACGAATCGTGCTTGCGTCGATAGACTGAGCGCCCCGACGCGAGGCGTCCCATTCAAAATGGTTGGCGGGCAGATGACGGCTGGCAGCATAGCGCAAAATTGTCGCGAACTTATTGTTGAATCCGCGGTCTACGTGGGTATCGGCGATTTGACGCGCCACAAAGACGAGGTAATTGCGCGACGTTATTCTTGCTCTACGGTTAACTCGGCGCTGCATCTAGATGACTGAAGACGTCAGCGACGAGCAACTGGTAGCCCGTGCCCAATCCGGCGACGACCGGGCGTTTGACTTGCTCATCCGCAAGTATCAGCACAAGGTCGTGAAACTGGTGGCCCGCTACGTAAATCCGGCGGACGCCCAGGATGTGGCACAGGAAGCCTTCATCAAGGCGTACAGGGCGCTGGGTGGATTCAAGGGCAATAGCGCTTTCTATACATGGCTCTACAGAATATCCATCAACACGGCGAAGAACTTTCTGGTGGCCCGCTCACGCCGGCCGGCCAGTCAGGACATCGACGTGGCGGATGCCGAGGCCTTCGGGCATACGGATCGTTTCTCGGAGCAGGACACGCCCGAGGCGTTGCTGGAGAGCGAAGAGATACGCGATGCCGTGATCGCGGCCATCGGCGAGTTGCCGGAGGATCTGCGTACGGCGATCATGCTCCGGGAACTAGACGGCATGAGCTACGAAGAGATCGCACAATCAATGGATTGCCCAGTAGGTACGGTACGATCACGCATATTTCGTGCACGCGCGGCGATCGAGCAGAAACTGGTGTCCCTTTCGGACAAGTGAGGTCAGCATGAACGAGCAGTTTTCCGCATTCCTGGACGGTGAAGCCACGCGCGACGAAGCCGATTCGGTGATCAGCGCATTGCTGCGCGACAATCAGCTGCGCGACAGCTGGGGTCGCCAGCACTGGCTTCGCACTACCTTGCGGGCGCACAGCGGCGAGGTTGCCGTACCGCTCGATCGTGACTTTTCGTCGCGGGTGATGGCTGCCATCTCCGAAGACAAGCCCGAATCCGTGGCTGCTCGCCGCGTGGTACCGATGCGTGTGGCTGCACGTCGGCGCTGGCGCAGCATGGCAGGGCTCGCCGCAGTCGCCTCGGCAGCCGGCATCGTGCTGCTGGTGAGCAATCCGCTGCAGCGCGATGGAGCGGGAGGAACCAGTCCCGGCGCGACCGTCGCCGCAAACGCCTCGCCCGTGTCGTCGGCCACGGCGGATGACGCCGGCGAGATGGTGGCCTCGAACGAGCTGTCCAGCGACATGCTTCGCAAGGCCGGCCCGAGCAACGCCGCCATTCAACAGGGCCCGGCTGATCACTGGTCGGTTTCGGACCCGGACCTCGAAGACGAACTCAACGGCTATCTTGTCGAACACAATGGTCTGGCGCGCGGCTACGGCATGTCCGGCACCACGCCCGGCTTTGTTCGCGTGGCCACCTATGGGCAGGAAACGACGCAGTGACACGAGCGCTTTCTGCGTTCCTATGGCTGTTCGTCTTTTCCGCGCTCGCCGGCGCTGCCTACGCCGCCGACGACGCTCCATCTGAAAGTTCGATCAACGACCTGCTCGGCCGCGCCTCCCAGGCCGTACGCAGCGAAAACTACCGTGGGATTCTGGTTTACCTGCGAGAAGGTCAGCTCGACACGCTGCGCGTGACCCATCGCTACAGCGACGGTCTGGAGCAGGAGCGACTTGTATCGTTGACTGGCCAGCCGCGCGAAGTGATCCGCCGCGGTGGCGTGGTCACGTCGATTCTCCCCAATAACGAAGTCGTGCTTATATCGCGCCACAAACGCGAGAGCCTGCTCGGCAGCGTGGCGCAGTTCTCGGCCGATCGCATGCGCGAACATTACAGCGTGAGCGATATGGGCCAGCGTCGATTGGCCGATCGCATCGGCCGGCTGGTGCGGATCGAGCCGCGCGACAAGTACCGCTATGGCTATCGAATGCTCATCGATGAGCAGACCCAGTTGCCGCTCAAACTCGACCTCATGCGCGACAACGACGTGCTCGAGCAGCTGATGTTCACGCAGATCGAATTTCCCGGATCGATTCCGGAAAGCGAGTTCGAGCCCGGCTACGACATCGAAGGCTTTCGCGTGGTCAAGCATCAGGCGGTTCAGGTCGAAGACAAACCGGTCCCCGAAGACGCCTGGCAGCCCACCGATCTGCCGCCCGGTTTCGAGCTGGCCGAAGACGGTGTGCGCCGCGTGACTGAATCCGGCTATGTACGCCAGATGCTGTTCACGGACGGCGTCGCCACGGTCTCCGCGTTCATTGCGCCGGAGGGCTTGCGCAAGCCGCTGGAAGGCGCGACGACCATGGGTGCGGTCAACGCGTTCGGCCACGTGGTAGAAGGCACGCAGATCACGGTGGTCGGCGAAGTGCCGGCGATCACCGTAGAGCAGATCGCTCGCAATCTCGTTCGCGAGACCAAGGCAGCCGGTAACTAACACTGATTCGTGACGGCGCGTGGACGCCTGCGCTAATGTCGGTGCCCGGTGGGCGGCCCAAGCGGCCGACCTCACGCTCAATATATTGATTGCCAGGCCACGGGAAGAGCGAATCGCCATGAATATCCGCCCACGTTCCACGCAAGTTGCCGTGCTGCTGCTGATGCTGCTTGTCCTACTGGCTGGCTGCGGTGACGACGAGGCGCAGTCGACCCCGATCAGCGGCGGCCAATTGCCGGACTTCACGGGGCTCGTGAAGCAGGCGTCGCCCGCGGTGGTGAATATCAGCGCTGTGCCGGCGGAAGACGAAGAAGCGGCGGGCAACTCGGACGAGGGCAGCGAGAACCCGCTGGAAGGTTGGCTCAAGCGCTTCTTCGAGGATGGCCCGGGTCAGGGGCAGATGCCGCGACAAGGGCCGGGCGAGGGCGAGCGTTCGCCGTTGCCGATGCCCCGCGGGCCGGGCGCGACGCCGCATCCGTCGCTGGGCTCCGGCTTCATCATCTCTTCGGACGGCTACATCCTCACCAATCGTCATGTCGTGGCGAATTCGGGCCAGATCGTGGTCAAGCTCAACGATCGCCGTCAGTTGCTCGCCGAGGTGGTCGGTCAGGACAGCTATAGCGATCTTGCCGTGCTCAAGGTCAATGCCAAGGATCTACCCACGGTGAAGATCGGCGATCCGGACAAGCTGCCGGTCGGATCCTGGGTCGTGGCCATCGGTTCGCCGTTCGGGTTCGAGACCTCGGTCACCGCGGGCATTGTCTCGGCCAAGCAGCGCAGTCTGGCCAGCGATCAATATGTGCCGTTCCTGCAGACCGACGTCGCCATCAATCCGGGCAACTCCGGCGGGCCGCTGTTCAATCTCAAGGGTGAGGTCGTGGGGATCAACTCCCAGATCTACAGCCAGACCGGCGGTTATCAGGGCGTGTCATTCGCCATCCCCATCGACATCGCGATGGATGTCGCCGGGCAGCTGCGCGAAAACGGCAGCGTTACCCGCGGCTGGCTGGGTGTGCAGATCCAGGACGTGGATCGGGAGCTGGCCGAGTCGTTCAAGCTCAAGCGTCCCGAAGGCGCACTGGTTGCCCGGGTGATGCCCGAATCGCCCGCGCAAGCGGCGGGCCTGCAGGCGGGCGATGTGATCCTGCTGTTCAACGATCATCCGGTGGATTCTGCAGCGGCGCTGCCACCGCTTGTGGGCACGGTCGAGCCGGGCCGCAGTGCCACGGTCACGGTACTGCGTGACGGTGAGCGTGAGCAGATCGATGTCGAGATCGAAAAACTGCCCAAGGATCTCCTTGCCGGTGGGCCGACGAAAGACAAGGCTCCGGAGCAGGCGAAACAGCCCTTTGGCCTGACGCTGGAGTCTCTGGATACCGCGCAACGCCGCGAACTGGAACTGGAGCAGGGCGGCGTTCGCGTGACCGAGGTCGCCGAGGGCGCGGGCGCCGACGCGGGCCTGCAGCCGGGCGACGTTGTACTCGCGGTCGGGTCGAAGAATGTCGAAGACGTCGCCGCGCTGCGCAAGGCGCTCAAGACGGCCGATGGCCCGGTCGCATTGCTGGTTCTGCGCGAGGGCAATCGGCTTTATCTGGCCATGCGTCCTGGAAAAGGTTGAACGCAGCGACGCCTACGGCTGAAACGCCGGGGCGCGACGGCGTATACTGTGTGACTATCGCATCGCCCCGGTTTTGCCGGGGCGATTGTTTTATGTCGCCATCGCGCGCCGCAATGAAGTCCTGATGCAGTCACGCATACGCAATTTTTCCATCATCGCGCATATCGACCACGGCAAGTCGACGCTCGCGGATCGCTTCATCCAGGCCTGCCGGGGGCTCACCGAGCGGGAAATGGCCGAGCAGGTGCTCGACTCCATGGATCTCGAGCGTGAGCGCGGGATTACCATCAAGGCGCAGGCAGTCACCCTCGACTACCAGGCGGCCGATGGCGAGACCTACCATCTGAACTTCATCGATACGCCGGGGCACGTGGATTTTTCCTACGAAGTCTCGCGCTCGCTGTTCGCCTGCGAAGGCGCATTGCTGGTGGTGGACGCATCGCAGGGCGTCGAAGCCCAGAGCGTGGCCAACACCTATACGGCGATCGAGCAGGATCTCGAAGTCCTGCCCGTACTCAACAAGATCGATCTGCCCGCCGCCGACCCTGATGGCGTGTCGCAGCAGATCGAGGACGTGATCGGTATCGACGCCACCGATCGGCTGCTTTGCTCCGCCAAATCGGGCGAGGGCATAGCCGACGTGCTGGAAGCAATCATCCGTCGCATTCCGGCGCCGGAAGGCGATCCCGAAGCGCCGTTGCAGGCGTTGATCGTGGACTCCTGGTTCGACAACTACCTCGGCGTCGTGTCGCTGGTGCGTATCCGCAACGGTCGGCTCGCGAAGGGCGACCGTATGAAGGTCATGTCGACCTCACGTGAGTACCAGGTCGACGACGTCGGCATCTTCACGCCCAAGAAAAAGCCGCTGGCAGCGCTGGAAGTCGGCGAAGTCGGTTACGTGATCGCAGGCATCAAGGATATCGACGGCGCGCCAGTGGGCGATACGCTCACCCACGCGCATGCGCCCTGTGCCGAGCGGGTGCCCGGCTTCAAGCAGGTGCAGCCGCGCGTGTTCGCCGGGGTGTTCACGGTGGATTCCGACCAATACGAGGATTTCCGTGACGCGCTCTCGAAGCTGCGCCTGAATGATTCCTCGTTGAACTACGAGCCGGAAACGTCGGCCGCCCTCGGTTTCGGTTTCCGGATCGGCTTCCTCGGCATGCTGCACATGGAAATCGTGCAGGAACGCCTGGAGCGTGAGTACGGTCTGGATCTCATCACCACCGCGCCGACGGTGGTTTACGAGGTGCTCACCACCTCAGGCACCGTGCTCTCGATCAGCAATCCGCAGTCGCTGCCCAGCGTCGGCGAGATCGAGGAAATCCGCGAGCCGATCATCCACGCCAGTATTCTGATGCCGCAGGAGTATGTGGGCCCGGTTCTGCAGCTGTGCATGGAAAAGCGCGGCGTGCAGAAGGACATGCAGTACATGGGCAACTCGGTGGCCATGAACTTCGAGCTGCCGTTATCGGAAGTCGTGCTCGATTTCTTCGACAAGCTGAAATCGGTGTCGCGTGGATTCGCTTCCTTCGAATACGATTTCGCGCGTTTCCAGGCGGCGCAGCTTGTACGCCTGGACGTCTTGATCAACGGCGACCCGGTCGATGCGCTCGCGCATATCGTGCATCGTGACAAATCCTACGAGCGTGGCAAGGCGCTGGTGGAGAAGCTCAAGAAGATCGTGCCGCGCCAGATGTTCGACGTCGCGATTCAGGCCACGATCGGCACGCGCATCATCGCGCGCACCACGGTAAAGGCCATGCGTAAGAACGTGACCGCCAAGTGCTACGGCGGTGACGTCTCGCGCAAGCGCAAGCTGCTGGAGAAGCAGAAAGAAGGCAAGAAACGCATGAAACAGGTGGGCAGCGTGGAGATTCCGCAAGAAGCCTTCCTCGCCGTGCTCTCGACCGACGACTCCGATTAGCGCGCGGGAGCGTGTAGGCGATGAACAACGTGCATATGGATTTCGAGGCCTGGCTTGCGATCGCAACCCTGGTGACCGGTGTCGTGTGGCTGGTGGATCGGCTCGTGCTGCGCGCGCGTCGTGGCCCGCACGAGGAGGCGAACGCCGTCATCGAATTCGCGCGTTCGTTCTTCCCGGTGCTGATCGCCGTTCTGGTACTGCGTGCTTTCGTGTTCGAGCCGTTCCGTATTCCCTCGAAGTCCATGGTGCCGACGCTGCTCGTTGGCGACTTCGTGCTCGTGAACAAGTTCAGCTACGGACTGCGCGCACCGGTTTTCCATACCAAGTTTCTTGATCTGGGCGAGCCCGAGCGTGGCGACGTCGTGGTGTTTCGCTATCCGCCGGATCCCACCAAGGACTACATCAAGCGTGTGATCGGCATGCCGGGCGATCAGGTCGCCTACGCGGACGAGCAACTTTTCATCAACGGCGACCCCGTGTCGCTCGAGGATCTGGGTATCTACAACGGCCCGGACGGTGAAGCATTCTCCACCATGCGCGAGTTTGTCGAATCCTTGCCGAACGGCGCCAAGCATCCGGTGCTACAGGTGGAAGGCCGGCGTGGCCCGGACGTGAGCGTCACCGTGCCGCAGGATCATTTCTTCGTGATGGGCGACAACCGTGACAACAGCGCGGACTCTCGGGTCTGGGGCTTCGTGCCGGAGCGCAACCTCGTCGGCAAGGCCTTCATGATCTGGATGAGCGTCGATTTCGGCGAATTCGACGTGCGATTCGACCGCATCGGCAATATCCTGCACTAGCCACATGACTGCGAGCGTGACCATGTCTGACTGCCGACCATTCCCGGCCTCGTCTTCAATCGCTTCCATGCACCGCCAGCGTGGCATGACGATGTGGGGGCTGATTTACGTACTCTTCACCGCTGGCCTGTTGCTGCTGGTGGGGATCAAGGCCGTGCCGGTCTATCTGAATGCCTACGATATCCGCGAGACGATCGAGTGGGCCGCCGAGCAGCCGGACCTGATGACGGTGCCGGCCGCACAGATCCAGAGCGCGATCCAGCGTCGTTTCGACGCCGGCTATGTCGACAACGTGAAAGGCCGCGACGTGGCCGTCAGCCGCGTAGCTGGCGGCGGACGCGAGATTTCGATCGCCTACGAAGTCCGTCGTCCGCTCATGTTCGACGTGTCGCTTGTCTTTGCGTTCGAGGAAACGGCGCCGCTGACGGGGACCGATGGCGGATAGCAACGAAAACCAGGCACACGCGCGTGCGACGCTGGAAGCGCGTCTCGGCTATGTGTTCGAGACGCGGGAGCTGCTGGAACAGGCGCTGACACATCGCAGCGCCGCGCCCGATCACAACGAGCGGCTCGAGTTTCTCGGCGACGGGGTGCTCAACTTCGTTATCGCAGCCGCGCTGTTCGAACAATGCGTCGATGCGCCGGAAGGCGATCTGTCCCGGCTGCGTGCGGCACTGGTACGTGAACGCACGCTGGCCGTCATTGCCGATGAAATCGAACTGGGTCAGGCCATCGTTCTCGGGCCGGGCGAGATGCGCAACGGCAGCCGTCGACGTGTGTCGATTCTGGCCGACGGCGTCGAGGCGTTGTTGGGTGCGATCTATTGCGAGGGCGGATTCGACGCGGCGCGCAAGGTCATCATGCATCTCTACGCCCAGCGATTGGCCACACTGCCCAGCGCCGCGAGCCTGAAGGATTCCAAGACGCGGCTGCAGGAATGGCTGCAAGCCCGCGCTAGAAACCGCCCCGAATACGAACTGGTGAGCGTGACCGGAGCGGATCACTGTCAGCATTTTGTCTCGCGCTGCACCCTCGTCGATACCGGCGCCGCCGTCGAAGGCGAGGGCGGTGGTCGGCGCAAGGCTGAACAGGACGCGGCCCGGCGTATGCTTGAGACACTCGAAACCGATCCGGACACGGACAACGCAGCCACCAAGGACACCCCCCAATGAGCGACTCCCAGACCACCCGAAGCGGCATGGTTGCCCTGGTGGGCCGGCCGAACGTCGGCAAGTCAACGCTCGTGAATGCGCTCGTCGGCGAAAAAGTCAGCATCGTCACGCCCAAGCCGCAAACGACCCGGCACCGTATCGTTGGCGTGCTCACCGAACCGTATATGCAGATCGCGCTGGTGGACACGCCCGGCTTGCACACCGGCCAGCGCAGCGCGCTCAATCGGGTGCTTAACGAAACCGCGATGTCGAGCCTTGCCGGTATCGACGTGGTGCTGTTCGTGGTCGAGGCTGGCCAGTGGCGCGCCGAGGACGAGGCAGCGCTGGAGCGATTGAAGTCGTTGCGCACCCCAGTGGGGTTGATCATTAACAAGGTCGACCGCGTGCCCGACAAGACCGAGCTGCTGCCCTATATCGAGCAGATGAGCGCGCGGCGCGAGTTCGCGTTCATCGCGCCGGTTTCGGCACAGAAGAAGAAGAATCTGGATTCGATCGTTGCCGAATGTGCGTCGCGCATGCCGGAAGGCCCGTTCCTCTTCCCCGAGGACGAATACACCGACCGCAATCTACGATTCATCGCCGCGGAAACGGTGCGTGAAAAGCTCACCATGTACATGCAGCAGGAGCTGCCGTACTCCGCCGCGGTCGAGATCGAGCGCTTCGAACAGGGCGAGGAGCAGATCGAGATCCATGCCTGTGTCTGGGTCTCGCGTGACAATCACAAGGCCATGGTGATCGGCAAGGGGGGGTCGATGCTCAAGCGCATCGGTCGCGCAGCGCGCCTGGACCTGGTCGAGCGGCTGGACCATCGCGTCGATCTTCGCCTGTGGGTGAAGGTGCGCGAGAACTGGATCGACAGCGAAGCCAGCGTGCGCGATCTTGGCCACTAAACGCGGCGCTTAGCACGCCCATGCGGGTCGAACTCTCGCCCACGATCATCCTGCATCGGCGGGCCTGGCGCGATACGAGCTTTCTCATCGAGGCGTTGTCGCGCGAGCATGGCAGAATCGGCCTCGTAGCCAAAGGCGCGCGTCGGCCGAAATCGCGCTGGCGCGGGCTGCTCGAGCCCCTGGCCGCATTGCAGTTGTCGTGGAGCGGGCGTGGCGAGTTGTACACGCTCACGGATATCGAAACGTTGCGTCGTCATGCCTTGTCCGGCAACGCGCTCATGGCGGGCTTCTATGCCTGCGAACTGGTGCTGCGCCTGATTGCCCGCGACGACCCTCATCCTGCAATCCACGACAGCCTTTCGGCGCTACTCGCGGCCTTGTCCGACGGCGCGCCGGCGATTGTGGCGCTGCGGTTCTTTGAGCGCGATCTGCTCGATGAGCTGGGCTACGGTGTGCCGCTGGATACCACCAGCGATTCCGGCGAAGCCGTCGTCGCCGATGCCGATTATTTCTACGATGCCGAACTGGGCCTGCGCCGTGCCCATGGCCAGGGGCAGGCCGACGATGTGCGTGTATCCGGCGCGGCCCTCATTGGTCTCGTCGAAGGCCGCTTCCCCGGACGGGCCCAGGTACATGAGGCTCGCGCCCTGATGCAGGCCGCCATCGCGCCGCATCTGGGCGGTCGCCCCTTGAAATCGGTGGAAACGCTCAAAGCAATGCAGGCATTCAAGGCGTCCGGCAGCCCGGCCGCCAGCGCCCCGTCTTCCGGAGATCGACAATGACCAACAACCACAACTCAAACGGCCACGCGCCGCTGCGCCTGGGTGTGAACGTGGACCATGTGGCTACACTGCGCCAGGCCCGCGGTACCACCTATCCCGATGTGGCTGCCGCCGCGCGTTCGGCGATGGCGGCCGGCGCCGACAGCATCACCGTGCACCTGCGTGAGGATCGCCGACATATTCAGGATGCCGACGTGGAGGCGCTCACCGCGGCCGGCGATGTGCCGGTGAATCTCGAGATGGCACTGACAGCGGAAATGCTCGATATCGCCGATCGGCTCAAGCCGCGCGACGCCTGTCTCGTACCCGAGCGCCGCGAGGAGCTGACCACCGAGGGTGGCCTCGACGTCGCCGGCCAGGTCGAAGCAGTACGCGACGCCGTGACCCGGCTGCAGGGCGCGGGCATCCATGCCGCGCTGTTCATCGATCCGGATACCGCTCAGATCGACGCCGCAGCGGACGCCGGCGCGCGTGTTATCGAACTGCATACCGGCGCCTATGCCGATGCCGCCGAAGGCGGCGACCGCGATGCCCAGCTCGAACGGATCGAGTCAGCGGCCGCCCACGCGCACTCGCTCGGCATCGAGGTGCATGCTGGTCACGGGCTGACTACCGACAATGTCGGGCCCATCGCCGCGATCGAAGCCATCGTGGAGCTCAATATCGGCCATGCACTGATCGCAGATGCGGTTTTCGTCGGTATTGCCGAAGCCGTGCGCGCGATGCGTGCCGCCATGGATAGCGGGCGTCGCGCGCTGCGTTGACGCGGCCTTGGTTCATGCGCGTTGCACACCACTGAAACCCCGTTAACCTGTCGTGGTCCGCACTGCTAGAATCCGCCAATGAACAGCAAGAACAACCTTTATCCCACCCTCGATCAGTTCGTCGGCAACAGCGCGCTGACGCGACTGCAACGGCTGCCTGAAAGCTATGGCGGCGACGCATCGAACACGCTGCTGGCCAAGCTCGAGGGCGACAATCCCGCCGGTTCGGTCAAGGATCGGCCCGCCTACAGCATGATCCGGCGCGCCGCGGAGCGCGGCGAGATCAAGCCCGGCGATACGCTCATCGAGGCGACCAGTGGCAATACCGGCATCGCGCTGGCCATGGTTGCGGCCATGCAGGGCTATCGGATGGTCCTGATCATGCCGGAGAACATGAGCGAGGAACGCCGCGCGTCGATGCGGGCCTACGGTGCGGAGATCATTTCCGTGTCCGAGTCCGAGGGTATGGAAGGCGCTCGAGACCTGGCTGCCGAGATGCATCGCGACGGCAAGGGCGTAGTCCTCGACCAGTTCGCCAATCCCGACAACCCGCGTGCCCATTACGAAACCACCGGGCCGGAACTCTGGAACGCCACGAACGGCCAGATCACGCATTTTGTGGCGACCATGGGTACCACCGGCACCATCATGGGTTGCTCGCGCTATCTCAAGGAAAAGAACCCCGATATCCAGATCATCGGCGTGCAGCCAGCGGGCGAGTCCAAAATTCCCGGTATCCGCCGCTGGCCCGAGGAATATCTGCCGAAGATCTTCGAGCCGGAGCGTGTCGATCGCGTGATCGACGTCGAGCAGAACGATGCCGAGACCGCGATGAAACGTCTTGCCAGGGAAGAGGGCGTCTTCGCGGGGCCGTCCTCCGGCGGCAGCGTTTTTGCCGCCCTGACACTGGCCCAGGAGTTGGAGAACGCCACGATCGCCATGATCATCTGCGATCGGGGTGATCGTTATCTGTCGACCGGGGTGTACGACAAGCCGTGAAGCTGTCCTTGATGATTCCAGACCGCCAGATACGGATGCGACGCGCATGAGTCGGCGCCAGCGCCGGCGCAAGCCGGCCGAACGAGGGGTGATCGAGATACAGGACCTCGCCAGCAATGCGCGCGGCGTCGGTCATGTCGACGGCAAGGCCGTCTTCGTGGCCGATACGCTGCCCGGCGAGCAGGCCCTGTATCGGCCGACCAAACGGAAGAAGAACTACGAGGAAGCCAGCCTCGAGACGCTGTTCTCGGCCTCCGAGAAGCGGGTCACGCCGCGCTGTGCGCATTTCGGCCTCTGTGGTGGCTGTGCGCTTCAGCACGCGGGCGAGAACGCCCAGCTCGAGTTCAAGCAGCAGCAGCTCCTGGATGCGCTCGAACGCGTGGGCAAGGTGATGCCGGATTCGGTGCTCGACCCGCTGGTCGACGCGCGCTGGGGTTACCGTCGGCGCGCGCGCCTGGGCGCGAAATACGTGCCGAAGAAGGGCGGCACGCTGGTGGGTTTTCGTGAGCGCGGCGCACCGTTCATTGCGCTGCTGCAGCGCTGCGAAGTGCTGGTCGAATCGGTCGGCAGCCGGCTGACCGATCTGGCGACGCTCATCGACGGGCTGTCGATCCGCGAGCGCCTGCCTCAGATCGAGGTCGCCGCGGCAGACAATGCCGTCGCGCTCGTCTTCCGCGTGCTGGACGAACCCACCGAGGCGGATCGCGAACGGCTGCGTGCGTTTGGCAGGGAGTTCGGTTTCTCGATCTATCTTCAGCCCGGTAACGAAGACACGATCGCGCCACTGGATGCCGATGCGCCGGCGCTTTACTACGATCTGCCGGCCTACGACGCGCGGCTGTATTTCCAGCCCAACGATTTCGTCCAGATCCATGCCGGCATCAATGCCCGCATGATCGACCAGGCCCTGGAACTGCTCGACGTACACGAAAATCACAGCGTGCTGGAACTGTTTTCCGGGCTGGGCAACTTCTCGATCCCGCTGGCCCGCAAGGCGGCGCGCGTGGTTACGGTCGAGGGCGAGACATCGCTGGTCGAGCGGGCACGGGAAAACGCGCGTATCAACGGCGCGGACAATATCGAGGCGCATGTCGCCAATCTGTTCGAGCCATCCGCGGATGCGCCGTGGATGAACAGGAAGGTCGATCGCGTGCTTATCGATCCGCCGCGTTCCGGTGCAGCGGAGATGCTGGAGGCGATTGCGGCGACTGGCGCCGAACGGATCGTCTACTGTTCCTGTCATCCGGCCACGCTAGCGCGCGATGCCGGGGAACTGGTGCATCAGCACGGCTACCGATTGACCCATGCCGGCGTGATGGACATGTTCCCGCACACGGCACACGTTGAATCCATGGCCGTATTCACCCGAGAAAGCGCGTAATGGCTACCGAGATCGAGCACAAGTTTCTGGTCGTCGGCGACGAATGGCGCGATGCAGCGCACGCCCGTCAGGATTTCGAGCAGGGCTATCTCTGCGGCGACGGCCCGGCGTCGGTGCGCGTGCGTATCGAAGGCAGTCGCGCGAACATCAACGTGAAGGCCGCCGTGGTGGGCAGCGTGCGCGCCGAGTACGAATACCCCGTGCCGCTCGAGGATGCGCGTGAAATGCTGGCGACACTGTGCGTAGCGCCGCCTGTGATCAAGACGCGTCACTGGGTAGCGTACGCCGGACATACTTGGGAAATCGACGAGTTCGCAGGCGAAAACGCGCCGTTGATCATAGCCGAGATCGAGGTGGACAGCGTCGACGAGACGTTCGAGCGGCCGGCCTGGCTCGGCGAAGAGGTGACCCACGATCGTCGCTACTACAATCATGCGTTGGCCTTCAGCCCGTATGCACGGTGGACGTCCTGATGTCTGCAACGCCTCGCATCGAGATCGACCTGTCCCAGCAGACGTTGACCCTGTTCGACGCTGACGGCGACGAAATCAAGCAGTACCTCGTATCGACCGCCACGAAAGGCGGCGGTGAGTTCGAGGGCAGCCATCAGACGCCGCGTGGTAGCCATCGCATTCGCGCCAAGATCGGCGCCGGCGCCGCGCCGGGCACGGTGTTCAAGGGCCGGCGCCCCAACGGCGAGGTGTATTCCCTGGAACTGGCCGAGGCGTCGCCGCGCCGCGACTGGATTCTGTCGCGCATTCTGTGGCTGTGCGGTGAGGAAGTCGGTCGCAACCGGCTCGGCGGTGTCGATACCATGCGCCGCTTCATTTATATCCACGGCGCGGCGGATACGGCGGTCATGGGCAAGCCGGGCTCGATCGGCTGTGTTCGCATGACCAACAGTGACGTGATCGATCTGTTCGATCGGGTGCCCGTGGGCACGAAGGTTGAAATCAATGAGTGAGGGCAGTCATCGCAGCGGGCCCCGTCCGGGCCCGCTGATTGCGGATATTGAAGGCACTGCGCTGACCGCCGAGGATGAGCGCATCCTGGCGCATCCGGCAGTGGGCGGCGCCATTATCTTCACACGCAACTATCGTGACCCGGTGCAGCTGGCCGAGCTGACGGCCGCCATGCGCAATGTCCGCCCGAACCTGCTGATCACGGCAGACCAAGAAGGCGGACGGGTGCAGCGTTTTCGTGACGGCTTTACCCGTGTCGTGCCCATGAAGGCGATTGGCGCGCTGGCCGCCCGGGATCAGGATGCCGGGCTGCATGCCGCACGCGAGATCGGCTGGTTGCTGGCCGTCGAGCTTGGCCGGGCGGGCGTGGACATGCCGCTCGCGCCGGTGGTCGATCTGGATTACGGCGCGTCCACCGTCATCGGCGATCGCGCATTTGCGGCGCAGCCCGGTCGGGTCGGCGCGCTCGCGCAGGCTTTTGGCGAAGGGCTGCACGCCGGCGGCAGCGCTGTGACTGCCAAGCATTTTCCCGGCCACGGTTACGTCGTGGCCGATTCCCATGCCGAGTTGCCGATCGACGAACGCGATCGTGCCGGGCTCGCCGACGACATGGCGCCCTACGCGACGCTCATCAAGACCGGTCTGGATTCGCTGATGATGGCGCATGTGCGCTATCCCGAAGTGGACGATCTGCCGGCCAGCCTGTCGCGGCACTGGATCGAAGACATCCTGCGCGGCGAGTACGGTTTCGACGGCTGCGTGTTCTGCGATGATCTGAGCATGGGCGGCGCAGCCGTCATCGGCGGGTATCGCGAACGCGCGCGCCTGGCGCAGGAAGCCGGCTGTGATTACCTGCCGGTCTGCAATGACCGCGAAGGCCTGCTCGAGCTGCTCGACGACGTGCCATACGACGATGAAGCCGCCTGCGCGCGGCGTGAGACGCTGCATGCGCGGTGTGGCCCCGCCGAAGGGATCGACGCGACCCTCAAGCTCGAGGACAACGCGCGCTGGCAGGCTGCCTGTGCACTCAACGCGCAGCTGGCGCAGGAATACGAGAACGGGCTTTAGGCGATGTTCGACTGGGGGTGGTTGCAGGAGCTGATCGCGGAATACCAGAGCCTGCGCGAGCAGTGGGGCCTGGCCGTGGATATCTTCTGCGTCGTGTTCGCCACGGGGCTGCTCGACCTGATCACGCGCGGCCTGCTGGCGTGGTTCGGCCGCCGGGTGCGCGCCAGCCACAACATCTGGGACGACGCGCTCTATTACAGCGTCAACGGCCCACTACAGGGCGTGATCTGGGTGGTCGGGTTATCGGTCGCGATCCGCATGGCGCGACCCGATGAAGGGCTGGAATGGCTGAGTTACCTGCCCAAGGTGCGCGGCGTGATTCTGGTCGGGTTGCTGACCTGGTTCCTGTTCCGGCTGATCCGCTCGGCTGGCGCCAACATGCTTGCGCGCGCGGCGGGCCGCGACAATGCCATCGACCCGACCACGGCCGACGCCATCGGCAAGCTGCTGCGTATCTCGGCTGTTGTCACGGCCGGGCTGATCATCATGCAGGTGTTCGGCGTCTCGCTGTCGGCGCTGGTGGCGTTTTCGGGTGTGGGCGGTATCGCATTGGGTTTCGCGGCCAAGGATGTGCTCGCGAATATCTTTGGCGGCTTGACGATTTATCTGAATCGGCCGTTTTCTGTCGGTGACTGGATTCGCTCGCCGGATCGCGAGATCGAGGGCGTGGTCGAAGCGATTGGCTGGCGCGCGACCACCGTACGGCGTTTCGATATGCGGCCGTTGTATGTGCCCAACGCGGTTTTCTCGAACGTGTCGCTGGAGAACCCGTCACGGATGACGCATCGGCGGATCATGGAAACCGTCGCACTACGCTACGATGACGCGGCCTCGATTCCGGATATCGTCGACGAAGTGCGGCGAATGCTCGATGAAGACGAGGCGATCGATAGCGATCAAGTCATCCTCACCTATCTGGACAGCCTCGGCGACAGCGCCATCAACCTGCTGGTGTACTGCTACACGCGCACGACAGACTGGGCCGAGTATCTGGCCGTCAAGCAAAGTGTGCTCCAGCGCGTGCAGGACGTCGTGCGCGATCACGGCGCGGCCATCGCGTACCCGACCACGACCATGCATATACCGGATGAACTGGTCGTTTCGCAGGCGCGGCGCAGCGACGGCGACGAAGAACAGGAAGAAATCGACACCGAGAAGGTACAATCCGAGCGCGACAAGGCCATGGCGCGCGAACGCACGCGTGCGCAATCAACCCGGGGCCCGGATAGCCCCACCGAAGAAGGCGAAGCATGAGCGGTTTTGACCAAGAACGATACGACGAAGCCTGCGCCATCCGCGCAAGCGCCGATTGCCTGATCGACGAGGCTGAGCTGAGCGCCTGCTATGACCGCATGGCCGAGAAGATCACGGCCGAGTTGTCGGGCAAGGCCCCGATCATCATGTGCGTCATGTTCGGCGGCCTGCACCCCACGGCGGAGATCACCAAGCGCCTGGATTTCCCTTTCGAACTGGATTATCTCCACGCCACGCGTTATCGCGGCGAGACCAGCGGCGGGGAACTCGTATGGAAGGTCAGCCCGGGCCTGCGTCTCGATGATCGCCACGTGCTGATCATCGACGACATCCTCGACGAAGGACATACGCTGGAAGCGATCATCAACGCCATCGAGGCCCAGGGCGCGGAGTCGGTTACGACCGCCATGCTGCTCAAGAAAGATCACGATCGCTGCGCGCCCGGCGTGCATGCCGATATCGTCGGTGCCGATATCGAGGACCGCTACGTCTTCGGCGCAGGCATGGATTACAAGGGCTATTTCCGCCAGCTGCCGGCCGTCTACGCGGTTGACGGAGATCAGCACCCGAAGCACGCCTGAGGCAGCAAACGGCTCGCCGGATTGCGCGCCAGCGCATGTCCGGCGGGATCGTGTGTGCCCGATTCCCCAGACCGACCGCTTGAAGCGCTCATGACTGCAACGAACGCCCCCATCGGCATTATCGGCGGCACCGCGCTGGCCGATCTGGCCGAACTTGAGTCTGCCGAGATCCGCGACGATATCGTTACGCCCTGGGGAGCGCCCTCAGGACCGCTGGCGCGTGGTCATCTCGCGGGTCGACCCGTCTGCTTCGTGATGCGCCATGGCCCGGGCCATAAGCTCGCCCCGCATCGCATCAACTACCGAGCCAATATCCGCGCACTTGCCGATGCCGGCTGTCGTCAGGTGATCGCGATCGCCGCGGTCGGGGGCATCACAGACGTCATGCGTGCCGGCCGGATCGTCATTCCGGACCAGATCATCGACTACAGCTGGGGCCGGGCACACAGCTTTTACGACGATGCAGAAGGCGGTCTGCTCGACCATATCGACTTCACCACCCCCTACGACGCACGGCTGTCCGACGCGCTGGCACGTAGCGCCACCGAGCTCGGCCTGGATCCGGCGGTAGGTGGCGTACACGGCGTCACCCAGGGCCCGCGCCTCGAAACCGCCGCCGAAATCGACCGCATGGCCCGCGACGGCTGCGACATCGTCGGCATGACCGGCATGCCCGAAGCTGCACTCGCCCGCGAAGCCGGGCTGGACTATGCCTGTTGCGCGGTCGTGGTCAACAAGGCCGCCGGTCGCAGCGGTGGGGCGGCCATCCATGCCGAAATCGAAGCCACGCTCGCCCAAGGCATGGCTGATATCGAACGCCTGCTGGTCGCGGTGCTGCCGGCGCTCACCTAGCGCCTTGGCAGCAGGCTTGTCGTATGCCAAGCCGCAAAGCGGCCCAAATCGATGCCGCGAACATCCTCGATCGAATCCGAAACACGACGCTATAAACGATTTATCGCTAGTCAGCCGAGCCGGACCCGCTCACCTCTTTAAGCGCCCAAGTGTGGCCCATGACGGGCGCTCGCCACGATTGGGGCGCGTGAGATAGCTCTTCCATCTGCGAATAGGGGGCTAACGATCCTGAGCCGCCGTTGAGCAAAGCCACCCGGAAGCGACCATTGATTTGCTGCCCGTTGCTTTGACTAGGCCGTCCCAAGCAAACCTGTGCTGCAAGCCACTTCCAGGAGAAATCAGTGTTCAGAATATCCCGCACGGCCCAGTTTATCTCGTAGGTTTCGTGGGATACAGCGGCATAAGGAAGCTGCAGCGGTACACGGCGCGGCCTGAACAGGCATATTGGTCGCCGACCGAGATGGAGCGACACCTCTGACCCTAAGTGACCACAAAATGAACAGAGACTGGGTTCTTCAAACACGCGAGACGCGCCGATCCTTTGCGAACGCGACATGGGTGCCGCTGCGCGCATCACAAGATGCTGAGCAGGGCAAAGCTCGGGTTACTCAAGTTGGCTATGTCAGCGAGGTCTTCGGCTGCGGATCGGTCGCATTCCCTCCGCAACACCGAGAAGTCGCACAGAAACTAAGCTGGAGCGATATCGGCATCGGCCACAGCGCGCGATCGTACGCATATGAGGATGGCTACTACTCGCCGGTAGATCAGTACCAGTACAACGACAAAGAGCCGATCGGAGTTGAGCTGGTATTCGTGCATGACCAGCCTGTTGTCGGAGGCACAAAGTGGGTACTGAATCCAGACCTTATCATCGCGCTCCGCCTAGTTAAGGAAGGCAACAACTGGGTGAGGCCGGAGGAAGACTTCGTTGTCGTCGCTCGCGAGGTTTTTGACGACGATGGCAAGCATCGGCTTATCGAGATCAAACGAGAGTTTCTGATCGACTATCTTGCCGCCAGAGGTCTTGCGCTACGTCTCTCCTACTATCGGCAACGTGTTGAGAATGTAGCTTCGCTTGAAGGCACTGAGTACGAAGGGCTGGAGAACCATCAGAACGATCGAGATGGCGGTCGCTTTGAACTCCTCACTCGAAGCCTCAATGACGTCTATGGCGGAAGTTGGGCGTCGTTCCGCGTCTGGAGAACTGATGTCGATGAGGAAGAGGACGCTCCCGTGCTGGGACCGGAGAGAGACGACAACACAGAATCCGAGCAGTCGGGAGGCGTCCGATCCGGGCCCGACGGAGTCCGCGTTGAAGGTGAGTTCTGGAAAGATGAGTGGATTGATCACCGAGGCCTGAGCGTGCGGGTTCGCGGCGACATCGATCAATCTTTACCGCACTTCATCATTGAGACAGATGGAACAAGGGCGGCATCCTCAGCGCTCGACTCTGAAGATATTGGTCGCTGGCTATGGTTTCGCACAAGCGTGGTGACCGACCTACTCGGCCGACGTGGCTTTTCCCTCAAGTGGTATACCGCAGAGACTGGTGCCATTGGGTCTACCTCTGGCTACGCCACGCATTTCGGTATCAATTCCGCTGACTTGCTAACTGTCTACGCCTACGATATCGCACGGCTCGCGGCGTGGGAGCAGCATATCTGGGCAGCACACAACGTTGCACCCGATGGAAAAGTCTCAGGAGAACTGCTATCTGCGCAAGTTAAGACGCAACCGGCGTCTACACATGCCGTGGAAGATTTGCTCTTTGTGAGCATGCGAATGCTCGAACAGGGCTTCCGCGACAAGTTTAGGGTTGAGTTGTTCAGCCACAGTATCGACGACGAGTCAGCTATGCAGCAGGTATCCCGCTTTCACAGCAAGGACCAAGCCTCATTGCTGCGTCTCGCGAAGGAGATCATCCGAGTCTTTTCGGATCGCCTTAACGTTCGAGAGCTCCGTAAACTCTCGACTCACCAGGAGAAGGACAAGCTTGGCTCCAACAAACTCCTTCAGGACGTACTAGCCAAGCAAGTCGGGGAGGAAAAAGCGCGAACGGTACTTGGTCCCGTGGTCGGCGCTTATGAGATGAGAGTCGGCGATGCGCACCCGACTGGATCGAAGATTGGGGAGGCCCTGAAGCTTGCCGGGATCGACGAGAGTTTCTCGTACCTGCGCCAGGGCGAGCAACTTATCCGCAACGTCGGGCACGCCGTGTGGTGGATCGGCAAGCTACTCTTCGAGAAGAACGCGAGTTCGTGAGAGCGTCGCAGATGCCGTATAACAGGTCGATGGACTCGGACACGTTGCGGCAAGGCGCTGCTCATCTTCACGTTGAACGTCCGCTTTCATTTGCGGTGACCAGCTGCTTCTGGCCGATAGCCGACGCCCGCACTATTCATAGAAACGGGGCGATCAGCGGAATGCGACTAAACAGTTATTTGTCTTAGTCGGCGTTGGTGCGTGTGCGGTTGAGGGTGGCGCATTACCGTGCTTAGGCATTCGTGTTGAACGCCGTGCCTAAAGGCGATCCAGCGCGGCTTCCGACTCGTTGCGTGCAGGCGGCGCGCCCAGTTTCTCAAGCAGTGTCTGGATACGCTCGACGCGTGTTTCCACATCCGGCATGTCGGTGAAGAACACCAGGCGGGCGTCACCCTCCAAGCGGTAGGATTTGGCGTCGGCCTGAACAAGGGCGATCAGGCGCGCGGGGTCGACACGGCTGTTGCGGGCGAAGTTGATACGGCCGACGTCCGGGCCGGCTTCGATCTTGGCGATCGCCAGCGGGCTGGCCATGAGTTTGAGGCTGGTGGCCGAGAACAGCGTTTCGGTCGCTTCGGGCAGCAGGCCGAAACGATCGATCAGCTCGACCTTGAGTGCACGCAGGGCGCCGTGATCCTTCGCTGCGCTGATGCGCTTGTAGAGCACAAGCCGCATATGCACATCTGGGATGTATTCCTCGGGCAGCAGAGCGGTCGCGCCCAGCTCGACTTCGGTTGCCGACATCAATTCGTCGGCATCGGCTTCGGGGACTTCGCCACGCTTGAATGCGCCCACGGCGCGATCGAGCATCTGGCGATAGAGATCGAAGCCGATTTCCTGGATCTGGCCGGATTGGCCTTCGCCAAGCAGCTCGCCGGCGCCGCGAATCTCCAAGTCATGTGTCGCCAGTGCAAAACCGGCGCCGAGATCGCCAAGCGAGGCGAGCGCGTCCAGCCGCTTCTGCGCGTCGGGCGTCATCAGCGACTGCTCCGGCGTCAGCAGATAGGCATAGGCGCGATGATGGGAACGCCCGACGCGACCGCGCAGCTGATGCAGCTGGGCGAGGCCGAAGGTATCGGCACGATCGATGATGATGGTGTTCGCGCTCGGCACGTCGATACCCGACTCCACGATAGTAGTGCACAGTAGAATATCGAAGCGCCGATGATAGAAATCGAGCATCGCCGCCTCGAGCTCGCGCTCGTGCATCTGCCCGTGCGCGACGCGAATGCGCGCTTCCGGCAGGATCGCGGCGAGATCGCGCGCCTTGCGCTCGATGTCCTTGACCTTGTTGTGCAGGTAATAGACCTGGCCGCCGCGGCGCATCTCGCGGCGCACGGCTTCCTGGATCAGCGCGGTGTCCTGGCGTGACACGAAGGTCTGGATCGCCAGGCGCGATTCAGGCGGGGTGGCGATGATCGACAGATCACGCAGGCCGGACAGGCTCATGTTCAGCGTGCGCGGAATCGGCGTCGCGGTGAGCGTGAGCAGGTCGACCTGCGCGCGCAGGCTCTTGATGCGCTCCTTGTGGCGCACGCCGAAGCGGTGCTCCTCGTCCACGATCAGCACGCCCAGCTTCTTGAAGCGGATATCCTTCTGCAGCAGCCGGTGGGTGCCGATGACGATATCCAGCTTGCCGTTGGTCATGTCCTCCAACAGCTCGTCGCGCTGCTTGCCGGTACGCAGGCGCGACAGGGCCGCGACCTTGACCGGCCAGTCGGCAAATCGATCGGCGAAGTTCTGGTAATGCTGCTGGGCGAGCAGGGTGGTCGGTACCAACACGCAGACTTGATAACCGGCCGAGATCGCGGCAAACGCCGCGCGCAGGGCGACCTCGGTCTTGCCGAAGCCGACGTCGCCACAGACGACGCGGTCCATCGGTGTTTCGCGCTCGAGATCGGCGAGTACTTCGTCGATGGCACGCTGCTGGTCGGGCGTTTCCTCGAAAGGAAAGCCGGCGGCGAAGCGGGCGTAGTCGTCCGCATCGGGCACCATCGACACGCCCTGACGCGCGGCGCGCTTGGCCTGGATTTCCAACAGTTCGGCGGCGACGTCGCGCGCGCGCTTGGCGGCTTTCTTGCGCGCCTTGGCCCAGCGGTCGTTGCCGAGCCGGTGCAACGGCGCGGTTTCCGCGTCGGCGCCGGTAAAGCGATGCACCAGATGCAGCGAGGCGACCGGCACATAGAGCAGGTCGCCGCCGGCATATTCGATGGTGACGAATTCGTTCTCGACCCCGCCGGCGGACAGCTTCTGCAGGCCCTTGTAGCGACCCACGCCGTTGTCCTGATGCACGACCGGCGCGCCGGGCGCGAGATCGGTCAGCTCGCGGATCGCGGTTTCCGGATCGCGCTGCACACGTCGGCGTTTCTTGGCCGGCGGGCGACTGCCGGTGAGCTGGCTCTCCGCGATGATGGCAATCGCGTCGCCGCCCAGAATCGCGCCGGCTTCGAGCGGCGCGCTCGTGACTGCGATGTGCTTGTTGTAGTCGACGAAATCCGACCAGCCTTCGGCCCGCGCGGGCGACAGGCCCAGCGAGGTCAGCCAGTCGCGCAGCGCTTCGCGGCGGCCGGCGGAATCGCCGGTGATCAGGATGCGGCCGTCGAACTCGTCGAAGAAGGCACGCAGGGCACGGCCGGTGGCAACGATGTCCGCGCCGGTCAGTGCCGGCACGGGAGAGACGTCGAAGACCACGCCGTCGTCGCTCGCGTCGTCGACCATACGCGCGGCCGTGATCCCGTCGAGCCCGCTACGCAGGCGCGCCGGCGTGACGAAGGCCTCGTCGGGCGCGAGCAGCGGGCGTTCCGGATCGACCGATCGTTGTTCGTAGCGCGATTCGATCGATTGCCAGGCGGTATCGACGGCGGCGTCTACATCGCCGAGTTCGATCACCGCGCTTTCAGCGGGCAGGTAGTCGAACAGTGAGGCGGTGTCGTCGAAGAACAGGTTCAGATAGGACTCGATGCCGCCCGGCGGAATGCCGCGCGAGACATCGCGATAGATCATGCTCGCGCCCGGATCACCTTCGAAGCGCTGGCGGTAGCGCGAACGGAACGCCTTGATGGCGTCCTCGTCGAGCGGGAATTCACGCGCCGGCAGCAGGCGGATCTGGTCGAGCTTGTCGGTCGAGCGTTGGGTGTCGGGGTCGAAGGCCCGGATGGTGTCGATCTCGTCGTCGAACAGATCGAGCCGATAGGGCGTCTCGGTGCCCATCGGGTAGAGATCCATCACCGCGCCGCGGATGGCGTATTCGCCGTGGGTGCGCACTTCCGAGACCGCGGCATAGCCAGCGGCTTCCAGGCGTTCGCGCAGCGCGTGAAAGTCCAGCGTGTCGCCGGCCTTGAAGACCATCGCGCGGGCGTCGACGAACGTGGTCGGCGGCAGCGGCTGCAGTAGCGTATCGGCCGCGATGATGAGAATGCCGCGGCGCATGCCGGGCAGGGCATGCAGCAGCGCCAGACGCTCCGAGACGATATCCGCATGGGGCGAGAAGACGTCGTAAGGCAGCGTTTCCCAGTCCGGGAAATGTCTAACCCCCAGGTCCTGTGCCGTGAAGAAGCGCAGTTCTTCTTCGAGCCGATAGGCGCGGTGCTCGTCGGCGACGACGGCTACGGTCAGTCCGGCGTTGTCCTGCGCGGCACGCGCGAGTGCCAGGGCAGCCGCACAGCCGTGCAGGCCGTGCCAGCGGTCGTGGGCACCGGGGCGCAGTGCTGGCGGGTTCAGCGCGCGCACGGTCGCGGTATTTTCGGAGAGACTGGTCATCGCAAGGGCGCGGATTATTGCACAACGGCCGGGCTGCAACGAGTCCGGCGAATCACGGAGTCAACCGGTGTATCAGTCGCGGTAACGACGGGTGATATCGCCGAAGGCATCGACACGCCGGTCACGAAGGAACGGCCAGATACGTCGTAACTGCTCGGTGCGTTGCAGCTCGACGTTGGCGACGAGCAGTTCGGGATTCTCGCCGGCTTCTGCCAGGGTTTCGCCCTGCGGCCCGAACACGAAGCTGTGGCCCCAGAAACGGATTTCGGTGCCGTTATCGCCTTCGATACCGACGCGGTTGGAGGTCACCACGGCGAGGCTGTTGGCGATCGCGTGGCCACGCTGTACGCCCTGCCAGGCGCTGAGCTGGCGGGTTTGTTCCGCGTTGTCGTCGGTAGCGTCGTCCCAGCCGATCGCCGACGGATAGATCAGCAGTTCTGCGCCGGCGAGCGCCATCAGGCGGGCGGCTTCCGGATACCACTGGTCCCAGCAGACGAGCACGCCCAGTCGGCCGATCGAGGTATCGATCGGGGTAAAGCCCAGATCGCCGGGCGTGAAGTAGTACTTTTCGTAGTACTCGGGGTCGTCGGGAATATGCATCTTGCGATAACGCCCGGCGAGCGTGCCGTCACTGTCCAGTACGACCGCTGTGTTGTGGTACAGCCCGGCAGCGCGACGTTCGAACAACGAGGCCACGACCACGACGCCCGAGCCGCGGGCGGCTCTGGCTAGCCGTTCGGTCGACGGACCGGGAATCGGCTCGGCCAGATCGAAGAGAGCCGGATCCTCGCGCTGGCAGAAATAAGGGGTGTTATGCAGCTCGGGAAGCAGCACAAGCTTCGCGCCTGCGGCGCCGGCCTGCTCGATATAGGTCACGGCCGTATCCAGATTGGTGCCAAGATCGGGCGTGCAGGCGTATTGCGCGATGGCGACGCGCAGCTGGGATCGATCGGTCATTACGAGTGCTCGGCAGGGATCTGCATGGCAGCACAATGTAGGCCGCCGTGCTGACGAATCAAGGCACGACTGTCGACAGCGCGGATGTCGCGGTCCGGAAACAGCGCGGCGATGATCTCGTGCGCGGCTTTGTCGGCGGGATCGTCGAAGGCGGGAATGACCACACAGCCGTTGGCGATCAGGAAATTCGCATAGCCTGCGGGCAGGCGGTGGCCGTCGTCCGGATCGTGAATTGGGCTCGGCAGCGGCAATTCGACCAACCGATAGGGCAGGCCCTCGGCGTTGGTTAGCGCGGCGAGTTCTTCGGCCATGGCCGCCAGCGACGCGTAGTGGGCATCGTCGGTGTCGCGACAGCCCTGGTAGGCAATGGTGTCGGTCGCGACGAAGCGAGCGAGGGTGTCGATGTGGCCGTCGGTATCGTCGCCGATGAGATCGCCGCTGGCGAGCCAGTGCACTGTATCCACCCCGAGTGCGTCACGAAGCAGGGTCGCCGCACTGTCGCGATCAATATCCTCGTTACGCCGGCCCTTGATCAGACAACGCTCGGTCGTCAGCAAGGCGCCGGCGCCGTTAACCTCGATGCTGCCGCCTTCGAGCGTGAACTCGTGACGCTCCAGCGCGCCATCTCCCAATGTCCCTGTGGCAAGCACGGCGGCCGTGAAGGCATCGTCGCGAGTGGCGGCGAACTGGCCGCCCCAGCCGTCGAAGCGAAAATCCAGGAACCGGCGCACCTCGTTGTCGAAGACCGTTATGGGGCCGGTATCGCGGGCCCATATGTCGTCGTTGGGCACCTCTACCACGGTGAGCGCGACAAGACCGGCGAGCGCGGAATGGGCGGCGATGCTGTCGCGGCATTCGCTATCGGCGGCTGCGAGTAGAACCGGCTGGTACTCGCAGAGGATAGCGGCGAGCGCGGCGATGGCATCACGGGCGGCGGCCAGCCCATTGCCCCAGTCGGCGCCGTCGCGTGGCCAGACGAGAAGGGTGGCCTGTTGTGGCGCCCATTCCGGCGGCAGGATCCGTGTTGTCATCTAGTTATCGGTCTGGAGCTCTTCGGTGTGGGCAATTGGCTCGGGATGATCCGGCACCACGGCGTGGAGTACGTGGTCGTACTCGAAGTAGAGCCGGTAGTCGGGGTAGTCCCAGCGCGAGATCGGTGGCTGGCCGACCGGGCCACTCCGGCTCACCGGCTTGCCGTAGCGTGCAAGCACGCGGGACTTGGTCATGCCGCGCGGCGGCGTATCGGGGCGGGTCGCCGGCGTGGCGGGCGCGCTGTCCTGCGAAGTGCCAGATGCGCGCGGCATGTCGAGTACGGTGCCGCGTGTGGTGGTTTGTGTACGCTGTCCGGCCGGTTGCGGCGTGGTGTATTCGCCGCTGCCGTATCCGTCCGTGGCCGCGGCGAGCGCGCCCGCGGCCGGAAAAATAAGTGCCGAGGCCTGAACTAAAAGAATCACAGATGTTCTCATGCGCATGACCGATTTCCCCCGATGTGCTTGTCGGCAGCAGACCCCCTGCGCCGATGAACGCCATTATGCTTTAATGCGCGCCAATGTTTAGACCCCTCGAACTCTACGCCGGCCTGAAATATACGCGGGCCAAGCGGCGCAACCATTTCATCTCGTTCATTTCCTCCATCTCGATGGGCGGAATCGCGCTGGCCGTGATGCTGCTGATCACAGTGCTGTCGGTGATGAACGGGTTCGAAGCAGAACTGCGCGACCGCATCCTCGGCATGGCTTCGCATGTCGAGATCTCCAGTGGGCGCGGCTCGCTCAGCGACTGGCAGTCGCTGGAGAAGGAAGTCGACCGCCGCGTGGAGAACGTCGATGGCGCCGCGCCGTATATCAGTGGCGAAGGCATGCTGCGTACGGGTCGCAATCTGTCCGGCACGTTGATTCGCGGTGTGCTGCCCGCACAGGAACGCAACGTATCCGACGTGTCCCAGCACATGGTCGGGGGCGAGTTCGATTCTCTGGAGAAGGGCAAGTACCGCATTGTCATCGGCGCGGAGCTTGCGACGCTGCTAGGCGTGGATGTAGGCGACAAGGTCGACCTCATGATTCCAGAGGCGAACATCACGCCGGCCGGGATTGTGCCGCGTTTCCGGCGCTTCACCGTGGGCGGCATCTTCAAGGTCGGCATGTACGAGTACGACCGCGGCATGGTCATGATCCACATGGCCGACGCGGCAACGCTCTACAACATGAAAGACGGTGTCAGCGGCTTGCGGCTGCACCTCAAGGACATGTTCGACGCGCCTGACGTCAGCCGTCAGCTGCAGGTGATGCTGGATCCCGGCAAGCGCGTGTCCGACTGGACCCGCCAGCACGCCAACTTCTTCCACGCCATCGCCACCGAAAAGACGGTGATGTTCATCATCCTGAGCCTGATCATCGCGGTAGCGGCCTTCAATATCGTGTCCATGCTCGTCATGGTGGTCACCGACAAGCAGGGCGATATCGCCATCCTGCGAACACTGGGCATGGCGCCGAAATCGGTGATGGCGATCTTCATGGTGCAGGGCTCGCTGATCGGCGTGATCGGCACCGTGGTCGGCGTGGCGCTGGGCATCCTGCTGTCGATCAATATCGAACATATCGTGCCGATGCTCGAAAGCCTGCTGAAGACCGATCTGCTGTCCGCAGACGTCTACTACATCAGCCAGCTCAAGGCCGAGCTGCACGAGGCCGACGTGGTACGTATCGCCTTGCTGTCGCTCGTGCTGTCTTTTCTTTCCACGCTTTACCCGGCCTGGCGCGCGGCCCGGGTGCAGCCGGCGGAGGCGCTTCGCTATGAGTGACCAGGCGACCAACGTGCTGGGCTGCACGCATCTGTCCAAGGCCTTCACCGAGGTGCGCGAGCCGGTCACCGTCCTCGACGATATCAATCTGGATGTCGCTCCGGGCGCCAAGATTGCCGTGATCGGTGCTTCCGGTTCGGGCAAGTCGACGTTGCTGCATCTGCTCGGTGGCCTCGATGTACCCACGAAGGGTGAAGTGCGTATCGGCGGGCGCGATATGACGACGCTGTCGAACTCGGCCCGCGGCAAGCTGCGCAATGAAAAGCTGGGTTTCATCTACCAGTTTCATCACCTGCTGCCGGAATTCACTACAGTCGAGAACGTGGCCATGCCGCTTCTGATCCGGCGTGGTCCGCCGAAGAAAGCGCTGGATGCCGCCCGCGATCTGCTGCGTAAGGTGGGGCTGGGCGATCGGCTGGATCACAAGCCCACGGAGTTGTCCGGCGGCGAACGCCAGCGCGCGGCCGTGGCGCGGGCACTGGTCACGCGCCCGGCCTGCATTCTCGCCGACGAACCGACCGGCAACCTCGACCATCGCACCGCGGCGAGCGTGTTCGACATGATGCTTGAGCTCAACGAGTCGCTGAACACGAGTCTCGTCATGGTGACCCACGACCGCGAGTTGGCCCAGCGTATGGACCAGGTCTGGACGCTCGAGGACGGCCATCTCGCCGCGGCCGAGGCCAGCGCTTTTACCTAGTCTCCGGCCTGGCGTCGATACGTCGAACACCCGTGTACGCGACGCATGGTCGGTCGCGCTCTACCGGGCTCGCCGCTCCACGCTTGAGTTGTAGAGCAGGGCGGCCGATACACTCCATGCAGTTGTAACTAAGGCGCGTGCGTTGGCGCGCGCCGGGGTGTGAATGCCGAGCGGTCACCCGGCAGGGCAGAAGCAGCGTAGCTACGGCGGTTGGCTGACCTATGGACTGCGCGTTGCGGATGGAGATCTGCGGGTAGTCGCAGTAGCCGTGGTTGCGTCGACGCTCGTGGTCTATCTGCAACCCCAGCCGTTGCCATTGGGCGTGTTGCTCGCCTTGCTGCCGACTTGTCTTCTTCGATGGCCTGGCCATGTGCTGTTTGCGGTCGTGCTTTGTGCCAGCGCATTGGCGAGCATCGACATGCAGGCGCGTCTCGACTCGCGCTGGCCAGTGGCGCGCACCGGCGAAACGCTGATGCTGACCGGGCGTGTCTCCGGGCTGGTTGCCGAAGATGCCTTTCGCAGCCGTTTCGTGCTCGAACGCGACACCCCGCCTTATCGCACGCGTCTGTCGTGGTACGACGCGGAACGTCGCCTTCTACCGGGCGATTGCGTGACGGCCTCGGCAAAGCTCGATACGCCGCATGGTTCGGTAAATCCCGGCAGTTTCGATTACGAAGCCTGGCTCTGGCGGGAAGGGATTGATGCCACCGGTTATATCCGCACGATGGGTCAGTGCGATCTGCCGGCGATCATGTCCATCGATCGTTGGCGGGCCCTTGCACTCGAACGCCTGGAGGGCATGTTGGCCGGCGCGCCGATGCAGGGCATCATCGCGGCGCTATCGCTCGGGGCGCGGGACGGCATTACCGATCCGCAATGGGATGTACTACGCGCTACTGGGACCAATCATCTGGTGGCGATTTCCGGACTGCATATCGGGCTGATCGCAGGCTGGCTATTCTTCGTGACGCGGTGGCTGGCGCTACGGTTGTCTTGCGGTATCTCCGCCACGCGTTTCGCTGCGGTGGTGGCTTTTGCGGGCGCGCTGGCCTATGCGCTGCTTGCAGGACTTGCCCTGCCGACCCAACGTG
This sequence comes from Salinisphaera dokdonensis CL-ES53, assembly GCF_040361215.1. Taxonomy (NCBI): domain Bacteria; kingdom Pseudomonadati; phylum Pseudomonadota; class Gammaproteobacteria; order Salinisphaerales; family Salinisphaeraceae; genus Salinisphaera; species Salinisphaera dokdonensis. The sequence goes on from NZ_APND01000004.1 coordinate 65,468, forward strand.
CCGTGATCATGGTCGCAGCGGGACTGTTCGCGACGGTTACGATGCGCCAGCTAGCGCTCACGCGCGTATTGGCAATCGCTGCGATTGGCGTGGTGCTTTGGTCGCCCGTCTCGGTTATTGCGCCCGGCTTCTGGTTGTCCTTTGGCGCCGTGGCATGGCTGCTGTACCTCGGTCGCTTCGCCACGCAGAGTCGCGTCAAGGGCTTCATTGTGTTGCAACTGGCGCTTGTCGCAGGGCTTGCTCCGGTGACGGCCTGGTTCTTCGGTTCAGCATCCCTGGTCGCGCCGCTGGTGAATGCGCTGTTGATACCGGTCGCTGCATTCGCGGTGCCGGTGATTCTGGCGATTACGATGCTGGCGCTTGCGTGGCCTACGGCAGGCGGGCCGCTGCTGGCGCTGTTGTCGGATGCCCTCAATCTCGCTTGGCCCGCGCTGGTCGCAGTCGCCGAATGGCCGGGCGCAGCGGTCGATATCGCGATCCCCGGCATGTTTGCGCTCGCGTTGGCAGTTCTGGGCGTCGCTGTGCTGTGTATGCCACGTGGTTTGCCCGGGCGCTGGTTGGCGCCGGTATTTCTGTTGCCCGCGTTGTTTGGTTGGCGACCGGTCGGGGACGTTATCGCGCCGGGCGGCTATCGGTTGACGATGCTGGATGTGGGACAGGGGCTGGCCGTGGTGGTGCGCACTCGTACGCATACGCTGGTCTACGACGCCGGCCCGGCTTATCGCAGTGGCTTCGATGCCGGCGAGGCCTTTGTCGTGCCGTATCTGCGCTATGTGCAGCGCCCGTACGTCGAACGGCTGATCCTCAGCCATGGTGATCTGGATCATGCCGGCGGTGCGAACGCCCTCGCACAAGCGTTGCCTGTTGAAGAGCGGGTCGGTGCCGGTGGAACACGCGCGTGCTGGGCTGGCGAAGCTTGGGCGTGGGACGGTGTTCGCTTCTCATTCGTCTATCCGCGCCCGGGCGACTTGAGCGCGGACAGTCCCAGCAATGCGCGATCCTGCGTGTTGCGTATCAACGGCGCAGGTGGGGCGACGCTACTGACCGGCGATATCGAGGACAGAACCGAAGCGTTGCTCGTTGCGCGCGATATGCCATCACTCGCCGCCGACGTGCTCATCGTTCCCCATCACGGTAGCGCCAGTTCCAGCTCACAGGCGTTTCTCGACGCCGTGACGCCTGACTATGCGCTGATTTCGGCGGGGTGGAACAATCGCTGGGGCTTCCCCGCGGCCACGGTTGTTCAGCGGCTGTCGGCAGTTGGCGCACAGATAAGGAACACCGCGACAGCAGGTGCGATCGAAGTGCGGGTCTCGCCGGGAAGTCCGATCGAGGTCGAATCGTGGCGCGCGATATCCGCACGGGCCTGGCGGGTACCGTGACAGCGGCGGGTGGCCGCGACCGGCGCGCACGATTATCATGCCGGCTCGCCTGATATCTAAAGGGAGACGCATGGCGGATATGCTCGCGGCCGGCGGCTGGTTGATGCTGCCGATCGCAATCTGCTCAGTGTTGGGGCTCGCGATCGTGATCGAGCGCGCCTGGGCCTTGCGCGCATTGCGTATTGCGCCGCCACGTCTCGTCGAACAGCGCGATCAGCTGGCGCGATCGCCCGCGTTGAGCGCGCCCGACCGCGAGGCCATGGAGTCCCACAGCCCACTCGGTCGCGTATGGGCTGCGGTGCTTGCGACCCGCAACGATGGTGCGGACATCCGGCGCGAGAGAATCGAGGAGGCTGGTCGCCAGGCCGCGCACGACATGTCGCGCTACTTGAATACGCTCGGCACCATTGCCGCGATTACCCCATTGCTCGGCCTGCTCGGCACGGTGGCGGGCATGATCCGTATCTTCGCCACGATGACCGAATCCGGGCTCGGCGACGCGCAGGCCCTGGCTGGCGGCATCGGTCAGGCGCTCGTGACTACTGCAGCCGGTCTGTGTGTGGCGATCCCGGCACTCGTGGCCTATCGCTATTTCAATGGTCTGGTGGAAAAACGCGGGCTGCTACTGGAGCAATGGGCGGTTCGCCTGATCGAGCTGCAGCGCGGTGACGGCCGCCCATGAAGTTTGTGCGCCGAACGGTCGATCAGGAGCCCTCGGTCAATCTTACGCCGCTGATCGACATCGTCTTTCTGCTGCTGATCTTCTTCATGGTTTCCAGCCGCTTCATTGACGAGCGCGATCTGCGTCTGGAGTTGCCGGCGGCGGCTACCGCACAACCCAGCGTCAGCGAGGACGCACTGGTCGTGGACGTGACCGGCGAAGGCGCCTATCGGGTGGACGGCGACACGACCGAGTCAGCGGCGCTGGTCGCGTCCCTGCGTGCGCTACGGGCACAATACCCCGATCGTGCGCTGCGAGTGCGTGCCGACGGCAGCGCGGCACACACGGCCGTGGTGCGCGCGTTGGACTCGGCCTCGCAGGCCGGGTTCGAGCGCGTCGAGATCGCGACGCGCAGCGGCAATTGAACACCCGACGCGGGCGGTGCCCGCTCTGTCGATACTGATTCTCCCTACGGAACAGGCTTCGGATTTTGGCGAAGAAGAAAATCGAGACCCACATGCCGATTGGCGAGATCTATCCTCGCTTGCTGCGCTATACGTGGGTCCACAAGAAATGGCTGGGTATCGCCATGGTCGGTATGGCCGGTTATGCCGCGGCCGACACCGGCCTGATCTATATCCTGAAACCGTTGCTGGACGGCAGCATCGTCGATCGCGATCCGTGGATGATCCGCTGGATCCCGCTGTTCATGCTCGGGTTGTTCCTGATGCGCGGGGTGTTCGGCTTCTGTTCCAGCTACGGCATGTCCTGGGTCGCCAACCGCGTCATCTACAACGTACGGCACGATATTTTCGCTCAGTTCCTGAAGCTCCCCTCGAGCTTTTTCGATGCGAACTCTACCGGTAAAACCACCGCCAAGCTGACCTATTACACCGGCCAGATATCCGGCGCCGCGACCAGCGCGATCACGATCATGATCCAGGATACGCTTCGGATCGTCGGGTTCACGTTCCTGATGTTCTGGGTGAACTGGTCCCTGGCGCTGATCACGCTGGTCGTCGGGCCGATCATTGCGGTGATCATCAGCCATGTGTCCAAGCGCTTTCGCCGCTATAGCATGAGCATTCAGCAGTCGATGAGCGACATCACCCATGTGAGCGAGGAAGTGCTCACGGGCCAGCGCGTGGTGAAGGTGTTCGGCGGCGAAGAGCATGAGCGTAAGAGTTTCGACCGCATCAATGAACGCAATCGACGCATGTCGATGCGCAAGGCGACGACCAGTGCGGCCAGCGTACCGGTGATTCAGTTGATTGCCGCGTTCGCCGTGGCGTTCGTGGTATCTGTGGCGGTCCGCGACAGTGGTGGCGGTATCATGTCACCCGGTGACTTGGCGACGTTCTTTGGCGCCATGATGGCCATGATGGGCCCGATAAAGCGCCTGACCAGCGTCAACGCGACTATCCAAGCGGGTATGGCGGCCGCCGGTGCGATCTTCGAGCTCATTGATGAGCCGAAAGAGAACGATAGCGGCACGCGCTCCATCGAACGCGCCAAAGGCGATATCGTCGTACGGGATCTGTCCTTCCGCTATCCGCGCACCGAGCAAAAGGTGCTCCGCAATATCAATTTCGAAGTCAAACCCGGTCAGACCGTAGCCTTTGTCGGGCGATCTGGCAGCGGCAAATCGACATTGTTGTCGTTGCTCCCGCGGTTCTACGACTACAGCGAGGGCAGCATGCGCCTCGATGGTCACGAGCTGCTGGACTACAAGCTCGGCGACCTTCGTCAGCAGATCAGCCTGGTGGATCAGAACGTGGTGCTGTTCAACGACACCGTGGCCGGCAATATTGCCTACGGCGCACTCGGCGGCGCGGATCGCGAAACCGTGGTCGACGCCGCGCGCCGTGCCTATGCGGCAGACTTTATCGAGTCCCTGCCGAACGGCTATGACACGCTGGTGGGTCAGAACGGCATCATGCTGTCCGGCGGGCAGCGCCAACGCATCGCTATCGCGCGTGCGCTGCTCAAGGACTCGCCGATTCTTATTCTCGACGAGGCCACCTCCGCGCTCGACACGGAATCGGAAAAGGCGATTCAAAAAGGCCTGGACGTGCTCATGCGCGATCGCACCACGCTCGTGATCGCGCATCGCTTGTCCACGATTCAGGATGCCGACCGGATTGTCGTCATGCACGACGGCGAGCTGGTGGAGCAGGGCACCCATTCCGAGCTCATGCAGATTGGCGGCCATTACCGCAGCCTGCACGATATTCAGTTCTCGCAGCCGGGCTAGCCGGGGCTCGCGTGCGCGCGGCGCTTGAACGCAGCTGGTACCGCCCGGGCGGGGCCTGGATTCTGCTCAAACCGCTGGCCTGGTTGTTTGGGTGGGGCGTCGCGCTGCGTCAGATGGCGTATCGACGCGGCTGGCTGCAAACGGAGCGCGTTGCTGCGCCCGTGCTTGTGGTCGGAAACATTACGGTCGGCGGTAGCGGCAAGACGCCGCTCACGCTGGCACTCGTTGAAAAGCTGAAGGCGAAAGGGCGACGGGTCGGCGTTGTCTCTCGCGGCTATGGCGGTCATGCCGCCGCCTATCCGGCACGGGTTACAGCTGATTCGTCGCCGGCTGTCTGTGGTGATGAGCCGTTGATGATCGCCAGCGTGACCGGGGTGCCGGTCGTGGTCGATCCGCGACGCCCGCGCGGCGCCCGCTGGCTGGTAGATCAGGAGAACGTCGATATCGTCATCGCCGATGACGGGCTCCAGCACTATGCGTTGGCGCGCGACGGCGAAATCGCGGTGACCGACGGCCGACGCGGACTGGGCAATGGCTGGCTATTGCCGGCAGGACCGCTGCGTGAGCCACAGAAGAGGTTGAGCACGGTCGATCTGGCGCTGACGCACGGCGCGGGTGCGGACTTCTGGTTAGCGCCGGGGGCGGTTCATGCGCTTGTCGGTGATGAAAGCCACGTATTGGCCGACTTTCGTGGAGACACGATGCACGCCGTGGCGGGTATTGGCGACCCCGCACGCTTTTTCGCGATGCTTCGCGAGGCGGGGCTGGCGGTCATCGAGCACGCCATGCCAGACCACCATATCTATGAACCCGACGATATCCTCTTTGACGATTCGTTACCCGTTTTGATGACGCACAAGGATGCCGTCAAATGCGCGGGCTTCGCAGACGCGCAACACTGGTACGTGAGTGCGGAGTTGGTATTCGATCCGTCTGCCGAAGCGCGGGTCGATACATTGCTCGAGCGCCTGTGCGCACATGGCCGGACCCAGGAGAGCCCCACACCATGAGTTTTGTCGTTGTCATTCCGGCGCGTCTGGCCAGTACGCGGCTGCCGGACAAGGTCCTGCGCGAGATCGCAGGTGAGCCGATGCTGGCGCACGTCTGCCGTGCCGCGCTGGCAAGTGCGGCAGCCGAGGTCTGTGTCGCGACCGATTCCGATGCGATTGCGCGCGCGGCCGAGCAGGCCGGGTCGACGGCTTGCATGACCCGGGCGGATCATTCCTGCGGTAGCGATCGGATCGCGGAAGTGGCGGCCCAGCGTGGCTGGCCGGACGATGCCATCGTGGTGAACGTGCAAGCCGATGAGCCGATGATGCCGTCAAGCCTGATCGACCAGGTCGGCGCGGCGCTTGCAGACGACGCGTCGGCGGGGATGGCGACCGCGTGCACTCCCATCACGGATCACGAGGAATTCCTCAATCCGAATGTCGTGAAGGTCGTGCCCAACGCGCAGGGGCGTGCGTTGTATTTCAGCCGTGCCGCCATTCCGTTTCACCGCGAAAGCGCCAACGCCGAATTCGAAGGTGCTTTTCGCCATCTTGGTATCTACGCTTATCGCGTAGGTGCGCTCAAGCGTTTCTCGGCGGCGCCGCCCGGTATGCTCGAAAAACGGGAATCACTCGAGCAGCTTCGGGCTTTCGATTTGGATATTCCGATTGCACTGGTCGAGGCAGTGGCCGTACCCGGCCCCGGCGTCGATACGGCCGCCGACCTGGATCGCGTGGCGCAACTGATAGCGGAGGCTAGCGCGCAATAATGAAACAGGACGAAACGCTTTCCGTGCTCTTTGTGTGCCTGGGCAATATCTGCCGCTCGCCAAGCGCGCATGGCGTGTTTCGCAAGGCCGTGGCCGAAGCAGGCCTTGGCGATAGAGTATCTATTGAGTCCGCGGGGACGGGCGACTGGCATATCGGCAAGGCGCCCGATCGGCGGGCTACCGCCGCAGCTGCGTCGCGGGGCATCGATGTCACTGACCTGCGAGCACAGCAGGTCACGCCAGCGGACCTGAATCGATTCGATTATGTACTCGCCATGGACGCCGACAACCTTGCGGACTTGGAGCGTATGGCGCCCGCAACAGGGCAGGTGCGGGCATACGTGGCGCTATTCGGTGCGTACAGCGCCAACTATCGGAACGCGCCCGTGCCGGATCCATATTTCGGCGGTGACCAGGGTTTCGAGCATGTCCTCGACATGATCGAAGATGCATCCGCTGGGCTGCTCGAGGAAATCAAGGCGCGATTGAGCTGACTTTCGTGCTGACCAAAAAGGCATGAAAAAGCCCCGCCCGTTCTACGGGTCGGGGCTTTTTACTGAGCGCAGCCTGGATTCAGCTTTGCGTGGAGGTGTTTGCCTTGCTGTCATCATCCGCTTCGTCGTCAGCGACGCTCGCGGTTTCCACTTGCTGAAGCTTGGGCGATTCGTTGTCGGCGCTGTCTTTGCTAGAGGCGACGATTTCGTCGACGCTTGCCCGCGGTTGCGCTTCTGCAACGGTTTCGGCGGTGGTTGCCGTCTTCGGCTCCTCGCTGGTTTCAACCTCGGCGCTGTCTTTGACCTCGGACTGGCTTGTGCTGTCTTCGGCTACGGTTTCGACTTGCTGAAGTGTCGGTTCGGGGGCCGCCTCGCTGTCGTCAGACTGGGCGCTGACCTCTGTCTCAGCGACGGCTTCAGGCATCTCGGCCTCGGCCGGTTTCGGCGCATCTTCGGCCGTTGCCGCTTGCTTGGGTTTCGGCTGCTCAGCTTCGGCTTCGTCGTTATCGGCGGCCGGCACGTTTTCCTTCTTGTCCGCCGCGGGTTTGCGCGGCTTGCGAGCGCGTTTCGGCTTCTTTTTCGGCTGAGCCTCTTCGGCCTCAGACTTGATTTCCGGTTCCGGTTCCGGTTCCGGTTCGGCGTCAGCAGCCTCAGGCGTATGCGGTGAGTCGCTAATGGCTTCGGCCTCAAGGGCCGGCCCAGCACCGCTTGTGGCCGAGCTCTGCCGCTCGGACGCCGCCCGTGCGTTGTCGCTCGCCGTCACCGCAGACCACGGCTCATCGTCCTCAGGCGCCGGGGCCTTCAATGCGCTCGAGGCATTGGCCTGTTTTTCGGTGCTCGGCTCGGCGGCGTCATTCGATTCGCTGGGTGAATCGTCCTTGGCCGCGGCATCCGGCTTGTCTGCGTTAAGCGCGCTGTCGTCGGACGGGGCCGGCGTCGTGGCCGCCGGTTCTGGCTGGGCGGCAGGCTTGGGCGCGTTTTCACCAGAATCGTCAGACGCGGAATTGGCGTTGTTATCGGTTCCGTTGTCGGAATCGTTCGACTCGGCGTCGTTCTCCGCCTGCCGGTTGCGGTTGCGGCCCCCGCGACGGCCGCGACCACCACGGCGGCGACGGCGACGGCCGCCGTTGCCGGACTCACCATCCTGGTTGCCGTCGTTATTGTCAGTGCTGGCTTGACCGCGCGCGTCATCGTTCTGGTCAGCGCTGTCGGTGGAGGTCGACGCGTTTGCCTGCTGCTTCAGAGTCTCGTCGGATTTTGACTCGCCGTTGTCCTCGGCCGGTTTCGCATTGCGGCGATCATCCGACTTGGATTGCTTCGGCTGATTGTCGGGCTTCGGCTCGTTATTACTCTTGCCGTTCGAGGCCTGTTTTCCGTTACCGGATTTTTTGCCGGCATCGGCGTTCTTGGGCGAACCATCCGACTTGCCGTTGTTCTTCTTGCCCTGGTCGGCGTTCTTCGAGCCGTTGCTTTTCTGGCTGTTGCGCTGATCATTGCCTTGGTTATTGCTCTGGCCGGCGTCCTGCGCATTCTCGCCGTTGCCGGCGTCGTTGTTGCCTCGGTTGTTACGGCGATTGCGGCCACCGCGACGTGAACGCTTGTTGCCGCTGCTGTTGCTGTCACCGCTCGCGTTATCGGAGCGGCGCGAACGGCTGGGCCGGGTCTTCTGTGCGCCGCCGCTGGACGCGTTGTCGCTATTGCTGCTCTGTTCGGCCTTGCCCTGGGCCGGCGCGGCCTTGGTGGTTGCCTTGGACCGTGCCGCGCTGTCGCCAGCGACGATGCGACGCATGGCATCCCACAGCTGCTGCCAGGGCGTCATGGCAGCAGCGGCTGATGCCGCGGGCGCTGCGGTGGCCGCGGCCTGTTCGGGCGTGTCCTGCTTGCGCTCGATCACGGGCGCATCGGGGCGGGCAACCCGCTTGACGGCCGGTTCTTCACGAGCCGTGTTGGCAGCGCTCGCGTGGTTCGGCTCGACCGGCTTTTCGATCTCGACGTGCGTGTCGAGGCGGTAGCTGGTCGCGTCGTTGGCGTCTTCCTTGAGCTGGTCGCCGCGTACGCGTTTGATCTCGTAATGCGGGGTTTCCAGCGTGTGGTTGGGTACCAGTGTGACCTGGGTGCCGGAGCGCTTCTCGACGCCCGCGATATCGTCGCGCTTCTCGTTGAGAAGGAAGCTCGCGACGGCGACCGGCAACTGCACGATGACGCGACCGGTGGCCGGCTTCATCGCTTCTTCCTCGAGCAGGCGCAGGATCGACAGCGACAGCGATTCCACGCTACGGATGCTGCCGCGGCCGAGGCAGCGCGGGCAGGCCTGGCTGGAATACTCGGACAGCGACGGCTTGAGGCGCTGGCGTGACATTTCCAGCAGGCCGAAGCGCGAAATGCGTCCGATCTGAACCCGAGCGCGGTCGACCTTGGCGGCCTGCTTGAGGCGATTCTCGACCTCGCGCTGGTTCTTGTTGTTCTCCATGTCGATGAAGTCGATGACGACCAGCCCACCGAGATCACGGATACGCAGCTGGCGCGCGACTTCGTCGGCGGCTTCCAGGTTGGTGTTGAAAGCCGTTTCCTCGATGCCGCTGCCCTTGGTCGCGCGCGCCGAGTTGATGTCCACCGAGGTCATGGCCTCGGTGTGGTCGATCACGATCGAGCCGCCGGAGGGCAGGGTGACTTCGCGCTCGAAGGCGCTCTCGATCTGGGATTCGACCTGGAAACGCGAAAACAGCGGCGTTTCGTCGGTGTAATGCTTGAGCTTGTTGAGCGCATGCGGCATCACCTGCTGCATGAACTCGCGCCCGGTTTCGTAGATCTCGTCCTGATCGATGACCACTTCGCCGATGTCGTCACGAAGATAATCGCGCAGTGCGCGAATGATGACATTCGACTCCTGATAGATCAGGAACGGCGCTTTGCGCGCCTCGGCGGCATCGCCGATCGCCTTCCAGACGTGGGCCAGGTAATCGAGATCCCACTGCAACTCTTCGGCACAGCGGCCTACACCAGCAGTGCGCACGATCACGCCCATGCCGTTGGGCACCTGTACCTCGTTGAGGGCTTCTCGCAGCTCGTTGCGGTCTTCACCCTCGATACGGCGGGACACGCCGCCGGCACGCGGATTGTTCGGCATGAGCACCAGATAGCGCCCGGCCAGGCTCACAAAGGTGGTCAGTGCAGCACCCTTGTTGCCGCGTTCTTCCTTCTCGACCTGGACGATGATTTCCTGGCCTTCGGAAAGCGCGTGCTTGATGCTTTCCTTGCCGCCGCTCTGGCCGTTGTTGAAGTACTCCTTGGCCACTTCCTTGAGCGGCAGGAAACCGTGGCGATTGCCGCCATAATCGATGAAGGCGGCCTCGAGGCTGGGCTCGACGCGTGTGACGCGGCCCTTGTAGACATTGGCCTTGCGCTGTTCGCGGCTGCCAACTTCAATATCTAGATCATGAAGCTTCTGGCCATCGACGATCGCCACGCGCAGCTCTTCGGGCTGCGTGGCGTTGATCAAAATGCGTTTCATTCGGATGAATCTCGACTGGCGCTCGACTGTCGAAAAGCGTCTGCGGCGCGCGCAAATAGGCGCCAGCCGCCGGCGTACCGAAATATTCGCGCCCGGCGAGGGCGTCGACTATCACGCGATACAGAGCAGCTATCAGACAGGAGCACATGGATAAAATTTAAGTGACTCTTCACGGAAAACACGCTGTTCAGGGCGCATGCTAGGCTTGCCCTCGATTTCAGCGTGTGACAAAAACTGTCAGTCGGTGATTGCGTACCCGCGCGGGAAAGGCGTCGGCGGACAGGTCAATCAACCTGACCTTGGGAGTGTAATCTGACTACGGCACCCGCTCAAGTTCGTTATGTCCGTATCGATAACAACGATGCCGGCATGCGACTCGACAACTTTCTGCTACGCACCTTCAAGAACGTGCCCAAATCGAAGGTCTACCGGATCATTCGTAGCGGTGAGGTGCGCGTGAACCGCGGCCGCGCCAAGCCGGGGACTCGTCTGGCCGAGGCCGACGAGATCCGGCTGCCGCCGGTACGGCAGAAGGAAAAGCCCGGCCCGGGGCGACCGCCCGATCATCTCATTAAGCGTGTCGACAAGGCGTTACTTGTCGAACGGGATGATGTGCTCGTCTTCAACAAGCCGCCCGGGCTCGCCGTGCACGCGGGTAGCGGTCTGCGCTTCGGGCTTATCGAGATACTGCGTGTCTCGCGCGCGGGGGAATATGTAGAACTCGTGCATCGCCTGGACCGCCACACCAGCGGCTGTCTTCTGGTCGCCCGATCACGCGCCGCGCTCGATAGCCTGAGGGCAGGGCTCAACGATGCGGCGGCCAGCAAGCGGTATCTGGCACTTGTAGACGGACACTGGCAACACGGCTCGATCGAGGTCGATGTGCCGCTGTCGCGCGACGTCGAGCGGAGTGGCGAGCGGATGGTAGTGGTCGATACGGCAGGTGGCAAGGCCAGCGTATCGCACTTCACGCCGATCGCCTTTTATCGAGACGCCACGCTGATGTCGGTCGAGATCAAGACGGGGCGAACCCATCAGATACGCGTGCACGCGGCGCATTGCGGCCATCCGGTTGCGGCTGACGACAAATACGGCGCGAACGCCCGTGCGGCGCGCTGGCGCGAGCGTGGGCTCGAGCGGATGTTCCTTCACGCCGAACACCTGCAGCTGCAACACGCCGGTGAGACGCTCGATATCAAGGCCCCGCTGGCCGATGACCTGCACAAGATTCTCGATACGCTGGAGCCGAACCAATGAAGGGCTACGAACTGCTGGTCTTCGACTGGGACGGCACCTTGATGGATTCGGCGGGCGAGATCGTCTCGGCCATGCAGCATGCGATCCAGGCGACCGGGCTGCCCGAGCGCACACCCGAGCAGATGCGCCAGCTCATCGGTCTGGGTCTGGATGATGTGCTCGCGCGGTTGTTCCCCGAACTGGATACGCAACGTGTTCGTGCGAAGCTCGATGCCTATCGCGCGCGTTACGGCATGCGACGCAGCACAGCGATTCTGTTTCCGCCGGTGATGGCCGCGTTGGAGATGCTTCGCGACAGGGACTATTGTCTGGCGGTTGCCACGGGCAAGAGTCGTCGCGGGCTCGATGCCGCCATGGAAGACACGGGCACGCGAGACTTCTTTTCGTTCACGCGCTGCGCGGACGAGTCGCTCCCCAAGCCGGCGCCGGCGATGCTCGAGGACATCCTGCTGCGCTCCGCGACTCTGACGGAGAAGGCGCTGATGATTGGCGATACCGAATACGATATCGCCATGGCGCGTGCCGCGGGCGTGGACGCAATCGGCGTTGGCTGCGGTGTTCACGATGCCGCGCGCCTGCGCCGTGCCGGCGCGCTCGATGTGCTCGACACGGTCGAAGCGCTTCCAGCGTGGCTGGCCTGTGAGCAAAGATCGGCCTGAACGCCGGCCCCGTTAATTAGGGAAGGTCGACGCCGGCCTGTTCCAGAAAACGGCGCAAGGCGATCAGCGGCAAGCCGACGAGGGCCGAGGGATCACTCGACTCGATGGCCTCGACCAGAGTGATGCCGAGCCCTTCGGACTTGATGCTGCCCGCCGTTGCGGTCACATCTTCGGCTTGAACATAGCGCTCGATCTGGGCATCGCTGAGTTCGCGAAAACGTGTGGTCACCGTTTCCACCGTCGCGAGCGGTTCGTCGAACCCGGGTGCACACACGCACAAACCGCTATGAAATAGAACGCTCTGGCCCGACTGCTGACGCAGCTGCTTCTTCGCGTTTTCTCGTGTGCCCGGCTTACCCAGGATGATGCCGTTCACGTCCGCCACTTGGTCGGCACCGATCACGATCGCCTCCGGCCACATCTCGGCCACGCTCTGGGCCTTGGTGATGGCAAGACGGCGTGCGAGAGCGATAGGTGTTTCCTGCGGCTGCGCGGTTTCGTCGACGTCCGGCGAGGTTGCCTCGAATTTGATCTGGAGCTGGCGCATGAGCTGACGACGCCAGGGCGAGCTGGAAGCCAGAATGATAAGACCGGGATTCGCTGGGGCCATGACAGGTCCTTGGGACAATTCTCGAGCCGCTGGAGGATAAACGATCACCCTGTATAATTCGTTAGCGGATGCTTGCTGTGGTGCGCGAACGCCGCGAAATGCTTTGACTTGCGGCGGCTTCGGCCCTATTATCGCGCGCCATGAACAGGCTGGGAACGCTGGCACATCGTGTCGATTACCGTCGGCTCGCCACCCAGCAGGGGCGTGCGAGCGGCGAGATTGAATTGTCCCGCTTGCCTCGCGTGACAGCCGAAATGGCTGGCGCGGCGCGAGACGGCGATACCATTGCTGTCGACCTTGAGTTCAAGGAAGACGCGCAACGGCGAGTTCGTGTCGAAGGCACGATAGACACGACGCTTCTATTGGAGTGTCAGCGCTGTCTTCAGGTCTTCGACGAGTCGATGCATGTCGATGTCGCCGGCGTTGTCGTCGGTGACGATGACGCGGCAGCCAATGTGCCGCGTGACGACGAACCAGTGATGGCCGATGGCGATCTGCTGGATGTTCATGCGCTGGTAGCCGACGAGTTGCTGCTGGCGATGCCGAGCGTGGCGCGCTGCGCACGACCGGCCTGTAGTGCGGCGTACGTCAAGGACGAGGCGCCGCGACGAGAGACGAAAGAGCAAGAACCGAACAATCCGTTCGCCGTGCTGAATCAGCTCAAGCGCAACGATTGACGATTTCTACAATACGCTGGAAGACATAGAACGCCATGGCCGTCCAAAAGAACCGCAAATCCCGCTCGAAGCGCGACAAGCGTCGTACCCACGACCAGATGACGCACCCGACGCTGTCCATCGACTCGACGACCGGCGAAACCCATCGTCGTCATCACGTCACGCGCGACGGTTTCTACCGTGGTCGCCGTGTCGTGAACATCGGCGACGACGCCTAGCAGTCGATTGATGACGGTCCCGGTCGGGGCCGTCGCGACAATCTTATGACCCGTATTGCTGTCGACGCCATGAGCGGCGACCACGGCGCCCCTGTGGCCGTGGAAGCTGTCATGGCGAGCTTGCGAGCGCATCCCGATCTCGAAATCATCGTGGTCGGCGATGCGGATGCGCTGAACAAGGAAATCGCCCGCCATCGCAAGGCCGATGTGGGTGACCGCCTGACTGTGCAGCACGCTGCAGAGGTTGTCGGCATGTGCGAGTCGCCGGCGCGCTCGCTGCGCCAGAAAAAAGACTCGTCAATGCGCGTGTCGATCAATCTGGTGCAGCAGGGCTCGGCCAGCGCATGCGTGTCGGCCGGCAATACCGGCGCCCTGATGGCGACCGCACGTTTCGTGCTGAAGACGCTGGCTGGCATCGACCGGCCTGCGATCGTGTCGCCGATCCCCTCGCGTCGTGGTCACACGCTGATGCTGGATCTCGGCGCCAATGCCGAATGCACCCCCGAACAGCTGTTTCAGTTTGCCGTGATGGGCGCCGTGCTTGCCGAGGCGGTGCATAGCGTCGACAGTCCGCGCGTTGGCCTGCTGAATATCGGCGCCGAAGAGATGAAGGGCAATGTCCAGATCCAGCAGGCGGGCAAGCTCATCGGCGATAGCGAACTCAACTACATCGGCTTCGTCGAAGGCGACGATATCTATATCGGCGACGTGGATGTGGTCGTGTGCGACGGTTTCGTCGGTAACGTCGCGCTCAAGACCAGCGAGGGCCTCGGTAAGCTGATCGCTCAGTTCCTGCGTGAGGAATTCTCGCGCAACGCGCTTACCCGGACCGCGGCCCTCTTCGCGATGCCGGTGCTGCGTGCCTTTCGTCGCCGTGTCGACCCGCGTCAGTACAACGGTGCGACATTCATCGGCCTTCAGGGCACGGTGATCAAGTCGCACGGTGACGCGGACGCGGTGGCATTCGCCAGCGCCATTGATGTGGCGCGCATGGAAGTCGAGCAGCAGGTGCCCGAGCGTATCCGCACCTTGCTGGCGCACAGCCTCGGCGAATAGGCGCCGGCCGCGCGTCGCGCGGCGTCCACGCGCGCCCTGGCATTGTCGGGACAACCGATTGCTCCCAATCGATTGATTTGGCGCCCCCGTATCCTTATATCCTGCGTATAGAAAACCGGGTGTGATCGCAGTCTGGCCGAAACACTGGCCGCTGCAATCTTAAGGTAGGCGTGATGAGTCAGTCCGACAAACCGAAGCCGACAGTGGAAGACGAAGGCGAAGCCGTCGTCGAAACCAGTCGTCCCAAAACCAAGCAACCGCCGTTGTACAAGGTGATCGTGCACAACGACGACTTCACGCCGATGGAGTTCGTGGTCGAGGTGCTGATGACCTATTTCTCGCTCGATCGCGAGCAATCGGTACAAGTCATGCTTACCGTTCATACGCGCGGCAAGGCGGTTGCAGGGACCTTCACGGCTCAGATTGCCGAGACCAAGGTGGCCATGGTTAACGACCATGCACGCGCCCACCAGCACCCGCTGTTGTGTACTATGGAAAAAGCCTGAATTCCGGCCGATAAAGGAATCATCAGGCCTCAATCGAACGTCAAGTTCGGGGACGCAAAATGCTGAGCCAGGAACTCCAAACCGCTCTCGATGCTGCCTTCATGGTGGCCAGGCGGCAGCATCACGAGATGCTTACCGTCGAACATCTGTTGATGTCGCTGCTGGACAATCCGGCCGTGGTCGAGGTGCTCGAGTCGGTCAATGCCGATATTCCCCGTCTGGAGCGCGAGCTCAAGAGTTATATCGATACCCATGTGCCCGTGGTTCCGGCCGGCGAGGATCACGAAGTGCAGCCCACCCTGGGTTTCCAGCGCGTGCTCCAGCGCGCGGTCTACCATGTGCAGTCTTCGGGCAAGAAGGAGGTCACCGCGGTCAATGTACTGATCGCGATCTTCTCGGAGCAAGAGTCGCATGCGGTGTTCCTGCTCGGTGAGCAGGATGTGACGCGTCTCGACGTGGTCAATTTCGTCTCGCACGGCGTGTCCAAGTCCGAATCGGACAGCCCGGAAGTCGGGCCGACGACCGAGAAGTCCGCTGAAGAGGGCGAGTCGAACAAGTCGCCGCTCGAGCAGTACGCAACCAATCTCAACCGCAAGGCGGCAGAAGGCGACGTCGACCCGCTCATCGGGCGCGATCACGAGATCGAACGCGTGATTCAGACGCTGTGCCGCCGGCGCAAGAACAATCCGCTACTCGTCGGCGAAGCGGGCGTGGGCAAGACGGCGATCGCTGAAGGCCTCGCGCGCATGATCGTCGATGGTGAAGTGCCCGACGTGCTCAACCACAGTGTGATCTATGCGCTGGATCTCGGCGCACTGATTGCGGGTACCAAGTACCGCGGCGATTTCGAGAAGCGTCTCAAGGGCGTACTGGCGGAGCTCGACAAGCAGGACGGCGCGGTGCTGTTCATCGACGAGATCCATACCATTATCGGTGCGGGCGCGGCTTCGGGCGGCGTCATGGACGCCTCGAACCTGCTCAAGCCCAAGCTGGCCTCGGGCGAGCTGCGTTGCATGGGCGCGACGACCTACCAGGAGTTCCGCGGCGTGTTCGAGAAGGATCGTGCGCTCGCGCGTCGTTTCCAGAAGATCGACGTGCCCGAGCCGAGCGTTGCCGATACCGTGCAGATCCTGCGCGGACTCAAGGAACGCTTCGAAACCCATCATCAGGTGCGCTACACCCAGCCGGCGCTCGAAGCGGCGGCTGAGCTGTCGGCGCGCCATATCAATGATCGCCACCTGCCCGACAAGGCCATCGATGTGATCGACGAGGCCGGCGCCCGGCTTCGCCTGCGTCCGTCCGGCAAGCGCCGCAAGACCGTGCAGGTACGGGATATCGAGGACATGGTCTCGCGTATCGCGCGGATTCCCTCCAAGACGGTTTCGCGGGACGATCGCGATGTACTCAAGACCCTCGAGCGCGATCTCAAGCTGGTCATTTTCGGCCAGGACGAGGCTGTCACCTCGTTGGCGAGCGCGATCAAGATGTCGCGTTCCGGGCTGGATAATCGCGACAAGCCGATCGGCTCTTTCCTCTTCGCCGGCCCCACCGGCGTGGGCAAGACCGAGGTCACGCGCCAGCTGGCGCTGCATCTCGGCGTCGAACTGGTCCGCTTCGATATGTCCGAGTATATGGAGCGCCACACCGTGTCGCGCCTGATCGGCGCGCCGCCCGGCTATGTTGGTTACGACCAGGGTGGCCTGCTGACCGAGGCGGTAACCAAGCAGCCGCATTCGGTGGTGTTGCTCGACGAGATCGAGAAGGCACACCCGGATATCTTCAATCTGCTGCTGCAGGTCATGGATCACGGCAAGCTCACCGACAACAACGGGCGCGAGGCGGACTTCCGCAACGTGATCCTGGTGATGACGACCAATGCCGGCGCGGAAGCCATGGCCAGCCGTGGCATCGGTTTCAACCCGAGTGACAGCAGCTCGGATGGTATGGAAGCGATCCGGCGCGGATTCACGCCGGAATTCCGGAACCGTCTGGACTCGGTCATTCAGTTCGAGCCGCTCCAGGGTGAGGTCATCGAGCGAGTCGTCGACAAGTTCGTGCTCCAACTTGAGGCTCAGCTTGAGGCGCGCGGTGTTGAGCTCACGGTGGAGTCCGAGGCACGCAGCTGGCTTGCTCACCGCGGCTACGATGTGAAGATGGGTGCTCGGCCAATGGCCCGCGTGATCCAGGATTACATCAAGAAGCCGTTGGCCGAGGAACTGTTGTTCGGGCGCCTGGCCAATGGCGGCCAAGTGGTCGTGCGCGTGGCCGACGACGAGATCGAACTCGACGTCTCGCCGCGCGAGGTCGCAGAAGCTTAGCCAATAGCGCCCTGTCTCTGGATTGCAGGCCCGGTAGATTCACCGGGCCTTTTTTATGCGCTGAATTAACTTGGTTTCATAGCGCTCTGATAAATCAGTGAAAATCACGTGACCGTGTGCTTAGTCCGCCAAGTCGATGACTGTCGTCGATGATATGGCGCGCCACGCAATGGGTGACGGGGCCTGCGCGCTGCATCTGCCCGAATACGCGCAGTAGCCGTGCGCTGGTGACGGCGACGCGGTAACGCTTGAACAGAGTGGGCCAGATCACGAGATTGATCGGCCCGGTCTCGTCTTCCAGAGTGACGAAGGTCGTGCCCTTGGCGCTGCCGGGACGTTGGCGAATGGTGACCAGCCCGGCAACATGCGCCGTCTGTTTGTCGGCGAGTCGACCGAAATCGGTTGCGGTCAGGACACCTTCGCGTTGTAACTGCTCGCGCAATAGCGCCAGTGGATGTCGACGCAGGGTCAGAGCGAGGCTGGCGTAATCGGCGACGACATCGGTGCCTTCATCCGGTGCCGGCAGGTCGACCGGTTCCTCGGGCGCTTCCAGGTCTGCGAACAGATCCTGATGCACCTTAGTCGCGGCGATCTGCCATTGGGCTTCATGCCGGTGGCCGGCCAGGCTGCGTAACGCATCGGCACGCGCCAGCGCATCCCGGGCGCGTCGTTCCAGCGTGCCACGAGTGACCAGATCCGCCACATTGCGAAACGGCCGTTGCCCGCGAGCGGTGACGACACGCGCAGCGGTATCGGGAGCGAGTCCTTTCACCAGCCGCAGACCCAGGCGCAGGGCGAATCGGTTATGAGCTGTCGCCGTCACGTCGTCCAGTGGCTCAAGCGTGCAGTCCCAGTCGGAATAACAGACGTCCGGCTCGCGCACGACCACGCCATGCCGGCGGGCATCGCCCACCAACTGGGCTGGAGCGTAGAAACCCATGGGCTGACTGTTGAGCAGGGCGGCGGTGAAGGCGGCCGGGTAATGGCATTTCAGATATGCCGAAACATAGACGAGCAGGGCGAAACTCACAGCATGGGATTCCGGGAACCCGTAGCTGCCGAAACCCTTGATCTGCTCGAAAATGCGATCTGCGAAATCCTCGTTGTAGCCATTGGCGGCCATCCCGGACCTAAGGCGTTCGCGCCAGGGCTCGAGCCCGCCTTTTTTCTTCCACGCTGCCATGGAGCGACGCAGACCATCGGCCTCGCCGGGTGTGAAGTTGGCCGCCACCATGGCGATCTTCATCACCTGTTCCTGAAAGATGGGTACGCCGAGCGTGCGTTCGAGCACGCCGCGCAGGGCATCGCTCGGATAGCTTACCCGCTGCGGGTTGTCGCGACGTTCCAGATAGGGATGGACCATGCCGCCCTGAATCGGCCCGGGCCGCACGATGGCGACTTCGATGACAAGGTCGAAGAACGTACGCGGCTTCAGGCGCGGCAACATGCTCATCTGGGCACGCGACTCGATCTGGAATACGCCGATGGTGTCGGCGTTCGAGGCCATGTCGTAGGTCGGCTTGTCCTTGCCGGGAATGCTGGCCATGGTCAGTTGCCGGCCGTGGCATGCAGAAACCAGGTCGAAGCAGCGGCGTATACAGCTGAGCATGCCCAGAGCCAGCACATCGATCTTCATCAGGCCGACAGCTTCGAGATCATCCTTGTCCCACTGGATGATGGTGCGCTCGGGCATGGCGGCATTCTCTACCGGCACCAGTTCCTCCAGCGGCGCTTCGGAGAGCACGAATCCGCCGACATGCTGGGAAAGATGACGCGGGAAGCCGATGAGCGTATCGACCAGCACGAGAATACGGGTGAGCTGCTGCTCGTCGATATCTATACCGCGTTCTTCGAGCTGATCGGCAAGCGTGCCGTCGTCACTGCGGCGTGACATAGCCCGGGCAAGCGTATCAATCTGATCGACGCTCAGACCCATGGCTCGGCCGATATCGCGCATCGCACTACGCGGCCGGTAATGGATGACGGTCGCCGCCAGGGCAGCACGGCGGCGACCGTACTTGGCATAGATGTACTGGATAACCTCCTCGCGGCGCTCGTGTTCGAAGTCCACGTCGATATCGGGTGGTTCGTTGCGCTCGCGTGAAATGAAGCGCTCGAAGAGCATGTCGTGCCGGACCGGGTCGACTTCGGTGATCTCCAGGCAGAAGCACACCACAGAGTTGGCAGCCGACCCGCGCCCCTGACAAAGAATGCCCCGACTGCGGGCATGGGCGACGATGTCGTGCACGGTGAGGAAATAGTGCGGATAGTTCTTTTCCGCGATCAGTTCGAGTTCGCGCTCGATCTGGCCCCGTACCGTCGCGCTGGGCCCGTTCGGCCAGCGCTTGCGGCTGCCTTGCTCGACCAGCGCGCGCAGATGGCTTTGCGCGCTCTGGCCGGCAGGCACCAGTTCAGCCGGATAGTCATAACGAATATCGCGCAGATTGAAGTGGCAGTCGGTCGCGATCCGAACACTCGTTGCCAGGGCTTCGGCCGGATAAATCGCGGTCAGCGTCGACAGCGGGCGCAGGTAGCGCTCCCCGTTGGCGAACAGGGTCTGTCCTGCCGTGGCCACGGTGCGGCCCATGCGCAACGCGGTGAATATGTCCTGCAAGGCGCGGCGTGCGCGCCGGTGCATGTGCACGTCGCCCACGGCGACCAGCGGCAGACCGTACTGGGCTCGCAAGGCGGCAAGACGGCGCTGGTGCGAGTCGTCGCGGGCCTGGCGGTGCAGCGCGAGGGCGATATGGGCATGACGCGGATAAGCGCTTGCCAGCCAGCCGAGCACGTCGCATAGCGCGGCAGTGGGCGGGCTGTCGTAGTCGGGCAGTACAAGCAGATGGCAATCATCGAGCGTGGCGGCCTGAAGATCAGCGAGATCGAGCGCGTAACTGCCCTTGTGCGCGCGGCGCCGGGCTGTCGTGATCAATTGGCAAAGCCTTGTGTAACCGGGCCGATTACGGACCAGCACAACCAACGTAATGCCGTTGGCCAGTTGGAAGCGACTGCCCAGGATCAGCGGTATACCGCTGCGTTCGGCGGCCTGTAGAGCACGTACCGCGCCGGCCAGGCTGCATTCGTCGGTGATCGCGATTGCGGCGTAGCCGAGTTCCGCGGCGCGTGTCACCAGTTCTTCTGGTGTCGACGCGCCGCGCTGGAAGGAGAATCCGCTGACACAGCACAGTTCGGCGTAGCCGGGCGGGGCGGGCGAGTCTTCGTCTGTTGTCATCCGAACAGGCCGTGCATGTAATACACGGGCGGACTGTCGGGACGCGCATGGACAAGATCACGATAGACCCAGAGCAGGCGTCCCCGGCTGTCCCGGGCGCGGAAATAGTCGCGCCGGATGCTGTGCTGCCACCAGCCGGTCTCGATGCGTTCCGGGCCACTTATCAGGGTCAGATCATTCGGCGCCCGCTGTGGTTCGTCGAGGAGCCAGAGCGGGCGCGGGGCGGAGGCCGCTGCACTGTCGGTCGGCGGTCTATCGATCTCGGTGCTTGATTGGTCGGGATGGTGATCATCCACCGCTTGCAGCCAGCCCACGGCCGAATGGCCGAGCCGTGCGCGCAGGCGATCGAGAACCGCCGGCCACTGTTCACAGCCCGTGCTGTCCTCGTCGCGCCAGAGGCTGTCCTGTTCGTGCTCGTGGCGGCGTAATCGGTCGCTGGCCAGCGCGATCTCGAGCACTGGGGCAGCGAGGGTGAGCCGTGCCAGGCGTTCGTGAGCAACACGTTCCAGATGATCAGCCGCGCGCGAAGGGGCGGCCAGTCGCAGCATCAGCCGGGTGGGCGGAAGATCGTCGTGAAAGAGTTTGATCTGCAGCGTCTGGATCGTGGCATCCGCCCCCTGTAGAAAGGCGGCGAGTTCGCCAAGAATGCGCCGGAGCACGAACACCAGTCCCTGCGTGGTTTCGACCGCGCCGGTGAGCTCATGCCTGGTGCCGTAGCGTTGCGGCAGTTGATACAGCGTCAATTCGTGTGGCCGTTGTCCTCGCACACGTTCCAGATGGTCGAGTGTGGCCTGACCGTAGCGGCGTATCAGTGCGCCGGGCGGCAAAGCCAGTAGTTCACCGGTCTGACGCAAGCCACTGGCCTTGAGCGAGAGTTCGGCGCGGGGATCAAGATCGAGACAGTGCAGTGGCAGATGCGCCAGCGATCCGTCTTTCTGGCCGCGTGTGGGCGCTCGGGCAAAAGCCAGTGCGGCATCCGGCGTATCGGCGACGCCGAGGCTGTAGCGATAGCCCATGCGGTTGAGATCCCGGCGCACGGCACGCAGTAATCTTTGTCGGCCGCCAAAAAGTTTCAGGCTCGCGCCGATTTCGAGCACGACACGGCTGCATTCGATCTGATCACCCGCCGGCGCGATATGAACCTGACTGCTATAGCGCCATGCCCAGCCGCCCAGGCGTTCCAGTGCAGCCTGTTCGCCAGCGATACGTCGTTCGAGTATGTGCATGTCTGGTGCGCGCATGCGCGCATCCGCGAGCACCATACCGCGGCGCACACCTTGCTCGATCGCGGGTTCGCCGGCAGCAACAACCCGCCGCTTTCCGGCCTGGTTCTCGACTACGAGTGTGGCCGTCGTGGCGGGTGCGACAGCGTCGCTAAGGCTATCGAGTGCCCAGTGGGGGAAACGCAGGGCGAGCCACATGCGATCTGGTCTCCGAAGCGGTGGATTCATTGCTGGCCGGTGCACGCACGCTGGCCAGCGAAACAGGAGCGGGGCGCATCTGCCAGGGCTGGTCGAGCGCGGCCTGCAGACCGACAGCCCGGGCACCGGCAGGGCCGCGACATTTGAGTATTTCCAGACGCTGGCCTTTGGCGCCGGCGGTGATCGCCACTCGCAAAGCGGCCGGGGAGCGCTCGGCCGCGCGACGAATATCGCGATAGACAAAAACCGGGCAGACCGACTTTTCAGCGGCCAGCTGCAGCCGGCGCAGGGCGGTGGTATCCAGGCTGTCCCCCCAGACCACGAAAGCCGTAAACGCATGGGCATGGGCCATCTGCTCGACACACCAGACCCGTTCGTTGTCGTCCCGGCAATGGATGATAGGCAGTCGAGCACAGTC
This sequence comes from Salinisphaera dokdonensis CL-ES53, assembly GCF_040361215.1. Lineage (NCBI taxonomy): Bacteria > Pseudomonadati > Pseudomonadota > Gammaproteobacteria > Salinisphaerales > Salinisphaeraceae > Salinisphaera > Salinisphaera dokdonensis. The sequence continues at coordinate 87,898 of NZ_APND01000004.1, forward strand.
GATACCCGACTGGGCAAGCGCAGCGGCATGCAGGGTGCCGGGTGGCGCAACGAAAGCCAGCTGACGACGTGGATGAGCGGCCATGCGGGCCGCGAGGCCGTGTAGCAACAGGCTCAGTTCACCCATGCCCGTGTTGGAACTCAACAGCTCCGTGACCGCGCCAATGGGATAACCACCGCCGGGCAGCAGCCGGTCAAGTGCCGCCGAGCCCGTACTCATCGCCGGCAACTCGGCCTGACGCGTGGCGCGATGGACGCCGAAGCGCCGCCAATAGGCTTCGTGTTCGGCCAGTCGGCGTTTCGCCGCGGGATTCGATGTGGAGGTGTATAGATTGCTCATGACTGTATTTATATACAGTAAAAAGAGCAGTGGCTACCCCTGAGCCAACCTCAGAGCAGGCGCGGCCCGTCAATTGGGCGATTGGCGCGCACCGGCCGGTACGCGCGTCGCGGGATTCGCTCGGCGCGTTGCGCCAGTTAGCGGGTGGGCAGGGCCTCGAAGCGGGCCAGGGTGCGGCCACGGTTGTCGAACAGCGTAAGCATGCCGTTGTCGACCTGTGCCTCGCTGGTGCGCTCGAGCGCGTGCATGAAGGCTTCTTCCTGCTCCATGGCATCGGCACAGTAACGGCGCGTGCTTGCCAGCGAATCGAAACGCAGGCTCTGGCCGCCACCGCTGTATACGCCGTTGAGGCGGTTGCAGCCGGCAAAGCCTTCCACGCGCTGGCTGTCGCCGTGCATCAGCAGATAGGGGTCACGCCGCGTGGCCTCGCGATCGACCGGACGGTTGTCGAGCTGGGCGAGCTGCCACTCGGTGTCGGCCAGGCGGATGAAATCGGGCGTGCCGGCGCAGGCAGCGAGCACCAGTGTGGTAAGCACAAGCAGACAGAACGTGCGGATAGCGTGCATGGGGCCTCGTATATGGCGTAGTTGAAACCGGTCCGGCCCCAAGCGTAGCGGCCCCGGGGGCGCTATTGCACGTGTTCGCCCGCGGCTGCTGCCTCCGGGGGTTCGATCATGGCGTAGAATCGCGCGGCATTTCGCAGCGATAAGCTTTTCTTGATCGACTCCTCGTCCACCTACGCCAGCACCGGTGCATTGCGCCGTCAGCTGTTTGCCCAGACCTGGCCGATGGCAATCGGCGTGATGTCGCTATTGGGCTTCCAACTGGTGGACTCGGCTTTCGTGGCACGTCTCGGCACGGCGGCGCTGGCCGCGCAGTCGTTCACGTTTCCGATCACTTTTTTGATGATCGGCGTTCAGGTCGGACTGGGTATCGCGATCGCCGCGCTCATCTCGCGCGCGATCGGTGCCGGTGAGGCCGAACGCGCACGGCGGCTCGGTAGCCTCGTACTGTTCGGCGGCGCGGCGGTGATCGGTCTGCTCGCCATCGCGCTATGGATTTTACAGCAGCCGCTCTTTCGCCAGCTGGGCGCCGAAGGCGAAGCACTCGAACTCATCGCTCGGTACTGGCCCGTGCAGCTGCTGGCCAACTGGTTCGCGGCGCTGCTGTATTTCGGCTACACGCTGTTTCGTGCCCACAACAACACGCGTCTGCCGGGCTTGCTGATGGTCACGACCAGCCTGCTCAATCTGGTCCTCGATCCGTTGCTGATCTTCGGTGTTGGAGACTGGGGCGGCTTGGGGCTGCCCGGTGCGGCCTGGGCGACAACCCTGGCGTTCTCTGTCGGTCTGCTGCTGGTGGGCTGGCGGCTGTCGCAGCGGGACTGGCTGAGCTTCACCGATCTGACGGGCGAGGCCCGCCGATCGACCGGCGCGTTCGCAGTGATCGCAGGGCCTGCCATGCTCAGCCAGCTCATGCCGGCCCTATCGGCGATGGCCGCCACGGCCTTGATCGCATCGCTGGGAGAGCAGGCCGTTGCCGCCTGGGGACTGGCGAGCCGGCTGGAGACGGTCTCGTTGATGCTCGTGCTGGGGCTGACCATGTCGTTGCCGCCGTGGCTCGGCCATTGCTACGGGGCGCACAACTGGCCGCGTATCCGCGTGCTGATGTCGATCGCCTTTCAGGCCGTGATTATCTGGCAGCTGTTGTTCGGTGTGGTCATGGCCTTGGCGGCGCCTTGGATTGCCGGCGGTCTGTCGGACGATCCCGGCGTGCAGGCGAGTCTGACCTGGCTGATCCGCGCCATGCTGCCCAGCTATGCGCTGCTTGGGCTGTGCATGCTCGTTGTTTCGGCGTCGAACGCGCTGGGCTGGCCGCTGCGTGCGATGATGATTTCCTTTGCGCGCCTGTTTGTCTGCTATCTGCCGTGTATCGCAGTCGGGGTATTACTCGGCGAGATGGGCTATGTCGGGCTCGGCGCGGCGCTGGGCAATGCATTGGCCGGAACGATGGCATGGCTGGCCTTCCGGCGCAGCATGAGCCAGTTGCCGGAGCAGGCGGCAAAGCGCTGAGTCCGGATCCGGTTGTAGCGTTATCGGAGCTGTCGATAGGCATATAGACAGTTGCGATCAAAAGGCGTCTAAATGCGGCGTTATGTGATCGAAAAGCACCTTTTCACCGCGTTCCTCAAAAATGTTGCACTGCAGCGATTGAAAACGCGCGCGCCGGTCCAATCTCTTTCTACAAGCCAGTTTTTAGTTTGTCATTTGCTTAGAAAGGGAGACTTCAATGTCTACATCACGCTATTTGAATCGCAAGAGCGCGATCGCTGCTGCCGTCCTTACGCTTGCAGGATTCGCCGTGCCGGCAACGGCCGCTTCCAATCCGCAGAGCTATCAGGACAACGTCACGCCGATGTCCGCTTCGCAGTCCGCCATGCTGCGTCACGGCGCGCCGGCCAATGCTGACGTGGCAGCGGCCACGCCGTCCAGTGACGACGTGCCGGCCAGCCGTAGCCAGATCGAGGTTCTCGATCTGAGCCACGCGCGTCATGCCCGCATGGCGTTGGCCAGCCAGTAAGTTGCTTGCGGCCACTGACGTGGCTGTTGGAACAGAAAGGCTCGGTTCTGCCGGGCCTTTTTTATGCCCGACGTCCGCGTTGAACGCTTCTGCCGTCCGTCAGCTCGCGGTGCGATGACGCTTGAAGCGGCCGATGGATTGCGCGACATTTGAATTCCACATGAAGCGGTCGTGATCGACCGACCGGCAACCTGCCGCTCGTCATCCGCAAAGACCGTCATACCCACGGAGGAGCGATATGCGTAATCGATTCAGAATGCTGTGCCGCGCGAGCCTCGGCCTGACCCTGCTGGGCTGTATGGCCGCGATGCCGGCCTTTGCAGCTGATTCCGAAGAGAAAGCGGGCGAGACCGCCATGCCGGCGACCGAGCATCAGTCCGAGAACGTGCGCAACGTGCCGGAATCGGCCGACGGCATGAATACCGGCGAGCAGATGCCGACGTCGGAGGATATGCCGGCCACCAAAGCACAGAAGGAAGGGATGAAGGAGCAGGATAAAATGTCACAGGATCCGGGCATGTCCGAATCCGGCTCGGGTGACAGCATGTCCGGCGACGAAGCCGAACAGTAGCCCAGTACCGACTCTGCCTACGATGCCCGGCGCTGTGCCGGGCATTTTTTGTGCATCTCAATCGGCGCGAGAGCCGTTACGCTATGGCGTGATGAAAGCGCTTTCCCGCAATTCAACAGCTGGCCAGGACGTGCCGGCCACGCTACCTCGACGCCATGCGACTCGCCTGCGCCACTACTGGCGCAGCCACGGCTGGGCTTGCCACGACAATATCGACCTGGATCTATTGCGCTGGGGGCTGATCGAAGAGATCGCAGATGGGGCTCTTGCGAGCCATTTCCTGGTCACCGCACTTGGGCGTGACGCGCTTGGCGAGGCCGTGGTGCGCAATCGTCGTGCGCGCAGCCGCCATGCGGAGGTTGCCGAAAGCGTCGCCCGCCATCTGGCTGGGCTCGGGCGACTGGTGTTTACCGAGCTGTCTATTCATACCGTCGAGCACACCGCGGAAGGACGTTGGTCGCTCTGCAAGCCGGACGTGTTTTCGCTTACGCGCAGTCTGCGGCCGGACCATCTGGCACCGCAGGTGCACGAAATCAAGGTTCGGCGCAGCGATCTGCTCGGCGAGCTGCGTTCACAAAAGACGCGACGCTACCGCGAACTGGCCGGCGAAGTGTTCTTCGTCCTGGCCGAGGGCATTGCCGAGCCCGAAGAGATACCGGCCGATTATGGTGTCGTCGTCTGGCGTGAAAGCGGCGGCTATACGCTCGCCCGTAGCGCGCCTCGGCATGCGTACACGATCGAGACGCGTCACTGGATGGCCATGGCCCGCGCGCGGCCGTTCATGGCCGAAGATGACTCGCTTCAACTGTCGTTCTGACCGAAGATAGCGCGATGCAGATTCGAAAAACGACGATCGGCGCGGCCCGCCAGCAGGGCGCAGCGTCTTGAGCCGCACTGCGGCCTGGACCCAACGACTGCTCGATTCGCCCCACGGGCTGGCGTGGCTCGGTGTGCTCTCGGCACTGGAGACAATCATCCTGCCGATCCCGATCGAGCTGATCATGGTGCCGTATATGCTGGCGCGTCCGCGGCGGCTTTGGCTGATCGCGGGCGTGACGCTGCTGGGTTGCGTGGTTGGGTCACTCATCGGCTACACGGTCGGCTTCTTCTTGTTCGACTCGATTGGCCAACCGTTGCTCGAATGGATGAATGCCCAGGATGCCTACGACAGCTTCGAGAAGAAGTTTGACGATAACGGCTTTCTGGCGATTCTGGCGATCGGCGTCACGCCGGTGCCGTTTCAGGTTGCACTGCTCGCCGCCGGCATAGCGGGGTATTCAATGCCCTTGTTTCTGGCCGCGGTGGGCATCGCGCGCGGGCTGCGTTATTTCGGCCTGGCGCTACTGGTGTGGCTCGTTGGCGAGCGGGCACTGGCGCTGTGGCGGCGCCATGCGGTCGCGACGGGGTTTGCGGTGTTACTGATTATCGGCGCGATATTCGTCGCCATGAAGTTCATGACGGCCTAGGCAATAACGCGAACGGTGAAGTGGGGGCTGCCGCTGTGTAGCTAGCCGACCGGGCCGGAAACACGCAGGCAAGAGAAAGAAATCGACCCGCTGTGGGCGGGCCGAATACTGCAGGGCTACTCTTCGCCGGTGGCCATCGTCCGCACGGTCGTCAGGCCGGCACGATAGACATTGATGATCACGCCCTTGGCGTCCTTGTCGGCCGTGCCTTCGGCAGCGTCGAACTGGCCCTTCCAGGTCAGTTTGGCGCTGGATTCGCCTTCGGCCTCGACCATGATCGTCGAGGCATAGTTCGAGACCGGCAGCACGCCGTCGACGATCTCGTAGCTGAACTGCATCTCCTCATCGCTCCACGCGGTGAGCTTTTCGTTGATGCTGCCGCCATCGCCAAGCATGAGATGACGCACGGCCCCGGGCTCGTTGTTTTCGCCCTCGGTGAGCTCGCTCGACTGCACGGCGGGGTGCCAGTTGGCCAGTCCGTTGAAGTCACGCACGAGGCCCCAGACTTTGTCCGGACCGGCGTTTATCGCCACGCTTTCAGTAACGGTAATGCTGCCCGCGGCCATGCCGTTGTCGCCTTCCTCGTGATGAGCGGCGAGGGCGGTCCCGGCAAACAGGGTGGCCAGAGCCAGGCCCGTGGCTAAGCCCGCGGCCGTTTTCGGCCATGCGCTGTATTTCATCGGATTCTCCTCGTGTTCTCGTTATATTTGCGCCGTGCTCCATTGCACTGCGCACAACCAATCTATACGCGCTGACCTTGCAGGCCAAGCGATCAGCCGTTCAGGCGTGTTGCGTCACGGCACTTTGCCGTAGAGTGATCGCCATTCAACGATTAGTTCTACGGAGTTCTATCTTCATGTCGGCGACGCCTGTTCTTTTTCATAAACGCCTGCCGGGCATGCTGCTGTTGCTCGCGCTGCTGGTCTCGCTGACCGGCTGCGGCGTCAATAACATTCCCACCTACGACGAGCAGGTGAAGGCTGCCTGGGCGCAGGTCGAGAACCAGTACCAGCGCCGGGCCGATCTGGTCCCGAATCTGGTTCAGACCGTGAAAGGGTTCGCCGAACAGGAGCGCGAGACGCTGACCTCGGTGATCGAGGCACGCTCCAAGGCGACGTCGATCCAGGTCGACGAGAGCATCCTCAATAATCCCGAGAAACTACAGCAGTTCCAGCAGGCCCAGGGCGAGCTGTCCAGTGCGCTGAGCCGTTTGATGGCGGTTTCCGAGCGCTACCCGGATCTGAAATCGAACCAGAACTTCCTGGCCTTGCAGTCGCAGCTGGAAGGTACGGAAAACCGGATCTCGGTCGCACGCCGTGACTTCATTCAGGCCGTGCAGCGTTACAACACCGAGCTGCGCACGTTCCCGGGCCGACTCTGGCATTCGCTGATGTATAGCGACATGGAGCCACACGCCAACTTCGAGGCTGCGGCGGAGAACGCAGAGCAGGCGCCCCAGGTTCAGTTCTGATGCGATCGAGTTCGAACAGTGCGCGCTATTTCGTGTTCGTCGCGATTCTCTTGCTGGTCAGCACGGCGTCCTGGGCGGCACCGTCGTTCCCGGAGCTGACCGGGCGCGTCGTCGACAACGCCCAGATGCTCGACGCGGCGGATCGGCAACAGATGACGGACATGCTGGCCGCCCACGAACAGGCCAGTGGCGAACAGGTCGTGGTCGTGACCTTGCCGGAGCTTGGCGGCGAGACGATCGAGCAGTACGGCTACCAACTCGGTCGGCACTGGGGCATTGGCGAAGAGGGCGAGGACACGGGGGCGCTACTGATCATCGCCAAGGCCGAACGCAAGATCCGGATCGAAGTGGGTTATGGCTTGGAAGGCCGACTTACCGACGCGCAGTCCTCCGTCATCATCGACCGCGTCATCACGCCCGCTTTTCGCCAGGGCGATTTCAGCCAGGGCATTGTCGCCGGCACGGCCGCGATGGTGCAGGTGCTTGGCGGCGATCCGCTGGCCGAGCCCGAACAGCGTTCGCGCGGCGAGGCCGGCAAACCATCGATCCTGCGTAGTCTCGGCTTCTTCGTACTCATGATCGTGATCATCGGCCTGTTTGGCAGCGGCGGTGGCGGCGGCCGGGGCGGTCGCCGGCGGCGCGGCCTCTGGGGCGTGCCCATCATGATGGGCGGCGGCTTCGGCGGCGGCAGCAGTGGCGGTTTCGGTGGCGGCGGATTTTCCGGCGGTGGCGGTGGCTTCGGGGGCGGCGGCGCCTCCGGTGGTTGGTAACGAGATTCGTATGACATTACTCAACAACAACGAACGCCAGCAGGTGACCGACGCGATTGCCGCGGTCGAACGCGAGACCGACGCGGAACTGGTGACCGTGCTCGCCGAGCGCGCCGACGACTACGCCTATATCCCGCTGCTGTGGGCCGGGCTGATCGCGCTGCTATTGCCGGGCGCACTGCTGTTCTTCACGGCCGCGATTTCTGCGAGCACGCTGCTGCTCATTCAGTGGAGTGTTTTCGTCGCGCTGGCGCTGGTTTTCCGGCTGCCTGCCGTCACGACGCGGATGATCCCGAAATCGGTACGCCATTGGCGGGCAGCGAATCTCGCCCGTCGTCAGTTTCTGGAGCAGAACCTGCACCACACTCGCGATGCCACCGGCATGCTGATCTTTGTGTCCGAAGCCGAGCGTTATGTCGAGATCATCGCGGACCGTGGCATCTCACAGCATGTCGACGATAGCGAATGGCAGGCGATTGTTTCGGCCTTCACGGCGCGCGTGCGAGCCGGCGAAACCCGCGCCGGCTTCCTTGAATGCATCGCCGCCTGTGGCGAGAAACTCCACACCGCGGTGCCCGCCACCCATGAACGCAACGAGCTGCCGAATCACCTGGTGGTACTCGATTAGATACACCCTCGCTGGATCGCAGGCCTGGTGCGGCCAATACCGCACTAAATTGATAGACTAGGCCGCTTTTCTGCGAGCTGCGCAGGGGGCGAGATGGATAACAACAAGCCGCTGGTCGGCGTAATCATGGGCAGCACCTCGGATTGGGACACCATGCAGGTGGCCCACGAAGTGCTCGACGAATTCGGCGTGGCCCATGAATGCCGCGTGGTTTCCGCGCATCGCACACCGGATGTGATGCGAGATTACGCGCATGCCGCCGAGGAACGGGGCCTGGAAGCCATCATCGCCGGCGCCGGTGGCGCGGCCCACCTGCCGGGCATGGTCGCCGCGCAGACGCTGGTGCCTGTGCTTGGCGTGCCGGTGAAAAGCCGCGCATTGAACGGCCTGGATTCGCTGCTCTCGATCGTGCAGATGCCGGGCGGCGTGCCGACCGCTACATTTGCCATCGGCAGTTCGGGGGCGCGTAACGCCGCACTGTTTGCGGTCTCTATGCTTGCCAATACTCGCCCGGAACTACGCGCCGCGCTGGCCGATTTCCGCAAGCGCCAGGCCGACAAGGTTCAGAACGACGAGCTGCCGTTATGACTCGACCGATTCTTCCCGGCGCCACCGTTGGCGTACTCGGCAGCGGCCAGCTGGGCCGCATGTTTGCCATTGCTGCACGCCGTATGGGCTATCGCGTCCATACTTTCTCGCCTGGGGACGACACGCCCATGGGCCAGGTCGCCGACCGCGAGGCGGTGGGTGACTACAACGATCTCGAGGCGGTAGGCGAATTCGCCAGCCGCGTCGACGTTGTGACCTTCGAGTTCGAGAACGTGCCGTTCGAAGCTGCGCGTACGGCCTCCGAGCACGTGCCCGTACGCCCACGCGGCGAAGTGCTGCATACCGCCCAGCATCGTCAGCGTGAAAAGGATTTTCTCGCCGGAGCGGGTTTCCCGACCGCGCCGTTCGAACATGTGCCGGATCGAGAAGCACTTGATGCGGCGCTTGCGCGTATCGGCACGCCCGCCGTGCTCAAGACCGCAGGTTTCGGCTACGACGGCAAGGGCCAGGCCGTGATCCGTGACGCGAGCGAGGCGGATGACGCCTGGCAGTCCATCGGCGCGGGCGAGGCCGTACTCGAAGGCTTCGTGGATTTCGAGCGCGAGATTTCGGTGGTCGCCGCACGCGGCTGCGACGGCGAGTTTGCCCACTACGGGGTCACCGAGAATCGCCATCGCGACCATATTCTCGATGTCTCCATTCCCGATCCGGATATCGATCCGAAAATCACCCAGGAAGCGGTCGAGATCGCACGCGGCGTGCTCGAAGCGCTCGACGTGGTGGGCGTGCTCTGCGTCGAATTCTTCCTCAAGACCGATGGCAGCCTGGTGATTAACGAACTGGCGCCGCGTCCACACAACTCCGGTCATTTCAGCTTCGATGCTTGCGTGACCAGCCAGTTCGAACAGCAGCTACGCGCAGTCTGCGCGCTGCCGCTGGGCGACACTCGCCGCCTGCGCCCCTCGGCGATGGTCAACCTGCTGGGTGATCTCTGGGCCGACGGCATGCCCGACTGGCGCGCCGCGCTATCGGACCCCGCGCTCAAGCTGCATCTCTACGGCAAGGCCCAAGCACGCCCGGGGCGCAAGATGGGGCATCTGACGGCCTTCGGCGACGACGGCGAAGACGCCGCTAGGCACGCAATCGCCGCGCGAGACGCCCTTATCGCGGGCCGCCGCTAGCCGGACCCGTTCGACCGCCGCCCGCACGGGCTGGGCGGCGCACTCATCCCGCCATCGGTTTTTCGGCGGCTAGCGATACTTGTCGTTCAGCGCCCAAAGCCGCGCTACGGTATCGACATCGGGTGTGCCGTCGTAGCGAGCGGGGCGGAAATGCATCTGGAACGACACCAGCACTGAGTGCGTCCTTTGATCGAGCACGCCGGTGACCGGTATTTGATAGCCGTAGCGCGAGAGCGCCGACTGGATGGCTGCGATATCCGGCATGCGCTGGAAAAAGCGTCGCCGGTAGGCATCCACCGTGGCGGCGTCCGGCCAGGCGCCTATACCGCGACGATAGAGTTCTTCCCAGGGGAACGCGGGGCCCGGGTCGACTTTTCGCCCGGGCGCGATATCCGAGTGCCCGACCACGTTCACCGGCTGAATGTCGTAGCGCCGGATAATGTCGCGTGCGAGCGTGGTCACGGCCTCGATCTGGCCGCCGCCGAAACCTTGCCAGGCCGGTCCGCCGGCCGTCTCGATCGGCCCCGCGTTGACGATTTCGATACCGATCGAGCTGTCGTTGAGATGGCTGCGGTCGGCCCAGGCGCTGGTACCGGCATGCCAGGCCCGCGCGTACTCGTCGACGAGCTGATACACGACCGGATCACCACTATGCTCGGGCGGCCGATCGCCAACGAGGTAGTGTGAGCTGACGGAGTTGCCGGTCAGCACCTTGAGTGCGCGCGGTTCGTCGCCACCGGTGTAATGCATCACCAGAAATCGCACGCGCTGATTGTAGGCACGCGCGCTCTGTGCCTGATCCGCCCAGTAGCCATTGCGCTGCTTGAGGGTGGCGGGCGTACAGGCGGTAATCGCCCAGGCGATACCGACCAACAAGGCCAGACGGGTCGTGCGCATGAGGGCTTCACTCCGGGGTTTCGACATCAGTGGTAAGGAATCAGGCTTCGCCATCGGCAAAACGATCCTTGATATAGGTCACTTCGGTTTTGCCGTGCGGCTTGGGTTTGCCGTCGTCGCCCATGCACACGAACACCAGTTCGTCGATCGTGAGGATGCTCTTGCGGCTGATCTTGTTGCGCACTTCGCAGCACATGGTTAGCGACGTAGTGCCGAATCGTACGGCGGCGATGCCCAGCTCGATGATGTCGCCCTGGCGCGCGCTGGAGACGAAATTGATTTCGGAGATGTACTTGGTGACGATATGCGCTTGGTCGAGCTGGATGATCGCGTAGATCGCGGCTTCTTCATCGATCCAGCGCAGCAGACTGCCGCCGAAAAGCGTGCCGTTGGGGTTGAGATCTTCCGGCTTAATCCACTTGCGCGTATGAAAATTCATGATCGATCCTCGATCGCAGCTTGGCCGCAAAGCCATGCAGGCTACCCGATGCGCTGCGGATCGGCCATGACCCGATCGATCGCCAGATCGCACGCCCGCACGACACGCTTTTATGCGCGTCATACGTGGTGGCGTATCGCCATTGTTCAGGAGTGTCGTTGACTCAAACCGCCAAAAAAGTTGATTTGCTCGCCGATGTCCAAAGTCGGGACCGGCATGGTCTTCAGCAGAAACTGCGGCGTGCGCGAACCGACGACGAGCGTGCGCGCGTCAATGCAGCCATCGAGGCCAGTGCGGCTATCACCCGTGAGCGAGCGCACGCCCAAGGCAACGTCTCTCTCGTCGAGGGACTGCCGGTCACCGAGCGAGCCGAGGAGATCGCAGCGGCCCTGCGTGAACACCAGGTGGTGGTGGTCTGTGGCGAAACCGGCTCGGGCAAGACGACCCAGCTGCCCAAGATTCTCATGCAGGCCGGTTTTGGTGCGCGCGGGCTGATCGGCCATACCCAGCCACGCCGACTGGCCGCGCGCAGTGTCGGCCAGCGTATCGCTGAAGAACTCGACACGCCGTTCGGCGAACGGGTGGGTTTTCAGACCCGTTTCGAAAAGAAGCTGAGCGATGCCACCCAGATCAAGTTGATGACCGACGGCATTCTGCTGGCAGAGACCGCGCGCGATCGTTTTCTCAACCGCTATGAAGCGATCATCATCGACGAGGCGCACGAACGCACCCTCAACGTCGATTTCCTGCTCGGCTATCTCAAGCAGCTGCTCAACAAGCGGCCCGACCTGAAGGTCGTGGTCACTTCGGCCACGATCGATCCGGACCGCTTCGCCAAATTCTTTGGCGACGCGCCAGTCATCAACGTGGAAGGGCGCGGCTATCCTGTGACCGTGCGTTATCGCCCGCCGGAGGAAGACGCCGACCTGGCGCTCGCCATCGAATCGGGCGTGCGCGAACTCTGGCGCGAAGGCCCGGGCGACATCCTCGTCTTTCTGCCCGGCGAGCGCGATATCCGTGATTGCGAACAGCATTTGACCAAGGCGCTCGCCGGCGACAAGCATAACGCCGAGATCGTGCCGCTCTACGCACGCCTGACACGCAGTGCCCAGAACCGGATCTTCTCGGCCAGCAACGGCAGGCGTGTGGTGCTGTCGACCAACGTGGCCGAAACCTCATTGACCGTGCCGGGCATTCGCTATGTCATCGATACCGGGCTGGCGCGCATCAGCCGCTACTCGACCTCCGCCAAAGTCCAGCGACTGCCGATCGAACCGGTGTCGCAGGCCAGCTGCAACCAGCGCGCGGGCCGCTGCGGACGCGTTGCGCCTGGGATCTGCATCCGTTTGTTCGACGAGGACGATTACAACAACCGGCCTGCATTCACCGACCCCGAGATCCGGCGCACGAATCTGGCCAACGTGCTACTGACCATGGCGGATCTGAAACTCGGCGAGATCGAACGTTTCCCGTTCGTCGACCCGCCCGAGCGGCGTTATATCAACGACGGCCGAAACCTGCTCATGCAGCTGCAGGCGATGAGCAACGGCAAGATCACCAAGCTCGGCCGCCAGTTGGCAAGGTTGCCGCTGGACCCGCGTATCGGTCGCATGCTCATCGCCGGCAACGCTATGGGCGTGCCCACGGCCATGCGCGTGCTCGCTGCTGGTCTGACGATCCAGGACCCGCGCGAACGCCCGGCGGCCCAACGACAGGCGGCGGATCAGGCGCAGCGCGAGTTCGTCGACGTACGCTCGGATTTCACCAGCCTGCTCAAGCTCTGGGACGGCTTCTCGGCAGCGCGCAAGGAACACAGCGGCAATCAGCTGCGTCGCTGGTGTCGCGAGCGGTTCATCAATTTTATGCGCATGCGTGAATGGGAAGATCTGGCGCGCCAGCTGCGCCGTATAACCGCCGATCTCGGCATGAGCCAGAACCCGACCAACACGCCGCTGGCCGAAGTCGATTTCGTGGCGCTCCATCAAGCGCTGCTGCCGGGTCTGCTCGACCATGTCGGACAGCTCGACGAGAAGGGCGAGTACCAGGGCGCCCGGGGGCGCAAGTTCCGTATCTTTCCCGGCTCCGGGCTGGCAAAGAAGAACCCGAAATGGATTGTGGCCGGCGAGCTACTGGAAACCAGCCAGCTGTTCGCGCATACGATCGCGGGCGTCGACCCGAAATGGATCGAGAAAGCCGCCGAGCATCTGGTTACGCGTGAGCACTACGAACCGCACTGGGAGAAACGCCGCGGCCAGGTGGCCGCGCACGAGCGCGTCAAGCTGTTCGGTCTCACGCTGGCGGACGGGCGCAAGGTGGACTTCGGCCGCATGGAGCCGGCCGTCGCACGCGAGATATTCATCCGGGACGGACTGGTGGCCTTTACCGTCGCCGATTCCCGTGGGCGGCTGCCCGAGTTTCTGCAGTACAACCAGATGATCGTTGACGACATCGCCGCCCAGGAAGCGCGTTTTCGGCGTCGCGACCTGCTCGTCGACGAAACCACCCAGGAACGTTTCTACGACGAGCGCCTGCCGGCGACCGTGCGTGATCGCAAGACGCTGCAGCAGTGGTTGAAGGACAACGACGACCTCGTGCTGCGTTTCGACGAGGAGACGTTGTTGCGTCATGCCGGCGTGGATCTACCCGAGGACGCCTATCCCGAAACCATGCGTCTGGGCGATCTGCCGATCGGCCTAGACTACGCCTTCGAGCCCGGCACCGAACGCGACGGCGTCACGGCGCGTGTACCTCTGGCCGCACTCAATCAAATGCCGGCTCAGCGTGCTCAATGGCTCGTGCCGGGGCTGCTCGAGGAGAAATATCGCGAATACCTAAAAGCGCTGCCAAAACGGCTACGCCGTGCGGTAGTACCAGTGCCTGAATTCGCCCGCGCTGCCGCCGAACGCGCCGATTTCGGCGAGGGCGATCCGCTAGACGCTCTGCGTGAAGCGGTCCATGCCATGACCGGCGTGCAGATCCCGGCCGACGCTTGGGACGACTTCACGCCCAGCGCGCATCTGCAACTACGTTTCGAGATCGTCGACGACGATGGTGAAACCGTGGCTGTCGGCCGCGACCTCGAGGCTCTGAGCCACGACCTCAGCGGTCGAGCCCGCGCCGCGGTTGCCGAAGCCTCCGACGATGATCTGTCCGAGACGGGACTGACGGCCTGGCCGGATCGCGACCTGCCCGAACAGGTAGAGCTGCGTCACGCCGGTGTGCGAGTGCAGGCAACCCCGGCGCTGATCGATCGCGGCACCCATGCAGACCTCGAACTGCTCGACGACCCCGAACAGGCGGCAGTGCAACATCGCTTGGGGACCATCCGTTTGCTACGCCTCGGCGCAGCCAAGCAGTGCCGACTGGTCAAGCGCGACCTCAAGGATTTCAAATCGCTCGCGGTCCAGAAATGGCCAGACCCGCCGCCGACCGCGCTAGCTGACCCGGCGACGCAGAGCAGCATTGCGCTCGATACCGAATCGGTACTGCTGGCCGATCTGCTCACCGCGCTGATCGGCCCGCATATAGAAACGCCGATCAGAACTACGGCCGCATTCGCGTCGCTTGTCACTGAAGTGCGCGCAGACCTTGTGGCCGAGGCGGTCGCACTCTGGCAACGCCTACAGCCGGCCCTCGCGAGACTCGCGGCCGTCAATAAGCGGTTGTCGAAGAATATCGGCCTCGACTGGATGGCGGCCGTGGAAGACATGCGCGATCAACTCGCCCATCTCGTCTACGCTGGGTTCATTAATGATCAGAACGACCCAGCGGCCTTCGCGGGACACTTGGACCGCTACCTGGCCGCTCTGGAACAACGCCTAGACAAACTGGCACGGGAAGGTGCCAGCGCCGATAAACAGCGCATGCAAGAGATTGCGCCGTACTGGCACGCGTACAAGCAGCGTGCTGAGCGTGCGCTATCACGTCGACAACGACCGCAGGAACTGCGGACGCTGCGCTGGATGGTCGAGGAATACCGCGTACAGGTATTCGCTCAACCGTTGGGCACCGCAATGAAAGTGTCTGCTAAAAGGCTCGATACGCTCATCTCCGAGCTCAAGTAAAAACTCGGAGGACGAGTCAAACGGCGTTTTTCTACGCGCACGAGAGACCACTGTCGGTATCGGTGACACTCGGCAAAGATACGATCCTTGCCTTCTCTATTGCTCGGGTGAACGAAAAAATCCAATAGATACAGTCACGCGGGAATTATCTCGAAATTGATGATCGAAGAGAAATACGAACTGCTTGTCGCGGCAAGGCCACGCCGGCTGCCAACCCACGTGCCATGTGTCGGATCATCTGACATTCGATGCGGCCTTGGCGACAAATTGACGAATAAGTCAGAAGTTCGTCGGGCCCATGCGGTTTAATTTTTTATGAAATCGACATCGAAGTTTGCTTGAGAAACCCTACAAGCGCCTGTTGATAAAACGAAATAATCCGGATCGGCGGGGCCTGTTTCATATCTTTGGGTCCGCGGGCGATCAGTCCGGACGCGTTTGGCCTGTGTCTTGCAATCCCCTCATCAAGCCGCAGCAGCGCCTCACCGCCTGATGGGCTTATGAAGAGCCAATGGTCATTCCATCATGAGGGGTAAAGAGATGAACCTACGTCAAAAACTAAGCGGTGTGCTCGCGCTGCTGCTCGTATCCGCCGGCGCACAGGCGACACAGATCCAGGCCGGTTATACGGTTGTTGCGAACGAGACCGACCCGGGTCTCGTAATAGAAAACATGGATATCGCATCCAACCCGTTCACCTTTGATCTGGACCCGGGCGACTCCGTTACGTTTGATCTTTTCAAGATATGGACCAACGAAGGAACGGTTAACGGTGACGACCAAGACCCGATGGGGATAGCTGTCAACTTTGACTTCATTCTGCCCGAGGTCGGTGGCTCGACCGTGAGCGGCGACACGGTAGGTAACAGCGTGTTGTTCGGCCTGTATCAGGAAGGCATGTTGACCTGGAATGGCCCGGCCGATTTCTTCTATGGACCTTTTGGTGACGGCCAGATTCAGATCTCGTTGTCCGACGAAACGTTCAACGAAGGTTTGTTCGGTCTAGATGGGGGTAAGCGCAACGGTGCGAGAGTCGCGGCCACGCTGAGCCTGATCGCCGATGCAACCGTAGCTGCGCCTGGCACGATTGCGATGTTTGCACTCGCTCTGGTGGGCCTGGGATTTGTGGCGCGTCGCCGCCGCTCGGGTTTCGATTCGACGATCTAGTAGCGTCAAGTCGACGGTATCGAACCGGCAACCTTTGGGTTGCCGGTTTTTTATTGCCGTTGATTGTCTAGTTACCGATAGCGCAGCCGCGCTTCATAATGGTGGCTGGAATTGCGGACGCCGCGGCGAGATTCGGCCGACGCCTCTATCCCGCGGCCGGTTACATCTGATGGATGGCCGCGCACTTTCGAAGTGTTCGCATGTTGCCCACCGGTGTTGGCGACGCGGCTGGCCAAAAAATCAAGGTTTCATCTGGGCGACGGTCGAGAGGTAGTGCTTGCTTTCGACAAAGCACGGAAGTGAACTGCGGACAACCGGGTCGAAGAAGTCTGCGAGCCGTGAACGATTTGTACGACCCTGAGGGTTATGAGAACCGGCAGACCCTCCGTGCACTCAGTGGCCTCAACTGACGGCCGGGTGTGTTTACCCATGTGACTCGGCCACGCGTGCGGCTTTGTCTAGTAAAGTAAGCGCACATACACGCTCTGGGATCATTGGATATGTCGTTGCGCCTTGTATCGGGTTTTAGCGCCGCCGTTTTCGCGGTATCGCTGCTGTTTTCCGCGCCGGGCTTCGCTCAGCAATCCGGCGGCGAGAATATGAAGGTCGAGACCTATAACGACTGGGAAGTTCGCTGCCCTGAACAGGCCAGGAACGGCGGCTGTGAGATGACGCAGCTCGTCAACAGTCCGGATAACGGCAAGCCGATTTTGCGCGTGGTGATGGGGTACCCGCCGGAAGTGGATACCGCGGCCATGGTGTTCATCTTGCCGCTGGGCACGCGGCTGGCGCCGGGCGTGCAGCTGCAGGTGGACAGCGGCCAGGCGCAGGCGTTTCCGTTCCAGATTTGCCTAGAGCAGGGCTGCCGAGCGGATTTCCCGGTCGACGACGCGCTGCGCAATCGCATGCGTAGCGGCAGCAACGCCACCGTGAGCCTGATTGATCCGCAGGGCGAGCGCATGGACCTGACTGTTTCGCTGCAGGGGTTTACCGACGCGGACAACCGTATCCGTCGATAGCTGCCAAGCGCGCCAACCGATGCGGCGGCCTGCAACTGGCCCCAGTCGGTTGGCGCGGGCACAATGGCGAGCAGCGTTCCAACCACCCCCGCCATGACTCACAACCCCGACGCGCCTAGTCCGGAATCCCGTACCGAGTATTCGTATGAGGCTTTCGGGCGCGACTTTTTTGAGACGGCGGTTACGACGGATCGTATCCAGGCTGCATTAGCGAGCCTGACGGGTAATGCGATCGACTTCGGGCCCCGCAATGTCGGCCCGGCGGGGCTGGCCAGCATCAAGGCAAAGGGGGAAATACGCGAGCCTTCGGTCTCGTCAGTAGAAGGCGATCTGATTCAGTTTTCGGTCGTCATCCCGATCTATCTCGAGCTGACTGTGCGTCTTGCGGCTCACGATCACCGTTTTCGTGCGGATCTACGCGCCAAGCTGTCGTTGACGGCGCGCGCGAAACGTCCCCTGCATGTATTCATCGATATTCCCGCACCGAGCGAGAAGGATGTCGAAGTGAAAATCGAGGCCCAGGGACTGCGTGCCTCGGTACTGGATGGGGTCGCGGACGTGGATGGAGAGCTGCGCCGCTTCGTCGCGCGCTACATTGCCAAAGAGATCGAGAAACCGAATATTCGATCGATGCGCGATATCGATGTTCGTCGAGCGCTCGAGAAGAACTGGGAAGACACCGCCTGAGCGACGGCGCTATTTCCGCTCGCTGTCGAGTTCGCGAACGACCTGTTCAAGCTCTGCAAGTAGCGGCGCGATCGAGGCGTCGAAAGCCTCATTGAGTGCGAGCAGTTCGGGCAACGCGTCCCCAACCGGATTTTGGCGACGCAATCGCCGCTTGACCGAGTCGAGCGCTCGTTTTATTCCCTCCGGCTGCGCATAACCGACCAATACGCTGGATAGCCCGCGGAGACGGTCGGCACTGAAGGGCGCGTCGTCTGGCCATTCGGTGATTACGCGCGTCTGCGCGCGGCGTGCAAAGACGGGCAGCGACTCGTCGTGAAAACGATGCCATTGCCGCGCCAGCGCGTGATCGAGGCCGATATCGACAACGATGCCGGCATAGCGACGCAGCGGCGGATTGAAGCGCTGGCGTAGTGTGCGATGGAGGGCATGGTCGTCGCTGTGGCGGTCGATGGCGCGATGAAGCTTGATCCCGTGCCGCGTACGCGGCGCAAAACGATCGTCGAGCCAGCCTTTGATCTCGTCGCCAAGGATCTGGCCCGCGAAAGATGTATTGCTGCGGTCTGCGAGCAACAGGTGAGCCAGCAGATTCATGGTTTGGTTTCGTCGCGCATACCCTCAGCATACAGGCCGCTAGAACCTTTATCGGTGCGACGCTACCGGCGACGTCACTGTTTTATGCGACAGTAAGTGCTTTGACGCGCAGACACTCAGGTGGAGCACATGACGGACTCATGGTCGCCGGTCGACCCGGGCGGGTTGCTCGAGTATTCGGTCGTTTATACGGATCGTTCGCTCAATCACATGTCGGTACGTTTTCAGGACGTGCTGAATGGAATCTCCGAACGGTTGAAGGAAGTCTATCGCGCGCGATCCTGTGTGATCGTACCGGGCAGCGGTACCTTCGGTATGGAAGCCGTGGCGCGTCAATTTGCCGGCGGCCAACATTGCCTGATCATCCGTAATGGCTGGTTCAGCTATCGCTGGACCCAAATACTCGAGATGGGCGATATCGCTCGAAGCTCGACGGTGATGCAGGCACAACGCGAAGGCGAAGGCGCGCAGGCGCCGTTTCGCCCGGCGCCGGTGGAGACGGTCGTCGCACGTATCCGCGAGGAAAAGCCCGCTGTCGTTTTCGCGCCGCATGTCGAGACGTCGGCCGGCATGCTTCTGCCCGACGACTATCTGCGTGCGATTGCTGATGCGGTGCACGAGCACGATGGCCTGTTCGTGCTCGATTGCATCGCTTCCGGTACCCATTGGGTCGATATGGAGGCCTGCGGCGTGGACGTGCTGGTCAGCGCGCCGCAGAAGGGGTGGAGCAGTTCACCTTGCTGCGCGATGGTGATGTTGAGCGCAACGGCCCGTGAGCGGATCGAATCGACCACCAGCAGCAGCTATGCCTGCGATCTGCGCAAGTGGCTGCAGATCATCGAAACCTACGAGGCCGGCAAGCACGCCTACCACGCCACCATGCCGACCGACGGCCTGACCCGGCTGCTGGCGATGATGAAAGAGACCGAGGCGCTCGGCCTGGACGCGGCCAAGGAACGCCAGTTCGCGCTGGGACGCGCGGTGCGCGAACGGCTCGAGGCGAAGGGGTTTCGCAGTGTGGCGGCCGAGGGCTTCCAGGCGTCGGGGGTTGTCGTGAGCTTCACTGACGACCCGCAGATCCAGTCAGGTCAGCGCTTTCGGGAAGCCGGCGTGCAGATTGCAGCCGGCGTGCCCCTGATGTGCGACGAGGGCGACGACTTTCACTCGTTCCGGATCGGTCTGTTCGGCTTGGACAAACTCGAGAATGTCGACCGTACCGTGACGCGATTTGCCGAGGCGCTCGAGCAGGTCAGTTGAACGGCGCCTCGGCGTTAGCGGGCTGAATTTCTAGCCGGGTAGATCGTCGACGTCGTCTACGACGACGCCGAACAGGTCGGCAATGCTCACCAGGCTGGCTTCGTGCAGATCGGCGGCACGGGTCACGTGATCGCCACGAGCCAGGTCGCGAGTTGCGGTTGCAGCGGCGACCACGGTTGGCGCGTACCCCTGATTGAAAGCACCCCGGGCCGTGGAATTCACGCACATATGGGTCATGAATCCGCCAAGTACCAGCTGGCTTGCGCCGGCCTTCTGCAACTGGTCGTGCAGATCGGTGTTCACGAACGCATTCGGGTGTGTCTTGGTGATCACCGACTCGCCGTCACGCGGCGCGACCTCGTCGGAGATCTGACCCAGCGCGGTATCCAGATCATAGGGTGAGCCGGCGCCCGCGTCGTGACGGATATGGAACACGGGAATTCCCGCATCGCGTGCACGCATGAGCAAAGTCTGAGCGCGCGATAGCGCGGCCTCGACACCGACGAGCTGCATCACGCCTTCCCGATAGGTGTTCTGGCAATCAATAAGCACGAGCGCGGATTGGGACAACGACGGCGGCGCGTCGCTGAGCCCGGATACCGTACGCAGTCTGGGGGAACCTTCAGCCATGGTCGATCTCCTGATCGCATGAAAATGCCGCGTTCGTGACGCGGCTTGTTATTTGTTGTGTCGTGATTGTCGGACGGCGCTTTAGCCGCCGCTCTTCTCGGCGACCGTTGCCTTGGTCAGACCAGCGAGGGCCTTGCTGATGGGCTGTGCCGCGGCACAGTCGGAGGCACCGTGACGTTCGGCGATGTAGGCCGGGTCGTTGTAACCCATCCATGTCTGGCCGTCTGCATCTTCCCAGACCAGCGCCTTCAGCGGCAGATCGATACCGATCGATTGCGCGCATTGCATGAACGGCGTACCGCCCTTCGGGTTGCCAAAGATCACGACGGTGGTGGGGCGCAGCGTCATGTCGACCTTCTCAGCGCCCTTGGCATGCTCGACAGTCGCAAAAATCGTCAGACCTTTCTTTTTTGCGATCTTTTCGAAGCGTTGGACTGTCTCGGCTACCGGATACGGGCTTTCGGTTTTCACGAGGCCATCTATTGAGTCGGCGGCAACGGTCACGCCGGTCGAGCCAAACAGAAGCGCCATCGCCGCAAGACTGGATAGTAATTTCATTGTTGTTCTCCTCGTTGTTTTAGACAGGTCGGCTAGATCCCGGGCAGCGCTTGTCGGAGGCTGCTAACTGCATTTGACCGAGAGTAGCCGGCTTACCGGGTATGGCCAAGCTGTCCGCGGTCGCAAGCTCAGCGACCGCGTTGGTAATCAGGTGGATGGTCGTGTGAGCGAAAAGATCGAGTGTCGATCAGTCTTCGACATACTCGTCCAGAAACACCACTTCGCCCGTCTCGATCGCGTATTCCGCGCCGATAATGGTGAGCTGCTTGTCGGTGATCAGCTGCTCGAGAATGTCCGAGCCATTCCGGAGCCGTTGTACCGACTTGGCCACGTTGGCCCGCACACCGGCGCGGATCAACGCATGGCGATCGCTGGCTAGGTCGGTCTCCAGGAGCTGCTCTACCGACGGTCGAACGCGGTCCACGATGGTTCGCAGATTGGGTGACTGATTCTCGGTCGGTTGTTGCAGCTCGTCGAGTGTTGTGGTGACGGCGCCACATTGCGTGTGGCCGAGTACGACAACCAGCGGGGTGCCGAACTTGGCCGCTGCGAACTCGATGCTGCCGATCTGAGTCGGCGCAACGATGTTGCCGGCAACACGGATAACGAAAAGATCACCAAGCCCCTGATTAAATACAATTTCCGCCGGCACACGGGCATCCGAGCAACCCAGGATGATAGCGAACGGTTCCTGCTCTCGGACCAGTTCGGCGGGGCGCGGATACTTGCTCAGCGTGGCCTCGTTCTGGATATTATCCATGAACTGTCGGTTGCCCAGTTTGAGGCGCTCGATCGCTTCGGCTGCGTTGATCATGGGGTGTCCAAGTCCTTTAAGAAACAGTGGGTCGATGTCGGAAAATCGCTTACCAACTTACACCAAGCGCGGACGCTCGGCACGAGCCAGCCCTGAGCTGGCATGCCCGCGACGGCCAGGCGTGGCCAAGCGTTAACCACCATCCACTATTGACCGATCGGCGAATATTCCAGAGGTCGGGCCGAAGACTAGGTTTGCCCGCTCACGCGTCGACCGCGCGTGGCCGCAGTGGTTTTCACGCGCACGGCCGATAGGGTGTATCAGACGCTTATTGAACCAGCGCGGGTATGGCTATGGATAGCTCACCAAGGCCGCCAGCGTGGTCGTGCGTGGCCAGGATTCTGGCGCACGCCCACTGTATAGGCGCCGCATTCCGGTCGGTAGATGTCCGCAGCTTCTTGGCAGCGGGCGCCTGTGGGACGCCGCGACTTGCGTGGCGAAGTCAGGGACCTAAGGACACTAATCGACCGGAATATACATGCGATCAGTTTCTTGGCCATAGATATCGCGACGATGCGCATGCGTGTTGAAGAAAACCTGAACGGGCAATTCATTTACGGGCCGTGTGGCTACTGCGAAAGAAGCGTCGACAGGTTGTTTGATTGTCTTTATAACCAGAATCGGGGAATTCATTGGAGTTGCGCGCAACCAGTCGGCTGCAGCGATTCGTGCCCTGGGGAGAATGCGTTGGCTGGTACGACGACATATGCGGGGGATCATCGCGGGTACGCCAACGTGCATGACGATGTGATGAAGTGGTCTGCTGCCGGCTCCTGTCGCGTCGAAAATATTGAGCCGCCTTGCGGCAAGGTGACGCGCTAACCCATGGCTGACCCGCAATACTCGTTCCGCAGCCGAGAGGTCAGCCCGCACCAGCGCGCCGTGCTGCGGGCGTTGCTGTGGTTTACCTGTTCCGCGGTACTGTGTTTCGCCGCCTTGCATTTCTATGTCGGTGATATCTGGCTGGCAGTGGCCGAGCTCTGTCTTGTCGCCTATGCCGCGCTGTTGCTGTACGTGCTTCAGGAAATCGAACGCCTGAGGCCTCGCAGCCTGCTCTTCATCGTGCCGTTCTTCATCGTGATGATGTATGCGCTCGCATCGCCAGAAAACGGCGCCACGGTGTTTGTGTGGGTGCTGCTCGTGCCTTTGCTGTCGCACCTGCTGCTCGGGCGATGGCAGGGCATGGTCGTGGCGATGGTGTTCATGGGCTGCGCCGGGGTGATTCTGGCGCGCAAGTTCGAGGTGACCCCGGGAATGCCGGGCTTGATCGAGGTTGTGCACGTCATACTTTGTGCGATCGCTATCGCTGGCTTCTCTCATGTGTACGAGGCGAGCCGTGAGCGCACCGAAGCCGAGCTGCGACGCCTGGCACTGGTGGATCCATTGACGGGCCTGGCCAATCGTTCGCGCTTTCGCGACGTATTCGCCCAGGAGCGCCAGCGGTTTCTACGCCATAAGACGCCGGTTTCGCTGCTCGTGGTCGACGTCGATCACTTCAAGCGCGTCAATGACGACTATGGTCACGATGCCGGAGATGTCGCACTGTGTTTTGTGGCCGACATCCTGGCCGGGCGTATCCGCAAGACGGATGTCGCCGGGCGGCTGGGTGGCGAAGAGTTCGGTATCCTGCTTTCAGGCGCCGATATCGACTATGCCCGGCCGGTGGCGAACATGCTTTGCGAGCGTGTTCGACTGCGGGCGTGTCGTTATCGGGGGCAGGAGATTGCGCTGTCGATCAGTATCGGCATCGCGGAGCTCGGCCGCGACGGGCTGGATTTTCGTAGCGTATTCGCGAACGCAGACCGGCGTCTTTACAAGGCCAAGGCGGAGGGCCGCGATCGCGTGGTGGGCTAGCGTCACGCGCCGCGTTGTACGGCTCGATTTGCTCGTGCCCGGTTGCAAAAGATAGGGCGTCAATCGACTTCGGCTGGTTGTGCGCCGTATGAAATACGAATGACGCTGACCCCGCCTGATTTCATTCCAGCGACTCGTAGCAGTCGGGTCGAAATCGTGGCGAGCAGATCGCGTGAAAGATCAGATCCTGCGTGCCGGTATTGTGAATGCGCTGCGGCGTGTCGGCCGGGATGAGTGCTACATCGCCGGGGGCGACTTGCGCGGGCGCCATGTCGCCGATTTCCACCGTGCCGGTGCCGCTCGCGATCAGGTAGCGCTCCACGGTGTTGCGCAGACGATGCCATGCCGTGGTGACCCCGGGCGCGACCCGCGCTCGGGCGATGGAGACCGCCGGGTCGCCCGGGTGGTTGGAGACTTCCAGAATCGCGCAGCGTTCATCGGTATCGAATTCGCTGTAAGCCGCTTGATACATCACTTCTGGCTGCATGCCCTTTGGCCCGCTCGTGTTATTCTTGACTCCCGGTCGATGCCCAGGGAAATGCAGCGACCGGTGGTCACAAGTTCATCTGTGTGACCACGGTACACAAACAGCGTGTGATATCGGGAGAGCTCGGTTCTGCGGAACCGGCGCCGAAGGAGCAACCGCCCCGGAAACTCTCAGGCACCAGGGACCGGTATCACCCCATCTTCCGAAGAGCTGCCGGTGCATTCGTCCGCCGGCACACCGAAGGAGCAAGCGTTTCGCATTTAGCCGAGTCGCGAATCTCTCAGGTCCAGAAACGGAGGGGCACTTTCTGCGCGGTGTGTGCAGGGATTCAAACGCTCGACGTTATCGGATAGAGAGTCATGAACCAGATCGCAGTCATTGGCGGCGGCATCACCGGCGTCACTACGGCCTACGCACTGATTACCCGCGGCTACGGCGTCACCCTCTACGACCGCAACCGTTATGCGGCGATGGAAACGTCGTTCGCGAACGGTGGGCAGCTGTCGGCCTCGAATGCCGAGGTATGGAACCACTGGCCGATGATTTTCAAGGGCCTGAAGTGGATGTTCCGCAACGACGCGCCGTTGCTCGTCAACCCGAAGCCTTCCTGGCACAAGTTCTCCTGGTTTCTGGAGTTCATGGCGGCCATACCGCAGTACCAGCAGAACACGACCGAAACCGCCCGCATGGCGATCGAGGCACGCGACTACCTGTTCTCCTGGGCCGAGCGCGAAAACGTCGATTTCGACGTCAAGCGCAAGGGCATTCTGCATATCTACCGCAATCGCTCGGGATACCGGCATGCGGAAAAGGTATCCAAGCTGCTGGCCGCCGGTGGCCTGGACCGCCAGCCGGTTACCCCTGAGGAAATGCGGGCCATCGAGCCGACGCTTGCCGGTGAATATTACGGCGGGTTCTTCACGGAAAGCGACTCCACGGGGGATATTCACAAATTCACCAATGGGCTCGCCGCTGCGGCGGAACGCCACGGCGTACGCTTTTGCTATAACCACACGGTCGAGAGCGTACGCACGGATGGTCAGCGCGTTCACGTAACGGCCTACGAAAACGACCTGCCCGATGACCGACACACAACGGAATTCGAGAATGTCGTGATCTGTGCCGGCACGGGGAGTCGGGACATGGCGGCCCAACTGGGCGACCGTGTGAACGTGTACCCGGTGAAGGGGTATTCGATCACCGTCGATCTCTCTGACCAGGCATCACGCGAGGCTGCGCCGGAAGTCAGCCTGCTCGACGACGAGACCAAGCTCGTCAGTAGTCGACTCGGGCCGGATCGCTTCCGGGTCGCGGGCACTGCCGAGTTTAACGGCTTCAACCGCGATATACGCGCCGATCGGATCGAGCCGCTGGTGGACTGGGTCAATCAGTGTTTTCCGGGCGTGCGCACGCAGCATGTGGTGCCTTGGGCCGGCTTGCGCCCGATGATGCCGAACATGATGCCGAAGGTTGGTCGCGGCAAGGTCGCGAACGTGTTCTACAACACCGGACATGGACATCTGGGCTGGACCCTGTCGGCACTTACCGCGGACTGGATTGCGGCCGCGGTCGACGAGCGGGCTCAATAGATCGCGGCTAGCTCATATTCCAGGGCGACGCAGTGAACAGCAAGCGTCCGGAAAAACCGGGTGCGGGCGGATTGGCGCTGGCGGGATCGAAGCCCAGCGGGATCTCGAAGCGCATCGTGCCGTCCGTGGCGATTGCAAGATCATCATTCGGAATACGGCGCGGTGCGCGTCGCGGCGCATGCTGCGACGCCAGTCCGTAGCTGATCGACACGGGCGATTGCCCGAGACGCACCTCAAAAGTCAGGGTGTCGTCGAAGATGTAATCGCCCGGATAGTGCTCGTCGAACCAGAACGCGTTGTCGATCTCGTAGGCCGGCACCTGAACCGCGACGCGTAACTGGAAGGCAAGGGCGCGATCGCGACTTCCCGGCATCTTGGCGCCGCCGTGCAGGTATCCGGTGAATAGATATAGCGGGTCGTGCTCGTGCACGAGTTCGTTGTAGTTCTTCATCAACGCCGAGCCCTGGTCGAAGCGTCGCTGGTGCAGGAAATAGCGCGCGCCGCGCACGGCGGCTTCGGTTTCGATGTAATAGGCGGCATTCACTCGATGACGACCGGCGTGGCCGCCGACGGCTTTCTCGATCGCCGGGGGCAGGGTGATGCCATCGACAGCAAGCTGCGCCTCCACGCGAAACTGGCCGAATAGAAAACGCCGCAGGTTCTGGTAGCCCTCTTCGCTGTTGACCAGGCCGTAGGCGCCGCTGTGGCTACGGTGGATGAACGCCCGCGGCGCCCGGTCGACTGCCGCATTGCTGATCATCACCAAGCCATCGCTCATCGGCCCCGTGCCTTTGCGGGCGAGGCCGAAAAAAGCCGTGTAATCGTTGTAGTTGGTGCCCAGGCAGCAGAAGAAGCGCTCCGGTGGGAAATGGCCGCCCAGGCTGTCGACGCGTGCCGGTTTGCCGTCGAATGCCAGATACTCCGCCATGTCGCCACGGTTGAAGGTATCCGCCTCGAACGCTCGGGTCAGGCCGAGGTCCGGCACATTGAAGCCGCGGATATCGATCCCGTTGTGCGGCGTGCCGTAGGTGAAGACCTTGTCGACCAGGCTTGCGCCTGGCAGTTCGAGCTGGCCGTCGAGCTTTGCATCGCCGCTACCGTGAATGCAGATGTTCTGAAGATAGCAGCGACTGACCAGCCCGCCCATTGAGTGCGCGACGAGATAGACACGAAATCGGTCGCGGGCTTCGTTGTCGGCACCACAGACCTTGTCTCGTACGCTGAGAATGAAGCGGCGCAGGTCCGTTGCGAATTCAACCATTTGTCGGCGTTTTCCATCGCCGAGGTCGTTCGATGTCTGTTCGTAGTAGCGAAAGATCCAGACACTGCGCGCCGGCGCTTCGCCCTTGACATAGTCACCGTCTCGATAGGTGTCGGTATAGCCTTCATCCTTCATCAGCCGCAACAGCGGTGATTCGAAAATGAAGCGGTTGATCGTGCCTTCGTGATCCTGACGGCTCTTGGTCGCGCCCAGGTTGAAGCCCATGTACGGCGTGGCGACGGTGTCTTCGATCTCGCCGTCGGTGGCGGCGTAGCCGCGCACATAAATAATCGGAAAATACGGCGCCTCGATCGACATCTCGCTATCCCCCTGCCTGTGCTGCGCACGGGCGCTGCCTCTGGCATTCCCGACAAGCATCTCAGGCGATGTCCCCGTGCACGGGCGGTGCACCCTGAAGGATTAATTAGCACCGTGCGCGAAGGACCACAAGCGGGATATGGCGTGCCGCTCCACGCGCCAGGAGACTCGAATCACTAATTTGTGGCATTTTCCGCGATTACCCGAGCGAACGCGTTAGAATATGCGCCCGCGTCATTCGGCGCGGCAGTTTCTAGGGCGCACGCCAGCGCCCCGCGCTTGCAGGCAACGCATGTCCGCCTCTTCCCAAGATGATTCCTCCGACCCGATCGCGTTCCGCGACCTGGGCCTTTCCGATGCCGTGATGTCGGTGCTGTCGGAGGTCGGTTACGAGACGCCGTCCCCCATTCAGGCAGCCACCATTCCGCCGCTGCTCGAAGGCCGGGACGTACTTGGCCAGGCGCAGACGGGCACCGGCAAGACGGCCGCGTTTGCGCTGCCGATTCTTTCGCGTTTGCGCGAGAACGGCCGCGGCCGCGGCAAGGCGCCCCAGGCGCTTGTGCTGGCGCCCACGCGCGAGCTGGCGATTCAGGTATCCGAAGCGTTCCAGCGCTATGCCAGTCATATCGGTGGCTTTACCGTGCTGCCGATCTATGGCGGTCAGAGCTACGGGCCGCAGCTGTCTGCGCTCAAGCGCGGTGTGGATGTGGTGGTCGGCACGCCCGGGCGCGTGATGGATCATCTCAAGAAGGGCACGCTCAAGCTCGACGCGCTCAGCTGGATGGTTCTCGACGAAGCCGACGAAATGCTGCGCATGGGATTCATCGACGATGTCGAATGGATCTTCGAGCAGACGCCGCCGGAGCGCCAGGTCGCGCTGTTCTCGGCGACCATGCCCTCGGCCATCCGGCGGATCGCCAAGAAGCATCTGAAGGACGCCCAGGAAGTCACGATCCAGACGAAGACGACGACCGCGGTCAATATTCGTCAGCGTTACTGGATTGTCGGCGGTGGCACGAGCAAGCTCGATGCGCTTACGCGTCTGCTCGAGGCCGAGCCGTTTGATGCGATGATCGTGTTTGCGCGCACCAAGAAAGCGACCGACGAGTTGGCCGAACGTCTGTCAGCGCGTGGTCATGCCTGTGCTTCGCTCAACGGCGATATCGCACAGGCGCAGCGTGAACGCACGGTTGCCAGGCTCAAGAATCGCCAACTGGATATTCTCGTTGCCACCGACGTGGCTGCTCGTGGTCTCGATGTCGAACGCATCAGCCACGTCATCAATTTCGATATTCCGCACGACACCGAGTCCTATGTGCACCGGATCGGGCGGACGGGCCGGGCCGGCCGTGAAGGCGATGCGATCCTGTTCGTCACGATGCGCGAGAAACGCTTGTTCAAGGCGATCGAGCGAGCTACTCGACAGTCGATTGAACCGATGGATCTCCCCAGCATGGCGGAGGTCAACGAACAGCGCATCGGTCGGTTCAAGCAGCGTATTACCGACACGCTGAAAAGCGCCAAGCTCGACACGTTCCGACGCTTGATCGACGAGTATCAGGCCGAGAACAACGTGGAGCTCGAAGAGCTGGCGCCTGTGCTGGCCTATCTCGCTCAGGGCGACGAGCCGCTGATGCTCGAGGCGGGGAAGAAAGGTGCTAAACCAGGCTCTGCGAAATTTGGCGACAGCGCAGACGGATCGAGCAAACCCAAGAAGCGCGATGCGGCGTTCACCGACGGCGATCTTGAGACCTTTCGAATCGACGTAGGCCACGCGCATGGCGTCGAGCCACGCAATATCGTCGGGGCGATTGCCAACGAAGCGGGCGTCGACAGCAAGAATATCGGTCGAATCGACATCCAGGACGAGTTCAGTCTCGTTGACTTGCCCAAGGGGATGCCGAAAGAGATATTCGAACATCTCAAGACGGTCTGGGTCGCCAACCGGCAATTGGCAATTACCCGCGAACACGACGCACCGCCGGCACCCGCGGCAGGGCGACGGAACAAGCCGTCGACTTTGAAAGCCAAGAAGCCGCGCAAGGCAAAATCGTCGAAGGGCAAGACCAAGAGCAAAGGCAAGCCGAAACGCGCGAGTACAAGCAAGTAGGGGCGGCCAGCTTTATAGGATTCGCCCGTACCGTGCCGTGATTGGTCTGTCCGGTCGGTAATCGTCTGCTCTTGTATTGCTACTGCCTGCGACCCATGCTCGGGTTCGTCGAGACTTGCTTCTCATTCCACGAACCGAGGCAGCCGTGAACGTGAACGACCAGCCCAGCATTCCTGCATCCCATCTGGATATCGGCGGTGTGGCGCTACCGCGGGAAGAGCTCAGCCAGGTTCTCCCGGACATGGCGCGCTTCGAGCAACATCTTCCGGATGCGCTCGCGATCGACACCCAGATGCGCGAGGGCGATGGCTCGATCCCGGCCTATGTGCAGGATTGGCCGCAGGAGCGTGTCGCGGCCGTGGTGGCGACGCTCAAGGAGCTGGGCAGCCTGCGCGAGCAGGCCAGCGAGCAGATCAAGTCGCATCGCGCGAATTCGCAGGGCAAATCCTGAGTTCGGGCAATTCTGAATGCCGTCATGCCGGCATCGTGATCATTGGCTGATGTCAATAATCCGCATCATGGCCCGGCTGCAGATAAAAAACATTTAAAAATATAGTTATGGCGGGTGCTATGTCGCTCGACGCCCGTCGCGTTCAGTACATTGGCGCCGAAAACTACGCCATTTTGCGCATTACGCGCCTTGCCTGCGGCGTGTTCCTCTTTCTTGCCCTGAGTCCCGCAAACCAGTTTTCGCGGCGGTAAAACTTTCCCTGATTACGCGTTTGATTTAGATTAAAGCTCTGGGAGCGCCTGAAAAGGTGTAGTCTCGATAAAAAACAATACCCCTGCAAACCGCCGGGTTATCGCGGGGCGATCTGAATCCATTGCATAGCAATGATTCCGATTTCGGAGGGCATCGGCGTGGACAATATTGATGCGCGTGATGACGCGCTTCAGTCGATCCAGTACATGATTGCGCAGGAAGCGCCGCTGGAGCATACGCTCGCCGCGATCTGCGAGATGATCGAGGCAGATCTTCCCGAGGCCATGACCTCGATCATGCTCTTCGACTGGGAAACGCACACGCTGAAGTTCCGAGCAGGCGGCAGTAGCTTGCCCGCGATTTTTCGTGAGGCAGCGGCACAGGTGCCGGTCGGTCCCGAGCAGGCCATCTGCGGCACGGCGGCCCATCGGCGCGATGTGGTCATATGCGAGGACATTTCCAGGGATCCGAACTGCGAAGGCTACCGGGCGATTTGTTCTGAGCTCGGAATACACGCGGGGTGGTCCTACCCGCTGTTGACCAAGGATGGCAGTCTGCTGGGGACATTTGCGATCTATCAGCGAAAGACCGGTGCGCCGACCGAAGCACAGCGGGCGCCGATCGAACGCGCCGCAGGCTTGGTCGCGCTGGCCATAGAGCGTCATCGCGACCGCCGTGCACTGCGCGAAAGCGAGCAACGCTATAGCTCGCTGTTCACCCATAATCCCGACGCCGTATTTTCGCTCGACAAGGACGGTTTCCTGCGTAGCGTGAATCAAGCGGCCTGTGATGTCACCGGCGTGCCGGAAGTCGAACTCATCGGCCTCCACTATCACGATTTTGTGGTTCCCGATGATCGCGCACTCACGGATCGGTCGTTCCAGGATGCGATTGCGGGCGTGCCGCAGCGTTATCAGATCCAGATTGTCGACGCGCATGGTGCGCTGCGCGCGCTCGATATAACCAACCTGCCCAGCATGGTCGATGGTGCAGTGGCGGGCGTCTACGGCATCGCCAAGGATATCACCCGGCGCCGCGAGCAGGAGACCCAGCTGCGGATTCTGCAGCGCAGCGTCGAGACGACGGTGAACGGCGTGGTGATCGCGGATGCCACGCGCCCCGATCGGGCGATGACCTACGTGAACGAGCCATTCCTGCGCATGACCGGCTACACCCGCGATGAGGTCATGGGGCTCAATTGCGATTTTCTGCATGGGCCGGAAACGGACCCGAAGGCGATCGCGTTCATTAGTGAGCGTGCGGCGGCCTGTCGCGAGGGGCGCGTGACACTGCTGCAATATCGAAAGGATGGCAGCACGTTCTGGGACGATCTGTTCGTGTCGCCGGTGCCGGACGAAAACGGCGAGATCACGCACTTCGTGAGTATTCACCACGACGTAACGGTGCAGAAAGCGCACGAAGAGGATCTCGCCCACCAGGCCAGCCACGAGCCACTCACCGGGCTTCCCAATCGTGGGCTGCTCGAGAAGCGCCTGCAGACAGCGTTTGCCGAGGCGCGCCGTCACGATCGTCTACTCGCCGTACTCTATATCGATCTCGACGAGTTCAAGCCAGTGAACGACACGCTCGGCCATGGCGTGGGCGACACACTTCTGAATACGGTGGCGCGTCGGTTGTCGGGCATGCTCGCGCCCGGGGATACGCTCGCCGGCGTGGGCGGCGACGAATTCGTAATGCTCCTGCCCAACCTCGAGGATTCAGCGCAGGTGTTGGCGATGGCCGAGCGCGCGCTGAATGTGCTCGACCGGCCGCATCGGATTGGAGTGCACGAGGTTCATGTCACCGGCAGCATCGGTATCGCCGTGAACGAGCCCAGCGTGGATACCGCAAGTGTGCTCATCCGGCACGCCGACATGGCCATGTACCTGGCCAAGCGCAAGAGCCGGAACACCTATCACTGGTATACCGACGACATCACCGAGACGATGAACGAACGGGTAGCCATGCGGCGCGAGTTGCACGATGCCCTGGCGGCCGAGCAATTCACCTTGCACTACCAGCCGATCGTCGACGCACACTCCGGGGAGGTGGACGGCTTCGAAGCGCTCATACGCTGGCATCATCCGGAACGCGGTCTGGTGCCGCCGGTTACTTTCATCCCCCTGGCCGAACAGACGGGCCAGATCACGCCGATCGGTGAATGGGTGATGCGGCGCGCCTGTCATGACATTGTGGCGCTCAACCGTGCCCATGGCACCAGCCACTCGATAGCGGTGAATATCTCGCCGGTACAGTTCCACGGCCGCAATTTCCTGGGCAGTCTGCTCGAGGTTCTGGAGGAGACGAATCTGTCGCCGCATCTGCTCAAGATCGAGCTGACCGAAGGCGTGCTGATGGAAAATACCGATGCCGCCATCGATATCCTGCGCACGCTGCGGCATATGGGAGTGGATGTGTTCATCGACGATTTCGGTACCGGCTTTTCCAGCCTGAGTTATCTCAAGAATCTGCCGATCAACAAGGTGAAGATCGATCGCACGTTCACGCGCGAGATCACCACGAACGCTCACGATGCGGCGATCGCCCAGGGCATCATCACCATGGCCCACCATTTGGGCCTGGAAGTGGTCGCGGAAGGTATCGAAACCATCGAGCAGCACGAGTTCCTGCGCGCACGGGGCTGTGATCTGTTTCAGGGCTATCTGTTCGCGCGGCCGATGCCGTTGAGCCAGGTCTCCGGTTTCCTCGACGGCCAGGCCATTGCCGCCAGCCGCAGTGCA
The DNA here is from genome assembly GCF_040361215.1 of Salinisphaera dokdonensis CL-ES53. NCBI lineage: Bacteria > Pseudomonadati > Pseudomonadota > Gammaproteobacteria > Salinisphaerales > Salinisphaeraceae > Salinisphaera > Salinisphaera dokdonensis. Next base: position 120,639 of record NZ_APND01000004.1, read on the forward strand.
GGGCGTCCCCAGGCGTGACCCTTTGCCTCGAACATACAGAGGCCTGCAAATTTATGCCCGGACGTAGCGCCGCATGTGCGACCCATGCAAATACTTTTCACATCCTCGGTCGGTTCGTATGCAGTTGAATGCTCGGCGTAATTCGAAATGGGGCAGGCCATGCACATGACCATTTCATGACCAGGGCTATCGTGCCGCCTCCCACTTTGGTTTAGTCTCGAACGACGCACTGTGTTCGCATGTTGCGAATCGGGCCATCGAGGTGAAACCTAGATGAGCGGGAAGTATCGCTACACCCTCGGCGAACGAACCTACGGGTTCGCCAACCTCGCCGAGGTCATGGCCAAGGCCACGCCCGAACGTTCGGGTGATCGACTGGCCGGCGTCATCGCGGAGTCGGCCGAGGAACGGGTGGTCGCCCAGATGGTCTTGGCCGAACTGCCGCTGAAGACATTTCTCGAAGAGCCGTTGATCCCCTACGAGGACGACGAGATCACGCGACTGATCGTGGACGATCACGACGCGCATGCTTTCCAGACCATCGCCCATCTCACCGTAGGCGACTTCCGCAACTGGCTACTCAGCGACGACAGCCCGCCGGAGGTGCTTGAGCAGCTGCGACCGGGCATAACCCCGGAGATGGCGGCCGCGGTCAGCAAGATCATGCGTAATCAGGATCTGATTCTCGTCGCACGAAAATGCCGGGTCACCACTGCATTTCGCAATACGATCGGCCTGCCGGGGCATCTGTCGACCCGTCTTCAGCCCAATCATCCCACCGATGACACCACCGGCATCGCGGCGAGCATCCTCGATGGCCTGCTGTATGGCAACGGTGACGCGGTGATCGGGATCAACCCGGCGACGGACAACGTTGCCCAGTCGATAAAGCTCATGCGCCTTCTCGACGAAGTCATCCGCAAGTACGAAATTCCGACCCAGTCCTGTGTGCTCACGCATGTGACCAACACGATGGAGGCGATCGAGCAGGGTGCGCCCGTGGATCTGGTGTTTCAGTCGATCGGTGGAACCGAGGCCACCAACAGCAGTTTCGGCTTCGGCCTCAAGGATCTGGCCGAGGCCGAATCCGCGGCGCAATCGCTGGCGCGCGGGACTGTCGGCAACAACGTCATGTATTTCGAGACCGGCCAGGGTAGCTCCCTGTCGGCCGACGCCCACCATGGCCTGGATCAGCAGACCTGCGAGGCGAGGGCCTATGCGGTGGCGCGCAAGTTCAGTCCGCTATTGGTGAATACGGTCGTCGGCTTCATCGGCCCGGAGTATCTGTTCGACGGCAAGGAGATCATTCGCGCGGGCCTCGAGGATCATTTCTGCGGCAAGCTGTTGGGTGTGCCCATGGGCTGTGACGTGTGCTACACCAACCATGCAGAAGCCGACCAGAACGACATGGACAATCTGCTCACGCTGCTCGGGGTCGCCGGCGCCAATTTCATCATGGGCATCCCCGGTTCGGACGACATCATGCTGAATTACCAGACGACGTCCTTCCACGACGCGCTGTATGCCCGGCGAGCACTGGGCTTGAGCCCGGCCCCGGAATTCGGCGCATGGCTGGAGCGGATGCAAATCATGCGCGACAGCGACCGCGCGCTGCTGCACGAGCGGATGCCGTCGTCGTTCGCGGCATCGCTCGACCACCTGCCACGAAGTGCCAATCGTGGCTGAACGAACCAACGGCGAGAGCGAAGCAGCGGATATCGCGACAACCCGGCGGGCCGCCGGCGTCGTGGATAACCCCTGGCGTGCGCTGCGCGATTTCACGGATGCCCGGATCGGCCTGGGCCGCGCCGGTATAAGCCTGCCCACCCACGAGTTGCTTGCCTTCCAGCTGGCCCACGCGCAGGCCAAGGACGCGGTGCATCTGCCGCTGGACGTGGGCACGCTATGCGAGCATTTGATGGCGCTGGGTGCGCCGGCGCCCACGGACGAGCCGCTTCGCCTGCGCAGCCAGGCCAATGACCGAATCACCTACCTGCAGCGCCCGGATCTGGGGCGCAGACTCGACGACGAATCGTGCGCACGGCTGGGCGGCGATGAAAGCGATACGCAAGCGGCCTGTGATCTGGCCCTGGTCGTGGTCGACGGCTTGTCGGCGCGCGCAGTCCAGGCGCATGCCGCGCCTTTCATCGGTGCCTTGTCTGATGCGCTCGATGCAGACGACGACGAATGGCAGCTTGCGCGGCTCACGGTCGTCGAGCAGGGCCGGGTGGCGATCGGCGACGAGATCGGCGAGCGCCTGAACGCACGCGCCGTGCTCGTGCTCATCGGCGAGCGCCCGGGCTTGAGTTCGCCTGACAGTCTTGGCGTCTATCTCACCTGGTCGCCCGAGCCGGGCACCACCGACGCTTACCGCAACTGTATTTCCAATATTCGCCCCGCGGGACTGCAGATCGCAGAGGCCAGCGAGCGCGCGCTTTATCTCCTGCGTGAAGCGCGCCGCCTCGAGCTGTCCGGCGTCAAGCTCAAGGACCGCAGTGGCGACGATGTCATCGAGCATGACAGCGAACCGGGCAATTTCCTGATTTCCTGACTAGTCCACACAACGAGGTAAGGCCATGGCGGGGCAATCACTGGACGACGACTATCTGGCCAAGCGACAGCTGCGTCGTGGAACCGCGGGCTGGGTATTGCTCGCCGGCCTCGGCGTGTCCTATGTCATATCCGGTGATTTCGCCGGCTGGAACTTCGGTATTGCGGAAGCCGGTTGGGGCGGGTTCGCTATTGCCGCTGCCTTGATGGCGCTAATGTATTTCACGCTCGTGCTGGCGTTGGCCGAAATGTCCGCGGCGATCCCCGCGGCCGGCGGCGGCTACAGTTTTGCGCGCCAGGCCATCGGGCCGGCCGGCGGCTATCTCACGGGCCTGGCCGTGCTCATCGAATATGCCCTCGCGCCCGCGGCCATCGTCATCTTCATCGGCGCCGCGGTAGAAGAGTTGCTGGGTATCAATGGCCCGTTGGTCTACGCGACGTTCTATGCGGTGTTCATCGCCATTCACCTCGCGGGCGTTGGCGAAGCGCTGAAAGTCATGATGGTGATCAGCGGCCTTGCGGTATTCGCCATCCTGGCCACGGCTATCGCGCTCATCGGTGATTTCGACGCGTCAAATCTGTTCGATATGGAGCCCACGAACGCGGTCGGCGCATCCAGCTTTCTGCCATTGGGGTGGTACGGCGTATGGGCGGCCTTGCCATTCGGCATGTGGTTGTTCCTGGCCGTCGAAGGCGTGCCGCTGGCAGCGGAAGAGGCCAAGGATCCGGCCCGCGATGTGCCCAAGGGCATCATTGGCGCCATGGTGTTTCTGCTGGGTACCGCCGTGCTGGTGGTCTTTCTGCTTGCGGGCGCGGTCGGCGCCCAGTCGATCGGCGAGAGTGGCGTGCCGCTGGTGACGGCACTCAAGGAAAGTGGCAGCGAAACGCTTGGCACGGTGGTGAACGTGCTCGGTCTTGCTGGCCTGATCGCCTCGTTCTTTTCGATCATATTCGGCTATAGCCGCCTGGTCTTTGCACTTTCGAGGGCCGGCTATCTACCCAAGTTCCTGTCACTGACGAGTTCCCGCAAGGCGCCGACGTGGGCGCTGATCGTGCCCGGGGTTCTGGGTTTCCTGGTTTCGCTCAGCGGCGCAGGAGATCTGATTCTGGGTATGGCCGTGGTCGGCGCGACCCTGTCCTACGCACTGATGGCGCTCAGCCATATTCTGTTGCGCGTGAACCAGCCGGATCTGAAACGGCCCTATCGGACACCGGGCGGCATGGTCACCTCTGGCATCGCATTGGTGCTGTCGCTGATCGCGTTGACCGGCGTGTACGCGTTCGATCCGCGTGCCTTTGGCTACACCATGGTGTTGTTCGCGATCGGCGCGGCGTATTTCTTCCTGTTCAGTAAAAACCATCTGGTGGCGAAGACGGCGGAAGAGGAGTTCGCGCTGTTGGCGCAGGCGGAGTCGGATCTTGAAGAAGATGACGGGGCATCGACCTCGCCCTAATCAGACCCGTATCTCTGGAAATCGCTTGCCGGCCGCGAGCGAGGCTAGCGTTACGAGGGCCTGCGTTGCTGGCGCGCGAGCAACCGGTCCAGCTGCTGGCCGAAGGCGTGGCGATCATTCTGTTGCAGCGGTGGTGGGCCGCCGGTATCGACTCCGGCGCCGCGCAGGCTGTCCATGAAGTCGCGCATGCTCAGGCGAGCCTTGATGTTGTCACGGGTATACATGTCCCCGCGCGGATTAAGCGCCAAGGCATTCTTCTCGATAGCCTCTGCCGCAAGCGGAATATCTGCGGTTATCACGAGGTCGCCGGCGTCGAGCCGTTTGACGATTTCGTTGTCGGCCACGTCGAAGCCGGCCGAAACCTGGACAAAGAAGATGTTCGGAGATTTGGGGATGCGGATCGGCTGATTGGCCACCAGCGTCAGGCTGATTCCGGTACGCCGAGCGGCTCGAAACAGGATGTCCTTGATGACACCCGGGCAGGCGTCCGCGTCGACCCATATCTTCATGGTTTGCTCAAAGCGCTGTCAGTCAGGCCCTTGGCTTGCTCACGGGCGGAGCGTGCCCATACGCGGTGGTAGGCGGGCTCGGTAGCCGGTGTGCGGCTGGCGTGCCTGGCGTTGGACGGAAGGGGTGGCGGGGCAAATATGACTGTGCCCGCGCCTCCGCTACATGCCGGACAGCATCAACGAGATGTTGCCCATTCCGAAGAACGGTCAGCGACCGCTGCTGCTATCCGACATATAGAGGTTTGAATCGCGAAGATTCGGTACTAATGCATTAGCCGGTTGGGTCCGCAAGCGTTCTCGAAAAATCGAACGCGCGTTGCTTGAGCCGCGCCAGGCGCGACACGCCAACCGTCATGCAATATTTTCTTTAAACCGCGACAACCTTGTTGGCGCACGGTCCTTTCTTGCCTTCGCCCACTTCGAACTCGACCGCCTGGCCGTCTTCGAGGGTGGCAAAGCCGCCGCCGTTCTGGATTTCAGAGTGGTGCACGAAAAGGTCCTTGCTGCCATCCTCGGGAGCGATGAAGCCGAAACCCTTCTCGGAACTGAACCACTTAACGGTGCCTTTGGCCATAATTTTCTCTTTGCTTGATCGAACTAATTGTTTGCAGATTTCTGCGCGCACAGTGTAACTGTTGAACCCGGCCCGAGGCTAAAAAACAAGAAATTAATTTGCATGGCCCTCAGGCGCAGAGTGCTGATTAGACAGGCGGCAAGCGAAGTAGGTCAGGCCTAATCCGGAAATAATGTCATTCGGCCCAGATACCTATGGGCGTTTCGAGTCATGTTCTGGTCGTCTGGCGGCGGCGTTTCTCGATGCTTTGCCGTGGCAAAGATGGTTGCGCGAAACCATTGTCGTCTGCGCGAATATGCGCCGTGTGGAGTGATTTGCTCCTCCTCGCGTGCAGATGGAAGAGCTTGTGTGAAGCATAGTGCTCAGCTGTCGCTTGTTCGACTCAAGCCAAACGGGTGCGTTGCCGATAGGGCGGGGTCGAGCGAATTGCCACCCATCGGAAAGACCTGCCATGCCGAACGCGCGTTATGCCGAAATCGACTCTCCTCAAGCGATTGCAGACGCCTTTGTAGATCTCACGCGCAACGTGCACGAGGTGACGCTGCGTTTCGACGGCAGCATGATCCATTACCCGGTCTCGGTGATGGCCGTGGATCGGATTCTGGGTCACTGCTTGCTTGATATTACCGGCATCGGCGACGTCAGTCGGCTCCTCACGGTGCAGCAGCCATTCGTACTCCACGCGCGGCAGGCCTCGGCCGCGTTGCAGACCAGTTCGATGTCGACCTTCGAAGTCGTCAAGCGTTCTGCACGTCTGGGGCTGCGCTGTGCGCTTCCGTCGCATCTGATTCTGCTGAAACGTCGCGGCTATTTCCGTGCCGCCTTGAATGACGGTATGGCAGTAGAGGTCGTCCTCTCCGGCGCGCGCGGCTGCGAATGGCGTGCGACGCTGCGGGATCTTTCGATCGGCGGCTGTTTGCTGAGCCTGCCGTCGGGTGAAGAGGCGGGGCTCGAGATCGGGAGCGGGCGCTACCAGGCGCGCGCCTGTTTCCCCAATGGTGAGACGTTCGAGGCGTCGAGCCATCTCAGCCACAGTTATGTCGATGAAGACGCCGGCCTGACATATATCGGTGTCACGTTTGATATCGGCCTCGAAAAGGAAGCGCGCGAAGCCTGGTTCTATGTCCGCGAGGTCGAGCGGGAAGTGGCGCGCCAGACAAGTGTGCGCCCCGAGTTACGACCGCTTGCCGCTTCAAGGCTTTTCGAGGGCGATTCAGACAGTCTGGCGCAGTAATCGCTGGAGTGAGCAGCGGGTAGGCGACTGCGAAGCGCCAAGCGTCGCCCGCTAATCGACTACTTCGCGGGTCTCGGCGCGGGATTTCTTCAGTGTCATCCTGAACGAGAGCGTGCAACGTGGGCAGTGCCTTCTATCGCGGCGTCAGCCGGAACGATAGCCTGCGTGTCGAAGCAGCCGCAGCACTTGAGTGCAGCGCAAGGATCTGCGAACAGCGCGGCGGGTGCGACCTGATCGCTGGATTCGACGTCAATTCTAAAGGTCGTGCGGTGGCGAGTTTGCCTTCTCCGTCGCTTGCATATGGTCGACATCAATCCCTATTCACGGTGCCGCCGAATCTCAAGGCGGGGCCGTGGTCTGCACCGGCACTCGATAGGATGCGCTCGCGCAGGGGCTTTCTACATGCAAAGTCTTTCGTGAGACGCCACCGAACCAGTCCGCGATCCATCGAATCGGTCTCGTGTGACTGCACACCACTTGTCGCGCAGCCACAAGCTGGCTGCATGCATGTTTGGCGAGCGACCGGCGTGGCGCTTGTCCTGGGATAAAGTTTTGCCGCCGGCGGCCGATGGAAAGTCTGATCTAGTTTAATGCGTACCAACCGCCGACGGCCGCCGTGATTTCAGCGTTGCCCAGGTCGATGGAAACGCGTCCATCGCGATGGGAGTAAGTAGTGTGAGCATAGATTACATGTTCGGAACCTACGACTACCGGATCACCGTCCTGGCTGTTGTAGTGGCTATTCTTGCCTCTTATACCGCGCTGGATCTGGTCGGTCGCGTCAGTGCCGCCACGCGAAGTCGCGACGCTTTCGCTTGGCTTGCGGCCGGCGCGGTCGCGATGGGTACCGGTATCTGGTCCATGCATTTCGTGGGCATGCTCGCCTTCGAGCTGCCGATCGAGATGGGCTACGACATCCATATCACGGCGCTGTCGTGGTTGATGGCGGTGCTTGCTTCGTCGGTCGCTCTGTTCTTGGCCAGTCGTGCGGCATTGTCGCGTGCACGCCTGTTGATCGGTGCCGTGTTCATGGCTGTCAGCATCGCAGGGATGCACTACACGGGCATGGCGGCGATGCTCATGGAGCCCGGGATCGTCTACGACCCCCTATGGGTCGGAATCTCTCTGCTCATCGCCTTGGCCGCGTCGGGCGCTGCGTTGTGGATCGCCTTCTATCTGCGTGAAGTCAGCCGTGTGCGCGGTTTCGCTGGCAAGGCGGGCGCTGCGGTGTTCATGGGCGCTGCCATCGTCGGCATGCACTATGCGGGCATGGCGGCCGCCAAGTTCCCGATCGGCAGTATTTGTGGCGCGGCGTCGCAGCTCGACAGTGTCTGGCTGGCCACGCTGGTTGGTGCTTGTACCATCCTGTTGCTGGGCACCGCGCTTACAGCGGCGGCCCTGGACCGCCGACTGGAGAGCCACACCGCCCAGCTGATCTACTCGCTGAGTGAGGCCAATTCCAGCCTGCGCCATGCAAGCCGGCACGATCCGCTTACCAATCTCGCCAATCGTCATCTGCTGCATGAGCGTGTCGAACAGGCGCTTATGCAGTGGCGTGAGAAGAAGACCCGATTCTCGATCGCATATATCGATCTCGATGGTTTCAAGGTAATCAACGATCAACTGGGTCATGACGTCGGCGACCAGCTGCTCAAACGCGCCGGGGCGGCGATGACGTCCGTCGTACGCCATGGGGATACCGTGGCGAGAATGGGCGGCGATGAGTTCATCGTGGTGCTGCAGGGGCTGAGCACGCAAGAGGCGGTCGCCCGGGTATGCGAGAAACTGCTCGACGCCATCGCCCAGGTCGGTGAGGGGTCCGCCCGTCTTTCCGCCAGTATCGGTTCGGCTACCTGCCCGAGGGATGGGACCGCGCTTTCCGATCTGGTCACGGCCGGCGATGTCGCGATGTATATCGCCAAGAACAAGGGCAAGAACTGCTACCAGGCTTACGAGTCGAGCATGGCGACGCGTATTGCCGAGGAATACACCGTGCAGGAAGACCTGCGCGATGCGATCCAGGACGGCGAGCTGGTGGTGTATTACCAGCCCAAGTACTCGACCCGAGATCGGCAGCTCACCGGCGCAGAGGCGTTGGTGCGCTGGGAACATCCAGACAAGGGCATGATTCCGCCGGATCAGTTCATCGGCATCGCCGAGCGCAGCGGGCTGATCAACGATCTGGAATCCTGGGTGCTCGATTCGGTCTGCGCGCAGATCAGACGCTGGCTGGACATGGGGCTGGAGGTGCCGCCGATCTCGGTGAACCTGTCCGCGATTCGTATCCACAACGAGGATCTGCCGGAACGTACCCAGGCTTGCCTCGATAAGCACGGCGTCGCAGCCAGCTATCTGATGTTCGAAATCACCGAATCGCTCGCGGTGCGCGAGATCCTGCGCGCGGTCGAAGCACTCAAACGTTTCAGCGCCATGGGTGTACGCGTTGCGCTGGACGATTTCGGTACCGGTCATTCGAGCCTGTCGTATCTTCGCCAGCTGCCGATTCAGCAGCTCAAGATCGATCGCTCGTTCATCAAGGACCTGGGTGCCTGTGATGGCGACCACGTCGAGATCGTGCGCTCGATTATCGGCTTGGCCCACGCCCTGCGACTGCGTGTCGTCGCTGAAGGTGTGGAGACAGAGCAGCAGATGGCGTTTCTCGACAGTCTAGACTGTGACGAGGTGCAGGGCTTTCTCATGGGCCGTCCGGTGCCGGCAGCCGCTTTCGGTGAAGTGGTCGCGCAGCAGTCCGGTCGCGCCGGCAAGGCGACTCTCCACATGTTGCCTGGCGCATAGCCAGCTTTTGCGGAGCCCGCCCCGCTCGCGGCACTGCCGTTTTCGCTAACACTCCAGGCATAAAAAAAGCCCCGCCGAAGCGGGGCTTTTTCACGAACACTGGACGTTCGTTATCAGGCGGCCTTGGCCAGCTGACGCAGCACGTAGTGCAGGATGCCGCCGTTCTGGTAGTAGTCCCATTCCTTCGGCGTGTCGATCCGGACCTTGGCTTCGAATTCAGTGGTCTCGCCACTTTCCTTCGTTGCCTTTACGGTCACGCTCGTGGCACCGGCGGACAGGCCTTCGATATCGAAGGTTTCGCTGCCATCGAGCCCATGGGAGTCGGCGCTTTCGCCTTCCTTGAACTGCAGGGGCAGCACGCCCATGCCGACCAGGTTCGAGCGATGGATACGCTCGAACGACTGGGCGATCACCGTCTTGACGCCCAGTAGCAGGGTGCCCTTGGCGGCCCAGTCACGCGAGGAACCGGTGCCGTATTCCTTGCCGGCGAGGACGACGAGCGGCGTGCCCTCGTCCTTGTACTGCATGGCGGCGTCGTAGATGAACATCTCGTCGCCGGAGGGCTGATGACGGGTCCAGCCGCCTTCGGTGCCCGGGGCGAGCAGGTTGCGCAGGCGGACGTTGGCGAAGGTGCCGCGCATCATGACTTCATGGTTGCCACGGCGCGAGCCATAGCTGTTGAAGTCCGACGGCTTGACGCCTTTTTCCTGCAGGTACTGGCCTGCGGGCGAGTCCTTGGTGATCGCACCGGCCGGGGAGATATGGTCGGTGGTGATCGAGTCACCCAGCAGGGCCAGGCAACGCGCGCTCTTGATCGTCGGGATGTCGTCCACGTCGACCGACATGCCTTCGAAGTAGGGCGGGTTCTGCACGTAGGTGCTGTTGTCGTCCCAGTCGAAGATTTCGCCTTCCGGTACGTCAAGGCCCTTCCAGCGGGAGTCGCCGGCAAACACGTCGCCGTAGCTGTCCTTGAACATCTCGGAGTTCAGCGAAGTGCCGATGGTGTCGTAGATTTCCTTCTGAGACGGCCACAGGTCCTTCAGGTAGACGTCGTTCCCGTCGGCGTCCTGGCCCAGCGGGTCGCTGGTCAGATCGGTATCGATCGTGCCGGCCAGCGCGTAGGCCACGACCAGCGGCGGGCTCGCCAGGAAGTTCATGCGCACGTCGCCATGCACACGGCCTTCGAAGTTGCGGTTGCCCGAGAGCACGGAGGCGACGTTGAGATCGTGGCTGCGAACGGCTTCGCCGATCGGCTCCGGCAGCGGGCCGGAGTTGCCGATGCAGGTCGTGCAGCCGTAACCCACGAGCTGGAAGCCGAGCTTGTCGAGATCCGTGTCGAGACCGGCCTTTTCGAGGTACTCGGTCACCACCTTGGAGCCGGGGGCCAGCGACGTCTTGACCCACGGCTTGACCTGCAGGCCCTTCTGGATCGCGTTACGCGCCAGCAGGCCGGCGCCGATCATCACGGCCGGGTTGGAGGTGTTGGTGCAGGAAGTGATCGCAGCGATCACGACCGAGCCGTCGTGCAAGTCGAAGTCGGCGTCCTTGTAGGAGACCGGCGCGTGCACGGGGCCGCCGATGTCGTCGGATGCCAGGCCGGCTTCGCTCTGCTGCTTCGACTCGGCCATGCTCTTTTCCTGCTTCTCCGCACGGCCTTTCATGAACGGCTCGACTTCGCGGCGATAGGTCTTCTGCATGTCGGTGAGCAGCACGCGATCCTGCGGGCGCTTCGGGCCGGCAAGCGACGGCTGCACGGTGGACAGGTCCAGTTCCAGCACGTCGGTGTAGTCGGCGTCGGGCTCGCCTTCTTCACGCCACATGCCCTGCGCCTTGGCGTACGCCTCGACCAGGTCTAGCTGTTCCTGCGGACGGCCGGTGAGTTCCATGTAGCGAATGGTCTCGCCATCAACCGGGAAGATGCCGCAGGTCGCGCCGTATTCCGGCGCCATGTTGGCGATTGTGGCACGGTCGGCCAGCGGCAGATCGGCCAGGCCGTCGCCGAAGAATTCGACGAACTTGCCGACCACGCCCTTGGCGCGCAGCATTTCGGTAACGGTCAGCACGAGATCGGTGGCAGTGGTGCCTTCGGCGAGCTTGCCCTTGAGCTTGAAGCCGACGACCTGCGGGATGAGCATGGTGATGGGCTGGCCCAGCATGGCTGCTTCGGCTTCGATGCCGCCAACGCCCCAGCCGAGCACGCCTACGCCGTTGATCATCGTGGTATGGCTGTCGGTGCCGACCAGCGTGTCCGGGTAGGCCAGATTGGTGTCTTCGTTGCCGAACACAACACGGGCCAGATATTCCAGATTGACCTGATGGACGATGCCGGTGTCCGGCGGCACGACCTTGAAGTTGTCGAACGCACCCTGACCCCAGCGCAGGAACGCATAACGCTCCTTGTTGCGGTTGAATTCGAGCTTGGCGTTCAGATCGAAGGCCTTGTCGCTGCCGTACTCGTCGACCATGACGGAGTGGTCGATGACCAGCTCGGCGGGGGACAGGGGATTGATCTTGTCTGCGCTGCCACCGAGGTTTGCCATGGCGTCGCGCATGGCGGCCAGGTCGACGATCGCCGGCACGCCGGTGAAGTCTTGCAGAACGACGCGCGCCGGGGTGAAGGCGATTTCCTTGTTCGGCTCGGCCTTGGCGTCCCAGTTCGCCATCGCCTTGATGTCCTCGGCGTCGACGTTGGAACCGTCTTCATGACGGAGCAGGTTCTCGAGCAGAATCTTCTGCGCGTAGGGCAGCTTCGCCACGCCCGGGAACTGTTCCTGAAGCTTGGGAATGCTGAAGTAGTCGAAACTGCGATCGCCGGCAGTAAACTGCGAGCGTGTATTGAAACTGTCCGTCATAGGTTCTTATCTCCAAAGACACTCGGTGGATCTTCGGCCCGATTTCTATCCGGGCTCCTGAAAGCGCGCACATTATAGCTTTTTCGTGCGGCTGCCTGCAGACAGCGCCACAGGCGTGGGTGAGGCGATAGCGGCTGCTAGCGCACGGGCGCGCTGGGGCCGATGCTCTCCAGGGATTTGAGCAATGCCTTGCGCCGAAAGAACAGGGTGATGAAGCCGCCACCGCACTGGCGCCACATGATCGCGCAGCGAACGGCAGCCAGCAGTTGCGTGCGTGCTCGAGCCTGAATCGCCTCGTTCTGTAGATATGTCGGATGCCCGTGAAGCATTATGCGCGGCTTCACGGGGCTGATGCTGTTGCGGTAGGCGTCGTCAAGAATGGCTGGCACGTCGGCCGCTTCTGCAAGGCGCGCGCGATCGATGGCGCCGCGAATTCTCTTCAACGCGGCATCGTCTTTCAGCAGCGCGCCGGACAGGCGCAGGATCTGGCCAATATAGCGCGCGACGAGCGCGGCTTTCTGGTCCGGTTTATGTCCGGCCAATTGACCCTTCAGGTAAGCAATGCCGTCACCTACGCTCGACAGATCGCCATAGACGTCGACGACCGAGTCCGGATCGGTCGAGAAGATGGCGTGCTGGGCGACTTCCATACGCTGTGGCAGGTCGCGGCCGTCGGATGCCAGCTCATGCGCGTAGAGCGCGAACTGCGCCACGCCGGCCAGAGAAAGGGCCTGGTCGCGCAGGGTGTGCATTGATTGTTCGCTCATGCGCTCACTGAAACTCGAAGATCGGGACGACCGGCGTGCAGGATCTCGGCACTGCCGAGGCAGTGGTCGTCGTCATAAAACACGGCGTATTGGCCGGGGGCGATGGCGCGCGGCGGCTGGTCGAAAGTGACGGTCAGGCCGCCGTCCGGGCCTTTGTCGACGACGCAGTCGATCGCGCGCTGGCGGTAGCGTACCTGAGCCTTGCAGCGACGCGGGAATGCGGGTGCGTCGATCAGCCAATGGGGCGGCGTAGTCGTCAGCGTCGTCTCGACCAGTGCGGGATGCGCATGGTCCTGGGTTACCCAGAGTGTGTCGCTGTCGAGATCCTTGGTTGCGACATACCAGGGCGCGTCCGATGCACCGGCAACGCCGCCGAGCCCGAGGCCCTTGCGCTGGCCGATGGTGTAATAGATGAGCCCGGCGTGCTCGCCGATTGTACGCCCGTCCAACGGCCCGCCGGAAACGCGCACGGGACCGGCCTGGCCGGATAGATATTCGCGCAGAAAGCCTTCGAAATCGCGCTCGCCGATGAAGCACACGCCCGTACTGTCGGGTTTGTCATGAATCGGCAGGCCCGCGGCGCGCGCCATGGCGCGCACATCGGTCTTGTGCGTTTCACCCAGCGGGAACATCGTGCGCTCGAGTGCTGCCATCGGCACGGCCGCCAGAAAATAGGACTGGTCCTTGCCGGGATCGCGTCCCCGCAGCAAACGCGTGCCACTGCTGTCGTGTTCGATACGGGCGTAATGTCCGGTAGCGATCGCGTCCGCGCCCAGGCGTTCTGCATGGTGAAGAAACGCGTCGAACTTGATCTCGCGGTTGCAGAGCACGTCCGGGTTGGGTGTGCGCCCTGCGGCATAGCTGTCGAGAAAGTAACGAAACACGCGTGACTTGTACTCGCGCGAGAAGTCGGCCCGGTGCAAAGGGATGTCGAGCGCTTCGCAGACGGCGGCTGCGTCGTCGAAGTCGTCTGCGGCCTGACAGCGGCCCGCTTCGTCTTCCGACCAATTGAACATGAACAGACCTTCCACCTGATAACCGGCCTCGACCAGCTGCAGAGCGGTTACCGACGAATCCACGCCGCCGGACAGGCCGACGATTACACGCGTGTCCGCTGGTGCCTGTTGCCAGAAGGCCGGTGCGGTATCAGCGGCCATGGATATGCTGCACCCGGTCGAGCGGGAGCGGCTCGCTGCTGGCGAAATCCTCGATGGCACGCATGACCAGAGGGCTGCGCAGATCATCTCGTGCCGTCAACTCGTCAATGCTGAGCCAGTGCGCCGCGATGATGCCTTCGTCCAGGTCCTGCTGGGCCGCGTGATCATCCACTTCACCGCAGAAGGCGAAGCGCAGCGTGGCGCGGCCATCCTCGTGCGGCCAGTAGTACATGCCTACCAGACCAGTGGGCTTGAAGCCCCAGGCCGTTTCCTCGCGGGTCTCGCGAACGACGGCGTCAAGGATGGTCTCCCCGGATTCGACATGGCCCGCGGGCTGGTTGATCACGCGTTCGCCGTGCGCGAATTCCTCGACCACCAGATAGCGGTCGTTAACGCGCACGATGGCGGCAACGGTAAGTTCGGCATGGACCAAGGCGGCCTCCGCGAAAAGCGGGCTGAATAAGGCCGGATTCTAGCAAAGGGCCTTTTCACGTGGCCAAGTGCAGGTCGGGTGGGTATGATGCCGCCATCGCTTGTTCACGACGGTTTATATGTCGCGTTTCGGGATGATCTTTCCCGGGCAGGGGGCCCAGTCGGTCGGCATGCTTTCAGCATTGGCCGAACGTTATCCGGTAGTTGCGGACACCTACGCAGAAGCCAGCGAAGCGCTGGGTTATGACGTCGGCGATCTGATCAACAACGGTCCGGCCGACCGGCTCGACCAGACCGAGTTCACCCAGCCCGCACTGGTTACGGCCGGTGTGGCGGTATGGCGTATCTGGCAAAGCCGCGGCGGACGTACGCCGGAGTTCCTGGCCGGACACAGCCTCGGCGAGTACACAGCGCTCGTAGCCGCGGACGCGCTCGACTTCGGTGATGCACTGCGCCTGACGCGTATGCGTGGCAAGGCCATGCAGAATGCGGTCGCGCCGGGCGAAGGCGCCATGTCGGCCGTGATTGGTCTTGAGGACGACGCGGTGCGCGAAGCCTGCGCCCAGGCCGAGCAGGAGCACGCCAGCGATGGTCTCGTGGTTTCCGCCGCGAACTTCAATGCGCCGCTGCAGGTAGTCGTAGCAGGCCACGCAGAGGCCGTGGCCACCGCGGGACGTCTCGCCAAGGAAAAAGGCGCGAAGCTCGTGAAGCCGCTTGCGGTGAGCGTGCCGTCTCATTGTGCGCTCATGCAGCCGGCTGCCGAGCGTCTGCAGGCACACCTGCTCGAGATTCCGCTGCGTCAACCGAAGCTCACGGTGTTGCACAACGTCGATGCGCAACCGCGCGAAGATGTCGACGGTATCCGCAAGGCCTTGGTGCGCCAGCTCGCCCAGTCCGTTCTTTGGGCGGATACGATCCGTGCGATGCGTGCGGCTAATTGCGAATTGTTTATCGAGTGCGGACCGGGCAAGGTGCTTTCCGGGCTGAACAAGCGCATCGACAAGAGCGTGACGTCGCTGCCCTTGTCGGATAGCGAGAATCTGCGCGAGGCCCTGACTGCAACACAGAACGAAGACGATTAGTCGCGCTTTTTGCGTGACACCGGCCTGAGCAACACAGGAACCTCATGACAGATCGCAAACTATCCGGCCAGGTCGCGCTGGTGACCGGCGCCTCTCGGGGCATTGGCGCGGCGATTGCCGATCAGCTGGCCGCTGACGGCGCGACCGTTGTGGGCACTGCGACCAGCGACGACGGCGCAACCCGAATCGACGAACGTCTGGGCAAGGCCGACGTGCCCGGCGCGGGTCGTCGTCTGGACGTGACGGACGAGGACGGCGTCACCGCGCTCATCAAGGACATCACGAAGGAATTCGGCGCGCCGACGATCGTGGTCAATAACGCGGCCATCACGCGCGACACGCTGCTCATGCGGATGAAAGAGTCGGACTGGCAGGCGGTGATCGACGCCAATCTGTCGGGCGTGTTTCGTGTCTCCAAGGCGGCACTGCGCGGCATGATGAAGGCACGCGGCGGGCGCATTGTGAACGTGGCATCGGTCGTGGGCCTGATGGGCAACGCCGGACAGACAAACTACAGCGCCGCCAAGGCGGGCCTGCTGGGTTTCACCCGTTCGCTTGCACGCGAAGTCGGATCGCGTCAGATTACAGTCAACGCCATCGCACCTGGCTTTATCGAAACGGATATGACCCGCGATCTCGACGACAAGACCCGTGACACCATGCTGGAGCAGATCCCGCTGCAGCGGCTTGGTAGCGTCGACGATATCGCCGCGAGTGTCGCGTTTCTGGTTTCCCCATCGGCCGCCTACATCACCGGCGAGACGCTCAGCGTCAACGGCGGCCTGTACATGGGGTCCTGAGCTTCTGGCGAGGCCAACCCTTTTTCCCTAGAATGGCGCGCGGTTCGCGAGGGCGAATGCGCGCGTTAGACGCGTAAACCATAGTCAATCAGGAGAGAATCCGATGAGCAGCGTTGAAGAACGAGTACAGAAGATCATTGCCGAGCAGCTTTCGGTGAGCGAAGACCAGGTCACCACGGAAGCGTCGTTCGTCGACGATCTCGGTGCGGATTCCCTGGATACCGTCGAACTGGTCATGGCGCTTGAGGAAGAGTTCGAGATCGACATCCCGGACGAGGAAGCCGAAAAGATCGTGAACGTCAAGGACGCGGTCGACTACATCAAGTCACACGCCGAAGGCTAGAGACTTCTTGTGTTGTCGGTTCGGCTTCAGGAGCCGGCCGGCCAGACTCAATTACACCGCCGCAGTCATGCGGCGAATAAGCAAGTAGGGGGCCCCCGTTGAGACAGCGTCGTGTAGTGGTTACCGGGCTGGGTCTGATTTCCCCGATGGGCCTGGATGTGGAATCGAGCTGGTCGGCAATTCTGGCCGGTCGCAGCGGTATCTCGAATATCGAAAGCTTCGATGTGTCGGGCTACCCGACGCGTTTCGGCGGCCCGATTCGTGACTTCGATGTCACCCAGTACATGTCGGGCAAGGAAGCCAAGCGTTACGATGCCTTTGTGCATTACGGCGTCGCGGCTTCCGTGCAAGCGTTCAACGACAGCGGTCTGGAGCTCGACGACGAGTACAACGACCGCGTCGGCGTGGCGGTGGGTTCCGGTATCGGGGGTATCGGAACCATCCTCAAGACCTGTGTCGGCTTTCACGAAGCCGATTACAACGCGAAAAAAGTTTCGCCCTTCTTCATTCCCAGCAGCATCGCCAACATGGCGGCCGGGCAGGTATCCATTCAGTTGAACCTGCACGGGCCGAACATCGCAGCGGTGTCTGCCTGCACGACCGGCGTGCACAACATCGGACTCGCTGCCCGCCTGATCGCGGCCGGCGATGCGGATGCCATGCTGTCCGGCGGTTGCGAGATGGCGGTCAACCCGATCGGGCTGGCCGGGTTCTGCGCAGCACGCGCACTATCCAGCCGCAACGATAATCCCGAAGCCGCCAGTCGGCCGTGGGACAAGGACCGCGACGGTTTCGTGCTGTCCGATGGCGCAGGCGTGGTAATGCTCGAAGAGTACGAGCAGGCCAAGGCGCGTGGCGCCAAAATCTACGGCGAAGTCGTCGGCTTCGGCATGAGTGGTGACGCACATCACATCACGCAGCCGAGTGGCCGCGGTGCTCGCCAGTGCATGGCGAACGCGCTGGCCGATGCCGAAATGAACCCGGACGCGTTGCAGTACATCAACGCCCACGGCACGTCCACGAACGTGGGCGATGTGTCGGAGAGCCAGTCGATCGAAGCCGTCCTGGGCGACGCCGCGAAAGATGTCGCGGTCAGTTCGACCAAGTCCATGACCGGGCACATGCTCGGCGCGGCAGGCTCGGCCGAGGCCATCTTCACGCTGCTCGCGATCCGCGACCAGGTGGCGCCGCCGACCATCAATCTCGATAATCCGGCCGAAGGTTGCAATCTCGACTACGTGCCGCATGAGGCGCGTGATATGCAGATCGATGCCGCGCTGTCGAATTCCTTCGGTTTCGGGGGCACTAACGGCTCGCTGATCTTCAAGCGTCTCGATTGAGACGCTCGCCCGGCGTCCATACACGCCAGGCGGGATCGGTGCGCGACTACGAGCACGACGATCTTCGGATCGTCGAAGTGCCGGCGTCCGAGGCGCCGGATCTGCTCCGGCTGGCGAGTGCCGAGCCGGAGCGCTACCCGTTTCTTCTGGAAAGCAGTGCCGGCGCGGCCGCGCAGAGCCGCTTCGATATTCTGCTGGCCTATCCCGATCGCGTCATTCGTGCTCGCGCGGATCAGGACGGCGCCGACTTTTTCCATGCGATAGACGCACTCGATCGCGATTCGCGTCGTGAGGCGATCCCGGGCGTGCCCTTCGTAGGCGGCTGGTTCGTCTACCTTGGCTACGAGATGGCCGGATGCGTCGAGCCCACGCTGCAACTGGCGCCCGACCCGGATGCGGCTTTCCCGGACGCGTTCGCCGTCCGCTGCCCGGCTGCGATCATCCATGACCGGCGCGAGCGCCGCCTGTTGTTTGTCGCCGAATGCGCCGGCGACAGCGAGAAGCAACTCGCCCAGATGCGGGAGGATTTCGCGAAGCAGGACGAGGCGATCGGCACGGATCCGTTGGTGGCCGAGTGGGCCGAGTCGCCGCCCGACGCCTATACCGCCTCGGTCGAGCGCGCCCGTGAGCTTATCCACGCCGGTGATGTGTTTCAGGTGAATCTGTCGCGCGCGTGGCGGGGCGAACTGCACGCCGACGCGTCGCCCGCGAACGTGTATGCAGCGCTGCGGCGAGCAAATCCGGCACCGTTCTCGGCGCTGGTGCAGTGGGAAGGCGCAGCTTTGGCCTGTTCCTCGCCCGAGCGGCTCATGCTCGTCGACGATGGGGTCGCCCAGACGCGACCCATTGCCGGCACGCGTGCACGTACCCCGGGAACCGATGCCGGCATGACACAGGAGCTGCTAACCCATCCCAAGGAACGGGCCGAGCACGTGATGCTCATCGATCTCGAGCGCAATGATCTGGGTCGGGTCTGTCGTCCCGGTTCGATTGTCGTGGATGAGCTGATGGTGGCCGAATCCTATGCGCACGTTCATCACATCGTTTCGAACATTCGTGGTGCACTCGCGGCCGCCGTCGGCCCCGGTCAGGCACTGCAGGCAGTTTTCCCGGGCGGCACAATCACCGGCTGTCCGAAAGTGCGCTGCATGGAGATCATCGCCGAGCTCGAGGGCGAAGGACGCGGGCCGTATACCGGGAGCATCGGTTATCTAAGCCGCTGCGGACGCCTCGATACCAATATCGTTATCCGGTCGCTGACCCAGCGCGGCAAGCATCTCACCCTGAGGACGGGCGCCGGAATCGTCGCGGATTCAAATCCTGATAAGGAACTTGAGGAAACGCGCGTAAAAGCACGCGGCGTATTGAGAAGTTTTATAGATAGGACAGGTCACGCCTATGGCTGACAGGGTTCTGGTCGACGGCGAATTCGTCGCGTCGGTGCCCAGCACGGATCGCGGCCTGGCTTATGGCGACGGCATCTTTCGAACCGTGCGAATCGCGCGCGGCAACCCGGTCGCTTGGCCAGACCACCTGGCGCGTCTGCGCTTCGATTGTGGCGCGCTTGAACTGCCGACGCCCGACGGCGCGCAGCTGACGAGCGATATGCGGCGCCTGTTCACCCGCGATGACGACGGCGTGTGCAAGATCATGGTCACGCGTGGCAGCGGCGGACGCGGATATACGCCGCCGACCGGAAGCGTGCGGCGCATCGTGGCGGCACATGCGTTGCCGGCCCACGCCGACGTCGTACCCGAGCCGCTTGAGCTCGGGCGTTCGTCAATCGTGCTGGCGGGTCAGCCGCGGCTGGCGGGGGTGAAACATCTCAACCGGCTGGAACAGGTGCTCGCGCGTGGCGAGTGTGAACGACTTGGCCATGCTGATGCATGGATGTCCGATAGCACGGGATTCGTGGTCGCCACGACCATGCGAAACCTGTTTTTCATAGACGAGCAGGGCTGTTGGCATACCCCCGCGATCACCCGAGCCGGTATCATCGGCGCAACGCGGCAACGGCTCATGCGCGCGATGAGGCAGCGCCATGTCGAGCTGCTCGAGCGCGATATATCGCCGCAGGAACTTGAGGGCTTTGTGGGCGCTCTGGCCTGTAACAGCGTAGCCGGAATCGCGGCGGTCGCGCGTATCGACGGTCGGGCGCTCGCAGGCAGTGACCAGGCCGCGCAATGGGCGCGTAGCATTCTGGATTCGTAACGACATAACGCCGCGTTGAGCGGTCACGGAAGAAAACAGGCAGGTGCCGGTGATCAAGCGTTTTATCTGGATAGTCCTTGCGGTCGGGTTGCTCGCTGTCGTGGCGCTCGGTCTGGACGCGGGGCGATTCTTCACGTCGCCGCTGCATAACACATCAGGCCAGCTCGTCACGGTGGAGTCTGGGATGAGTTTCAAATCCATCGCCGATCGGCTGGTGGAAGAGAACGTGATCGTAAACCCGCGCGACGCCCGCTACCTGTCGCTCTATGCGCGTTATCAGGGTGTGGCAAACCAGATCAAAGCGGGCGAGTACGCCGTGCCGGCACGCCAGACCCCTGCACATTTGCTGGAGCTTTTGGTCTCGGGTAAGACGCGCCAATACCGGATCACGCTGGTCGAAGGCCGGCGCTTCAGCGAAATCCGTGAGCAGCTCGAGGCCAACGACGCGCTCGAGCAAAAGCTCACTGGCAAGACCGAGGCTGAGGTGATGGCCGCGATCGGTCACCCTGACGAGCAGCCCGAAGGGCGCTTCATGCCGGACACCTACTTGTTCCCCCGTGGCATGACGGATATCGCCTTCCTGAAGCGCGCCTACGATTCCATGCAAACCTTTCTCGACGATGCGTGGGAGAACCGCTCCGAGAGCACGGTTGTCGAGTCGCCGTACGAGGCGCTGATTCTGGCGTCCATCGTCGAGAAGGAAACGGCTGTGCCCGCAGAGCGTGGCCGTATTTCCGGGGTGTTCACCCGGCGTCTCGAGAAAGGCATGCGTCTGCAGACCGACCCGACCGTGATCTACGGGATCGAGAATTACGACGGCAATATCCGACGCTCCGACTTGCGCCGGGATACCCCCTACAACACCTATACGCGTGCCGGACTGCCGCCTACGCCGATCGCCATGCCTTCGCGTGCAGCAATCAAGGCTGCCCTCGATCCGGCGCCCGGCAGCGCGCTTTATTTCGTGTCGCGTGGCGACGGCAGCCACGTGTTCTCCGATTCACTGGCCGATCATAACCGGGCCGTCGACAAGTACCAGCGTGGGTCTTGATGACCGAAACGAATATACAAGCCGGGCGACTCATCACGCTCGAAGGCGGTGAGGGCGCCGGCAAAAGCACACAGATCAATACCGTAGCCGCGCTACTCAAGGAACGCGGACTGAAGGTGGTGACCACACGCGAGCCCGGCGGGACGCGCTTGGGCGAGGCGGTGCGCGGTGTACTCATGAACGAGTACGATCACCCCATGCCAGCCATGAGCGAGTTGCTTCTGATGTTCGCGGCTCGCGCGGCTCATCTGGCGCAGGTGATCGAACCGGCGCTCGCCCGCGGCGCCTGGGTGGTCACCGACCGTTTTACCGATGCGAGCTATGCTTACCAGGGCGCGGCCCGCGGCCTGGGCGACGACGCGGTGGCGACACTTGAGCGACTCGTTCAAGGCGAGCGCCGGCCGGACGGTGTGCTCGTGTTCGATATCCCGGTGGAGCAGGGGCTCTCCCGGGCGGGCAAGCGTGGTCACGGCAATCGTTTCGATCGCGAGACCGTCGCGTTCCATGAGCGCGTTCGCGCATCGTATCTTGCGCGTGCTGAAGCGGCGCCGGAGCGTTATCGCGTGATCGATGCTGCAGCGCCGCTTGACCGGGTGCGGGAACAGATCGAATCGGCGCTCGCGAGCTGGCCGTGAGCGAAAGCGCGCCTGAACTCACGTCGCCGCCGTGGCACGAGCCGCTGTGGGCGCATATGGCGCAAGCCATCGAGACCGACCGCGTTGCCCACGGGCTACTGGTCTGCGGGCCGCCCGGCGTCGGAAAGCGCCGTTTCGCGTCGCGAGTCGTCGCGGCGCTACTTTGCCGTGAACGCGTGCCCAGCGGCGACGGCTGCGGCCAATGCCCGACCTGTCGACAGCGAATCGCCGATACCCATCCGGATATTTCCCGGCTCGTTCCGGAAGAGCGGGGCAAGCTGATCAAGGTCGAGCAAGTACGGAGCTTTTCGCAGCGCCTGCAGCTCACACCGCAGTACTCGACCGGACGTATCGGTTGGATCGAGCCGGCCGAAGACTTGTCCGCCAGCGCGGCGAACAGTCTGCTCAAGACCTTGGAGGAGCCGCCGCCCGATTGCCATATTGTGCTCGTAACCGACCGTGTGTCTGCGCTCATGGCGACGGTGCGTAGTCGCAGCCAACTCTGGCGCGTGCCGCCGCCTGACCCGGATACGGCCCAGCGCTGGCTCGATGGAAATGGCATCGATACGTCGCAGCTCGACGCGGACAGTCTGCGTGCGCCGTTTGCAGCGGTTGAACGTGGCGATCGCGACTACCCGGCGTTGGTCGAGAACTGGGATGCCGATCTGGCGAATGCGATTCGTGGACGCGAAGACGCAGCCAATGTATCGGAACGGCTGTCGGCGCCGCCGAGGGACTTGTTTCTCGACTGGCTCTATCGCCGTGCCGGCGCCATGCTGGCCTTGGCGCTGGAGGCGGCAGAGACCGGCATGGACCCGGCTGAAACCACGCCCGAACGCCGCGATTTGCCCGAATCGCTGGCGCGTATCGCCATTCGTCTCGATCCGGTCGTGTTCCAGCCCTGGTGTGCCCGAGTGGCCGATACAGCCCGACTGGCGCGTACTAACGCCGATTGGCAGCTGGTGGTAGAGTCGTTATTTCTGAGCCTCAAGAGCTGCGTCAAACGCAGGCGAACGCCATGATGACCGAACCCAACGTCGCCAGTCAGTCCGGCATCGTGCGGCTGGATATCAAGGACCGCGACGAGCTGTTTCTCGCGTATATGCCGTTTGTAAGCAACGGGGGCCTGTTCGTCACGCAGGCGGCGCTCGGCAATGCACGCTGCGATATGGGCAGCGACGTTTTCCTGCTCATGCATCTGGTTGAGCAGAACGAGCGGCTGCCGGTCGCCGGCAAGGTGATATGGGTGACGCCGCGTAACGGCGGCGCACAGCGTCCGTCCGGGGTCGGCATCCAGTTTTCGAATCAGGACAATGGGGCGACCCAGCGCCGTCTGGAAACGTTGCTCGCCGGCGCGCTCGAAAGCCCCCGGGCGACCCACACGCTCTAGCGAGCGCTCACGTTCAGCCGGTCGCTGCGCTGCTTTCCTGCTGCATCGAGCGGCCCATCAGCTGTTCGGCGAGCACCTGTTCGCTCGCGATTGCTCGCCAGACCATGTTGAACAGCGCTGGCGCCTTAGCCGCCAAGGGTTTCTTGCGCCCCCGCAGCAGCCACATCGCGACCATGCGATTGGCGACGCCCCAGATGAAGTCTGAAATCTCGATCTCGTCGACTTCGCGAGTCAGGATGCCGCGCTCGCGTCCATCCTGAATGACACCGAGGAACACCGACATCAATGCCGGTTGGCGGAAAGTGTCATCGTCCCGCCACGTGCTCAGATAGACCGAACTGAGGATAATCTGCGCGACCTTGGGGTTACGCTCGAAGTAGTCGAGCAGAACCCAGAATACCTTGCGTAGCTGATCTTCGAAGTTCTCGATTCCCTGAAGATGGTCGATCATGCGGGTGGCCAGCTCACCCAACCAGGTATCCAGACTCGCGAAAAGCACGGCTTCCTTGCTGCCGTAGTACTTATAAAGCGTCTGGAGGCTGATGCGTGCCTCGCGTGCAATGTTTATCAGCTTGACCCGGTGAAACTCGCGTTCCGAAAACAGGTCGAGGGCGGCGAATTCAATTCGCTCGCGGGTGGCTGGATCCAGCCGGGCCAGGGTGCGCTCGCGTTCGCTCGTAGTCTTCGGATAGCGGTCGATCAAAGTAATCACCATTACACAGCATGCATGGCATAACTCTAGCAACCTGAACGGGCCGCCCCAAGTTTGTGTAACTGCTTGAGATAATTGTGGGCAACTTGAAAACACACAGGGTAATCCCGTGCGTCGTCGGGCGCGCACGCTCGGAGAATAATCACAATTATCTTTGTGCGCTGCATTATCCCGGCGTATAGTTCCAGTGAACGAAAGTCAATTGTCCCGGCGCGATTCGCCCGGTTGTTCCGGTGGCATGGTCGCTGGAACTCAACGGAGACGTCATGTTTGCCACGCTTCTAAAAAAGATCAACGACGCCAAGCTGTTGCCGAAGATCTCCGACACCGAACGTCAGGCACTCGAAGCCGGCTCGGTATGGGTTGACGGCGAATTCTTTGGCGGTAATCCTGATTTCCAGAAAATCATGGGAGAGGCCTATCCCGGGCTTTCCGCCGAGGAACAGGCATTTCTCGACGGGCCGGTCGAAGAGCTGGTGCACATGGTGGACAGCTGGCAGCTGCGCGAGACGCGCCGTATTCCCGAAGATGTCTGGCAGTTCCTGCGCGACAAGGGCTTTTTCGGACTGATCATTCCGAAAGAGTTCGGTGGCTCCGGCTTCTCCGTACTGGGTCGCAGTGCGGTGATGATGAAGACGTCCGGTCTGGGGCCGATCGGCACGCTCGTTGTCATCCCCAACACGCTGGGTGCTGCCGAGCTGCTCATTGAATACGGCACGCCGGAACAGAAAGACAAATACCTTCCACGTCTTGCCTCGGGCGAGCTCGTACCTTGCTTTGGCCTCACGGAGCCGACCGCCGGCTCGGATGCGGCATCGATCAAGGCCGAAGGCGTTGTCTTCAAGGACGAGAACGGCGAAGCGAAGATTCGTCTCAATTTCTCCAAGCGCTATATCACGCTTGCCCCGGTTGCGAATATCGTGAGCCTGGCCTGTTCGCTACACGATCCCGACAACATTCTGGGCAAGGGTGAGTTCCCGGGCATTAGCGTGGTCATGCTCGAGAAGGGTACCGAAGGCCTAGGCCTGGGCGATCACCATCTGCCGATCGGCCCGTTCGATAACGGCCCCATATACGGCAAGGACGTTATCGTGCCGGTCGACAATATCGTGGGCGGCCCCGACGGCGCCGGCCAGGGTTGGCGCATGCTCATGGAACAGCTCGGCGGCGGCCGTGCCGTATCGCTGCCTGCCGGCGGCGTCGCGCTAGCCAAGATCAGTGCAGCGGCGACCGGCCCGTACAGCATCGTGCGTGAGCAGTTCGGTATTCCGGTCGGCCTTATGGAAGGTGTGGAAACCCGAGTTGCCCGTATTGCGGCGCTGACCTATGTCATGGAGTCCGCGCGCATCTATGTCTGTGCCGGTGTCGATAACGGCAATCATCCGCCGGTGATTTCCGCAATCCTCAAGCAGCAGACCACCGAAGTGGGCCAGCAGCTGGTAACCGATGGCATGGACGTCATGGCGGGCGCCGGCGTCATGCAGGGCCCGAACAATATTCTCGGCGGAGGCTATGTCGGCGCGCCGGTCAGCATCACCGTAGAGGGCGCGAACATCCTCACGCGGACGCTGATGATCTTCGGCCAGGGCGCCGTGCGCTGTCACCCGCATGCGCTGGATACGCTCAACGCCATCGAAGCCGACGACGTGCCCGCGTTCCGCAAGGCGATTCTCGGCTGGATGGGTCACTCCACCACGAATTTCTTCCGCGGCATCGTGCGCGGTGTGACCCGTGGCTGGACGGTCCGCACGCCGGTCAAGGACGAGACCGCGCAATACTTCCGCAAGCTGGGCTGGGCCGCGAGCCGGTTCGCCTTCATGACCGATCTGGCGATGTTCCTGATCGGTGGCAAGCTCAAGCAGCGCGGCAAGCTGTCGGGTCGCTTTTCGGATGCCTTGTCGTGGATGCTGTTCGGCGTGACGACGCTGCGCCGCTTCGAGGCCGAAGGCCGCCGCAAGGAGGATCTGCCGCTCGTGCACTGGGCGCTTCGCTATAGCCTGCAGCAGATTCAGCTGGCGTTCGAAGGCATTTATGCCAACTTCAATGTGCCGGTGATCGGCTGGTTCCTGCGGTATCCGGGTCGTTTCTGGCTCCGTATCAACCCGCTTTCGACCGGTCCGAAAGACAGCATGGACCGTGCAGTCGCGGCCAGCATCCAGAAGCCGGGCGAGCAGTACGAACGCGTTGCCGGCGGCCTCGGTACGCCGCGTGAAGACGAGCCCGGCATGGGGCGTCTGCTACACGCATGGCGGCTGGTGAGTGAAGCGCAGGGCGCGACCCGCAAGGTGCGCAAGGCGTTGCACAAGAAGCAGATCAAGGCGAACGATCTCGTCGAGGCAATCGAGCCTGCCGTCGAGGCTGGCGTGATTACTCAAGACGAGGGCGAGACGATCCGCAAGGCTGAAGCCGCGCGGATGGAGGCGATCCAGGTGGATACGTTCTCGGCCGAGGATTACTACAAGGACGAAGTGTCCGACAATCGCGAAGCGCCGCGTATGGCACGCGCCGCCAACGAATAGTCGGTCATTAATCGGAGTTGATTGGATGGGCGCCCTCGAGGCGCCCGTTTTTATTGGTGCACACCGCGACGCGTCTTGACGGGCGTTGAAGCATAAATTTCAAGCTACCGCTGCGGCGTAGCGAATACCGCAGCCGGGCCTGGAAGGGCGTGTCGCTATCGTCGCGATTGCACCGGCAAATGCCGCCGGCGCATGGCAGAATGCGCGGCATGAACACGACCGCCAGCAATACCACCAAGCCACGAGTGAACAGCTCGGGCTATACCCTGGGTGAAGAGATCGCCAATGCGATCACATCCGGCATCGGGACCGCCTTGTCGATTGGCGGACTCGTGGTGCTCGTGGTGTACGCGGCGCTGCGCGGCGACGTCTGGCATGTCGTGAGCGTGAGCATCTTCGGCACCAGCCTTATTCTCAGCCACCTGTCGTCGACGCTGTACCACGCCATAGCGCCCCCGCGTGCCAAGAGTGTGCTCAAGGTCTTCGATCATCTCGCGATCTACGTATTGATCGCGGGTACCTATACGCCGTTCACGCTGGTGAATCTGCGCGGCGTATGGGGCTGGAGCCTGTTCGTATTGATCTGGGGCTTGGCGATCGGTGGCGTGCTGATCAAGCTCACGCGCCTGAATGACGTGAAATACCTCTCGACTGCGTTCTATGTCGCCATGGGCTGGACCGTGGTGCTCGTGATCGGGCCCGTCATCGACAACGTCGCCATGGGCGGCGTGTGGTTGCTGTTCGCGGGTGGTATTTCCTACACGGTTGGCGTGTTGTTCTATGTGTGGAACCGGATGCCCTATAACCATGCGATCTGGCATCTGTTTGTCATCGGCGGCAGCGTCTTCCACTTCTTTGCGGTGCTGTTCTACGTGATCCCGCTGGCGCCGGCCGCTCTCGATCTGCTGGGCTAGCGTGAGCGGTCACGCCACGACCCCCACGGGGGTGCTGCAGTCTGTTTTCGGTTACGACGCCTTTCGTGGGCGTCAGGCCGAGATCATCGAAGCGGTGTGCGCGGGCGAAGACGCGCTGGTGCTCATGCCTACCGGCGGCGGCAAGTCGCTTTGTTACCAGATCCCAGCGCTGGTGCGCGACGGTGTGGCGATTATCGTGTCGCCACTGATTGCACTCATGTCCGATCAGGTGGCTGCGCTCGAACAGCTCGGCGTGCGCGCGGCTTATCTCAATTCCACGCTGGAATTCGGCAAGCAGGTCGAAATCGAACAGGCCATGCGTGCCGGCACGATCGACCTGGTCTACGTCGCGCCCGAGCGGCTCATGCAGCCGCGCATGCTGGATCTGGTCGGCGACTGTCATATCTCGTTATTTGCGATCGACGAGGCCCATTGCGTGTCCCAGTGGGGGCACGATTTCCGGCCCGAGTATCGCCAGCTCGCCGCGCTTGCGGATCGGTTCCCGAATATTCCCCGCGTGGCGCTTACGGCCACGGCCGATTTGCCTACCCGCGACGAGATCGTTGAGCGTCTGCGCCTGGAACAAGCCGCGGTCTATCTGCACAGCTTCGACCGGCCCAATATCCAGTACCGGGTGGCCGAGCGAGGCAGCGCGCGCCAGCAGCTGCTCGATTTCATCGACCGCGAGCACGACGGCGACGCCGGTATCGTCTACTGCCTATCGCGCCGCAAGACCGAAGAGACCGCGGAATGGCTGAACGTGCGCGGCAAGACCGCGCTGGCCTACCACGCGGGCCTGCCGGCGGCCCTGCGCCAGACCCACCAGGCGCGCTTTCTACGCGAAGAGGGCGTGATCATCTGTGCGACGGTCGCCTTCGGCATGGGTATCGACAAGCCGGATGTACGCTTTGTCGCCCATATCGATCTGCCCGCGAGCATGGAAGCCTACTATCAGGAGACCGGCCGTGCCGGGCGTGACGGCGCGCCGGCTACTGCGTGGATGCTCTACGGCCTCAATGATGTCGTGCAGCGCCAGCGCATGATTGAGCAGGGCAACGCGCCCGAAGAGCGTAAGCGCGTCGAACGAACCAAACTGGACTCGATGCTGGCGTACTGCGAACTGGCCAGCTGCCGACGCATAAGCCTGCTCGGTTATTTCGGCGAAGAGTGCGATACCGCCTGCGGCAATTGCGACACCTGCTTGAACCCGCCGGAAACCTACGACGCCACGCGCAATGCCCGCATGGCGCTGTCGGCCGTCTATCGCACCGGCCAGCGTTTTGGCACCGGTTACGTGATCGATCACCTGCGCGGTGCAGCCAGCGACCGGGCGAAAGAGCTGGGCCACGACAAGCTTTCAACGTTCGGCGTTGGCGGCGAGATCGAAACCAAGCAGTGGCGTTCGGTATTACGCCAGCTGATCGCACTGGGCCATGTCCGTGTGGATCCGGCGTATGGCGGGCTTGGCCTTGGGCCGGATTGTCGTGATCTGCTCAAGGGCGAGGAGACGCTGGAGCTGCGCGTCGATCGCAGCGGCAAGCGAAGCCGCAGCCGCAGCCGGCTCAAGAAGGAGCTGCCGCCAATAGAGCTCGAGGACGAGCCGCTCTGGGAAGCCCTGCGTGAGTTGAGGCTTAGTCTCGCGAAGGAACAGGACGTGCCGCCTTACGTCATCTTCCACGACGCGACCCTGCGCGAGATGTTGGCCCGCCGGCCGACCGCCGTAGGCGAGCTCGCCGACGTGCCGGGCATCGGCGAGAAAAAGCGGGATGCCTACGGGCGTGCCTTCGTGGATGTCATCGCCGCCCACGTCGATTAGCGATCGCCAATGGTTCAGCTGGGCCCGTCTGAACAAGCTGTGAGCACGGCGCCTACATCCACGCCATCGAGCTTCGTACGCGTTTAGACTCCCAAAGCCGCTCTGCGTCTGAACCCGCCTGACTGAGCCGATGATTCGCTGCTTCGCCGCTGCTACGATCTGCTTCGGCGGATCGCAGCGGTTCGGACGTCCGACCCCAACGGTTCGCCTCACTAGGGTAGTTCGCCCCAGCGAAAAGTCGGCTGCGCAGCGCCGTAGATCGCATGGGTCTGGCCGCGGGTCCAGGCCCAGAGCTGGTCGCCGTAGTCGTAATGCCACCATTCGCTCGGCAGGTTCACGAATCCGGCGTCGATCATGACGTGATGGAGCAGGCGCCGGTTGTCGCGCACTATCCGTCGCCGCGAGTCGTTTGGTTGCGCATCCTCGAATGTCCGGGTGTGCGAGGCGTCGGTCATCGTGTCGAAGTCGGTCCCCATGTCCAGCAATCTGCCCTCGTCGTCCGCGATCGATAGATCCACGGCGCCACCAGTGAGGTGATAGGGCGGGCTGGCCTGGCTGTCCGCCATCGGACGCGACACGAACGACTCCGCGTCCCTGGCACCATCTTCGCCGTGTGCCTGCTCGCACTCGTGGACGAAATGTTCGAACAGCCAGCGTTGCAGGCCAACCGGTCGCCAAGTGTCGAAGAGGACCAATCGATGTCCCTTCGGCAGGGCGTCGGCCGCGGCCAGCAGGCGCTTAAGTACGCCTTCCCGCACGAAGCACTCGGGCAGCGCTCCCGGCAAGCCTTCCAGGTGGTAGCGCGGGCGCGCCAGGATCCGGTCCGGTGCGAGGCTTGCCGGTACGAGCGCTTCGCCGTTGTCCTCAATGGGCAGTGCCCGTATCTGCGGGGTGTCGGGAACGCGTTGTGGCGGAATGGGGCGGTCGATGTGCATGAACAACAGACAGTTTTTATAAGCGGGATTCAGACCAACAGGGTAATCGAGTCCGCGCTGCAAACTGTTGAGATGACTGTCCAAATGACAACCGTTCGCAACATCCGGATATCTGCATTTCCGGGGTTGCGCTCCAAGCCTGAGCCGGTACATTTGGCCCATACAAGCAACGGGGGAACGCGGCACATGAAGATTACCGTCAATGGGTCGTCACACGAGATCGACGCGCCGGAAGACATGCCTCTGCTCTGGGCCATTCGCGATCGGCTCAAGCTTACCGGCACCAAATACGGCTGCGGCGTGGCCCAGTGCGGCGCCTGCACGGTCATGGTTGATGGCCAGCCGAAGCGCTCTTGTGTCACGTCACTCAAGTTCGTCACCGACGCCGAAATCACAACGATCGAAGGCATGGACGGCGATGAGTTCCAGGCCATCCAGAACGCCTGGCGCGCGATCGACGTGCCGCAGTGCGGTTTCTGCCAATCCGGGCAGGTGATGACGGCCACCGCCTTGCTCAAGGAAAAGCCGGCGCCCAGCGATACGGATATCGACAACGCCCTGGCGGGCAACATCTGCCGTTGTGCGACCTATGTACGCATCCGCCAGGCCGTGCGTGACGCCGCCGACAAGCTGGAGGCGTAACTCATGAGCGTGATACCGAAATCTCTCAGCCGTCGCGACTTCCTGCGCAACGCTGCCTGGGGCAGTGCGGGCCTCGTCATCGCGATGGCGCTGCCGGGCCGTGGGCGAGCCGCGGCAATGGATACAACGGCCATAAACTCGTCGGTAGTCAGCCCGGAGGCCGCCGGCTTTGCGCCCAATGCCTTCGTGCGTATCGCGCCCGACAACACCGTGACCGTGTTGATCAAGCACATCGAATTCGGCCAGGGCCCGTTCACCGGCCTGTCCACGCTGGTGGCCGAAGAACTGGACGCCGACTGGTCGCAGATGCGCGCCGCCAGCGCGCCGGCCGACGCCGAGCTGTACAAGAATTTTGCCTTCGGCATGCAGGGCACCGGCGGCTCGACCGCCATCGCCAACTCCTACATGCAGATGCGCAAGGCCGGTGCGACGGCACGCGCACTGCTGGTTCGCGCGGCCGCCGAACAATGGGGAGTTCCCGCTGGCGAGATCACGGTCGATAAGGGCCAGATCAGCCATGCCGGCAGCGGCAACTCGGGCGCCTTCGGCGAATTCGCCGAGGCCGCGGCACAGTTCGACCCGCCCGAGGATCTGCCACTGAAGAAAGCCAGCGAGTTCAAGCTCATCGGTACCGACGTGCCGAAGCTGGATACGAACATCAAAACCAACGGCCAGGCTCTGTTCACCCAGGACCTGCATCACGACGACATGCTGACAGTCATCGTGGCGCACGCGCCGCAGTTCGGCGCGACGGTGAAGTCCGTCGACGCGAGTGCGGCCAAGGCGACGTCCGGGGTCGTCGACGTGCAGCAAATTCCGACGGGCGTGGCGGTCTATGCGCAGGACACCTGGTCTGCGCTCCAGGGCCGGCGCGCATTGAAGGTGGATTGGGACACGACCAACGCCGAGACTCGCTCGACCCGCGAGATCACCGAAGACTATCGCCACCGCGCGCAGAAACCCGGCAAGAACGCAGCAAGCCGCGGCAAGCCCGAACAGGGCCGTGAGGGCCTGGCCAGGACGCTCACCGCCGAATACACCTTCCCCTATCTCGCCCACGCACCGATGGAGACGCTCGACTGCGTCATCCACGCTGAAGACGGCGCGGTCGAGACCTGGTTCGGCTCACAGCTGCAGACTGGCGATCAGGGCACGATCGCCAAAATTCTCGGGCTCGAACCGGCACAGGTGACGATCCACACCATGTATGCCGGTGGCAGCTTCGGCCGCCGCGCCCAGCCCGGCAGTCCGTTCGCTGCCGAGGCGGCCCATGTAGCGAAGGCGCACGGCAAGTCGCGGCCGCTCAAGCTCGTGTGGACGCGTGAAGACGATATCCAGGGCGGCTGGTACCGGCCACTGAACGTACACCGCCTGTCGGGTGGTGTGGATGCCGACGGCAATATCGCGCTCTGGGACCAGACCATCGTGGGTCAGTCGATCTTCGGCGGCAGCGCCTTCGCGGCGATGATCAAGGACGGGATCGACCCGTCCTCGGTCGAAGGCGCCGAGGATCTGCCCTACGGCATCCCCAATTTCCGCGTCTCGCTGCACGACGGCGAAGCGGGCGTGCCGATTCTGTGGTGGCGCTCGGTCGGCCATACGCACACCGCGTATTCCACCGAGACCTTCATCGACGAGCTGCTCGAGTTGGCCGACAAGGACCCGGTCGAGGGCCGGCTCGCCATGCTCGGCGAGCATCCGCGCCATGCCGGTGTGTTGAAGGCCGTCGTCGAACTCGCGGACGGCCTGGAGCCGGCGGAGTCGGGCCGTGCCCGCGGCGTAGCCGTGCACAAGTCGTTCGGCAGTTATGTGGCGCAGATCGTCGAGGTATCGCAGAACGAAGACCTCACACCCAAGGTGCACAAGGTTTGGTGCGCGGTGGATTGTGGCGTGGCGGTGAATCCTAACGTGATCCGCGCGCAGATGGAGGGCGGCATAGGCTTCGGCCTGGGCGCGGCGCTCTACAACGAGATCACCCTGGAAGAGGGTGGCCGCGTCGCGCAGGCGAATTTCGACCGTTACCGTTCGCTTCGCATCCACGAGATGCCCGACGTCGAGGTCCATATCGTCAAATCCGACAAGGATCCGACCGGGGTGGGCGAGCCCGGGGTGCCGCCGATCGCACCCGCGCTCGCCAATGCATGGCGCCGTCTTACCGGCGACGCCGTGCGTGATCTGCCATTCGTGAAAATCTCATGAGGATGTCGGCCGTCGTGAAAACAATCCGCATCGCCAGTGTCGCCGCTCTGCTCGGGCTTTCCTTGTTCGGCAGTGTCCACGCCACCGAGCCCAGGTCCGATCAGCAGCTCAAGGGTCCGGAAGCCTTCAAGCATATCGAGGACGAGGCCGAGCGCTCGCGCGCCATGTTCAAGGAGGCCGGCAAGGTCATCCAGCATCCGCGCTGCGTGAACTGCCACCCGGTAACGGATACCCCGCGCCAAGGCATGGACATGCGCCCGCACGAACCGCCAGTCGTACGTGGTCCGGATAACCACGGCGCGCCCGGCATGGTGTGCAGCACCTGCCACCAGCCGGAGAATGTTGACCCGGCCGGCGTACC
The DNA here is from genome assembly GCF_040361215.1 of Salinisphaera dokdonensis CL-ES53. NCBI lineage: Bacteria > Pseudomonadati > Pseudomonadota > Gammaproteobacteria > Salinisphaerales > Salinisphaeraceae > Salinisphaera > Salinisphaera dokdonensis. The sequence continues at coordinate 153,914 of NZ_APND01000004.1, forward strand.
CGGCAATCCGAACTGGCATCTCGCGCCGCGTTCCATGGCCTGGTACGGCAAGTCACTCGCCGAAATCTGCACCCAGATCAAGGATCAGGACCGCAACGGCGGTATGGATATGGATGCGCTCATCGAGCACATGGCCGAAGACGACCTGGTCGGCTGGGGCTGGCATCCGGGCGGCGATCGCCAGCCGGTGCCCGGCACGCAAGAGCAGTTCGGCAAGCTGTTCGCGGCGTGGGCGCATTCCGGAGCGCATTGCCCGGTGGAATAGGGCTGGAGCCGTTAGATCAGCGGGAAAGTCTGGGTTTCTACAATCGCAACACGACAACGTGTTGCGTTTCATCGCGCGCTGCGGTTGTTCAGGCGAGGCGGGCGCGCCGATAACCGGCCTTATTTGAGCGGAGTGGAGACGCTGTCTTCCCGTGCTTGGGTCGATTGTCTACCCATTCCGCCCACGGCCACGAGGCGTGGATATACAGGCGGCCCACGGTGCGCGTGCCGCCGTCGTGATGCTTAATCAGCGTCAGTTGAGTTCCAGGACCCGCGCATAGATGAAGTCGAACGAAAAGCTTTTGCTCTTGGTCCGTTTTTCCAGGATGTCGGCCAGCCGGTCCAGGCGGTCCGGAACGGCCATCAAGCGATCCTGCGCCTTGCGGCCGGCGGCATCATCGGGGGTGAGCCGGCTGATTTCCCAGGCCTCGAGGCATTCGGCCACGACCTTGCGGTAGTGGCGTGGCCCATAGATCCCGGAGCGTCCGACCACTTCGGCCATTTCCATGTAGCCCGGTATCGTATGGCCCGGCATGGCCAGCCGTGGCACGACCTTGAGAGCAGCCTGAAGCGCGCGGGTGCAGTCGATATCGAGGATGCCGCGAAACACGTCGCGATAGAAACGAAAATGCCGCGACTCGTCGCTTGCCACGTGGGCCAGCAGCCGCTGAATGATCGGTTCGTGTCGGCCCGCTACGCGCGCGGTGTTGGCGTGCGCGGCCTGAGTGGCCCGCTCCTGCAGGGTGGTATAGGCGATCACCTGGTAGGGGTCGCCACTCGATTCCGGGTCGAAGCCGGATTCGACGTACTGGTACTGGAGCACCTCGAACGCGCGCATGTCGAACAGGCGGGCGTCGCGCACATAGTCATGCAAGGCGCAGCCGTGGCGGTCTTCCTCTGCGGTCCACATGTAGTTCCAGCGTGCCCAGGCGTTGTCGCTGCCCAGGGTTACCGCCAGCAGCCGGTGGAAATGCGGCAGCCCCTCCTCGGTGAGCAGGTTGAGCGCCACCGCCACGCGTACGGCGTCGGGCATACCGCGGGCGCGCTCCGGCAACTCGGCCATATCGCGCGCCTGTTCATCGGTCATTTGTTCGTTGGCGGGCAGAAAGTCGCCGGGGAACCACAGCCGGCGATTCTCCTTATGCCGGGCCATCAGTTCCGCTGCCAGCGGCTCCAGCGTGGCCAACGCTTCCGACTTTATGTCTAGAGCGTGGACGTCGTTGTCGGAATTGGACATTGAGAACCGCCGTTAAATTTACGAATTCGGGATTGCCTCGCGACTTGATTGATTTTTGCGAGGCCGTATCCACAGCGTAACGCAATTAGATCCAGAATTTTCTAGACTTGTGTGGTTCCGGGTATCCGTTTGCTGCGTGACCGGCTGGTCGGAGAATGGGCCGAAGTCAAAAGAGCTGTGAATCATGCGCTCGATCGGACCGCTTGAGCGGGTCCGGTGTCGGCCACCGGAAGGTAGTGACTCGAAGCGGATGCAAGGTGGTCCGCCATTGAATATTCAGCGCCCGATGGTCATATAGTTGGTGAGCGAGGACGACCTCGCTTGACCAGTCGGTCTGCACGCGGGACGGCCCGAAGAAAATTCGGAGACCACCCATGCGCAGCACCGCAGATCGTGTTCGCCAAGCCGTTAGCTTCGAGATCATCGGCCTTGTGATCGTCACCCCACTGTTCGCGTGGATCTTTGATCACGCCCTCAGTGATATAGGGGGTTTAGCATTGGTCGGTGGCACCGCCGCGACGGTCTGGAACTACGTTTTCAATCTCGGCTTCGACCACGCCATGTACCGATGGCGCGGCAACCCGAACAAAACGGTGTCGCTCCGGCTGGCGCATGCGATTCTTTTCGAAACCTCGCTGCTGGTCATTCTCCTGCCACTCTTCGCTTACTGGCTGAACGTATCTCTGCTAGCGGCGTTGTTGATGGATCTGTCTTTTGCAGCCTTCTACTTGAGCTACGCCTTCGTCTTTACGTGGGCATACGATGCGTTGTTCCCGCCTGTAGCGCCGTCCGAGCTGCCCAGGGGGCGGCGCTGGGGCCACTAGGACGACCTGCATCCAGTCTCTAAGCACGGGAAGTCACGTCCGGTTTTGGTCGGCAGCGGACTAGCCATTAGATAGTCGCGTTCGAACCCGCTGGCGCTGCGTACTTTGCGGGAACTGGCGTGACGCAGCTGGGCGAGGCGTGAGTCGCTAATCGATACCAGCGGCCAGTTCCGCTGCTTCCCGAATCGCCCGTTTCGCATCCAGTTCCGCCGCCAGATTTGCGCCGCCGATGATGTGCGTCTTGATCCCGCGCGCGCCCAGCGCATCGGCGAGGTCGCGACGCGTTTCCTGGCCGGCGCAGATGACGACCGTATCGACATCCAGCAGTTTTGCTTCGTCATTGATGCGGATATGCAGGCCGGCATCGTCGATGCGTTCGTAGGCAACGCCGCCGAGCATGTGTACGCCTTTATGCTTGAGCGAGGCGCGGTGGGCCCAACCGCTGGTCTTGCCCAGGCCCTTGCCGGGTTTGGCGTCGGTGCGCTGGAGCAGCCAGACCTCGCGCGGTGACGGTTCCGGGTCTGGCCGGGTCAATCCGGATTCGTTGGCCAGCGTCGGATCGACGCCCCATTCGTCGAAGAACTTCTGCTTGTCTTCGGCCGGCGACGGACGGATATGTGTCAGGAACTCGCTGACGTCAAAACCGATGCCGCCAGCACCGATCACCGCAACCCGTCGGCCGGCTTCGACACGGCCGTGAATGACGTCGATGTAGGAGGCGACGCTGGCGTGGTCGATGCCCTCGATAGCCGGCGTGCGTGGGTTCACGCCCGTGGCGATAACGATCTCGTCGAAGCCCATGGAAACAAGATCGTCGGCGTCCACTAGCGTGTCGAGACGGACGTCGACCTTGAGCAGTTCCAGCTTGCGGGCGTAGTAGCGTAATGTTTCGTAGAACTCTTCCTTGCCGGGAATCTTCTTGGCCATGTTGAATTGGCCGCCGATTTCGCTTGCCCCGTCGAACAGGGCCACGTTGTGGCCGCGTTCAGCCAGCCGAGTAGCGGCCTCCAGCCCCGCGGGGCCTGCGCCGATCACGGCTACATCACGCGGCTTTTTCGCGACCGGGAAATTGAGTTTGGTCTCGTGGCCGGCGCGTGGGTTGACCAGACAACTGGCTCGCTTCCACTGGAACGTGTGGTCAAGACAAGCCTGATTGCAGGCGATACAGGTATTGATCTCGTCCACGCGGTCTGCCGCGGCCTTGTTCATGAACTCCGGGTCGGCCAGGAACGGGCGCGCCATAGACACCATGTCGGCGGTGCCGTCCTCAAGCAGCGACTCGGCCACATCCGGCATGTTGATGCGATTGGTGGTGCACAAGGGCAGGGCGACTTCGCTCTTGAGTTTTTTCGTGACCCAGGCGAAGGCCGCGCGTGGCACGCGGGTGACAATAGTGGGAATGCGCGCTTCGTGCCAGCCGATGCCGGTGTTGATGATCGTCGCACCCGCGGCTTCCACGGCCTTGGCGAGCTGCACGATCTCTTCCCAGCGCTGGCCGTTCTCGACCAGGTCGAGCATGGACAGGCGATAGATGAGGATGAAATCCGGGCCGAGCGCCTTGCGGATGCCTTCCACGATCTCGACCGCGATGCGCTGGCGGTTTTCGACGCTGCCGCCGTATTCGTCATCACGGTCGTTTACACGTTCCACGAGAAACTGGTTGATCAGATAGCCTTCCGAGCCCATGACTTCCACGCCGTCATAACCGGCCTCGCGGGCGAGTTCCGCGCAGCGGATATAGTCGCGGATGGTGCTTTTGACGCCGGCAGTGGTCAGGCGCTTGGGCTTGTAAGGCGTAATCGGCGACTTGCGATCAGACGCGGAAACGATGAACGGGTGATAGCCATAGCGCCCGGCGTGCAGGATCTGCATGCAGATCTTGCCACCTTCGGCATGCACGGCCCTGGTGATCTTGCGGTGCGGCCACACGTGCAGACGGTGCGACATCTGCCCGGCCATGGGCGACACCCAGCCCGCGACGTTCGGCGCGATACCGCCGGTCACGATCAGCCCCACGCCGCCGGCCGCGCGCTCCGCGAAATAGGCGGCGAGTTCGTCGTAATGCCAGAAGAAGTCTTCCATGCCGGTATGCATGGACCCCATCAGCACGCGATTTTTCAGCTGCGTGAAGCCCAGATCGAGCGGTTCGAAAAGGCGCGGGTAACCGGGGTTGTTCATGATCTTCCCAAAGACGACATGGCAGATGGATTATATCCAGCATCGATCGGTAACCGGGATCACCATTGAGCGGTTGACCACGGGCGGTCACGCGCCTGACTTATGTGATTGTCCATGCCCAGATGCTGTGTCAGTGTCCGATCAGGAGGAGAGTGCGGCATGAATTCAATAGATTCGCACGTCAAGGAGATCGAGCGCGTAGCGGCCGGCGAGCAAAGCCACCGCGACCCGTGCGTGGTGCAGTCCTGGCTGCGCTGCATGAACGAATACAAGCTCGATCCCGCCAACGCGCAGGACGCTTATATCGTCCCTGATGCAACACTGCGCGAACATCAGGAACAGGCCGAGTCACTGATCCGTATCAGCCGTGCCGGCTTGGCCGCACTTTTCGACCAGATTGCCGCTGACGACTATGTGCTCCTGCTCTCCGATGCCCGCGGTGTTGCCGTGGACTATCTGGGCAATCCGCGGCTGGATCGCGAACTCCGGCGTGCCGGACTGTATCTCGGCGCGGACTGGTCGGAGAACCGGGCAGGCACCTGCGCGGTCGGCGCCTGCATGGTCAGTCGCGAGCCCGTGGTGATCCATCAGGACGACCATTTCGACCCGACCCATACGCCGTTGACCTGCACCGCTGCGCCGATCTTCGATACACGCGGCGAACTGGCCGCGGTGCTCGATATCTCGCAGCTGAGTTCGCCGATCGCGAAGACCAGTCAGCGCCTGGCGCTGCATCTTGCCAAGGCGACGGCACGCCGGATCGAAATGGCGAACCTCGTCGCCCGCACCGGCGACGAATGGGTGCTGCGCCTGTCGCGCACGCCGGATTTTCTCGACACCGCGCCGGATGCCGCCATATCGCTCGACGGCGCCGGGCGGATCACAGGCCTCACGCTCGGCGGCCTCGAGTCACTGGGACGATCGTTGGGGTTCGTGGGCAACAATCCGCAGGCCCTGATTGGCCAGCCTATTTCGACGTTGTTCGATCTCGATGTCGACGAGTTGCCGTATTTCATGCGCGGCCATCCGGCCGGTGAGCGGCTGCTGCATGCCAATGGCGAGCCCATGCTGTTCGCGAGTGCCATGTCGCCGGCAGATCCGCAGCGAGTCGTGGTGCCCGTCGCACGTGTCCCGAAGAAGGAAGCGCTCGACGCGATGAGCCACGGCGATACGACCATGCAGTCGCTTCAGGCCAAGGCGGCGAAGCTCGCGGCGCGCCATATCCCGATTCTTATCCAGGGTGAAACGGGCAGTGGAAAAGAAGTGCTCGCCCGCGCAATCCACGACAGCTGCAACGACGGAGGCCGCTTTGTGGCGGTCAATTGCGCCGCGATCCCCGAACACCTGATCGAATCCGAACTGTTTGGCTATGTCCCGAACGCCTTTACCGGTGCCGCGCGCAAGGGCAAGACGGGGCTGGTCGAGTCCGCAGCCGGTGGCACATTGTTTCTGGACGAGATCGGCGACATGCCGTTGGCATTGCAGACGCGGCTCCTGCGCGTGCTGTCGGAAAACGAGATCGTGCCGGTGGGGGGCGTGGAGCCGAAACAGGTCGAACTGCGGCTTGTGTCTGCCACTCATCGCGAGCTGAAAACGCTGGTCGCCGATGGCGTGTTCCGAGAGGATCTGTATTACCGCCTCAACGCGGCGACGTTGAGCTTGCCACCGCTGCGTGCGCGTGAGGATTTCGATGGGCTGCTCGATCGGCTCGTCGACGATCTCGGGCGGCGCTACGGCGAAAGCTATCGTCTCGATATCAGAGCGCGGCGCCTGCTGCGCGCGTACGCATGGCCGGGCAACCTGCGCGAAATGCAGAATGCGCTCGAAGTGGCGTCCGCCTTGTCCGACGACGGCGTGATCCGCGAGCGACACCTGCCGGATACGATCCGCCAGCCGGCGTCGACCGAACCCGACCTGCTTCGCCAGCTCGAGCAGTGCGACGGCAATGTCTCCGCACTGGCGCGCCGTCTTGGCGTCGATCGCTCGACCGTCCACCGACGCCTGAAACGCTCTCGGCAGAGCGCCACGCAACACTGAGCCGGTTGTTGCCACACCTGTGGCGTTACCTGTTGCAGCAGGCCGAACAGTCGTGCGCCCGGAGCGCAAAAAACTTCGTTAAAACAGTGTGCTGCGAGAGCGGCACGGCTCTTGCTCTGGCAGCGTCAGACCGTCGATAAAGACGGCGATGCGAATAATCCGGAGGAGAACACATGCAACTCGAGAATAGAGTGGCCCTGGTCACCGGTGGTGGCCGTGGAATCGGGCAGGGCATAGCGCTAGCGCTGGCAGAGGCTGGGGCCGATGTGGCGGTCGCCGACGTGGACGCCGCCATCGCCCGCGAAACAGCAGACAAGGTCGAACAGGCCGGGCGTCGCAGCACGGCCATCACTGTGGACGTACGAGATCCGGCGTCGGTCGAAGCCATGGTCGCATCGACACAGGACGCGCTCGGCGATATGGATATCGCAGTAAACAACGCCGGTGTCATCAGCATCAAGGGCGTCGGCGAAATCAGCGTCGACGACTGGGATCAGATCATGGCCGTCAATGCGCGCGGCGTATTCCTCTGCTCCCAGGCCGAGATCGCCGTCATGCGGCCGCGCCAATCGGGCCGGATCATCAATGTCGCCTCGATCGCCGGCAAGGTCGGGTTTCCCGATCTGTCCCACTATTCCGCGTCCAAGTTCGCGGTGATCGGCTTCACCAATGCCGTCGCCAAGGAAGTCGCGGCCGAAGGTATTACCGTGAACGCAATCTGCCCCGGCATTGTCGGAACCGGCATGTGGCGCGGTGACGACGGCCTTTCCGGCCGTTGGAGCGAGCCGGGCGAAACCGAAGAACAGTCCTGGGAACGCCACCAGAAGACGCTGCTGCCGCAAGGCGTGGCCCAGACGCCTGCAGACATGGGCCAACTCGCGGTCTATCTGGCAGGCGCGGAACACGTGACCGGGCAGGCCATTGCAGTCGACGGCGGTTTTTCGTTGTAGTTGATCAAAAGATCGCTGGCAGAAGAGGGCGATACAGCCCCTACATATAAATAGAAGCAAGGAGGAGTTTCATGCTCGACACCACAGCGGCCGCACAGGCCAATAGCGTACTCAACCGCCTTGACGAGGCGCTCACCCAGGGCGATATCGAGGCCGCGCTCGAGCTGTTCGCAGTCGAATGCTACTGGCGCGACATCGTCGCGTTCACCTGGAACATCAAGACCGTGGAAGGCAAAAGCGGCATCCGGGACATGCTTTCCAACTGCCTCGACAACGCCCAGCCCCACGACTGGGCCCTGGACGAGCGCGAGACGGCCACCGAAACCGATGGCGTCATCGAGGCCTGGATCGTGTTCGAGACCGCGGTCGCACGTGGTTCGGGCTTTGTGCGTATCAAGGACGGCCTGATCTGGACGCTGCTCACGACCATGGATGAGCTAAAGGGTTACGAAGAACCGCTCGGCGATTCGCGCCCGCTCGGCGCCAAGCACGGCGACGAACAGGGCCAGCCCACGTGGAAAGAAGAGCGCGAACACGAGCTCGCGTCGCTCGGCGTGGACACCCAGCCGTACGTGCTCATCATCGGCGGCGGGCAGGGCGGCATTGCCCTCGGCGCACGTTTACGCCAGCTCGGCGTGCCCGCGCTGATCATCGAGAAGAACGAGCGGGCCGGGGACTCGTGGCGAAAACGCTACAAATCGCTGTGCCTGCATGATCCGGTCTGGTACGACCACCTGCCGTATATCAAATTTCCGCGTAACTGGCCGGTCTTTGCGCCCAAGGACAAGATCGGCGACTGGCTGGAAATGTACGCGCGCGTGATGGAGCTGAACTTCTGGGGTTCGACCGAGGCGCGCAAGGCCAGCTACGACGAGGCGAGCGGGACCTGGACCGTTGTGGTCGAGCGCGAAGGCAAGGAGATAACGCTCAAGCCGCGCCAGCTCGTGCTGGCCACCGGCATGTCGGCCAAGCCCAACGTGCCCGACATCGAGGGCCAGGACGTGTTCGAGGGCATCCAGCAGCATTCGTCCGAACATCCTGGCCCGGACGGCATGAAAGGCAAGAAGGTTGCCGTGATCGGCTCCAACAACTCCTCGCACGACATTTGCGCCGCACTTGCCGAGGCGGGCGTCGACGTGACCATGATTCAGCGCTCGTCGACGCATATTTCGCGCTCGGAATCACTGATGAAGTACGCGCTCGGGCCACTCTATTCCGAAGAAGCGCTCGCGGACGGGATCACGACCGAGAAGGCCGACATGCTGTTCGCCTCGATTCCCTACGCGATCATGGCGGATTTCCAGAAGCCGATATTCGACGAGATCCGGAAGGTCGACGCCGACTTCTACGACCAGCTGGAACGAGCCGGTTTCATGCTCGACTTCGGCCCGGACGACTCGGGGTTGTTCATGAAGTACCTGCGACGCGCATCCGGCTACTACATCGATGTCGGCGCATCGCAGCTGATCATCGACGGCACGATCAGGCTCGAGAGCGGTTCGCAGGTCGCACGGCTGACGAAGAACAGCGTGGTGCTGGAGGACGGGCGCGAGGTCCAGGCAGACGTCGTGATCTATGCGACTGGCTACGGCTCTATGAATGGCTGGGCGGCCGACCTGATATCGCAGGATGTCGCAGACAAAGTGGGTAAGGTCTGGGGCCTGGGTTCGGACACGCCCAAGGACCCGGGACCGTGGGAAGGTGAGCAGCGCAATATGTGGAAGCCGACGCAACAGGACGCGCTGTGGTTCCATGGCGGTAATCTCGCGCAGTCAAGGTTTTATTCGCACTTTCTCGCGTTGCAGCTGAAGGCGAGGATGGAGGGTGTGAAGACCCCGGTATACGGCCAGCAGAAGCCGCACCATACGCACTGATGCTTGGCCTAGAAATCACTTGAAGTATCCAGCGGGGGCCTTGAGCCCCCGTTTTTTTACGGGTGTGGCCACAGGTCGTGGAATTTGTCTGGCCTGTTCAAGTCAGATGGGCATTGTCGACCTGAGCGAAACATGCCGCCAACGCCCGTAAAACTTGCGGATACGGTCAGTTACCGTGCGTGGCGACCGTCTAAGGTAAACTTGGGGTCGTTTTCAGGCAGGGTATGTTCCGATATGACCGAGTTCTCGGTTATCGAAAAAAGAGCGCGCGAACTTGTGGGCGGCAAGGAAGCGCTCCAATCGCAGTTGATCAGCCCCGAGCCGCCCGAGTCGCTCGCCATGATCGGCGACGATCGCTACCTGTCGGTCATGAATCGGCGCGTGTTCCGCGCCGGGCTTACGCATCGCCTTGTCGACCAGCGCTGGCCGGCATTTGAAGTCGCATTTGCGGATTTTGATCTCGACACGGTCGCCGCGTTCGACGATACCGACCTGCAACGTCTGGCCCGCGACGAAAGCCTGATTCGGCACCGCAAGAAGATATTTGCCGTTCGCGACAACGCCATAGCCATGCAGAAGATCGTCGAAGAATTCGGCAGCTTTGGCTTCTGGTTGGCGGAATGGCCGGAAGACGAGATCGTCGATCTCTGGCAGGAATTGCGGCGGCGCTTCACCCAGTTGGGCGGTAACTCGGCTCCCGCCTTTCTTCGCATGTGTGGAAAAGACACGTTCTTGCTCACCGATTGGGTGGTGCGCGCGCTAGCGCACTGGGGTGTCTATGAAGGGCGCACCACCAGCAAGGCGGCGCTCGCCGAGATCCAGACCGCATTCAATGACTGGGAGGAGGCCACCGAGCGGCCCTTCTGCCAGCTCAGCCAGATACTCGCTTTTTCAATTAATTAGACCAGGTATTTAATGTTCCGAGACAATCCGTTTCGTCGTTTGTGCGCGATGCTCTTCATCGCGTTTTCAGCAGTTCTCGCGGGCTGCGGGTCGGAGCCCGATCCGAACATCAACGTGTCCGGGGAACTCGTGCGCAACACTGAGCAGGCGCTTCCCGCGAACGCAAGCGCTCGAATCAGCATGTTCGAGCATCGCGACGGTGGTGGCGACAAACGCATCGTCGCCGAACGGTCTATTCACAAGGTTCAGGGTGAGACCATAAAGTTCGATCTGGAAATCGCGCGTAACCTCATAAAACCGAACGAGGAATACGGGCTGCGCGCTGAAGTTATGGCGCCGGAGGGCGACGTGCTTTGGCAGATGGATCAGCCATTGCGATTCAAGCCGCTCGAAAACAGCGAAGGCGTCAAACTCGAGCTGGTGAAGGCACGTCAGGAGATGGACTTGGCGTTTCGCAAGTACCGATGCGAGGACGGTTTCCATCTCTCGGCGGTCACCAATACGGATCGCGCGATTGTACGGCTCGGTAATCGGCGGCTCGTACTTCCGGCAACGCAGGGCGGCGACAGTTTTGTCGACGAGCACGACAATCGGCTCAAGACCGAAACCGATGAGCGTATTAGTTTTCGCGTAGACGGCAGTGAGCATACCCTTTGCGAACCGGTGCCCGACCAGACGCCCTCGCAGATCGAGCCGGCCGAGAGCGCTGAAGGCGAGGGCGGAGATCCGAATGCGGGTGGTGCGCGGTCGACGAACGAGGGCGAAGAGTCGACCGAGGTTGAAGGGCGCTCTCAGGAGAGCTCAGACCACTCGTCCGGGAAGGCCAACTCGCCGGCGTAAGTTATTTCTCTCTTGGGCGGGCCGTCCGGCCCTCTGTGCGTACGTCGAGGTTGACACCGACGTGCGGAGTGCTGCTTATCGTTTCGGCGCGTTCTTACTCAGGCGGCTTGACGGAGTATTGGGGGGTTAAAATGAGCGGTCACTGCGAGTTTGTAGAAATTTATTCTTTTCGCATAATTTCTCATTCTAGCTGGCCACATGTTGGATGCAGGGCGCCGATTAAAGTGGGAATAATAAGCCAATAGACCACCGTATCATTACGGTGTATCGCCTTCATATTGATTCGGGTAGCCTGATAATTCGTTATTAGTTCCAAACCGGTCAATTGAAACAAAATGGGCGACCACACCCCTAAGGAAGATCACTCTTCCCATCGTTATTGGCCGCGCACGATCCCTCGCTGGATCGGTCTGATGCTTTTCGTCTACGCGTCAGTGGCCGTTCTGGCGCAGGCCAAGAACTTCCTGGTGCCCGTCGTGCTGGCATTTTTGCTGGCGATGGTGTTTGCGCCGCTACGGCGTCTTTTGGGGCGTCGCGGCATTCCTGCCGGCGTGTCCTCATTGGGCATTGTTCTGCTACTGCTTGCCGGATTTCTGTGCATCGTGACCGCGCTGGCCATGCCGGTGAGCACCTGGATAGAGAACGCGCCGCAGATCGAACGCCAGATTCAGAAGAAGATCACACATTTGTCGGCCTCTCTGAACGGTCTTTATGAAGCCAACGAACGTATTAGAGAAGTCACGGCCGCCGAAGAAGCAGGCTCGAGTGAGATCCAGAAAGTCGAGATGGCCGACAACGGCTTGGTAACCAACGCGGCATTACTGGCACCGAGCGTAATGACGCAATTCCTTTTCACGTTCGTGTTATTGCTGTTCCTCCTGGCGTCCGGCGACATGTTCTACGAGAAGCTGGTCCACGTGATCCCGACGCTCAAGGACAAGCGGCGGGCCGTGCGCATTGTTTACGGCATAGAACGCCAGTTGTCGCAGTATCTGATGACGATCACGCTGATCAACGCCGGTCTGGGTGTTTGTGTCGGCGCAGCCATGTGGGCGCTGGGCATGCCAAGCCCGCTGATTTTTGGCGTGATTGCGTTCGTGTTCAATTTCATCCCGTACCTGGGCGCGATCAGTGGTGTGGTGATTGCCGGCGCGGTCGCGCTGGTAGCGCTCGAGGGCATCGTCTGGGCGCCATTGGTTGCGGGTGTGTATCTCGGATTGACTGCCATCGAAGGCCAATTCGTGACGCCGTATTTCGTGGGCCGCAAGCTGCGGGTAAACACGGTCATGGTGTTTCTCGCCGTATCGTTCTGGGCCTGGCTATGGTCGGCCGTCGGGATGATCGTGGCCGTGCCGCTGCTCGTAACGGTCAAGACGTTTTGCGATCACATCGAAGAGCTCCATGAGTTGGGCGACTTCCTTTCCGAGAGACATGCCGAAAACGAGCCGCCTAACCATGAAGCGGTTACACGGCAGCGGTGATCGATGCGGTTGTCTCGTCAAGACTGCCGACCGCCGCACCAATAGCTGCGCATAATGTATATTATGTTAAATGCAATATTATTGCCGGTGAGGATTGCATCGTTAATGCTCTTCCATCGGGCCTGTGCGTCGCGACCAGCCGCCCTGACTTTGGGTTACGTTGCTCGTCGCCCGAGTTATTCGGCGGTGTGCCCGAGATCTTCGCGACGCGCAGACGTCCCCGTGCGAAGCGCTCCCCGGGTTGCATAGTCGAACGCAATTGAAGCACGGGCTCTCTTGCTAGTGCCTCAACGTCGCGCTGAGGTTTTGGAAGAACCAGTTACGGAGCGGCCGCCAACGACGATCGGTGTGCGCGTGCCCGGCGATAGCTGATCGCCTGCGTACCGAGAATTGACGTTGCGAGCGCCAACACGGCCCACTCGACGCCGGTGCCAGACATGATGCTGGCGATAAAGCCAGTCATCAGGAAGGCCGCTACAAGCGTCGTGATCCAGGAAGCCAGTCCCAACTGGCGGATATTAAGCAGCATATGACCCTCCAGGGGCGCAGCAGAATCAATCCAGAACCGACAAAGCAGCGAATCGTCGCCGTCTGCAGTCATCTCAAAGCACTGAGTAATTGGGTAACACCAGCGTACTAATCAATACGTAGTGTCGGATGGCCTAGTTTACGGCGGGTGTGGGCTGATCTTGATAGCGAACAGGAAAATTTCCGCGTCGTTAAATCACCGGGCCATGTTCATGTATGGATCGATGTTCTACGTCTTGGGTTTCAGACGCTAGTCGCCAAATCCAACGGCGAATGGGCATAAGAGACAAATGGCGAATAACGACGTTCCCTGGCCTCAGGCGGCGTGCGCTCCGACCCGAGTGCCTGGCTATTCGTCCAACAGTCGACTCGCCACCCAGCCGAGTTGTTGGGGCTCCGGCATATAGATCATCGTCCAGTCGTCACGACTGCGGCCAAGCACCGATACCTTGGCGCCCTGTTGCATCCGGGTGATGACCGGCGTGTCTGTACCGGCACCGGCACGTATTTGTACATTCGTCGCGCCGATTCGTTGTGTAGGCAGCCGCGAAACGTAGGATTCCAGTTCCCCGCGTGCCCGACTATTGCCGGCCTGTGCTGCATTTGCAAACCAATACACCGCGGCGGCATCGCTTTGCTTGACACCCACGCCGTCCGCACTGGCAGCGCCCATATTGTATTGCGCGGCAATGACGCCCTGCTCCGCGGCCTTGCGCCACCACTGCACGGCCTGGGTCATGTCGCGCTCGACACCGCGGCCCTGAGCATAAAGAGTGCCCAGGTTGTATTGCGCGCCTGCATCACCCTGCTCCGCCGCATCACGAAACCAGCGTGCCGCGGTATCGGGCTGGCGGCGCACACCCATGCCTTCGAGATAGGCGCGGCCAAGGTTGTTCTGGGCGCTTGCGTTGCCCTGCTCAGCGGCTTCGCGATACCAGCGCACAGCTTCCTGTGGGCTCGGCGCGCCGCCCTGGCCAGTAGCGAGCAATACCCCGAGATTGAGCTGTGCCTCCGCCTCGCCGGCCTCGGCGCGCTCACGCAACAGCGAACGCGCCGTGTCGTAATCGCCGGCGCGCATCGCGCGCGCGACGTCTTCCGAATAAGCGGGCGCAGCAGAACCGGTGATCGAATAGATCATGCCGGTCACGCCAAGCGCCAGTACCGCAGCGCGTAATACTCGAGTCATACCCAGGCCGTTGGTTGCTTGTGTCGGGTTGTAGGACATCACTCACCTACGCGAGTGCCGCGCGGCCGGATGTTATGACATCGACCGGTGCCCGGCGACAAGTCGCCCGTCGCCAGGCACCGCTGCGTGACGTCACCGCACGCTATCGGGCTCTGCGAACCAGCGATAGACGCTGGGCAATACGAGCAATGTAAGCAGCGTCGAGGTCATCAGCCCGCCGATAACCACCGCCGCAAGCGGTCGCTGCACGTTCGAGCCGATCCCGTCTGCGAGTAATAACGGGATGAGGCCGAGAACCGCCGTGAGCGCGGTCATCAACACAGGCCGTAGCCGGTGTTCGGCGCCGATACGCACCGCGTCCTGCATCGGTGTGCCCTGCTCTCGCAACTGGTTGATATACGAGACCATCACCACGCCGTTCTGTACTGCGACACCGAATACGGCGATGAAGCCCACCGCTGCCGGCACCGACAGATACAGCCCCGAGAACCACAGTGTGAAGATGCCGCCGATGATGGCGAACGGTACGTTGAGGAATATCAGCGCCGCATAGCGCAGGCTGGTGAACGCGGTGTAGAGCAGCAGAAAGATCAGCGCCATGGTGACCGGCACCACCAGGTAGAGGCGTTTCATAGCCCGCTGCTGGTTCTCGAACTGGCCGCCGAAGTCGACGAAATAGCCGGCCGGCATGTCGATCTCGCGATCGATGGCGCCGCGCAGATCATTGACTACGCTGCCCATGTCGCGACCGCGCACGTTCATCTGCACGAACAGACGCCGGCTGGCATTGGCCCGGGATATCTTCTTAGGCCCGGTATAGACGTTGATATCCGCGACGCGCGATATCGGGATCAGCGCGCCCCCGGGCGCTCGCAGGCTCAGATCGCGAATGGCGTCGATGCGTTCGCGTTGATCGGGCTGCAGGCGCATGAAGATATCGAAACGCTTGACGCCGTCGAAGACCTGGCCGACGGCCTCACCGCCTACGCCCAGAGAGACGGTATCGAGCACGTCGTCCACGCTGATGCCGTAGCGCGCGAGCGCGGCGCGGTCCGGCTTGATCACCACCTGCTGTTTGCCGCCCTGCTGTTGCACGCGCACGTCCACGGCGCCGGGCGTATTACCCGCGAGTCCGGCCACCTGCTGACCGAGAGATGCCAGTTTGTCGAGATCGTCGCCGAAAATGCTCACCACGAGCTGCGCCTGCACGCCGGAAAGCAGTTCGTCCGTACGCAGCTGGATCGGCTGGGAGAAGTTGTTTGCCAGCCCCGGCACGCGAGCGGCCAGACGCTCGGACATGGCGTTCTGCAGCCCTTCATAGGAGTGCCCGCTCTGCCAGGCGTCGAGCGGTTTGAGGTTGATGGTGGTCGCGACCACGTTGACCGGCTCGGGATCGCCGCCGACCTCCGCCCGACCGACACGCGAGTAGGCACCGGTGACCTCGTCGAATTCGCGCACCGTATCCTGCACGCGTTTGCCGTAGGCGATCGCCGAATCGAGACTTGCACCAGGCGGCAGTGTCGAACGGACCATGAAGGTGCCCTCGCGCAACGTGGGCAGAAACTCGGTGCCGAGTTGCGGAAATACGGCAAGGCTTGCGCCAAACAGCACCACCGCGACCCCGAGCACGACTGCCGGCGCTTTCAACGCCGCATCGCGGACTGGCCGATAACCGGCTTTCATCCAGGCCACGAACCGCGGTTCGCGCATCGTTGTAGCGCGCTGGAACACGAGCACTGCCAATACCGGCACCAGCGTGAGCGACAGCAGCAGCGCCGCGGCCAGCGCAAAGCTGATCGTGTACGCCATCGGCGAGAACAGCTTGCCCTCCACGCCCTGCAGCGTGAACAGCGGCAGAAACACGAGGATGACGATCGCCACCGCGAATACGATTGGCCGCCCGACTTCTCGCGCCGCTGCGCCCACTAGGTCGGCCATGCTCAGGGCACGAATATCACGCTGCTCGAAATGGCGGAAGATGTTTTCGATCATCACCACCGAGCCGTCCACCATCATGCCGATGCCGATAGCCAGCCCACCCAGGCTCATCAGGTTTGCTGAAAGCCCGGATGCGCGCATGGCGATGAACGCCACCAGCAACGACAACGGCACGCTCGAGACCACGATCAGCGTTGAACGCAGGTTGCCCAGGAATAGATACAACAGCGCAAGCACCAGCACAGCGCCGATCAGTAGCGCCTGGACCACGGTGCCGGTGGCCTTGTCGACCAGCTCGGCCTGCGAGTAGTAGACCTTGGTGGTCATGCCCTCGGGCAGCGAAGCATTGATTTCGTCGAGCTTGGCGGTGACGTCGTCGAGCACGCGCTGGGTATCCGAGCCGATCAGCTTGAGCACGTAGCCGCCTACGGCTTCTTCACCGTTGGCTATCTCCGCGCCGCGGCGGATCGCACGGCCATAATCGACCTCGGCAATGTCATGGACATAGACCGGCGAGCCGTTGCGTGTCGCCACGCGGGTATTGCGCAGATCGTCGAGCCCGGCGTCGCCAGGCGCCACCCAGCCATAACCGCGAATGATGTATTCCTCGCCGCCGCGCTCGATGAACGAAGCACCCACGTTGCGATTATTGCGTTCGAGTGCGCTGCGTATGTCGGCCGGGGTCAAACCGCGAGCGGTCATCGCCGTCATATCCAGGCTGACCTGGTACTGCTTTTCATAGCCGCCGATCGACAGCACGCCGGTCACGCCGTCGACGGTGCGTAGCTGCGGCTTGATCAGCCAGTCCTGCACCGTACGCCGGTCCATCAGCGAATGCTCGGCCCCGTCCGTGTTCTCGACCGAGTACATTAGGATTCGGCCGAGCCCCGTGGTGATCGGGCCGAGCTGCGGCTCGCCGAAGCCATCAGGTATGTCGCGGCGGGCATCGGCCAGGCGCTCGTTGACCAGCCGGCGGGCGAAGTAGATATCCGTGCCATCCTCGAAATACACGTCGACACGCGACAGCCCGAAGATCGACGTCGACTGCACCTTCTCCAGCCCCGGCAGGCCGTACATGCTGATTTCGATCGGGTACGAGATCAGCGTTTCGATATCCACCGGCGACAGACCGGGGCTTGCGGTATAGATCTGGACCAGTGCCGGGGTCGCGTCCGGAAAGGCGTCCACGGGCAATGAACGCAGCGAGAAATAGCCGCCGATCGCGAGCGCGGCCACAGCAACGAGCACCATGAGCCGGTTCGCCATGGCCAGGCGAATGATGGAATTGATCATGTCGCCCTCCTAGTGGCTATGCGCGGCGCTGCGGCCACGAGCAGTCAGTGCTGCCTTGAGATCGAAGGCGCCGCGCACCACGAGCGCGTCGCCCGCTGCAATGCCACTCCGGATCTCCACCTGGCCTGCACTCTCGGCGCCGGTTTCCACCGGCTGGAACCGGAATGCGTTCGCCTCTTCGGCGGGCACGAATACGCCGGCTCGTTCCCCGATCTGCTGGACCGCGCCGACGGGCACGAGCGTGCCCTGGGGCGAGCTCGGATCCTGGCCCTGGGTTGGCGTATCCGTCTGTATGCTCGCGTTCGCGAACATGCCGGCACGCAATAACCCGCTGGGATTGTCGACAATGGCGCGTACGCGAACAGTGCGCGCCTCGGCATCGAGTCGCGGCGAAATCCAGTCGATCTCGCCCGTGAAGCGCTCGTCGGGCAACGGCCGCACGGTGAATGTGACCGACTGGCCGGCGACCAGTCGCGGCAACGCCTGTTCCGCGGCATCGATCATGAGCCACATGCGCGAGTTGTCGACGACATGGATCGGCGTCTCGTTGGCGTCCATCGTCTGCCCCGCCACGACGTCGCGCTTGGCGATCACGCCATCACGCGGAGCGACGAGCTCGAGCCGGGACAACGGTTCGTCGCCACTACGCTCGATCGCATCGATGGCGGCATTGTCGAGCCCGTACAGGCGCAACTCGGCACGCTCCGCACGCCGTTCGGCCTGCGCCTGTTGGTAGGCGGCACGGGTCTCGGCGAGCGCCGATTCGCTTACGATCTGGTCGGCTGCGAGCTTGCGATCGCGCGCATAGGCGGCCTGGCGGGTGCGATAGCGGGCGGAGGCCGTCAGATAGGCGGCCTTCTCCTTGCCCAGCGCCACGCTGTCGAGCACCGCGAGCGTATCGCCACGCGAAACCCTGTCGCCCAGATCGGCCGAGACCTCGACCACCTTGGCCTGCAGGCGCGGCCCGATGCGCGCCACACGGTCGGCATCGAAGTGCAGCGTGGCCGGCGCCTGGATCGATGCTCCGGCGCTGCCGGCACGGGCTTCGCCGATCTCGATATCCAGCTGTGCCCGCTGTTCGGCGCTCAGCTCGACACGGGCCGCGGCGTGCTCGGCGTGGCCTTCCTCTGCATCGTGGCCGTCTTGCTCTGCCGCGTGCGCGTCGCCGCCGTGTCCCTTGGCGTCATGATCGTCATGTTCCGCGTGATCATCATCGGCGGTGACCGAATCCGACGCGGTGCCGGCTGCGCCGGCGCCGCTGGTATCACAGCCAGCAAGGCCGCCTGAAAAAGCCAATACACACAGCAGCCCGGAAACCATACGAAGCGTCATGTTTCGATAAGTCATTAGGAGGTTTCCCCGCTGTCCATGACGAGCAGGCCGCCGGTGGCGCGCTCCAGGTCGGTGCCGGCGGCGACCAGCGCGCCGAGCGCGTCGAGATAGTCGCTGCGCACATCGATCAGGTTGTTCTGCGCCGACGTGATTGCCGGGGCGCCGACCTTGCCGGCGGCAAACGAGCGCCGGGTCAGTTCAAGCGTGCTTTGGGCGGCTTCGAGCACTGCGTCGCTGAGTGCGTCGGCCCGTGCGCGCGCGGCGCGATAGGCGCTAATGGCCGACAGCACCTGCAGACGCACCTCGCGCTGGAGGTTGTCCTGCTCGAGCTGTGCCTGGGTCAGATCCGCGTTGGCGATCTCGCGTTCACCGGTGTAGCGATCCAGTAACGGCAGCTCGAACCCGAGGCCGCCGCCGGTGATGTCGGAGCCGCCGTCGGCACGCCCGCCCGCCTCTTCGCGGTAGAAGCCGAACACGGTGAGATTCGGCACGATCTGGCGCTTGGCGAGCGACAGGTCCCGGCGCGCGGCGATCACACGTGCGGCCGCGGCCTGCAGATCAGTGCGTCGCTCGACAGCGCGCGACAGCAGTGCGTTCTCGTCGGGCAGGTCCAGGCGGCGAAAAGCCAGGTTGCCTTCGATGGCCAGCCGGCGGGTCGGATCGATCGCGAGCAGATCCTTGAGGCGAAGCCGTGCCTGTGTCGCCGCATTACCGGCTGCGGCAGCCAGCGCGCGGGCGCGCTGCAGCCCGAGACGGGCCGCGGCGCGCGGGCGCGCTGCAGCCCGAGACGGGCCGCGTTCGATTCGATCCGCGTGCCCGCGCCGGCATCGAGACGCTTGCTCGCGTAGTCCGACAGCTGGGTGTTGGTCGCGACCACCTTCTGGGCTGTCGCTACGGCCTGCTCGGCTACCAGCACCGACAGGAACGCCGCGCGTGTGCGCGCCGCCGTGGCCGCTTCGAGATAGCCGTAGTCTGCCCGAGCTGCCTCGAGGCGGTTGCCGGCCGCGTCTTCGCGCAGGCCGCCCTGTCCGGCAATCCAGAATTCCTGGCTGACCCGGATGCCGATATCAGTACGCATGCCAGACCGCTGGTCACGCTCACCGGCTTCGATCTCGATCCGGGGATTGGACGGCACCGCGACATCGGCACGCGTGGCTTCACCGCCAAGACGCTGGATACGAAGGCGTGCAGCCCGCACGCCGGGGTTGTACTCGCCGGCCCAGGAAAGCGCCGCACCGAGCGTGAGTGGTTGGGGGATTTGTGTGACGGCCGCAGACGGCGCAGCAAGCCACAGCAGGCACAGACCAATGGCGGTCGCGCCTGTCGTCGAATGACGCAGGGACATGGATGATCCTTATCGCAGTGAATCGGAAAAGGACGCGTCGCGGTGCGGCGCGTCGAGGAAGACGATTCAGGCGATAGGGGGATCGATCAGAGGCGGATGAGCCAGGCTGGTATAGCGGTTGCGCCGCTCGGCGCGATGCGGCGTGGCCATGCGGAAATCCACGCCGTCGGCGTGTGAACGCAGCCCTACCAGATGGGCCGCTGCATGGCAGCAGTGATCGCTGTGTGCTGTATCAGCCGACTCAAGGTCGGTCAGCGTGGCGCTGTCGTCGAAAGCGGAAATATCGACATGGGCATGCTCGCCGCTCTGGTTCGTCGGCCAGTCGACATGACTCGCCCACGCCTGGGCACTGACAGCCACAAGCGTCACGAGCAGTACGGCGATAAGCCGTTGCAGTCGACCATTACGAACGAGCATGAGCGAGAGCCTAGCACAGGGATCGCAATCAACGTGATTGCATTTTTGCGCCGTGCGAGATCGCGATTCCATCGGCCTATGCATTAGATAATATTATCAGTTTGCCAATAAAGATTTATTTTTACTTATTTCTTGTCTGTCTCATATTGGCAGCGAAAAGAGCGGCACAGAGCCGTTCGTGCTTGCGATGCGTGCCGGGTTAGCGAACCCGTATAGCCAGGAGACAGACCGATGGATTCAACCGATCTGCTTGCCAGCGCTCCGGGCGCTGCAAACCGCAGTGCGCCCACGTCGCAGGTCGATCGGCGTGTGTGCGCGAACGCGATCCGGATACTGGCCATGGATGCGGTCCAGCAGGCCAACTCCGGGCACCCCGGCATGCCCATGGGCATGGCCGATATCGCCGAAGTGCTGGTGAACGACGTGATGCGCTTCAATCCGGCTAATCCCGACTGGCCGGATCGCGATCGGCTGATTATCTCCAACGGGCACGGATGCATGCTGCAGTACGCCCTGCTCCATCTGACCGGCTACGACCTCCCGCTCGAGGAACTGCGCAACTTCCGGCAGCTGCATTCGAAAACCCCCGGCCATCCGGAGTACGGTTTGACGCCCGGGGTCGAGACCACCACCGGCCCGCTCGGTCAGGGCCTGGCTAACGCCGTCGGCATGGCGCTCGCGGAGGCCACACTCGCCGCCGAGTTCAATCGCGACGACGAGAACATCGTCGATCACTGGACCTGGTGCCTGGTCGGCGACGGCTGTCTCATGGAAGGTATTTCGCATGAGGCCTGTTCGCTGGCCGGCCATCTCGGTCTCGGCAAGCTCGTCGTGTTCTATGACGACAATGGGATCTCGATCGACGGTGAAACCGACGGCTGGTTCAGCGACGATACGCCGCAGCGCTTTGAGGCCTATGGCTGGCAGGTCGTGCGCGATGTCGACGGCCACGACGCCGAGGCCATCACAAAAGCGATCCAGACCGCGCGGGTCGATACGCAACGGCCCACCCTGATCTGCTGCAAGACTGTCATCGGCTGGGGTTCGCCGAACAAACAGGGCACGGAAGGCGTGCACGGCGCCGCATTGGGTCACGACGAGATTACCGCCAGCCGCAAACAACTCGGCTGGGCCGACGCGACGCCCTTCGCCATCCCCGACGAGATATATGCTGCGTGGGACAAGCAGGACGCTGGCGCTGCCTGGGAACAGGAGTGGCAGCAGCGCTACGCGTGCTATGCCGAAAGCTATCCCGAACTGGCGGCCGAATTCAGCCGCCGCCAGGCCGGCGCACTGCCAGAGGACTGGTCCAGGCACATGATGCGCCATCTGCATCATATTCAGGTCCAGGGTGCCGATACCGCCACGCGCAAGGCGTCGAAGGCGATGCTCGAATTCTTCGCGCCGCGCCTGCCAGAGCTGTTCGGCGGCTCGGCCGATCTCTCCGGTTCGAACGGCACCGACTGGAACGGTCATGTGGCCATCGGCGCGCCCGGGTACAGCGGCAACTATCTGCACTACGGCGTGCGCGAATTCGGCATGACTGCCATGGCCGACGGGCTCGCTCTGCACGGCGGCTATATCCCGTTCACGGCCACCTTTCTGACCTTTTCCGACTATGCCCGCAACGCGGTGCGCATGGCCGCGCTCATGGGCACGCGCAGCATCCTCGTCTACACCCACGACTCCATCGGGCTCGGCGAGGATGGCCCGACACACCAGTCGGTCGAGCATCTTTCGAGTCTGCGCCTAATCCCGAACCTGCATGTCTGGCGACCGGCCGACGATGTCGAAACCGTGGCGGCATGGAAAGCGGCGATCGAGCGCGCCGACGGGCCGACCGCTCTCGCTCTGTCCCGTCAGGATCTGCCGCATCTCGAACGTGACGTGCCCACGGTGGAGAACATCCTGCGCGGCGGTTATGTATTGCACGAGCCGCCGCAGTCGCCGGAAGCGTTGATCATTGCCACCGGCTCCGAGGTGGAGATTGCGATCGCCACAGCGAAGACGTTGGCCGCCGAAGGACGCGCGATCCGGGTCGTGTCCATGCCCTGCCTCGACCTGTTCGAGATACAGGACACGGCCTATCGCGAATCGGTACTGCCGGCACATATTGACGCACGCGTGGCGATCGAAGCCGGCGTCAGCGCGCTCTGGCGCTACTACGTCGGCCCGCGTGGGCGCGTGCTGGGCGTGGACAGCTTTGGCGAGTCGGCCCCGGCCGCGGATCTATACCGCCACTTCGGTCTCACCGAGGCGCATCTGGCCAAGGCCCTGTACGCGCTGATTGCCGAGCCCGAAACCGCATAACAAACGCTACGAACGCGAGGAGATGACAATGGATACAACCACACTCGAGGACATTGCCCAGCGCATGCTCGCCGATGGCAAGGGCCTGCTGGCGATCGACGAAAGCACGCCGACCTGCGGCAAGCGCTTTGAGGATTACGGCATCGAGAACAGCGAGGACAATCGCCGCGATTATCGTGCCCTGCTGTTGTCGGCCCCGGGTTTGGGCGAGAGCGTGAGCGGCGCGATCCTCTATGACGAAACGCTGCGTATGAAGACCGTCGACGGCACGCCATTCGCGCAGATGATGAGCGACAACGGTGTGATCCCCGGCATCAAGGTCGATACCGGCGCCAAGGATCTCGCCGGTCATCCCGACGAGAAAGTCACAGAAGGGCTCGACGGCCTTCGCGAGCGCCTGGCGGAATACCACGCCATGGGCGCCCGGTTCGCGAAATGGCGAGCGGTGATCACGATCGGCGACGGCATTCCGAGCGCCGGTTGCTACGCCGCCAACGCGCATGCACTGGCCCGCTATGCTGCGCTCTGTCAGGAGGCCGGGATCGTGCCGATCGTGGAGCCGGAGGTGCTGCTCGACGGCGATCACGATATCGCGCGTTGTTATGAGGTGACCGAGGAAACCCTCACGCAGCTGTTTGCCCAGCTGCGCGAACAGAATGTGCACCTGCCCGGGCTCATCCTGAAGGCCAGCATGGTGCTGCCCGGCAAGCATGCGGCCCAGCAGGCCGACGGGCGTGAGGTGGCCGCGGCTACGCTGCGCTGTCTGTATGCGAGCGTGCCGGCGTCGGTCCCTGGGGTGGCGTTTCTCTCTGGTGGCCAGAGCAACGAGGACGCCACCGCCCATCTCGATGCGATGAATCGGATCGATGCCGGCGCCGCGCCCTGGAAGCTCACGTTCTCCTACGCCCGCGCGTTGCAGCAGCCGGCGCTGGATACCTGGCGCGGGGACAAGGCCAATACCGAGGCGGCACAGAACGCATTGCTGCACCGGGCACGTTGCAATCGTGCGGCCTCGCAGGGTCAGTACGATCCGGCTCAGGAGCGACAGGTCGCATAAACAGTCTCGGCACCAGCTGATAACAAACCCAGATCAAACAGCGCGATTGCCCCAGCGGGAGGAGCACCATGTCGATCAAGCATCCCGTGTTCGCGGTTACCGGCTCGTCCGGTGCCGGCACATCGACCGTGCGCCAGGCCATGGAACATATCTTTCGCCGTGACGGATTCAGGGCCGCCACGGTGGAAGGTGACTGCTTCCACCGGTACGAGCGCATGGAAATGAAGCGCCAGGTGAAACAGGCCGAGGAAGACGGCCGGCCGTTCAGTCATTTCGGCCCGGAAGCCAATCATTTCGACAAGCTCGAGGAGCTGTTCCGCGTGCACGGCGAAACGGGTGGCGGCGAGCGCCGGCATTACCTTCACAACGAGCAAGAAGCCGAGCCCTGGAATCAGGAGCCGGGCACGTTCACGCCCTGGGAGGAAGTCCCCGAAGGTTGCGACCTACTCTTC
The DNA here is from genome assembly GCF_040361215.1 of Salinisphaera dokdonensis CL-ES53. NCBI lineage: Bacteria > Pseudomonadati > Pseudomonadota > Gammaproteobacteria > Salinisphaerales > Salinisphaeraceae > Salinisphaera > Salinisphaera dokdonensis. The sequence continues at coordinate 178,360 of NZ_APND01000004.1, forward strand.
TACGAAGGCCTGCACGGCGGCGTGACGACCGATCTGGTTGACGTGGCGAAGTATGTCGACCTGCTGGTCGGCGTGGTGCCGATCACCAACCTGGAGTGGATCCAGAAACTGCACCGCGACAAGCTGGCCCGCGGCTACAGCACCGAGGCCGTGATGGACGTCATTCTGCGCCGCATGCACGACTATGTGCACTACATCACGCCGCAGTTCTCACGCACGCATATCAATTTTCAGCGCGTGCCGACGGTAGATACCTCCAACCCGTTCATCAGCCGCTATATCCCGACGCTGGATGAAAGCCTGATCGTTATCCGTTTTCGTGATCCGAAGCAGATCAACGTGGATTTTCAGTATCTGTTGTCGATGATCCACGACTCGTTCATGTCCCGGCGCAACACGCTGGTGGTGCCCGGCGGCAAGATGAGCTTCGCCATGGAGATCATCATGCAGCCGTTGATCGAATCGATGGTCACAACCGGCGTCGTGCGTTACCGCTAGCCAACGCGGGCTTTAGCCGCTCTGCCCCGCCACCGCGCCGACGGCCTTCGTGGCCGTCGGCCAGACCGTGTCGGCGTTGTCGACCAGGAACTGCTTGAAGGCTTCGGCCGCCGGCGACAGCCGCTTGCCTTCGCGGTTCACGACATACCACTCGCGCATGATCGGGAAATGCGCCACGTCGAGGATCTGCAGCCGTTCGGCGTAAAGATCGAGCTCCAGCGTATGCGCCGACACCAGTCCAAGCCCGAGCCCGGCGCTCACCGCCTGCTTGATCGCCTCGTTGCTGGTCATGACCATCGCCGGCGTGATCGCGATCTGGTGGCGGCGCGCGAACCGGGTCATCGCAGCGCGCGTGCCCGAGCCTTCTTCGCGCACCACGAATTCTTCCTTGGCGATGGTCTTGAGCGGAATGCGCTTGCGCTCACCCAGCGGATGGCCCGGCGGCGCAATGACCACCAGCGGATTTTCCATGAATGCCGTGCCAGCCAGGCCCTGCTCGGCCGGGGGCTCGCCCATCACCACCATATCGATCCGGTTCTCGGCCAGCTGCTTGAGCAGCGCCTGGCGGTTGGTCACCGACAGGTTGATCGAAACTTCCGGAAACTCGCGGTGAAAAGCCGCCAGCAGATGGGTGATGAAGTAGTTCGCGGTTGTCGCCACCGCGAGATGGAGACTGCCCTTGGATACCCCTTTCAAGCGTGCGACCACGTCGCCCACCTCGTCGATCTGGGCCGCGATCGAGCGGCTGTAGCGAAGGATCTCCTCGCCGGCAGTGGTGAGATAGATCTGCTTGCCGAACTGCTCGAACAAGGCAAGGCCTACGGATTCTTCCAGGCTCTTTACCTGGATCGATACCGCGGGCTGCGTGAGGTGTAGTTCCTCTGCCGCGCGGGTATAGCTGGCGTGTCGTGCGACCGCCTCGAAAACCTTGAGTTGACGCAGGGTTATGTTCATCCATCGCACCGGCTGGGAGCCTGATTTCGAGACGTCTCAATAGCGTCTATCAGGTCTCATGTTTTCTTATGAAAACAATAATAACTATTTACTTTTATTTATCAATAGCCGGGCCTAGTCTGACCCTGTCGCGAGAATACCGTCAGATGCCACGAAACACCGGAGATTGGACATGGCACAAACCATCCAGAACGACAAACGCTATGAAGCCGGGGTGATTCCCTACAAGAAGATGGGCTACTGGGAGCCGGACTATCAGCCGCTCGATACCGACATCATCGCCCTGTTCCGGATCACCCCGCAGGACGGTGTCGATCCCGAGGAGGCCGCGGCGGCCGTGGCCGGCGAGTCGTCGACGGCGACCTGGACCGTGGTCTGGACCGACCGCCTGACGGCCTGCGACAAGTACCGCGCCAAGGCCTATCGCGTGGATCAGGTGCCCGGTAACGAGAACCAGTATTTCGCTTATATTGCCTACGATATTCAGCTGTTCGAACCGGGTTCCATCGCGAACCTGACCGCGTCGATCATCGGCAACGTGTTCGGCTTCAAGGCGATCAGTGCGCTGCGCCTCGAGGACATGCGTATCCCGACCGCCTACATGACGACCTACAAGGGCCCGCCCACCGGCATCGTTGTCGAGCGCGAGCGTCTGGACAAGTTCGGCCGGCCGCTGCTTGGTGCGACCACGAAACCCAAGCTGGGCCTGTCGGGTCGCAACTATGGCCGCGTGGTCTATGAAGCCCTCAAGGGTGGTCTGGACTTCGTCAAGGACGACGAGAACATCAACTCGCAGCCGTTCATGCACTGGCGTGACCGCTTCCTCTATGTGATGGAAGCCGTCAACAAGGCGAGTGCCGCAACCGGCGAGGTCAAGGGGCATTACCTGAACGTGACTGCGGCCACCATGGAAGACATGTATGAGCGTGCCGAATTCGCCAGGGATCTCGGCTCGTCCATCATCATGATCGATCTGGTTATCGGCTATACGGCGATCCAGTCCATGTCCAACTGGGCGCGCAAGAACGACATGATCCTGCATCTGCACCGTGCCGGTCACTCGACCTACACACGGCAGAAAAATCATGGCGTGTCGTTTCGCGTGATCTCCAAGTGGATGCGCATGGCCGGCGTGGACCATATCCATGCAGGCACCGTGGTCGGCAAGCTCGAAGGTGATCCGAACCAGATCGCCGGCTTCTACGACGTGCTGCGCGAGCCGTTCAACGAACAGAACCTGGAACACGGCGTGTTCTTTGATCAGGACTGGGCGGGCCTTAACAAGTGCATGCCCGTCGCCTCGGGCGGTATCCATGTCGGCCAGATGCATCAGCTGCTGCACTACCTCGGCGAGGACACCGTGCTGCAGTTCGGCGGCGGCACCATCGGCCACCCGGACGGCATCCAGGCCGGCGCCATCGCCAATCGCGTGGCGCTGGAAGCCATGATCATGGCCCGCAACGAGGGCCGCGATTACCTGAGCGAAGGCCCGGACATCCTCAACAAGGCCGCCAAGGACTGCAAACCACTGCAGCACGCGCTGGATACGTGGAAGGACATCACCTTCGACTACACGTCGACCGATACCCCGGACTTCGTGCCGACGGCCACCGCCTCCAGCTAGGCGCTCGAATACACGCCTCACAAGAACAAGGAGATACTGCCATGCGACTGACCCAAGGCACGTTTTCGTTCCTGCCCGACCTCACCGACGAGCAGATCAAGAAACAGGTGAAGTACTGCCTCGACAACGGCTGGGCGGTGAACCTCGAATACACCGACGATCCGCATCCCCGCAACACCTACTGGGAGATGTACGGCCAGCCGATGTTCGATCTCAAGGACCCAGCCGGGCTGATGATGGATCTCGAGGAATGTCGCAAGACCTTCCCGAATCATTACATCCGGCTGACGGCCTTCGACAGTACCCACCAGTGGGAAACGCCGCGGCTGTCGTTCATCGTCAACCGGCCGCCCGAGGAGCCCGGCTTCCAGGTCACGCGTCAGGAATGGGAAGGCCGCAAGATCCGCTACACCATCCACAGCTACGCCACCGATAAACCCGAAAGCCAGCGCTATTAGAGATCACGGCAGCCGTGGGCGCCCGCAAACACCTTCCGGGCGCCCATGGAATAGCCGTATAGACAGACAGCGATCATGCAGGAGGCGATAATGAGCAGCGCAGAAGACACCACGGGCCGCGACGACAAGCAGCCCCTGGCCGACGATGCCCGGGTCGATCTCGACGTGGTGTTCGAGGAGTCGCAGATCCAGGAAGTCTTCGATCAGCTCGATCACGACCTGATCGGCCTGACGCCGGTCAAGACCCGCATCCGCGAGATCGCTGCCCTGCTGCTCGTCGATCATGTCCGGCGCCAGTTCAATCTTGCATCGGATACGCCGACCCTGCATATGTGCTTCACCGGCAACCCCGGCACCGGCAAGACAACGGTCGCCGAGCGCATGGCTCAGATTCTGCACAAGCTCAACTACGTGCGCGAAGGCCATCTGGTGTCCGTCACGCGCGATGATCTGGTTGGCCAGTACATCGGCCACACCGCGCCCAAAACCAAGGAAGTGATCAAGCGTGCCATGGGCGGCGTGCTGTTCATCGACGAGGCCTATTATCTCTACCGGCCCGAGAATGAACGCGACTACGGCCAGGAATCGATCGAGATTCTGCTGCAGGTCATGGAAAACAATCGCGACGATCTCGTGGTGATCATGGCCGGTTACAAGGACCGCATGGATCGTTTCTTCGAATCCAATCCGGGCTTTCGTTCACGTATCGCCCATCACATCGATTTCCCCGACTATTCGCCCGACGAACTGGGTTCGATCAGCCAGCTCATGCTCGCTGACGAGAACTATCAGTTCAGTGACGAGGCCAAGACCGCTTTCGACGAATACATCGAGCGGCGTATGCAGCAGCCCCACTTCGCCAATGCCCGCTCGATCCGCAACGCGCTCGATCGCATGCGGCTGCGCCAGGCAAAGCGTCTGTTCGAAGCCCGCGGATCGGTCACGCGCAGGGATCTCACGACTCTGGAAGCTGCAGACGTGCGCGCCAGCCGCGTGTTTGTGGAGCCGTTGAACAGCGACGCCTAGAACACCTGCCGCTCTTGTATATTTCGGACAGCGGGTTCAGTCGGCACGGGATCGGCTCGCCCGGGACAAAGCATCGCTCGGCGTCCACGGTTGTATTCGATTGCGCGCGACCGTATTGTCTGCCCCATACATACTCCGTCTGTTCAAGTTGCCGTCTGGCGAGCCGACCCCGCAAAGCGCGGCGGCCTGCGTAGTTGGCAGCGGTGATCGCAGGCGCTAATGTCGGCATCGAGCATGGCAGACAAGATCACCCCTTTTACCGAGCGCTTCCACGCGCCGGAAGCCGAGCGGCCGCAACGAGCCGACTGGCCGGCTTGGCCAACCTATGGCCTGGTGGACGACCTGCTGCCCGTAATGCGCGCATGGCGGGCACAAGGCCGCCGTATTGCGGTGGCCACGCTCGTACACGTGAACGGCTCTTCGCCTCGCCCGGTCGGCAGCGAAATGGCGATCAATGATCGTGGCGAAGTCGCGGGCTATGTCTCCGGCGGCTGCGTGGAAGCGGCTGTCGCCGCCCAGGCACTCGAGGTACTGGAAACCGGCACGCCGGTGACGCTCGATTACGGCGCCGGAAGCCCGGTGCTCGACGTGCAACTGACCTGCGGCGGACGGATTGGCATCTTCGTACGCGCCCTCCCTGATGCCGATGATTACGTCGCGCGCTGGAACGACGCGCGTATTCGCCGACGGGCCTTCGATGTACGTATCGACCTGTCGGACGGCAGCCATGGTTACGGCCCGGGCGGCGACGATCCAGGGCGTCGCGTGTTTCACCAACGCTATCTGCCGAGCCCGCGGCTGGTGATTGCCGGCGGTGACCCGGTCACGCTTGCCCTGGCCCAGCTGGCGCCGACCTTTGGCTATGACGTCGTGTTACTGCGCCCGTACGGGCCTGCCGCACCGCCGCCCGGGACGACGCTTGCGCACTACGACACGCGTCCGCTTGCCCGGGCGTTGGAAAGCCTCGAACTGGACGCGTCGAGCGCGGTATATACGTTGACCCACGATATTGACGACGACCACGCCATGCTGGCGAAGGCGCTGGCCTCGCCGGCCTTCAGCGTCGGGGCACTGGGTAGCCGGACCAAGGCCGCGGAACGCGTGCAGCGATTGCGCGATGACGGGTTCGACGATCACGATCTGGCGCGCCCGCATACGCCGGCGGGTCTCTCGATCAATGCCCGCGAGCCGCGCGAGATCGCGTTGTCGGTGCTCGCCGAACTGGTGGCGCTGCGCCCACGTGAGCGCGCGACTCAGGCTTGATAGGCACCATCGTTCTCGCGGCGGGTTCGTCGCGCCGCTACGGCGCGCAATCCAAAATGTTGGCCCGGCTCCATGGCCAGGCAGTCATCGAACACAGCCTGGATTGCCTGCTCGAACAATCAGTCGGCCCGATCGTGGTCGTGACCGGTAGCAAACGCCGTCGCGTCGAACGGCTGATTCGTAGCAGTCGCTATAAGCGACGCCGGGTACGACTTGTAAATAACCCGGCGTACAGGTCCGGCATGGCCAGCAGCCTGCGTTGCGGCCTCGCCGCATTGCCACAGGCCTGTCATGGCGCATTGATATGTCTGGGCGATATGCCGGACATGGAGCCGCGCCTCGTCTTACGGTTGCGGGATGCCTGGCATGCCGGACTCGACTATGTGCGGCCGGTCAGCCAACGACTGCCGGGGCATCCGGTGCTCGTGTCCCGCCAGCTGTTCCCCGCCATGGCGGCATTGGAGGGCGATGGCGGTGCCAAAGCCGTGTTGGACGGGGTGCCGCGCGACCGCTATCGGCTAGTCGCGGCCCGCGACACGAGCTTGCGTGACATTGATACACCGGCCGCTTTGCGACGTGCGGCAAACGCCCGTCGACCACGCACCGGGCGACGATCGACGACGAATAAGACTCAAACTCGAGACCAAAGATACACCGCGCTGCGATCGTTTATGGTGTAGGAGTACTGTAATTACCATGTGTTCAGAAAGACCGAGCTCGTAGCGCATTCCATAGCGAATCCGACAATAAACAGGATCGATACACGATCCATAAAAAGTCAGTTCCACCGAGCAGCGCCCCGAGCGCTGCCCCGACCCGGAGTAAACAATGAGCAACCGTGACCAGAGTGGCGCCGTCCGCGGCGCGGCCGATCACCCACGCAAGGGCCAGCCGGCGCATTCCGAATCGCGGCGTCGATTCATGAAAAGCGTGGGCATGTCGAGCATCGCGGCCGCCACCTCGGGTGCCGGCCTGGGCCAGGCATTCGCCGACGAAGGCGCGCCCGAGTCGGCCACCAACGATGCACCCGCCGAAGGCAAGACCCGGGTGACGTTCAAGATCAACGGCAAGATGAAGCAGATCGACGTGACCCCCAACGTCATCCTGCTCGACGCCATTCGCGACGACCTGCAGTTGACCGGCACCAAGAAAGGCTGCGACCACGGTCAGTGCGGCGCCTGCACGATTCACGTCAACGGCGTGGCGATCAATTCCTGCCTGAGCCTTGCGGTGATGCACGAAGGCGACGAGATCACCACCGTCGAAGGCCTGGGCGAGGGCGACCAACTGCACCCGATCCAGCAGGCTTTTCTTGAAGAGGACGCCTACCAGTGTGGCTACTGCACCTCCGGTCAGATGATGAGCGCGACCTCGATCCTGGCCGACGACCGCGTCGGCACGAGCGATGAAGCCGTGCGCGAAGCGATGAGCGGCAACATCTGCCGCTGCGGCGCCTACAAGAACATTCTTGCCGCGGTGCAGTCGACCCGCGGCAAGGTCTAGGGAGCAACCGATGCGAAACTTTTCATATCAACGTGCAGACAGCGTCGACACGGCCGTGTCGGCCCATGCGGGCCAGCCGTCGTCGTTCATCGCTGGCGGCACCACCCTGCTCGATCTGGTCAAGCTGGATGTGATGCAGCCGGAGCGGATCGTCGACGTCAACGATCTGCCGCTGTACGACATCGAGGAACTCGATGACGGACGCCTGAAGATCGGCGCCATGGTCACGAATACCGATCTCGCCTATCACGACCGCGTAAAAAACGATTACGCCGTGCTATCCGAGGCGTTGCTTTCCGGGGCCTCAACTCAATTGCGCAACAAGGCCACGACCGGTGGGAACGTGATGCAACGGGTGCGTTGCGCCTATTTCCGTGACGGCGTTTCGCCCTGCAACAAGCGCGAGCCGGGCAGTGGCTGCTCAGCCATCGGCGGCGACAATCGCAGCGTGCATGCCGTGCTGGGCACCAGCGAGCACTGTATTGCGAGTCATCCGTCCGACATGTGTGTGGCGATGGCCGCGATCGGCGCGACCGTGACGGTGAATGGGCCCAACGGCGAGCGCGAGATCGACTTCCTCGATTTCCATCTGCTACCCGGCGACACGCCGGAGCAAGAACATGCGCTCGAGGCCGACGAGCTGATCACCCACGTCACGCTCGACGCGCCGGTGAAAGGCAACAGCTCGCACTATCTCAAGCTGCGTGACCGCGCTTCCTATCAGTTCGCCCTGGCCTCGGCTGGCGTGATCGTGGCGACTGACGGTGACACGATCCGCGAGGCCCGTATTGCCATGGGCGGCGTGGGCACCAAGCCGTGGCGTGCCACTAGGGCAGAACAGGCGCTGGTCGGCCAGCCGGCCAACGAGGCCAGCTTCAAGAAGGCCGCCGAAATCGCCTTCGAAGGCGCGACGCCCTACGAACACAACGCGTTCAAGATCCCGCTCGGGCAGCAGGCTGTCGTGCGCAGTCTCCGAAACGCCACGACAGCCTGAACTCACAGGATAAGCAACCATGACTGACAAGATCCAAGCCAAGATCATCGGTGCGTCCAAGCCGCGTATCGACGGTCCGCAGAAACTCAGCGGCCAGGCGATGTACGCCGCCGATTATCATCTGCCGAACATGGCCTATGCCTACGGCGTATTCAGCACCGTTGCCAGCGGCACGATCGATGATATTGATCTCTCGCAGGCGAAACAGATGTCGGGCGTGATCGATATCTTCCACCACGATCATTTCCCCGATCTGTATCGCACGCCGAGCAGCTTCGCCCAGGAAAACAAGGTCGACGAGACCCGCCTGCCCTTCGAAGACAACCGGGTCTACTACCCGGGGCAGTTCGTGGCACTGGTAGTCGCCGACACCTTTGCCAACGCGCGGGCGGCTGCCTACGCGGTAAAAGTGAAATACAGCGCCGACGCCGAACCGGTCGCCACGCTCAGCCAGGCACTGGCGCGCGGCGACAAACCCAAGACCGATGATTCCAGCGGCCACAGTCGCGGCAATCCGGACAATGCGTTTGATTCATCGTCGAACCAGATCGACGTGACCTACGTTACGCCGATGGAAACCCATAACCCGATGGAAATGCACGCCAGCACGGCAAGCTGGGAGAATGGCGACCTCGTGCTGCACGAGGCATCACAGGGCGTGATTTTCGCGCGCAACGTGATGTCCAAGGTATTCGGCCTGCCGCCCGAACGTGTCGAGGTGCGCTCGCCGTTCATCGGCTCCGGCTTCGGCAGCAAGCTGTGGATATGGCCCCATGCGATCGCTGCCGCTGCGGCCTCGCGAGAGATCGGCCGACCGGTACAGCTCATGGTGCCGCGCCATGCCATGTTCACCACCACCGGCCATCGCCCGCCGACCCGCCAGCAGATCCGGATCGGCACCGACGACAACGGCAAGCTCACGGCGCTGACCCACGATACGGTCAATACCACCTCGATGACCGATACCTACGTGGAAACGACAGGCAGCTGCACGAAGAGCCTGTATGACTGCGCCAACCTGCGGGTCAGCCACGCCACGATCGGCGCCAATCACGGCACGCCGACCTCGATGCGCGCGCCCGGCGCCGCCCCCGGCCTGTTCGCACTGGAATCGGCCATGGACGAGATGGCCGAAAAGCTGAACATGGATCCGCTCGAGTTCCGAAAGGCCAACTACACCGAGCGTGACCAGAGCATGGACCTGCCGTTTTCGAGCATCCATCTGATGGAAGCGTTCGACAAGGGCGCAGAGAAATTCGGCTGGTCGAAGCGCAATCACGAGGTCGGCTCGATGCGCGATGGCGATGAAGTCATCGGCTGGGGCATGGCCGCCTGTAACTGGGAAGCGCTGAAGATGAACTGCGATGCACGCGTGTCCCTACGTGCAGACGGCACCGCGTTCGCTTCCTGCGCAACTCAGGATATCGGCACCGGTACGTACACGATCGTTGCCCAGGCGGTGTCGTCGATTACGGGTATTCCGATCGACAGGATCGAGGTCGAGCTGGGTGATTCGAGCTACCCGAGCGGGCCGGTTTCGGGCGGCTCCTGGGCCACGGCCACCACCCTGCCCGCCATCGCGGGCGCTACGCGCAAGGCTGTGGAGGCACTCAAGAGCTATGCGATCGGTGACGGTGGCGCCTTTGCTGGCGCCAAGGCCGAGGATCTCAGCTTCGACGACGGCCAATTGGCGGACGACAACGGCAAGTCGGTCGCCTATACCGATGTGCTCCAGGAGCTCAAGCTGGCCAACGCCGACGGTGAAGCCCACACGCCGGGCGCACCTCAGGGCGAGTATTCGTTCCGCTCCTTCGGCGCGCATTTCGTGGAAGTGCGTTGGGATGCGGGCATTTCGCGACTGCGGGTTTCGCGTGTGGTCAGCGCCATCGACGTGGGCCAGATCATCAACGAAAAGACCTCGGCCAATCAGGTCGAGGGCGCGGTCGCCATGGGTATCGGCATGGCGTTGTTCGAGGCCACCGATTACGACGAGCGGTCGGGCCTGCCGATCAACAACAACTACGCGGAATATCTGGTGCCCGTTCATGCGGACCAACCGGACGATGTCGATGTGATCCTGCTCGATCACCCGGACTACGAATTCAACGAATTCGGGGCCCGCGGCATTGGCGAGATCGGTATCACCGGCATGGCCGCCGCGGTGGCCAACGCCGTGCATCACGCGACCGGCAAACGCGTGCGCGAACTGCCGATTCGCCTGGAGGAGCTCATGAGCGCCTAGGCGCCCAATCCTTCACGGTACGAAAGGCGGCTTCGGCCGCCTTTTTTTATGGCGTTTCTGTGGGGCGGCGACGCATTCACTGGAACGACTTTGCGAAACCTTTTGTTTCGATTAAACCTTTGCGCAACCTGACTGTCTCATGCCCTGTTGCGGCCGAGCATTCAGAAAGGCAATCGGAGCGATGGACGTTCTCATCATCGAAGCCGACGATCAGCGAGCGATCGATATCGGCGACTATCTCACCCAGCACGGGCATGAGCCGGATTTCGCGTCGGACAGCCGGCTCGCCGTTCGCCTGTGCGAGATGTACCGCTACGACGCGATCATTCTCGATCCCGATCCACCCCGTCTGGATGATTCAACCCTGTGCGCCCGTCTGCGCGCCGACATGTGTACCCAGGCGCCGATACTGGTCGTCTGCGACGACGCCTCGGATAATCCCGACGCTGAAAGCAATCATCTCAATTGCCTGTCCGCGCCAGCGGCCCTGCCCGCGCTTTATGAACGACTCGAAGCTGCGGTCTATCGCAAACGCCGCAATGCACACGAAATCTGCAGCGCGTCGCTATACCTCGATCCTGACCTCATAGCCGCCCATTGCGCTGGCGAGACGGTACCGCTGGCCCCCACCAGTTATCGCATTCTCGAACTGCTGGTTCGCTGGCACCCGCAGGTGGTGACCCGGCGTGAGATCGAGAACACGGTCTGGCCCGATGCGCCGCCGGCCTCCGAGGCAGCGCTCCGTGGACATATTCATCGCCTGCGCCATCTGCTGGCTGAAGTCGGCGGCGAATCACTGATTCGAACGGTGCATGGCGTCGGGTATCAGCTCGCCGATCGGGCTTCCGCCTAGTTCGACAATCAGACGGCCCGCCGGTTTGTTTCCCGGGAGTGCCCGGTTGCCGTCTCTATGGGTCGCATTCTCGTAGACGGAGTCGAGAAAACGCTCGTATCGTTCGGTAGTTAAAGCGACTTATCGCAACGTGCGATGGGGATCGTAAGACGGTCAGGTCTTGGAAACGGTAGTCATCGAGCGTTCCACCAGATTCCTGAGCTTGCTGACTAGTCTTCGACGCTGGCCGAGTGCCCTTGCCGCAGGCACATGCAAACTCCTCGATTCCGGACGCCCAAGCGTGTCCTCCTCGTTGGGTGATCCTCACGCATTGCGCCCAGACGCCCAAGCGGTGCAATGTAATTCCCGAACAATCAATATAAAAAATGGAGGAGTTCAATGAAGTATTCCCTGCCCCTGCTGGTGGCCAGCCTGGCGCTACCCGGCGCGGCGATGGCCGCAAGCACCCCGTCACACAACTACCCCACCCAGGCCCGCGTTGAGTATGTCTTCGATTGCATGAACCAACTCGGTGGTGAGAGCTATGACACGCTCTATAAATGCTCGTGCAGCATCGACTACATTGCCGACCAGCTGCCCTACGATGATTTCATCACGCTCGACACCTACCAACGCGGCCAGAACGCAGCAGGTGAACGTCCCGAAGTCCTGCGTGAAGGCTCTATCGCTCGCGATAGCCGCTCTCAGCTGGCGAGCCTCAAGGCCGAGGCGGCCGATCAATGCCTGATCGATACCAGCAAGATCGGCAGCAACCGTAACGCCGGCAATTAGCCAGTCACGACTGCTTGCTGCCGGCCGAGGGTTAAGAGGAGGCACTTACTTTGAGGGGCAAATACAGGGCCAGTTTTCTGGTTAATTATTCACCAGAATAACCTTTATTATGCTGCAACGCAGCGCGCGTTTGGGGCGGTGCGGGCTTCTCATAATCCATAAGTTTTAATCATGGCTCCCATAAGGCGCACGATGTGCTGGGCACGTCAAAGCGCAATAAAAACGCGAAGTTGCTTGTCTCGTCGCGATTCCGGGAGGCTACGGACTTTTACTGAGTTTCCAGCATTCGAAAAAGGCACTCATCCGGTCGCTGCCACAACGCGTATTCCAATTGACGGTAGTAGCAGTGCGTGCTATCGAAAACGTGAGGGGTTGACCGGACGCATGTTCGCCAAGCCCGAGTGCGGCTACGGCCATGCGTGAATAAAAACAATGGCCAAAGCCAAATAAAAACGAGACGGAGGAGAAACGTCGTGAAATTGAAACCAGCCAAGGAGGCACTCCGCCTGGCTACGGCAGCATTTGCCGTATCCTCGCTGATGGCTTCCGGAATCGTCCTGGCACAGGACAGCAGCTCCAAGAGCTCTGACCTCGTAGAGATGCAGAAGGACCCGAATAACTGGATCATGTGGGGTGGCCAGTACAACGGGCAGCGCTACAGCGAACTCGATCAGATCACCGCCGAGAACGTCAGTAATCTTTCACCGGCATGGACGTTCTCCACCGGCGTGTTGCGTGGCCACGAAGGTGGCCCGCTGGTCATGGGTGACACCATGTACATCTCCACACCTTTCCCCAACAAGGTGTTTGCGATCGACCTCGAATCCCACGCCATCAAGTGGAAATACGAGCCGACGCAGAATCCGCAGGTCATCCCCGTGATGTGCTGTGACACCGTCAACCGCGGCCTGGCCTACGGTGACGGCAAGATCTTCCTCCAGCAGGCCGATACCACGCTCGTCGCGCTCGACCAGAAGACCGGCAAGGTCGCCTGGAAGACGGTCAACGGCGATCCCAGCAAGGGCCAGACCGCGACCAACGCGCCGCTTGTCGTCAAGGACAAGGTCATTACCGGCATTTCCGGCGGTGAGTTCGGCGTTCGTGGCTATCTGACGGCCTACAACATCGACGACGGCAAGATGGCCTGGCGGGCCTACAGCACGGGTCCCGATGACACGATGCTGATCGACCCCGACAAGACCATCGACGCGGTCACGCAGGAGCCGGTCGGCAAGGACTCCAGCCTCAAGAGCTGGGAAGGCGATCAGTGGAAGATCGGTGGCGGCACGACCTGGGGCTGGTTCACCTATGACCCCGAACTGGACCTGCTCTACTACGGCACCGGCAACCCGGGTACCTGGAATCCGACCCAGCGTCCGGGTGACAACAAGTACTCGATGACCATCTTCGCCCGTAACCCGGACACCGGTGAGGCCAAGTGGCTCTATCAGATGACACCCCATGACGAATGGGACTATGACGGCGTCAACGAGAAGATTCTTGTCGACCAGAAGGTCGATGGCAAGGATCGCAAGCTGGTCGTGCACTTCGATCGCAACGGCTTCGCCTACACGCAGGACCGCACCAACGGTGAACTGCTCGTAGCCGAGAAGTACGACCCGTCGGTCAACTGGGCAACCAAGATCGATATGAAGACGGGCCGCCCGCAGCAGGTGGCGGAATATTCGACCGAGGGCAAGGTCGACGAGAACGTCACCGATATTTGCCCGGCCGCATTGGGCTCCAAGGATCAGCAGCCCGCGTCCTACTCGCCGAAGACCGGCCTGTTCTATGTGCCGACGAACCACGTCTGCATGGACTACGAGCCGACTAAGGTCGATTACACCGCGGGTCAGCCGTATGTTGGTGCCACGCTCGCCATGTATCCGGGCCCGGACGACATCACCAACCCGGTCAAGGAGTTCGACGGCAAGCGCATGGGCACGTTCATCGCCTATGACGCGACCACAGGCAAGATCAAGTGGTCGATTCCGGAACGCTTCTCGGTCTGGAGTGGTGCACTCGCCACCGCGGGCGACGTCGTGTTCTACGGCACGCTCGAGGGCTACCTGAAGGCGGTCGACGCCAAGACGGGCAAGGAGCTGTACAGCTTCAAGACCCCGTCCGGCATCATCGGCAACGTCAACACCTGGACGTATGACGGCAAGCAGTATGTCGGCGTGCTTTCGGGCATTGGTGGCTGGGCCGGTATCGGCATGGCCGCAGGCCTGACCGACCCGAACGCCGGTCTCGGCGCCGTGGGCGGCTACAAGGACCTCAAGAACTACACCCAGCTGGGCGGCGTTCTGACGGTCTTCACCCTGCCCGACTCCGTCGCCAAGAAGGCTGGAGCCAGCAGCCAGGTCGCGTCGAAGTAACGCGATAAGAGTATGACGTCTTAGTCGTACGCAGCCCGTATCCGTCGCGCCACGTGTTCGGCGGGTACGGGCTTTTTCTTGGCTTCGACAAGACGGTCATCGTGCAACCGAGGAGATATAAAATGACAAGAACCCGCCAGACGATCGCGGCGCTCGTCGTCGCCATGGCAAGCCTGCCACTCGCCAGCGCTGCATTCGCGGCCGAGGACGAGCCGATCGTCAATGACTACAGCAGCATGGGTGCCGAATACGGCGGCAGCAGCGATAGCAGCGCCGACGAAAAGAGCAGCGACGATTCGGCTGCAAGCAAGAGCACGTCCTCGAGTAGCCAGACCGCGTCCAGCGGCGGTGAAGAAGACGGCGAACTATACAAGGTCGACTGTGAAGGCGAAGGCTCCTGCAAGGTGAGCGAAGACGTCATGGTCGGATATGAGAAATTCGGTAACCACTGTGCCCAGTGTCATGCTCAGAACGCCGAAGGCAGCACCTTTGCGCCAAGTCTCGTCGACCGTCTCAAGGGCATGGGCCAGGGTCGCTTCACGGCCGCAGTGGCCGGCGGTGTCACCCGTCTGGACTCCACCACCGGCCAGTACAGCGTCATGCCGGCGTGGTCGAATAACGAAGACGTTATGAGTCACATGCAACAGCTGTGGGCGTTCTTGAAAGCGCGTTCTGATGGTGCCCTTCCTGCAGGTCGTCCCGAGCCGATGGACGGCAACGGCTAGTCGGAAGATGGTAGCCCGCCATGCGAATCACGTACTGGCTTGCCGCTCTCGCCGTTCTGTCGGGCACGTCCTCGGTACTCGCCGACGACGTGCCGCAGCCCTTGCGAGTGAGCGAGGTCGCCCAAGGCGTGTTCGTGCATCTGGGCGATCAGGCAGAGGCTAATCGCGGCAATGCGGGCGATATCGCGAATATCGGATTCATCGTCGGCGATGAATGTGTCGCGGTGATCGATACAGGCGGCACACCGCAGATAGGTGCGCGCTTACGCGCCGCGATATCCGAACAGACCGCAACGCCGGTCTGCTGTGTAATCAACACACATATGCATCCGGACCATGTACTGGGTAACCGTGCGTTTGCGGCGGACGACACGACTTTCATCGCCGCAGCAGGTTTCGATAGCGCACTGGCGGCCCGCAGCGAAAGCTATCTCACCCGTATGCCGGAAACGATTGGTATTACCGCAGATTCGTCGTGGATCGTGCTGTCCGACCGGCAGATCGACGGGGCCGCAAAGCTAGATCTCGGCGGACGTGAGGTCACGCTTCAAAGCTGGCCCACGGCCCACACCGACAATGATCTGACCGTTTACGACGAAGATACCGGCACCCTCTGGACGGGTGATTTGCTGTTTGTCGACCGCGTGCCGTCAATCGACGGCAGCATTACCGGCTGGCTACAGGTGCTCGATCGCCTCGCCGAGAATGGAACGGTCGGTACGGTCGTGCCGGGCCACGGCCCGGTGAAGCATGATCTCGCCCGTGCGACAGCGCCCGAACGCCGCTACCTTGAAACCATTCGGGATGACGTACGGAAAGCGATCGCAGACGGCTACGGGCTACAGCACGCCGTGCAACATACGGGCACGCAACAGCGCAGCCGCTGGCTGCTGTTCGACGCCTACCACGCCCGCAACGTAACCGCTGCCTACACGGAGCTCGAATGGGAATGAACAAACACGCCCGACCATGCGAACCGAGTCGCGCCCGCACTCGAGCACGCTTGCGTTATTTATTCATAACGATGTTCGTGGCGCTGGCCACGGTCGCGATGCCGGCCATGGCCGACGTCCAGCGGCGTGACCAGGAAGAAACCGTGTGGAAGAGCATTCGCAAGGCTCACTTCGGGGATCGGGCGATTGCCGATGGCACCGACGTGGTTTCCCTCGATGCGCCCTATCGCGCCGAAGACCCTTCGGTGGTGCCCATCACCATTACGGATGAGCGCGCAGGCAACAGCGGTCCTGCGATCAGTCGGCTGTGGCTTGTCATCGATAACAACCCGGTACCCATGTCGGCACGCTTCGACCTGGGCCCGGCCGCGGCGTCGGCAACGATCGCCACCCGCGTCAGGGTGAACTCCTATACGTACATGCGCGTGATCGCCGAGACCCGCGACGACAAGCTCTACATGGTCAAGCGATACGTCAAGGCGAGCGGTGGCTGCTCGGCACCGATCGGCCGTGACCTCGACAAGGCACGCGAGAACTTGGGGCAGATGCGCCTGCGCACAGTCCGCGCGGGCGAGAGTAACGATAAGCGCACGCAGTTGATGATTCGGCACCCGAACATCACCGGTCTGCAAATGGACCAGCTCACAAGGCTCGTCGAGCCCGCACACTTCGTGGATGCCATCACGGTACGCAAGGGCGACGCGCTGGTATTCGACTCCACGATGACTTTTTCACTCAGTGCGAACCCCAGTCTCCAGTTCTCTGTAAAAGACGACACGCCGGGTGATTTATCGGCCCACGTGCAGGACAACGAGGAGAACGAGTTCGAACAGACGTGGCCGGCGCCCGAAGCGGAATCGCCCCAACAGCAGGAAACGACTTCATGACCCTGGAACAATACAGAAACCGCAGCAATTTACAGGCGTTGGGCCTCGCGGCCGGCGCGGCCGTCCTTTGGATCGCCGGCACTCAGGCGAGCTTTGCCGCGAACCGCACCGTCGAGAACCCGGCGAGCGAAACGCTCTACGTCTGCGCCGACCCAAGCAACATGCCCTTCTCGAACGACAAGCGCGAAGGCTTCGAAAACAAGATTGCGGCACTCTTCGGCGAAAAGCTTGGCGTGCCGGTGGAATATGAATGGATGCCCGAACAGATGGGTTTCGGGCGCAACACCATCAAGCGCTGGCTCCCAGAGGAGAATCGCTACGCCTGTGATCTGATTATCAGCGTGGGCAGTGCATTCGAGGTGGGCAAGACGACACTGCCCTACTATCGATCGACCTATGCGATCACGTACCTCAAAGGCCAGGATCTGGACTCGGTCGATACGCCCAGCGATCTCGCTGCCCTACCCGACAAGACGAAGAGCGATCTGCGTATCGGCGTATTTACCGGTTCGCCTGCAGGCGACTGGGTGATTCAGCAAGGCTTGATCGGGCAGATCGTCAGCTACCGGGCGCAGTCCGGCGGCTATGATGTCGACCCGGCGGATATGGTCACGAAGGATCTCGCGGGTGGTGATATCGACGTGGCGGTGGTCTGGGGGCCAATCGCCGGCTATTACGCCCGACAGGTCGAAGGAGAAGATATCAAGGTCGTTCCATTCTCCCGAGAAGACGGTCCGATGTTCGACTTCCCCGTATCCATGGGCGTGCGTTACGGCAACGACGACTGGCTGAACACGGTCCAGGGCCTGATCGACGACAACCACGACGAAATCATCGCGATTCTGGAAGACTACGGGGTGCCGCTCGTGCCCCTGCGGGAAGAGGATCGCCAGGTACAGGAGGACGATGATGATTGATGCCCGCAAGACTTTCGGCCCGTTTTCAAAATTCGCGCACCGGCTCGCGTTGGTGCTTGTAGCCAGCGTTTTCACGTTGGCCGCCCACGCTGATGAAACGGCTGGCGCCGACGACTTCTCGCAGGCCAATCGCCTGCTGTTCATGACCGACCACATGAGCAACGTCGAAACGCCCGCAGTGCTGAAGTACAGCTTTACCCGTCAGGGCGACAAGAACGATAGCTTTGACGATCATGTCGATCTCGATGTGGCCAAGGGCGAACACGTCGGCAAGAGCGTCAAGGTGGATTTTTTGAGCGGCGACCGCCACCGTCACGCGCCAGACGTGGGCAATGCACGCGGTAATCCCGTCATCATGATGTTCCTGCAGAACGACGTGTTGTCGCTGGCCGAGCGCACCGGCGGGAGCTGGCGCTATTTTCAGCGGCGAATGAAGTTCGCGTTTGAAGACGAGGCGACGGTCGAGGAAGGCAAAGCCGAGTACGATGGTCACGAAGTGGCCGTCAAACGGATTTCCCTGCAACCCTTCAAGCAGGAGAAAGCGCACCGGGAAGCGCTGGGTAGCGAGACCGAGAAACGTTATGTCATCACCCTGTCGGACGAGGTGCCCGGCGGCGTACTGGAAATGCGTAGCGAGATCCCGCCGCAGAACGGCGCTTCCAACAAGACGGTGGAGCGGCTGGCCCTGAAATCGGCTCAGCGCGTTGGAGCCGAGAGTGCGACGGGCAGCTGATCGTCCCAGCGGCAAGGTTGTGCAGGTCCAGCTAATCGTATGGCTGTGTGCGGTCATGTTCTGGACCCCGGCCCTGGCCGATCCTGTCGCCGCGGCCGGTGATTCAGGTCAGGCGGCAAAGCTGCTCGTTCTGCCTTTCGATATGGTCGACAGCAGCCTGCAGGGCGAAATGAATCACGGCCCGCTGCCTGCGGACGTCGCGCGCCTGCGCCGCACCGAAAAGGTCATTCATCGTGCCTTGGACGAGAGCTCGGAGTTCGCTCTGATCTCGAATACCGGTGTGGGGAAGCAGATTGACGCGGCGCAGGGTTCTTATCGGTATTTGTACGCCTGCAACGGCTGCGAGATCGATCTGGGCAAGTCTGCGGGCGCCGATCTGGTGATGACCGGCTGGGTTCAGAAGGTCAGCAACCTCATCATCAATATCAACGCCACGCTCTACGACGTAAGCAAGGCAAAGCCCGTCGGCGGTGCATCAGTGGATATGCGCGGCAATACCGACGAGGCCTGGCGCAGCGCCGCCCGCTATCTCATCGAGCACAGTCTTCTATCCAACTACCGCTCACGACAGGCCGCCGCGAAGGATGGTGCGGGCTAGCAGCCCCGCGACTCATTCGTCACGATAGCGCTCACGGCGACTCCGGTTCGATGACCGGTGCTACCGCGTAGTCGATGATCTCCCGGATCTGGCGGTTCACATCCAAGGCCATACTGTTGAAGGCTTCGTGGGACGTCTGTTCGGGCAGCAACAGGCTCCCTGCGTGGATCCGGCCATTGTCGTCCTCGAAAACGGCAATCCGGCACGGCATGTAGAGAATCAAGGACGGATCGATTGTCATCGCGCGTCGTGCGTACTGCAGATTGCAGAAGTGCACGATGGCCGCATCGCCGAAATCCGCATGCCCACGACGGCGCACGGCTTCGCCAATTTCGTTTCGCCCGACGATCGCAAAATTGTGCTCGCCGATCGCCTGCTCCAGATCAAGCACCACATCGACGAAGTTCTTGTCTGCGGGCGCGATCCGGTCGTACTGAGCGCGCTCGCCCGCACTCACAGACGCGCTCCATAAAGCGGCCAAGATGAGGAAAAACGCGAAAAGACAGGATCGGCGACGCATGAACCGAATGTAGCAGAGCGTAGGGTGTTCTACGACACGGGTCGAACCAGACCGCCGCCCTGCCAGAGTGTCTAAAGCGCGTTACTCGATCTCAGGACAGCCAGTCCACGCTGTTCTGGGGGATAACCAGCGACGTGGACGTGATCCGCCCGAAAATGCGTTGGCTGCAATGATGGCTTAAAGCGGCGACATCGATATCGGGCGCGTTCCGAATGGACGTGCGTCGCAGGTTGGTGCGCGATCGCAGCATCGCGGCCAGTGCGTCCTCGAGAAGTCCCGCAAGGACTTCATCGTCGGTTTCCATGAATACTTCGAGCAGCACCTGTCGTCGCTTACGGCGACTGTGAGTCGCACTCAAGGCGTGTAGAACTTCCAGATAACGACGCCGTGATGCCATGGGGATGCGACCCTTTCAAGAACGGACCCAGACAAACGAACATTCACACCACAAGGCCGAGAGATCCGAATCGGCCCGAAGCATCATGGAGTTCTGTAACGGCGGAGCGGACGATTTCTTTAGACGCGAGGGCTCGCCGCGCCGTAAATGTTTAAAGACGTTGCCCCTCGTCCATGCCTGACTTTTCGCGTCGCCGTACGTACGTTTCGCCTGCTTCGTGCTCAGGCCCTTGCCGGCATCGACTTCGCGACCCTCGAGTACATCGTCGGCCGATTCCGCGTGAAAAGCTCGTCTCTCCGTATTGGCGGCTTGCTCGGCATCCCGGCTCGTGTGGTGTTCCTTGTGACGTATCGGTCGCAAGCCTCTTCAAGGGATAACGCCAAACTGAGCGGTGTTTCAATTACGTGCGTCAGGCCAGACGACTGCAATCCGGGGAAACCGCGATCCGAGCGGACCGCCCGCGAGAAAATTCGGAATAAAAAACCCCGGCCTCGGCCGGGGTTGAAACAACCACCCAATCAGGATGGTATTTCCGCCAGAGCCACTATGGACGTGTTAGTGAGGGCGCCTACACGTTCCTGGACTCTGGTTCGCGCCATCAAGCAATCAATCACGCATTTCGAATGTAACCTTCAAATGCACCTTGTAACCGGTGACCTGTCCGTCGTTCATAGTGATCTCGTGGTCTTTGACCCAGATGCTCTGCACGTGGTCTAGGCGCTCTTTCGCCTTTTCCGCACCGCGCTTGGCGGCATCTTGAAAGCTTTCCGTGGAATGCGCGCTCATTTCAATGACTTTCGCAAAGGACATGGTTTCCTTCTCCGCGTCGATAAATGTCTGGCGCTGTCGCCAGCAACATGACAACGGATCCGCACACCCGTAGCTATGCGGAATATCGCCCCTGACGACTAGGCATCGCCCGATATTGATGGGCAGAAGCCTCCAGCGGCCATTTGTGCCTCAGCGACAACATCCGGAAGGACGGCGAAGGCATGGGCCATTAATCAGTTCCATAGACCGCCGTGGCCGCTCCGGCGACTAGATGCGATCGCGCGTATGGTCTTCCCCCTCGATCAAGCGAACGCGCAGTACAGGAGTGTCGCTTGTCGCCTGCCAGCGAGATACCAGTGAACCCACCCCGGCGGCTTTGTTCTTCTCGCCCAGTGCAGCTCTTGCTCCGAGATGCCTCGTCCATAACCCGGGAAGCGGTTAACACCATGATGACTTTCGCGTACTTCGTTGAGCATCACGGCCCGGCATCCACGTCCATGAAGGCATTCACAGTCCACATAAAGTCCGGGTCTGGACCTAGGATTTTCCCTATCACGGCACCCTGCGAACGCCTGTTACGGTCGTTGTTCGAGTAGAAAACCCCGAAAATTTGAGGTCTGCCATGCCACGCTGTGAATGTTGCGGTAACGACTACGACAAGGCCTTCACCGTCGAGACCAGCGACGGCCAACGCCACGTGTTCGATTCCATCGAATGCGCGGCCAACGTGATCGCGCCAAGTTGCCAGGCCTGTGGCTGCCGGGTGTTGGGACACGGCCTGGAAGCCGATGGGAGCGTTTATTGTTGCGCCCACTGCGCCGAGACGAACGGCGCCACAGCCCTGCAGGATCGCCAGTAACGTCAAATCGACTCACCGCAAGTAGAGGACGGGTGATTGGATATACGCGAGGCGGCATCTAGTGATCTGAACGACTCGCGTGACGCCTGTTGCGAAGGCAGTAAACCAATATGGGCCACCACCTGTCTTCTACGCGTGTGGTGCTCGCTGTCCGCGCGCCGAGGGCAAAAACTTAGTGCCTAGCCAAGGACGAATGGGTCGTTCGGCCATCGCGACCAAGAAGAGGTTATTACGTGGCGCGGGGCTCATGGGTCTAATGGGTCTAATGCTTCAACGGCCCGCCAAGGCAGTTCGCACGACAGCGCCGATGGCAATGGCTATAGAGCAGCACGCTCAAAACCGCAGCGTAGGCACACCATAACGAGATCACTGCGTACTGCGTGAACGCGAGTAGCCCGAGCAGCCCTGCCACATTGACGGTGCCGAGCTGCGCGATCATTCGATAGCCCGAGCACAATAGCGCGCCGCCAAATCGTTTAATGCGCCTGCGAGGCCTGGAAATCCGAACCGGAAACCGGCGCTGCGCAATGCAAGGCGAGATGAGTCCATATGCGGACTCATGTAGGCGCGGCGGCCGGCTTTTTCAAAGCCTCGGATTCGTCCGACTCAAGCAGCTTGTCGAGTTCGTGGGGCAACTCGAGTTTGATCTGTGCTTTTTCTTCGACCAGCGTCGTGCGCAAAACACGCGCGACCGCACGGGCTACGTCCCCAGCGGTCTTGTGCCCTACTTCGGCGCGCGCCACGAGTTGTTCCTCGAAGGCTTCAAGAGATGTTTCGACGGCCTGGGGGCGCTTTTCGCCCCGCGCCGCGTCGAAGGCTTCGGCGAATACCGCAGGCAGCACGCTCGCAATCGCCTCGATCTGCTCAGCGGACAAGTACTCGGCGAAAGTGCGCATCGTGATGATGGTCACGTCATGTGCGCGCACAGGGTCAAGCTCGGGACAGCGACGGTTAACCCGTGAAACCACGTCGGCCGCGTTCATCGCAACGCTCCGCTCGCCGCGGAGGCGCGGGAGGCGTCACGTGCTCGCGATACTAGCGGTGTGTGTGTTGCGACGCCGACGCCCATGCGTTGCAGACGGCGCGCCCGAATCTTCGAGCTTGGCAACCCTCGCAGCTGGGTGTTGACTGTGTCGTGCCGGTACCGTTCGCCGCGTCTTGTCAGCAGGGCCAATCCATCGACTACTGCTGAACGGGCGGCAATCGGGAAGTCATAAATGCTTATGTTCACTGCATCTGCCCGTGTGGAAGTTAAGACGCCTAGAAAAGCGCACCAGTGTCTGATCCACAACACGGCACCGCCCCCAACCCACCTAAGTGTTTCCCTAAAGCTAGGCGTCGCTGGCTTAGAACGGCGTTCGGGGAACGCCATCCGATCGATAATTGGCTGTATCCCGCTTTGGCCACGCAGCGCCGCCACGGGCCAGCGTAGTGCCAGAGCAGTGCCAGAGGAGTGGCTGGCTATGGCCGGGGCTAAGACTTCGGGCGAGAACGTAACCCCAGCTTCTCGAGCAAACCCGATTTAGGTCTGCGCGGGCGTGGCACTTCGCGCACGGTACGCGCGATGTCCTCTGGCGCGGTGGCATGACCGCCTGCCTCTTCGTCGGTGCCGAGAGGTGCTGCGGCCGGGTCGGAGGCGCAGACCTTGTCACCGGTGCGGCCGGAATCGGTTTGATCGCGCACCTGAGCCCAGTTCTTGCGGTCAGTCATCACAACGTCTCTCTATCGATTCGAACCTACGATTAAGACCAGTGGGAACGCGAACGAGTTTCGTGGCGATCAAGCAGATCGGCGAATCGCACGCGCCTGCCCTAATAGCCGACAGACTTCGTCGTCGCTGGTCTGACCGAAATCGCGGTACCAACGACCTAAACCTCCGAACGGCTCGGGTGTTTCAAGGCATACCAACTGATCCGCCGCCTGCGTGAACCAGGCGCAGGTGTCTCTTGCAGCCACCGGCACGGCGATGGTCACGCTACCCGCGTCCAATGCGCGTACGCCATCTAGCGCCGCGCGCATGCTTGCACCGGTGGCGAGGCCGTCGTCCACAAGAATTACGTGTCGGCCATATACGGCGGCCGGCGTGTCCCAGCCTCTATACATTCGCTGGCGCCGCGCAAGTTCGTCGCGTTCCTCGGCTATCGCCTCCTCGATGGTCTCGTCGGTCATATCGAGCTGCGCGACGATATCGCTGTTGATTGCCCTGCCCCCGCCGCTTGCGATCGCGCCCATCGCCACCTCGGGCTGACCGGGCACCCCAAGCTTGCGCACGACGAAGACATCCAGCGGCTTGCCGAGCATTCTCGCGACTTCAAACGCCACCGGCACACCGCCGCGCGACAGCCCCAGGACGACACTGTCATTCCCATCGAGGCCAAGCATGGCCGCGAGCTGGCGGCCCGCGTCGCGGCGATCGTTGAAAAGCGTCATATCGAGCTTCCTCGTCCAGACTTGTCAGGTGGGGCCGACGCCGTTCGCCCTGCGTTACGGCCTGCGGCAATAGACGCCGCAAAACGTTAATTACCTACCGCCACGTCGCCGAGCGGGCTGCGCCGTAACTAAAGTCGCGGCGCGTCGACGGCTGAGTATGGGATTGGCATCAGGATACGCAGCGCGCGAGGAGCGGCTATAAGGGCCATCCCTTATTCAACTGGGGGAGAAAAGCCGTTCTGGCCATTCTGAATGGCGGTCGACATGAACGACTCTATGGACTGTCCCGATGCGCCAGAAAGCTATAACGCGGCGCCTGAATCGATGCGACTAGCGCACTCCCTACCGGTACTCGGGCTTGACCTTCTAGCCACGCGGATTGGCCAACCCGTCTAATGAAAGCAATAAACACATCACAAGATGCTGATCTGCTTCCGCATCGACGGTAAATCCATGCATATCAAACTCGGACAAACGGACCCGCTACCCATGACCTCCGTGCACAGCGGGCAAGGTTTTGCGGTTCTCGACGATGTGTACTGTCTGACCACACAGATCGTGAACGTCTATTTTCTTGGTACCCCCGGGTATGGCAACCCTTGGGTGCTGGTCGATGCCGGCCTCCATGGTGCAGGCAAACACATCGTGCAAACCGCGGTCTGGCGTTTCGGGCCGAAGAATCCACCGCAGGCGATCATCCTGACGCATGGCCATTTCGATCACGTGGGCGCGCTATCGGAGATTACCGAGCGATGGGACGTGCCGGTCTATGCGCATGATCGAGAAATGCCCTATCTGACCGGTGCAGCCGATTACGACGGCCCCTATCCCGACGCGGGCAACGGGCTCGTGTCGACATTGTCCCGCTTCTTTCCCAACGCACCGATTGATATCAGTGATCGGGTACACCCGCTGCCCGAAGACCAATCGATCCCGGGCCTGACCGGCTGGGAATGGATACCGACCCCCGGCCATACGCCCGGGCACATCTCTCTGTTCAGGCGGCGAGACGGTGCACTCGTTGCCGGAGATGCGTTCGTAACAGTCAAACAGGAAGCGCTCTTCGATGTTCTGACGCAGAAGCGTGAGGTCAACGGCCCACCCCGCTACTACACCTCGGACTGGAAACGCGCAAAAGCCTCTGTCGAACGGCTCTACGGGCTCAAACCGGCGATCGCCATGACGGGCCACGGTATGCCGATGCAGGGCCATAAACTGACGGTTCAGCTGGCCCATCTAGTAGCCAGCTTTGAAGAATTGGCCATGCCGCCACGGGCAACCGAACGCGGCGCTCCCTAGCCGGATATTCGCTTCATGACTCTTTCTTCGATTGTCTATACGAGAGTCGCATCCGGAACTGTGACTCAGATGCGCCAGAACTGGGGGAGGCGCTATAAATGAAACACTATTTAGTTGTCCACGACGCCATGGATAGCCTGATGGGTTCAAGCCTGTGCGGCGCCATGAAGAGCTACCTCGGTTGGCGCCGAATAGCGGATAACTGCTACGTAATCGCCAGCATTCAATCCGCAGACGCCGTTTATACGCATATCCGCGGCTATATAGACGATTGGAGCCATTTATATATCTTCGATCTTGGCCCTCTCTGGTATGGCTCGGCGCCTGTGGAAGTTGGGACTTGGCTGGATCACGTGGCTGAAAAGAACGCAGATCATCCGCGTGCCTAGAGTTTCATCTACCTGTGATAGGGAACTCGTCGCATGTTCCGGCGTTTCAAGCTGTTATCTAATATCGGTAAATTCGACTGAAACACCCGGACGGCTGCCATGAATCTGTTTATCTGGCCCAGAAAGCACAGAAAAAACTCGTGGTACCAACTCTATTTGACGCCCTCGCAAGTGGCCGACTACGAGCAGGTTCGGCTGGAATTGGCGTTCGAGACGGCGTACGTGCAGGCGCGACGGCCACGCCACATGAATTTGTGGATGGATCCAGACGCAAGAACTGGCGCGAACCTTTATGTATCCCCGGCTTCAAGGCTGGGCGCACGCCAACTCATCGTTCGCTACGCTGCGCAAGCCTGTAGCCCACCTCTGAAACCTTTGCTGTGGGTCGCGGGTTTTCGGAATCAAGCTTCTGCCGCGCATCCGGTCTCGGAACCCGCTCGCGTCTCGGCTGTTGTATCGCGTTAAATGGGAGTGCCGCCAGGACGATCTACCCGCCCTGCTCTGGGCGCCCTCGCTGTCTTTATGCCGAAGCTTCGGCCAGATGGGGGGGCACTACACGAGTAGGTGGATGTTACGTATATGAAGGCCGGGACACCGCAAAATACGATGACCTCATGGCAACCACATCGAACGCATGGCCGAGCAGTGAGTGCTTGGCGCTGGGCGAAGCCTAGAGGCTGAATACATCGTTATTGATCATGCATCCTGCGTCTCCAGACAATGCCAATGACCCCGTTCGTATCTTCGCGATCGACGACGATTCGGGCGTTCGGGATGCACTGGCGTGTTTATTCAAGGCCGCGGACTATCGTTTTACGGGATTTGCAAGCGCGGAAGCATTCCTGAATCAAGAAGTGCAGACGCCGCGCGGTTGCCTGGTATTGGATGTGGAACTACCCGGAATGAGCGGTCTAGAGCTGCAGAAATTGCTCAGGAATCAGCGCGCGCACCGGCTGCCGACGATTTTCATCAGCAGTGGAAACTCTGATTATGTGGAACGCGCGTTCAAGGGCGGCGCAAGCGGATTCTTTCACAAGCCGTTTGCCCCGGAAGACCTTTTGAGGTGCGTTGAGCGCTTGGTGTAAGCGTCAACGCCAGCCTCCCATAAGTGCCGTAGCCTTTCTCTGGAGGCCCCTTACCGACCGGGCCAACGACTGGGTTACACGCTACCCTGCTTTCCCAGCGAGTCGCGATACAGGGCGCATGTGTACCAAAGCGCGGTCAATATATCCGCGCTTGCGGCATCGCCTATCTCGGCGAGTACCTCGATGTCTCCATCCAAGGGGGTGCACATCACGTCGAGTGCCGAGGAGATGGTGTCTATCGGCGTTGTGGCCGGCATTTCGGCAGACGAATCACCGGCCAGTCCCGAACGTTCGCAAACATGGATGAGCGTACCGTGTGCGGTTCCGCCCATTGCCAGAATGCGCGCCGCGGCCTGCTCCTGGTGTTCGCACATGGTGCGGCCGATTTCCTCGAAAAGATCTGACAGTCTGTTCAAGCCGTCAGCCGAGGCCTCCCACTTCGCCTGCTGGCTCTGGAGCTGCAAGTTGATGCAGTCGGCCAAGGATTGATTGAGGATCGCGCAGGCGGTCTGCGTATCCTCATGCGGTAACTGAACCGCCGAATACGGCGGTAACGCCATTTCTTGGCGATCATCGGCTATCGGCGCGACCTTGGCCCCTGCTGATTCATGCTCACTGGAGACATCTCTCAACTCGCGGTCCATATCTGCGCGCAGCCGCTGCCCCACGGCGGTCGCGCGCATCAGGCCCGCGTCGGACAACTCGGTTTCGATCCGACCCTGAAGATCTTGGTCGCTGTTATCCGCGCGTACATGCGATGAGGACGTTTTCATGAGGAGCTCCTTGCCAATGGAATAACGGTTGGCGAACGACACGAGCCTTTGCGTCGACCCACCGCCTATCCGCTGGCGGCCTCGTCGAGGACGTCCCAGCCAAGGGCTGAAGAAGGCGGTTTCGCAGACGGTTCATCTCGAACAGGGCTGCCGCAAGGGCAAATGCCGTATGGCCGTTAGGCTTCCAGCATCCTTTATTCACTCACGGATCAGAAGCAGCAGATTCACTTATCCGGGGTAGGCATAGCCCGTGACTGCACGCTTGCGACGGTGAAAGGAGTCACCCGTCCACCGCTCATTGCCGGGCAGCGGAAAGATGGAGGGTCAACGGTGGCTGGCGGCTGTCGCCAGGCAAGCTTACTGGCAAGGCATTCTCGCTCGCCCAAAGCGTCTGGCCGGCGTTCCCCAATATTTCCGCCCAGAGCGAGTAATCGCTCTGGGCACGCAGCAGCGGCCGCGGGATGCGCAGCTCAAATGCCACCGGCTTCTGCCCAATGGCGTACAAGTAACGCTCCGTGACGATCCGCCGGACAATGGCGTCGGCTCCCGCTTCACGCACGCTGATTCGCGCCAACGATCCTTGCGGTATCAACGCATCGCTCGGGTAAGTGAGTTGGCCTCTCAAAACGATGTTTGCTTCACCCTGTGGCCCGCAGGCAGCGCATATAAGCACCGCAGCTGCGATTACGGGGACGATGTACTTTCTTTGCCGCATGGGTCACCGGTGCGCAGCGATACAAGAAAAGAACAGGCCCTTTCCAAGCATAGAGCTGGGCCGGCCCGGGCGACCTTGGTAGCCCCATGCTCCGTTCTCAGGCGGCAGGGCCGGCCGAACGTGGCTTCGAGCGCGCCCGGCGCCACACAAGATCATCAGGGGATGCGCTGGTGCCGTAGAACACCAGAAGTCGGGCCCGAGCGGGTCAACACCACGGTAGCTCTATCCCGTTTGTAACCAGATTAGGCACTTCTGATCATTCGGGCCGCTGGTGCGAACCCCGAATCCGCCTCGCAGATCACCTAGCATGCGCAGGCAGCGGGCTCACGCCGTGCCAATCGCAGGCATCGCGCCCCGGTTGCGTGTGCAGAACCCGGACCGACCTAGGCACGTCCCTCAGTGACCCCGAGGGCCGGCTGGTAGATCATTCACTGAACTCGGGCGTCAGCAGTGCACCTCTTCCGCCACGCTAGCTTCTTGCCCCCTTGCTAGCCTGCCGCATTCTGTCGCCCGAGTTCTTGATTTACACGGGGCGTGACTTGCTTTCGACGCGCGAGTGCCTTTGCAATCTAGAAGGCTGCTTGTGCGCTGGTTGGCTTGAGGCACACCACTCGTCCGACCTGCAGGCGCGCGAACGTGATAATCGATCTGGCGGCTATATCCCGCTTAATGCAAAGCAAAGTCTGCGGTGCATTGGCCACAATCCGCCGCCGTGGGCGTCCAAGAATCCTGTGCGATTACCGCGACTTCTCCGTCCCCGTGAGCTGCATCGGACCAGGCACAGCCCGAGCGGGCGAATCGCGGGGCCTGCTGGCGCACGATGTGCGTTGTTACGGCACGCAACTGACGCGAGCACTGTCGCGAACCACAAAGTCCTGGGCGTGCTGCCGCTTGGCCTCGGCGGCCCGGTTTCGGGCCTGCCTTGGCCCCATACAAACGATTCGATTCCGCGGCCCGCTAGTTACTGAATTAATGGGACAATGCAAAGTACCCCCCGTCGCCGCGCGCGTAGTATTGCTTTATGACTGAGAACCGATCCGAAGCAGGTAAAACTGCGCCCATTGTCGCCATCGGCGCCTCGGCGGGCGGGCTCGAGCAGATTTCGACCCTTCTAGAAGGTATCCCGACGGACACCGGCGCGGCTTATGTCGTGTTGCAGCATCTGTCCAGCGACCGCACCTCGCAGCTGCCGGAGTTGCTGGCGCGAGCGACCGCGCTCTCCGTGGTCACCATCGAAGAGGGCATGCAGGCGACCGGAAACCAGGTCCATGTGCTGCCCGAAGACGCGGCCGTGACGATCGACGGTGATGTCTTTCACTTGCACCCGAAGGAACATGACCCGAGCCCGACCGTGATCGACCGCTTCATGCGCTCGCTCGCGGAAGCACATGGCCCGCGTGCGGTGGGCGTCATCCTTTCGGGTGGCGGCAATGACGGGGCGCTGGGCCTGAAGGCGATCAAGCTCAATGGCGGGTTGGCGCTGGTCCAGGATCCGGAGACCGCGCAGCATCCGAGCATGCCCCGTTTCGCTATCGACAGCGCTTCGCCGGACTATGTATCGGAAACGCCAGGCCTGCTGTCGCGTCTGTGCAACCATCTGTACAACAACGTCGCACACCTGAATACACCCACTGCGCAGAAGAACCAGCAGCCAGAGCGTCAGATCGACGACAGCATGCTTGAGCGCACGCTCGAGTTTTTGCGCAGCACGGACAAAACACGAGACTTTTCGGCTTACAAGCCGAATATGCTCAAGCGACGCATCCAGCGGCGTAAAGGATTGGTCGGCACCCAATCGAACGACGAATACATTCAACTTCTGCAAGACGATAGCGACGAGCGGATCAATCTCGCCCAGGATTTTCTGATCAGCGTGACGGACTTCTTTCGGGATTCAGAGGCGTACGCGGTGCTTCGTAACAAAGCGATCCCGCAGCTGCTGGCCGATCGGGACCCGGCTGATACGTTGCGAATATGGGTGCCGGGCTGTGCCAGCGGCGAGGAAGCCTATTCGATCGCCATCGCTCTGGACGAGGCGATTCGCAAAACCGGCAAAGACCATAACTTCATTGTATTCGCCAGTGATATCGACCAACGAGCGCTCGAGCTGGCCCGTATTGGCGTGTACCCCGAGTCGATTGCCGCGGATCTCTCCTCGGCACAACTGCGCCATTACTTCGACAAGACCGATGATCACTATCGCGTCAAACGCAGTATGCGCGAACGGGTCGTGTTCGCTGCCCAGAACCTGATTGAGGATCCCCCCTACTCGCGTCTGGATTTCATCAGCTGCCGAAATCTACTGATGTATTTCCTGCCGGAAACGCAGAAACGGGTGATCGCGACCTTTCACTTCGCTCTGAAGTCGCGGGGCATGCTGTTTCTAGGGTCCTCCGAGACGCTCAGCGGCCAAATCGATCTGTTCGAATCACTGGACAAAAGGGCCCGTCTGTTCAAGCGGATCGGTACAAAGCGGCCGTCGCGTGTCGCGTTGCCCTTTTCGCCCCAAGGCGGCAGGCGCAGCCAAAATGCGAACGAGCATGCCGCCGACCATCAAACACATGATGAAGAGCCCGAGCAGGTTGCGCGGGACATTCTCTTGCGGGAGTTCGTGCCGGCGTCTGTGCTGATCAACCGCAAGCTCGAAATACTCTGCAGCTATGGCGCGACGCAGGATTATCTGACGCTACCTTTCGGCACCTCGTCGCTTTCGCTCATCGACATGGTCCAGGAGGAATACCGAAGCCGCACCCGCGCGATCACGCACCGTGCGTTTCGTGACGAAGAGCGGTCAGAAGCCGTGGTGGGCATGCCCGAGGGCGGCGACCACGTCGTGCGGATTACGGCCCGGCCGCTGCTCCACCCGGAATCCGCACGGGGGCTCGTGTTTGTCACCTTCGAGCGCATGCGCAAGGCATCCAGCGCCGGCGCGAGCAGCAGCTCGGCGACGGACAACGAGACACAGTTGGCCGACGAGCTTGACGCCACACGTAGCGAACTCAACAGCACCATCGAGGCGCTCGAGGCCTCGAACGAGGACCTTAAGGGATCGCACGAGGAAGTGCTGTCCATGAACGAGGAACTCCAGTCGACCAACGAGGAACTGGAAACCTCGAAAGAGGAATTGCAATCGGTCAACGAAGAACTCGTGACCGTGAATACCGAGCTCGAGAACAAGGTCTCGGAACTTCAGACGGCCCACAACGATCTGCAGAACCTGTTCGCCGGTACCGATGTGGCGACGCTCTTTCTCGACAAGTCGCTCTGCATCAAACGGTTCACGCCGGCGATCAAATCGCTGCTGAGCCTGATCGCCTCGGATATCGGCAGGCCGCTCAGCGATATCTCTCTCAAGTTCGAGGATCCGGATCTCGAAGCCGATGCCGATCGCGTGATGCAGGATCTCACGCAGGTCGAGAAAGAAGTGCGGGCCCAGAACCAGCGCTGGTATCAGCGCCGGGTGCTGCCTTACCAGACCCAGGACAACACGATCGATGGTGTCGTGATTACCTTCGCCGATATCACGGACCTCAAGCGCGCATCGCTCGTTTCACAGGAAAGCGAGCGACGTCTTGATCTGGCGATGGGCGCGATCCGCGGCGGCATGTGGGATATGCATCTGACGGCCGACGAGACGGACGCGCGCCCTGACCGGGTCTATCTCTCGGCGCGGCTCAAGGAAATGCTCGGTTTCGAGGATGACCAGTTCCCGGATTCTCTAGAGGCTTGGGAAGAACGGGTCGTCGAGTCCGATCGCCCCATCTTCCACGATATCAAGCGGCGCCGGGCCTCCGGTTCCGAGGGAGTGAACTACCGAATCCGTCATCGTGATGGCAGCATTCGCTGGTTCACCAGCTTCGGCACGCTGGTCAAGGATCACGACGACCAACTCACACGTTGGATCGGAATCGATCGGGACATCACCGAGCACAAGCTCACCGATGTCCACGCCGCCCAGGCGCGCGTTCGCCTGCAATTGCTCGCGGACGCGGTCCCCGAGATGGTGGGCTATGTCGACGTCGATGGAACCGTCCAATTCGTGAACAAGGCGTTCAACGACGGGTTCGGCTACGCGCCCGGCGACGTGGCCGGGCGTACGCTATCTCAGCTTTTCGACGAGAAGGGCTATGCCGCGATCGAACCCTGTATCGAGGCAGCCAAGTCGGGTCGTGCGGCCAACTGCCAGGTCGAACAGGCCATGGCGGACGGCGAGACACGCACGCTTACGGTCAATCATGTTCCGCAAGTCGTCGACGGCAAGACGATCGGGCTGTATCTACTGGTGGCTGACGCCGGCACGCACGGCCGGCGCGCGGGCGACCGTATCGACAGTCAAAGCGGGCTCGTGTACCTGCAGCGCATGGCCACG
Source organism: Salinisphaera dokdonensis CL-ES53 (assembly GCF_040361215.1). Classification (NCBI taxonomy): domain Bacteria; kingdom Pseudomonadati; phylum Pseudomonadota; class Gammaproteobacteria; order Salinisphaerales; family Salinisphaeraceae; genus Salinisphaera; species Salinisphaera dokdonensis. Next base: position 211,344 of record NZ_APND01000004.1, read on the forward strand.
ATTGGCGAAATGACGAGCACGTTGGCCCACGACATCAAGCAACCCCTCAGCGCGATCAACAATTACGCCGGCGCCCTCAAGCGGATGACGCACGCAGGACGTGATCCGGCCGACATCGCGCAGATCCTCGACAAAATCGCCGATCAGGTGCAGCACGCCGCCGACATGGCGACACTAACGCGCGATTTCGCTAAGGAACGCACCAATGACGACAGCGAAATCGATATCAATACCCTCGTCCATCGCGCGGTGTCGTTGACTGAAGGTTTGGCTCGCAAACACAACATCGAGATCCACCTCGACCTTTACACGCCGCTGCCGGAGCTGGAGTGCATGTCAATCCAGATCGAGCAGGTCATCATCAATCTGATGGTGAACGCGATCGATGCGATGGAAACCATGGCCAACCAGAATCGCAATCTGACGCTGCGGACGCGTCCAATAGACGATCACGCCGTGGAGCTGAGCGTGCAGGACACCGGCGAGGGCATTCCGAGCGAAAAGCTTGGTCGTATATTCGATTCGTTCTATACGTCGAAGCTTGAAGGCACCGGCCTGGGATTATCTCTGAGCAAGTCGATCATCGAGGCGCATGGCGGATCGATATGGGCCGACTCGAAACTCGACGACGGCGCGACGTTCTATCTGCGACTCCCGGCAGGCATGGCGGCAGGTCAGCGCTAGGCGAGTCGGGCCTCGGACTCCAGCCCCATGTAAAGCCGGACGAGCTCGGCAAGCGAGCCGGCGCGCATCTTCGACATCACGTTGCCCCGATGCAGCTCGACCGTCTTGTGACTGATCCGCAGCGTTTGAGCGATCTGTTTGTTGGAGCCGCCCTCCACGATGCCTTCGAGGACTTGCCGCTCGCGCTCGCTTAACAGGTCGAAACGTGCGCGCAACGTTTCACGCCGGTTGTACTCGGCCTGTTCTGCGCGGTTGAGTTCGATTGCTTCGCGCACCGTCTGCAGCAGGCGCTCGTCGTTGACCGGCTTCGTCAGGAACTCCGCTGCGCCCTGGCGCATCGCGCGCACGGACACATCGACATCGCCGTAGCCGGTCATGAAGATCACGGGCTTGCGCTGGGGGCGATCCGCGCAGAGAGTCTGCAGCTCCAGACCGCTCATGTCCGGTATGCGCAGATCCAGAAGGATGCAGCCCGGTTGCATGGTGTTCGGCGCGTCGAGGAAATCACGTGCGCTCGCGTAGCAGAGCGTATCGATATCGATCGATGCCAGTAACGCCTGAACCGAATCGCGGACGGCCGCATCGTCATCGACGACGTGTACCAGTGCCTTGAGCGTCACATGTTGCTCCTAACCATAAGGTAGACATCAGTAAATTATCAGCATCGGCCGCTTGGATACGCTCCGTACTTGTACGTAAATAACGCGAAACTCGTGCGTGATCGTCTTCTTCAGTCGCCTGAAGTCTCTCGAATTCGGTGCGCCCAAACCTTCTATTGGGCTTGTATCGCTCTAACTACCTTGTGTGTTGATATCAAGATGTCGTGCATCGCCATGGCATGACAGACGTATTAAGCAAGACACGGTCATAGGTTTGGGTTTTCGAGTGATGTTTGATCCGAGTCAGGCGACAGTGGTGCTCGTCGATGACGATCCCGGCGTACGGGAGTCTCTGCGGGCACTGTTCGAGGCGGTGCCTTACCGCTGCATCAGCTATGCGTCAGCGGAAGAATATATCGCGCATCCGGCGCCGACGGCGCCGACGGCGCCCCGTTGCGTGTTGCTGGATCTGCGTCTGCCCGGCATGAGCGGCATCGAACTGCAACGCCTGATCAACTGGGATAGTCCGCGACTACCCGTGATCTTCGTTAGCGGCGACGCGACTCGCGCGGACATGGATGCGGCCATGGCGGCTGGCGCGATCGAGTTCTTGCGTAAACCCGTCGACCCCGAAGCATTGCTCAACATCACGCAGCAGTGCCTTTGCGACAGCCTTGACGCTGGATAGCGTTTTTCGCGCCGACCTACCCGATCAACCACTCACGCTCGGGGTACGCCCGCGCACCAGCAATGCGACGAGCACCAGTACCGGCACTATCTCGAGTCGGCCTGCCCACATCACTGCCATGAGGAGAAGTTTGCCGCTGGCGCTGAGGTCCGTATCCACAAGGCCACTGGAGAGCCCCACATTCGACTGAGCCGAGACGACATCGAACACCACAGCCTGCAGCGGCACTCCGTCGGCCACGCAGTGGGTCATGATGATCACGGCGAGCAGACTTACGGTCATCCAGGCGATGCTCAAGGTTGTGACGGCGCGCGTACGCGACGCGGCATCCTCGCGTGTCAGAGCCTGCCCATCGAAAGTTAGCCGCAACACTTCATGCGGACGCCGGGTGAACGTCTGCAAGCTCCAGCGCACGGATTTGTACAGCAGCACGAAGCGAAGCATTTTCAGGCCACCGCCTGTTGAACCCGCTGTCGCACCGACCAGCATGACCAGGCAGAGCATGAGCAACGGCCCGGTATGCCAGTTGCTCAATGCCGCACTCTGGAACCCGGTTGTCGTCACCGCCGAGACCCACTGGAAGACGCTATCGACCCAGCCGCTCTGGCCGAGCGCGTGGTTATCGAGCGTCAATAGCAAGGCGCCCCCGCAGAGTACGGTCCAGAACAGGCGCTGTTCCGCGCCGGCAAAAAGCGCTTTTGCTCTCGGTTTGACCTGGATCGCGCGGTAATGAACAAAGAAGCTGATGGCACCCGCGGTCATTATAAGAAGGCTGACCAGCTTCACAGCGAGCGATGCCGACTGAAAACTGTCGTCGGTGATCGTGAAGCCGCCGGTCGCGATGCCTGTCATGCCGTGGTTGAGAGCCCGCCATAGCGGCTCTCCCGCCAGCCACAGCAAGCCTACCGCGACGAGCGTATAGCTACAGTAGACCGACCAGATGACGCGTGCCGTCGCACGCACGCTGGGCAGAATTTTCTGGTCTCGGGTCTCCGAGTAATAGAGCTCCAGGGCCCCGCGACGCGGCGGAAGAATGGACAGCAGCAGGACGATGACGCCGACCCCGCCGATCCACTGGGAAAGACTGCGCCACCACTGCAGGTAATGGGGCAGCGTCGAGGGCTCGAGTACGCTCAGGCCGGTGCCCGTGAATCCGGACAGCGATTCGAAAGCCGCGTCGAGCCATTTGATGCCACCGCCGATCGCGAACGGCACCGCGCCAAGGCAGGCGATAAGTAGCCACGAAATCGCGGCGATCAGCATCGCATGGCGCCGAAACACCTGGGTGCCCCGGCGTGCTGGCCAATACAGGACCTGTGCGATGACGGTAGACAGCCCAATGGTGATCAGGAGCACTCGGGCGCCGGCCATCTCGTCGAATACTAGACAGATAGGAATCGAGGCGACACCCATGAGCGCGGGCACATGCAGCAATAGCCCGACGCCGCGTGCTACCGGCCGCATACCTTCGAGTCGATGTCGCCATGCTGTCATGGCAACTCAGTCGGATGCCTTGCAAAAGACCTGCATGTCCGCTTCCGAGAGCGGCTCGCTACTGAACACGAACAAGGTGTCGCCGCTCTGTAGCCGCTGTTGTTCACGCGGATAGAAGCCCTCGTCGTCGCGCTCCACGTAGGCCACGAACACCTTATCCGGGAGCAGATCGTCGTCATCGATTTCGCCGAACGTTCGGTCGACCAGAGACGATTCTGCGTCCAGCGTGACTTCGTAAATCTGACCGCGTCCCGGCAATGCCGTCACGCCTTCGGCTTTCGGATGTTGGATGAGACCGAGCAGATGCCGTGCGACAAGAACCTCCGGATCGACAAGCGTGTTCACGCCGAGGCGTTTGAACAAGCGCTCGCGGTGGCGTGCGTTCACCGTGCTGGTCAGGTTGTCTATCTCGTACTCCTTGCCGAGCACCATCGTCATCAGATTCGTCGAATCGTCGTCCGTGGTGGCAATCAAGGCATCTGCCCGCTCGGCACCGGCCTCGTCCAGAATGCCTTCGGCATCGATCGGTGCATGCAGCACCATGGCGTCATAGTGCTGCGCGCAATGCTCAGCCCGGCTTTCGTCTGCCTCGATCAAAGCCACCTCATGTCCGGCCTCGACGGCGAGATCCACGAGATATTCGCCCACCGGGCCGGCGCCGACCACAATGATTCGCATGCCCTACTCCAGCAGTTGAACAGCGGACATTCTGTACGGCATCGCCGTATTCCGAAACCGCACACCGGCCTCACGTAGTCGATCTTCGGACATCCCCGACGCACGCTAGTGGATCACCCTAAGATCCATGCCACACCGCGGCTGCTAATTTTGAGCAGCCAATCACGCGCTGCAATCACCATCGTTTACGGCGCCCATCCAAGAGAACCATGTCTGATTCACAAGACGAATACGTCACCCGTACCGGCGAAAAGCAATCCATTTTTCCGCGACGAGACCCTGTCGTGCATACCCGCAACCAGGCACGTTGGGACGGTCCGCTTGGGGAAGAGGCGCTATCAAGCTACGAGCGCGACGGCTTCCTGTGGTTTGAAGGCTTCTTTTCCGAAGAACGCGTCGAGCCGTTCTTCGACGAGCTTCGCAATATGGCGAACGACAGTGAGCTGATGAACTCGAAACGGGTGATCAAGGATCCCGAAGCCGACGAGATCCGTTCGGTATTCGCGATGCATGAGATCTCGGAACGATTCTCGGAGCTCACGCGCGACCCCCGCATTCTGGGCATGATCCGCCAGCTACTGGGTAGCGACGCGTATATCCATCAGTCGCGCATCAACGATAAGTTCGGATTCCAGGGCAGCGGCTTCAACTGGCATTCGGATTTCGAAACGTGGCACAGCGAGGATGGCATGCCGCGCATGCGCGCCATATCCGCGTCGTTGATGCTTACCGATAACAACGAGTTCAACGGCCCGCTGATGCTGATTCCCGGCTCGCACCACTACTTCGTGCCGGCCGTACAGAAAACCCCTGACCAGAACTGGAAGGATTCCCTCAAGGCACAGCGCGTTGGCGTGCCGGAGCAGGAACATCTCGCTTGGCTCGCCCGTCGTGGCGGTATTCAGGCGCCCAAGGGACGCCCCGGCTCCCTACTGCTGTTCGAATGCAATACCCTTCATGCGTCCAATCAGAACATGTCGCCCTGGCCGCGCTCCAATTTGTTCTTCGTCTACAACAGTGTAGACAATGTTCTGACAGATCCGTATTGCGGTAACAAACCGCGTCCGGATTTCCTCGCCGCGCGTGAAAATATTGAACCGCTGGCGATGAACGACGCCGCTTTCGAGCCTTTGGCCGCCCATCCCGATTTGAAGACGATCTGAATAAGCGGCTGTATGACCGCGCCTTGGCGCCTCGGGTTTGCCCGGGGCGCCAATCCCGGTCTAAAGGCCAAGGCGTGCCTCTCTGTCACGTAGGCAGCACAAAAAAGGCATGCCCAAGGACTACGTTCATCGACCGGCTTCGCTGCGACGGAAACAGGTCGGAAAGCCTCAATCAGTTCGGCGAAATGCGCTGCTGAATTCGCCGCGATGTAGACAGCCGACTTTCCCACTGTCTATCTCCCCGATTTTCAAATCCTAGTCCCAAGCATGAAAAAACCCGCCAGGCGCTAGCCGGGCGGGTTTTTGATGTCTGCGTATCGGCTCGGCGTTATCCGGCCTTCGCCAGGGCAAATCCCAGGCCGTGTACAACCACTCTGCGATCGAAAGCACTGGCGCCATCCACAACCCGACTGATGGCGGGTCATCTATGGATTGTGGGGGTACGACGAGCGCGTAACCACGGTTCAGGCCGGCAGCCTAAACCAGTTGGTTCGAATCGCCATGATGGCTCATGACGATTCGGAATATATGGTGCCGCCGGAGGGACTTGAACCCCCACAGCCTTTCGGCTACTAGGACCTAAACCTAGCGTGTCTACCAATTCCACCACGGCGGCAGGGCCGCTATCCTAACCGATGAATGCCCTCGCGCGCAGCAACGTTTTCACCCGCGTGTTGCCCGATCGCCACCTTGGCGGCGCAATGCCTGCAAGGTTACGGGTGAACCCACATGAAAGCCCTGTACGAAGTCGACATTCTGCAGCGCGAGCCAGCGATACTGGTCGCTCTTCTCCACACCCTCTGCGACGACCTTTATGTCGAGGTCGTGGCCCAGCTGAATGATGGCCGTGATGGTGCGCTCGTCGCGTGTATCCAGACCGATGCCGCGGATAAAGTCACGGTCGATCTTGAGTACATCGACGGGTAGATCCTTCAGGTAGGCAAGCGAGGAAAAGCCCGTGCCGAAATCGTCCAGGGCGATATAAACGCCCAGTTCGTGCAGACGCTGGAGAACCGACACCGCATGGCCGAGGTCTCGAATAACCGTGGTCTCCGTCACCTCAAGACAAAGCTGGCTTGGCAGTATTCCGCTGGTTTCGATCGCCTGCTGGATCATGGTCAGCACGTCGGCATGCATGAGCGTGACGGCCGATATATTGACCGACACGCGCAACGGGCCGAGCACGTCGTGCCAACCGGCTGCCGCGGCACAGGCCTCGCCGAGCACATAACGGTCTAGCGCGAGGATCAGTTCGCTTTCTTCTGCCAACGGTATGAAGTCCGTGGGCGCGACTTCGCCCAGCTGCGGATGATGCCAGCGCACGAGTGCTTCCACTGCACTCCAGGCCCCCTGGCGTGCGATCGACCGCACCGGTTGATAACGCAGGCTGATCTGCGTACTACCAATCGCCCCGCGCAGATCGTCTTCGAGCAGGCGCTCGTCCTGGATGCGGCTTGATTGGGTCGGGTCGTATTGGCAGTGCGTCATGCCGCGCAGATTTGCGTTGCGTAGAGCCAGTCCCGCTCTTTTGGTCAGATCCTTGAAGTTGACCGCGTCGTGCGGGGCCTGCGCGCTGCCGCTACGCACACGCAGATGTATCTTTTCGCCGTCGGCGTGAAAGACCGGATCGAATGCCGCGTGCGCAATCTCGACGATTTGCTCGGGCGATTCGCTGTCGTCGAATAACAGACCGAGCTCCACCCCGCCCAGGACCCGCGCCAGCGTCACTTCGTGGCGCGAAAAGGCCTGCTGCAGTCGCGCACCGATCTGCTGGATGAGGGATTCGGCGATTCGATAGCCCTGAATATCAAAGACCCTCTCCCAGCGCACGATCTGGAGCAGCATGAAGTGCACCCTCTCCCGGCGGCCCAGGCTTTTCCCGAGCATGACGTCCGCGCGTTCGCGCAAGAGATTGCTGTTGGCCAGCCCAGTCAGCGGATCGAAATAAGCCAGCCGTTCGATCTCTTTGCGACGTTGCATCAGCTCCGCGATGTTTCGGACCCGTACCGAGATCGCGGGTAAATCCTGCCACTGCGCCCGCAACATGGACATCTCGACATCGACCCATCCGCCTCGCGCGTGTCGCAGACGGCGTTCCCCGCATAGGAGATGTCCTTCGTTGCGAGCGCGCTCTACGCGCGCCTGTACATCGCCTGCCGATTCTTCGCTGAGTTCATGCAGAGTTATCAACTCCTGCTTAGCTGCGGTGTAGCCCAGAAGCTCCTGGAACGAGGCGTCGGTGTACAGGATTCGTGTCGTCGCCGGGTCGACGAGAAACATGCAGTCGCCGGTCTGTGCCAGAGCGGTTTCGTAATGGTTGCGGACCTCGTCCACCTGCCGTTGAAGCTCGAGACGCCGGGCCAGGTCCCCAACCGTGCAGGTTACATATTCTGCGCCCTCGTCCGGATCCTGGTGCAGGTCCAGTGTGACCGTCGGTTCGAAGCGTTCCCCCTGCCGCGTGTACAGCTGGAGCGCGCCGGTCCAACTTCCTTTGTCGCGCGCGGCCGGAAGTATCACGTCGCGCACGTGCTCACGGCTTGGCTTCGCCATGAAGTCCTTCAGGCACAAGCCGTAGATCGGCTCGTCCGGTGCGAGCCCGAGCAGTTCACGCGCCGCGGGATTGAGATACTCGATGGCGCCACGCGGCGTCGCGATTGCGACAGCATCGACGCTTGCTTCCACGATGCGGCGAAAGCGTTCGCCTACGACCGCCGACTGGCAGGCCCGCGTCTCGACGATTGCACGACCGACGATCTTGGCAAGCGCAATCGCGTGATCGCGCTCGGGCTGCGACCACGAGCGCGGTCGCGAATCTTCGTGGCAGAGAACACCCGCAAGGGATCCTTCGGTGAACACCGCGGAATCCAGTAGCGACACGATCCCGAACGTCTGAAGATAACGAGCAAAGGCGTCGTCCGAACGCGGTGCAATTTCCGCCGCGTCGCTCAACCGAAAGATGGATTCCTGCCCCAGTGCCTGGAGATACTCCGGTCGCAGCGAGATATCCAGCGTCAGGCCGAACTCGCGTTGGTCCGCCGGAGGCCATGCGTGAACCCGATTGATCCGGCGGCGATCGCGCGAAAAAAGCCAGACGGACACGCGGCTCACGTCCAGCACATGCGCGGCCACTTCCATGATCTCGGGCAGGGCATCGTCGAGCCGAACGAAGCGCTGTTCGGCCAGCGTCTTGATCGGTTCCGGTAGATCCGAGCGTGCCGCGTTCATCCCGGTTACCCCCAGCGATTGACGCCGGTGCGATCAGCCAGTGCCGTCGAGCACCGCTGCCGGCACGTGATGATCGTGATCGAGATCCTGATTAACACTGTAGTCGATCGGGCAGTCCACGAGTACGACACCGCCCTGCGCATAGGCCTGCTCGAGTACATCCGCGAGGCGATCGCCCTCTTCCACCCGCAGGCCGGTCGCGCCATAGGCCTGGGCATAGGCGACGAAATCCGGGTTGCCGAAAGACATGCCGAAATCGGGAAAACCGGCGCCGGACTGTTTCCAGCGAATGAAACCATAGCCGTCGTCACGCACAAGCAGGATCACGAGGTCCAGACCGAGCCGGACCGCGGTTTCCATGTCCTGGCTGTTCATCATGAACCCGCCGTCGCCACAGATCGCGAGTACCCGTCGATCGGCGTGCACGATCTTGGCCGCCATCGCTGCCGGGAGGCCCGCGCCCATGCTCGCCAATGCGTTATCCAGCAATACCGTGTTGTGACCGAACGCGGGATACATCCGCGCGAACCAGATCTTGTAGATGCCGTTATCGAGGCTTATGACGTCGAACCGGCCCATCGCCTTGCGCACCTGTTGGACGATGCGCTGGGGCGTTAGCGGATAACTATATTCGGCCTCGTTCTCATGCAGCGTGGCATTGACGTAGTCGCGCAGGCGGCCGAAACGGGCGCGGTCGAAGGTCTTGTCCTGAAGGCGTGCTCGGAGATTCTTGAGTGTGTTGGAAATATCACCGATCACCTCGTGGGCCGGGCTGTAGTATTCGTCCGGGTCCGCGGTGACGAAGTCGATATGGACAATCGTCTTGCTCTTGTCCGCATTCCAGACCGCCGGCGGATACTCGACGACGTCGTAGCCCAGCGTAATCACGAGATCGGCCTCGTCGATCGCGCTATGCACGTAGTCGTGCTTGTGAATACCCATGCAGAACAGGCTTTGTGGGTGGTCGTCCGCGAGTACGCCCTTGCCCATCTGGGTGCCGATCGCGAACAGCCCGGTGGCCTCGACGAACGCCTCCAGTTGCTCGGTAATACGTTTTCGGTTCGCACCCGCCGAATAGATGATGATCGGCTGCTCGGCCGCACGAATCATGTCGGCAGCCTGCTGGGTCGCCTGATCATCCGCATTCGGCCGGCGCAGCATGATGCGCTTTTGCGGCACGCTCGGGACGATGTCCTCGCCGGCGACGTCTTCGGGCAACTCGAGGTGCACCGCGCCCGGCCGTTCGCTTTCGGCTAGCTTGAAAGCATGACGAACGCAACGCGGGATCACGCCGCTATCGGTAACCGAATACGCCCACTTGGTGACCGGCTGAAAGGTGTCGACCACATCAATGAGCTGAAACTTGCCCTGGCGGTTATCGCGGATCGCCTTCTGTCCGGTGATCGCCAGCAAAGGCATGCCGCCAAGTTGCGCATAGGCCACGCCGGTAAGCAGGTTCGTTGCCCCCGGACCAAGCGTGGATAGACACACGCCGGCGCGGCCCGTGAGCCGACCGTAGGTCGCCGCCATGAACGCCGCATGCTGTTCATGACGCGTGACGACGAGCTTGATACGGCTTTCGCGAAGAGATTCGACGAGGTCCAGATTCTCCTCGCCGGGTACGCCGAAGACATACTCGACGCCCTCTTCCTCAAGGCAACGAACAAACAGATCGGATGCTTTCAAACCGCTTCCATCAATGAGACTCGTGACCCGAATATAGCCTATTGCCGCGCGCTGGCCGTACCCCGGGGACGGCGATCATTTCTCGCCGGCGGCGATCACGGCAACGGTGAGGCGCGATACGCACAAATGGCGATTGTCTGCGTCGTAGAGGTCCGTCTGCCAGACCTGCGTGCCACGGCCAACGCGAATCGGCGTGCAACGCGCGACAACACGACCCGAGGAAGCGCCGCGTAAATGACTGGCATTGATATCGACGCCGACGCACACCTGTTTCTTGCGATCCACGCAAAGATTGGCCGCGATACTGCCCATCGACTCCGACACGGCGCAGGACACCCCGCCGTGCAACAGCCCAAACGGCTGGCGTGTGCGCTCGTCGATCTCGAATTCGGCTTCCAGCATCCCGTCCTCGATACGAGTATAGACCAGACCGAGACGAGAGATCATGTCTCGTTCATTGAGAGCGTTCAGCCGATCCAGATCGACCGGTTCAAACCAGTAGCGCGACATCTATCGTCCTGTTCACGTGTGTGTATGGCTCAGGCATAGTACAACGCACGCATTCATCGCTCTCGAAAGAAATCGACATGGCATTCAATACCGAAGAAAGTCCCGGCGTTCACAAGGATCTGCCGGCCGAGACGAAAGGTTTCATCTTCAACCACACGATGGTTCGAATCGTCGATCCGGAAGCATCGCTCGCGTTCTATACCAAGGTGTTCGGCATGCGTTTGCTGCGCAAGGTCGATATGCCGGAAGCCGAGTTCACGCTCTATTTTCTGGCCTGCACGGGTGACGACGATGTACCCGAAGACCAGGCAGCACGCGGTCAATATGTAAACGGGCGCGAAGGCGTGCTCGAACTCACCCATAACTGGGGCACCGAGAAAGACCCCAACGCCAGTTACCACAATGGCAACGACGAACCCCAGGGCTACGGTCATATCTGCTTCACCGTTCCAGATTTGCAGGCAGCCTGCGCCTGGATGGACGAGAACGACGTCACGTTCAAGAAACGGCCGGAAGATGGACGCATGAACCATATCGCGTTCGTGCTCGACCCCGACGGTTACTGGATCGAGCTGGTCGGTCGCAAGTAACAGGCGACCTGGTCGATGAGGGCGGCGGGCCTTTCGGGTCGCCGCCCTTTTATGCTCGGTGCGCCGCAATGGCGGGACAGGCGACTTTGTGTCGCTGGGAACGCTCCGGGCGACCCCGGCCAAACTCTAGAGGCTCTTCAGTACCCGAAAGCCCGGGTCACGAACCAGTAGGCCGCTACAACCGCCACCGCTGCGGAACCCAGACCGAGGATCGCGAGGCGATAGAACGTCGTGCCGCGCAGCAGCAGCGCCACCGGCAAGACGACCGCGACGATCGCCAGCTGGCCGATCTCCACGCCCACATTGAACCCCACCAGCGATACGGCGAGTGCGCCGGCCGGTAGCCCCAGATCGCCAAGTACGCTCGCAAACCCGAAGCCGTGAATCAGCCCGAAGCCGAATACAAGCAGCCAGCGGCCCTGCGGAATGATCGGCACCAGGTTGTTCAACGCCAGCACGACCACCGACAACGCAATCGTGGACTCGACCAGGCGACTGGGCAGATCCACGAAACCGAGCACGGCCAGTGCCAGCGTAATCGAGTGCGCCACGGTAAACGCCGTCACCAGCCGGGTGACCTCAACAACCGCCGAACGCACCGACGTGCGCGCCAGCCAGCGCCCGCTCTCGCGTACCAGAACAGCCGGCAGTAGCAGCGTGAGCACGAACAGCACGTGATCCGCACCAATCCAGATATGGTGAATGCCTTGGACCAGATACTGAAGAAAGGCCTGTACGGCGTTGACGCTGCCCAGATCAAAGGTCTGGCGCGCACGGGCGGGTGAGAACACGGCCGTGTGCGTCCCGGCGCTACTGTCCAGACGCAGCAGACCGCGATGACTGGGGTCGATATCGAACAGCAGACGATAGCCGACGGTCAGCGACGCACCCTGGTCCGGACAGTCGGCAGAGAAATCGAGTGCGGCATAAACGCCATCTGTGTGGTCGGTCACCTGCAGTCCACCCGCGCGGGTCGTACAGGTCGCACCACGTGCAAGTGACAGACGGCCCAGCGCATAGGCGAATATCACCGCACGACGTGACTTGAGCTCGCCCCAGGTAATCGCGCCGTCTGCGTTGCCATCAAGGCCCAGCGCATATTCGAGATCACGCAGCGCGATATCCCAGCGGCCTTCGACCTGCTCCCCCCGGGTGTCGATATTGAGATAGCTGTCACTCGGCTTGTGGGCACTGGCCGGCATTGCGGCCCAGAACACGCAGACCAGCAACACCACGGCGCGGCGGGCAATGCTCATTGCGATGTGCTCTGCAGGTCTGAAATCAGCGCACGGATACGCTGATCCTGATAGCTGTGCGTTGATAGCCACGCCAAGGCGGGCTCCGCGGCATCGGGTTGACCTGCCGCTTGGGCGCTACGCAGCAGCACTTCGATATCGGCGGGTTCTTTCTGCACATCCCAGTTCGCGCGGGCCAACGCCAATGCACGCTCGGGTTCCTGCTCGATCACGAGCGTGAAGCGGGCCTGTTCGCGTGCGTGGGTCGTGTCGCCCCGCCGTGCCGCGGCATCGAAGCGATCAGCGAGTGTCGTCGCCCAACGCCGGCCGTCTTCGGTGCCCGCGCCGGCCAGCGCAAGCCGTAACAAAAGTACATCCTGGCCTTCGCGCTCGCGCAGTAACTGGATAACCCGCGCTTTTTCACCGTGTCGCAGCAACAGATCGGCGTACGCCGCCTGCAGGTAGATATCGTCGGGCGCTATCTTCAGGGCGTCCTCGTAGTGCGCTCGGGCGATCTCGTCCCGGCCCTGACGCACCGCCATTTCGCCAAGCGATGTCAGCGCCCATACGCGCAACGTCGCGGGCACGCCAGGTGTCGATTTCAACGTACGGGACAACTCGTCGTAGGCGCCGTCGAGGTCGCCTTTCAGGGAGCGTGCGTTGCTGTGACAAATGACGACGACAAGCACAGCGGTATGCCCCGCCAGTTGCTGGCAATCGGAGGCCGCGTCTGCGATACGGCCCTGCACCTGTCTGATCGTCGCCCGTGTGATTCGGGCCTGTGCATTGCCCGGATCTCGATCTAGCACCTGGTTCAGCAACACCAATGCATCTTCGAACTCATGCCGACTTTGCGCGATCGTGGCACGCAACACCTTGATCGGTGGCGACGCGCCGGTGCTCCACGGTTCGAGCGTGGCTTCGGCATAGCCGAGATAGCGCGGATCGGCGCGTTGGCGGGACAGTTCAATATAGGCGCGCGCGAGTTCGAGCGCGGGCGCCAGGCGATTCGGAAAAGTTTCTACCGCGTCTCGCAGTGGCTGGAGCTGCTGCAGTTCGGCGGAAGCAGGTAAGCGCTCCAGTACGGTCGCATCGCTATCCGGACGATAGGCTGGCGATGCCACGCCAGTGGCGGGCGTGAGCGCTACGCAGGCCAAAACAAGCCCGCCACGCAGAGCGTGGCGGGCGAGCCGGGCTTTGGGCCCTTTACATCCCATTTACAGGCAGGCGTTCGTGAAAGCCTGATTATTGGGGTCGTTGGTTCCGTCCGGGAAACCGAGGCCGTTGATGGCCACCGGGTCCTGATTCTCCGGCATCTTCGTGCATTGCTGGATGACAAGAGCGCTCAGGTCGGCAACGCCGCCGCCACCGTTGCCGTTGCCGTTGCCGTTGCCGCCGATTGCAATATCGGCATCGCCGTCACTGCAAGCCGCCAGTACGAGACACGACAGGCCAATGAGTAGATACGTGATCTTCATGCCAGGCCTCCGTTATTGAACGGGCGTTTCCGGATTCGGCGAACCCGGGAACGGCGTGTTGAGGTACGGGAATGCGGTCAGGTACTCGCCCGCGTCGGGCTGGGCGTTATCGTTGACGACTGCACCTTCGTTTACCACCGTCGGCGACTCACCGCTGACATCGCAGGTCTGGAGGTTATTCGGATTGTCGGCCGTGATCGCGCCCTCGGCAACGCTGAGTTCGATATCGACCACGTCGTCGATCGGGCGGCGCCCATTCGGGAAGCCGTTGAGATCGCAAGCCAGGAAGCCGAGATCACTCTGCCCGTCCGGGCCCGGCGCTACCGCGTCGGTGCCGGTCGGAAACGCCGTGTTCAGACGCAGCATTTCGCCACCCGAACCCGTGCCATCGGTGATGGCCTGCGGCTGAGTGAAGTTCGTCTGCGTGCCGTTGACCGAGGTGCGGATACCGGTAACAAACGCAGCAACAAGGTCGTTGCGTGGCGTGGCCGGAGCCGGGACATCAAACAGCGCATTCACCAGCGCCGGCAGCGTCGGGTAGAGAACGAACGTGCCGAAACCGGTGTCCGCATCCAGATCGCCCGCAGGCTCGCTGGCGTTGAACCGATCCTTCTGGTCGAGACCGATCACGACCTCGTTCACCAACGGGCTGCCGAGACGCGAAACCTGGGTCCAGGGGCCACCCTCCACGGCCGGGCCGGTCTGGCCGCTGGCGTTGGTCGGGCCTTGCGGCATCGGGTTGAGAACACGGGCCTGGCGCAGGCTCGAGGTCGTCCAGCCACCGATCACCGGCTCATTACCGGCCGTCAGGCAGCTCGCCGGGACTTCGAGCGCCAGCGACGTGATATTCGCGCCCTCGATGATGTTGGACGCGGAATTGCGATCGCCGAGCGGGTCCAGATTGATCCGGTCGAAAACTTCGCCGAGATTGACGACGAAACCCTCGGCACGCTGGCCGACGAACACACGGCTGTCGCCGCTACAACCCGGAATACTGACGTCGAACACGTGGTTCTGGGCGTAGGTCGCGTAATCCGAAATGGTCTTCTCGCCAATGTTGTCGACCGGCTTGCGGAACTGCGAGGCGTCGCTGCTGCTAGACGGCGTCATGTTGCTCGCCTGCTGGACGCTGCCGCTCCGGCGGTCGCCGCGTACGACGCTGAGGGTGTAGTCCTCGACAACATTCAGGCCGTCGTTGTCGTCTACACCGGGGCCCACGTCTGCTGCATTGCCGGCCGGGCCGACGTTCGCCAACGGGATGGTGACGTTCGCCCCGTCGGGTCCGATGGGTAGTGCCGCGTTTCTGTAGGTGTTCTGGAAGCGGAACTGGAACGTGATGTCCTCGACTGCATCACCATTGTTATCGATATGGATTTCGTACAGCGCGTCCGGATCCATCGTGAAATAGTTCGGGCCGCCGTAGGCGTCCTGCAACGGCTGATAGTTGGCAATCAACGTGACGAAGCCTTCGCGCCCGGTCTCGTAGCTACGAAACATGTAGAAATCGGTGCCATCCACTTTCGGCAATTCCGCAATGAACGGCGCCTCGCGGTGACTGGAGGCTAACGCTGCAGAGCTCGCTAGCACGCAACCCAGCGCCGCAATGGCACCCAGTTGCGCGGGTTGCTTGAGTACTCTAATCATTATTCTGTCCCCTCTCGCAGAGCGAGTTAGTTTGTTGCGTGCAGTAGCCGCTTATTTGTTGCGGCGTCGCCAGCCAACCGGCGATTTCAGCCTGATTCGCATACGCGACGCCTGGTTGGGATAATTATCACAAATGAGGGTTGCGAGCCACCATACCCGTTCTTCATGCGCGAAGAATCGGAGAATTTCAAAGACAAAAGCCAAGCAGGCAAAGCATCTCCGGACGACCGGACAGCATGTGTCCATGCAATCACTACAACGTGCGCAGAGGGTATAAAAATAAATTGCGCGCGATCGCGCCGCCCCAGTGGGTCCTGCCCCGGTGGTTCCGGCGCCCTGCTAGGCTGCACCTGCCTCGGAAGAGGCTCAATGCCAATACACCGCTTTGCAGGGCCAACCAATGATTGATAGTGATCCAGCCAACGCTTCGATCGACGCCCTGCTGGCCGCGCTCGCTAGTGGCGACACGTGCGCACTTGATCTCGTTGAAGCGACGCTTGCGCGTATCAGGGATCTGGATCAGCAAGGGCCTTCGCTTTGCGCCATGACCTACGTGGCCGCCGATCAGGCGCGCGCCGCCGCACTGGAAAGCGACCACCGCCGCGCACAGGGTGAGCCGGCGCGGCTGCTCGAAGGCATACCGGTGCTCCTTAAGGACAATATCGACGTCGCAGGCTGGCCTACCCGCGGCGGCTCGCGGGCTCTGGACGGCCTTGTCGCCGAGCACGATGCAGAAATCGTGAAGCGCCTGCGTCGTGCCGGAGCTGTCCTGATCGGCAAGACCGCGATGCATGAACTTGCTTGCGGCATCACTGGTGCTTCGTCGCTGACCGGCTTCGCACGCAATCCATACCATCTGGGCCGCTCGCCCGGTGGATCGAGCAGTGGCGCCGCCGTGGCTGTGGCTGCGGGCTATGCGCCCTTGGCGATTGGGACCGACACGGCTGGATCAGTCCAGATTCCTGCGGCGTTCAACAACCTTTACGGGCTTCGCGCGACCCGCGGCACGTTGCCGATGACAGGCATCATGCCGCTATCGCCGCGACAGGATATGGCGGGTCCATTGACGCGATACGCCGCGGATTTGGAGCGCGCATTCTCGGTGCTTTCAGACATGCCGCTTGCCGCGACCGAAACCGCTACCGACATATCGATCGGCGTGCTGAGCGAGGCCTTCGATAGAACCGCGCCCGACGGCGCTGACATCTCCGCTGTTGTCGACAACGCGCTCGAGAGATTGCGCGATCAAGGCACTCGGATAGGTGAGGCCTCAATCGCCGATATTCTGGCTGACGCGCAAACCGCCAATGTCATTGCCTTCGAGTTCGACCAAGCGCTGTCCCGGTATCTTGCCGAGCGTTCAACCAGCCCTGTCAAAACACTCGCCGCGATTCTGGCGTCTGGTCTGAATCACGAGCAGCTCACGCCCGTATTCGAAAAGCGCGTGGCACACCCGGGTACCGATGACCCGAAGTACCTCGAAGCGCTCGCACTTCAGAAGCGGCTGCGTGAGACGATTGAAACGTATCTGGACGAACACCGGCTGGACCTATTGGTCTACCCAACGGTGCGCCAACCACCCACAACGTTGGGCGGTGACCAGAACGGCAGCAATGGTCTCCTTGCCCCGGTAACCGGTTTGCCGAGCATCAACCTGCCGGCCGGCTTCGATCGCGAAGGCCTGCCCGTTGGCATGCAACTGCTCGCTCGCGCCGGCGGTGAGCAGCGATTGCTATGCATTGCACGGATGTGGGAACGATTACATTCGCAATCGCCGACGCCGCTAGCGATCGCTGAACATTAAGGCCTGAGAACAGCGTGGGGTCACAGCAGTGCCGCAGAGCGGAATTCCTCGGTTAGCTGTTCTCTTCTGTCAGCGTCATCAGATATCCCTGCAACGACTTGGCGTCGCTGGCGGACTGGCGCAGGATCGTGCCGTCGCGTCCGGGAAGAAGTCTCGCTTCTGCAGGGGCAACTTCGAAGCTGCGCTCCGCACCCACGATCTGTTCGTACGGGCCGACGGTCACGATCGCGGTGATTTTGAATGAACGGAGCTGTTGCCAGAGCGTGTCGTCGTCGCTGGCATCGCTGCCGCAGTTCAGGCCGGCTTTACGTGCAGCCTCAAGCACGAGGCGTCTGAACGGCCCCACCGCAAGTTGCTGGCTGGCACCCACGGGCCCCTGCCCGATGTCCTGCGCGGTGCAGGCTGCGGGCTCTTCCTGCCAATCTTTTTCGACCACCTCGGTGAAGCGTTCACCATCTGAAGTGTAGAGATCGATGAACACGCCGCGCAGGTATACCGACTCCTTGCCCATATTGCTGAATAAGCACATGGAGTCGAAACCCGTGCCGTCACCCTGTTTTATGAACAGGCTCGTCTTCTGCTGGCGCTTTTGGTTCGCCGCCATCAGCTGCCCGTAAACCGTCCAGACCACCAGCGTGACTGCCGTCACGATAACCGTTAGCGCTGCGCCATGGTCCGTGATGAATTGCCACATGGCACTGCTCCATTAAAGTAATCGGCCGCACAATATAGAGACAGGCCCAGTAGGTTAATTCGGTGATTTCCTGTCGGTAATAGTACGTCTGGCCGCTTGGGTCTTGTGAATGCCAGTCAAGCCAGGCCGCGCCGCCCCGCGCAAAATCGGCCTTATCCGCCTTATCCACGACCGCCCAGCGTAGCCGGCCATATCATGCACATGAGCTGTCATCTGGCTCGCGGTCTTCCTCCCCGAACGCCGGCAAGCTGTTCTGTGATGCGGTCAGGCATGCCATCCTGGTCAGCGTCGCCACCGAACCGATGCGCAACTTGCCCATGATGTTCGCGCGATGGCTTTCAGCCGTACGACTGCTGATACCGAGTGCAACGGCGACCTGACGCGTCGATAGCCCCTGAATGATGCCGCTCGCAATCTCTGCCTCTCTCGGGGTGAGTTGATCGAGCTGTTGCACGTACATGCGGGTATCTTCGTTCTGCGTATCACGCGCGTGGGTCGTTTTTACACAATGTTCGATCTCCGCAAGCAATCGCTCGGGCTCGACCGGCTTGGGAAGGAAACCCGAGGCACCCAGTCGCATGGCCTCGACGGCCAAGGGAACCGTCGCGTAGCCGGTCATGAAGATGGTTCGCAGATTCAGACCCCGGCTGCTCAGCTCCTTTTGAAGTGCCAGGCCGTCCATGCCCGGCAGCCGTATATCTATCACCGCACAGCGATCCCGTTTCGCTTCGGAATTCTCGAGGAATCGCTCGGCGCTGCTGAAGCAACGCACGCGGTAGCCGGCAACGGCGAGCAGGCCCTTCAGGGACTCGCGGACTGCATCGTCGTCGTCGATGATCGAAATATAGTCACTCACTGTTCTCTCCTGGGATTACTTGATTTTCGACAAGCATTTATTGACGGGAACCCAGTTATTCAGTGGCTTGAAAGTGCCTCTTTCGGATGGGGCGCATGCCCCGGTATGTACTAGAAGGTCGATATGCGATCGTGGACCTGTGCGCCGTTGTTCGGACATACAGGTTTGCCACTCAAATCCAATGTACGGATCGACTCCCGCTTTTCAAGAGTTGTGTTTCGTATTGCAAAATCTTGCCCGAAACCGCCCGAACCACGGCTCGGTGCATGTATCAGCGCTCGGCACGCGGTGAAGTCAGATCCGCTCCTGGACCATTGCAGGGCAAGCCGCCTGAACTCCCCCTTGCTGGTTTGTTCTGTCGGTATACGCTACCTGGCTGCGCTCTCGACGATCCATCAGGCTGGCAGGGCTAAGCGTGGTGTTCGTCGGACGTGAACTGGCCGGCCACACCTGCGGATATTCGTTGTGCGTTGCCTCGCTACTCGTCGCCCGGTGTGACGATTAGAACTCGCCGTGCAAGCGGATGGCTTCGCGCAGACCTGTGTACGTCGCCTCCAGGCGTTGCTCGAAAGCATCCCCTTCGAAAACGCAGGATTTGATGTGGATTCGCGATCGCGCGTCGCGTCGTATGCCCCAACCGAGCACCGCTCGGCCTGGGCCCTCAGGTTCGGCGGGCGTGCAGGGCCTGATTTCCGTGTTCGCAATCACGATATTGGCCGCGCTCGATCTCATGAGTCGCTGTACCATGGCAGCTGCCGCGACGTCGCTGTTCGACCCGTGTTCGTGTCGCAGTTGATCGTGAACGCCGAGGTAGCGGGCCTGTGCTTCGCCGGATTGCGCGAAGATGCCGTGTTCGAGGACGCCGCGCCCGCCGGTGGTTCTCAAGATCTCGGAGACGATCAATCCGCCGGTACCGCATTCAGCGGTCGCAACCTTGAGTCGGTGCTCGACAAGGTAATCCACAATAACGTCTATCGGCGGCATCTAAGCGCATTCTCACGATAAAAGTCGAGCAGAATAGCTACGCCCCCTCGGGTAATCTCTCCGTGTCTTTTCGGAGATAGGCAAAGATGCTGGCCCAGCCGTGCCCTTTCGACTTGGAGTCTTGCAGTCGTGGAGTCGCCCGGAGCGTCCGGGGAAACAATCTACGCGCGCCCGGCGTTACCTCTCTACGACCCGAGCCGTTCGCACGAGACATAATCACGCGGGCTGCCCGCGCCGCACGCTGTTCCAGTAGTTTGCTCGAGCGATTTCGCGCGCAGCAGCCACGGCGACCGTCGCGCCAGAATTTTTAACGCCGCAGTACGCAAGCCAAGGCTCGCCACGGTAATACTGAGAGGCTGAATCGGTACGCGGTTCGCAGTCCAGTACAGGGGACGCGGTCACTCGCGCGGGAGAGTAATGGTGGGCCGTGCAGGATTCGAACCTGCGACCAATTGATTAAAAGACACCATTTCAAGTGTGCAAAAACATTACCTTAAGGCGAAATATTCTAATTCGACATGTGGCCTAAGTTTCTGTTTTAACGTGGCACCGAGAGGCGGTTTTAGAAGCGTTAATCGCCCTGCTGGTTCGCCTACCGCTTATTAAGCGGCAGAGCGATCCGGTCGCTCACAAGCTTAAAAACGTCCCGTCTTAACATCAGTC
This sequence comes from Salinisphaera dokdonensis CL-ES53, assembly GCF_040361215.1. Lineage (NCBI taxonomy): Bacteria > Pseudomonadati > Pseudomonadota > Gammaproteobacteria > Salinisphaerales > Salinisphaeraceae > Salinisphaera > Salinisphaera dokdonensis. Next base: position 232,019 of record NZ_APND01000004.1, read on the forward strand.
TTGTGGAGCAAATGCTGGTCTGCCCGGCATTGATCGATTATGAAATGCCAAACGTCGTTGACAGCTGAAAAACGATGGAGGTCGCGGTTCGTCGAAATCCAATAATGGCGCTCGAACTGGATGTCCTCCAACACGCGCACCAGCCTGGGATCTTCGGCGGCCATGTAGTTGGGGAGAATCGAGAGACCAACGCCAGCAACTGCTGCTTCACGCTGAGCTGCGATGGTGGTGCTCTGGAACACGAAGTTGAGCGCCGACGATATCTCGTAATGGTACTTGAGCTCGCCAGTGAACATCATGTTCTCGATATAACCAATCCACGCATGGTTAACGAGCTGTTGCCTTTGGCAAATGGGTGCATGAAGGTCAAGGTAATCTCTGCTCGCGTATATGCCCAAGCTGTAATCGGTCAACAGTCTCCGTATTACAAACTCACCAGTGGGTTGTTCCAGTGTGATGCTGATATCCGCTTCGCGGCTCGTCACAGTTGTTGACTTGGGCAGTGAGATGAAATCGATCTCGACCTGCTTATCCGGGATCCAACCTGCGATACGACGTGCCAAGTAGTTATCGCCTAGGCCTTCCGTGACTCCGATGCGAACGCGAGACATCTTAGCGCCGGGCGTACCGATAGCCTCCAATCCAAGCCGTAAATTTCTCTCAAGACTTTCCGCATACCGGAATAAGCGGTCACCAGCGTAGGTCATTTCAAAACCTTCGCCGGTATGGACAAAAAGCTGCGTACCTAACGCAGCCTCTAACGAACGTACACGGTTACCTACCGTGACATGCGATGTCTCAAGCACTCGCGCCGCGAGCGTGAGCCGCCGATGGCGTGCGACCGCAAGAAAGTATTTCAGATCATCCCAATTGGTTGCTAATACCTGTGCCTCGTCTGACATTGCGCGACTCCCGACATTGCCTTGGTAAAAATTATGACATCTGGGGTAAGAATTTTTGCCTATCGGGCTCTCCCGTCAGCCGATAGTTTTGTCACACGGTCTACCGCTGAAATGAATACATTTTCATGCAATCGAATATCTCCGTTGCCGTCGTCCAGCATCAGCCGGGCGATATGGATCAGATTGAAGCGAACCTTCAATACATCGAACAAACCATCACCGATGAAGGTGAGAATGGAAATGAGCTCGTCGTGTTCCCTGAAATGGGTATCACGAGCTTCTTCCGCCATGAGCCAGGGGGCTATGAGCGCTACTGGCGCTACGCCACAGTAAAATTGGACGGGCCCGAGCTCGCTCGAGTTATCTCGGCTACAAAAGCCGCGCAGTTGTACGCAATCGTCGGTTTTGCGGAGCGGGCAGAAATTACCGGCGTTATTTACAACAGCGCTGCACTGATCGGCCCCGATGGCATTTTGGGTGTGACTCGCAAGGTTCACTTGCCGGGTCTCGAGAAACTTTATTACACGCCTTCTGACTCGATCAGCGTCATCGAGACCCCGCTCGGACGGATCGGCATCGCAATCTGCTATGACGTCATGTTCCCGGAGTATTTCCGGGCTCTTTCCGACCAGGATGCAGACATCATCGTGTTCTGCTCTTCGACCTGGAAAGGCGGCGCCAAAGGTGGTGTCGGTATCGAACATGTCAAGCGCGATTACTGGTCAGCGCTACCGCTGGTTACCGCTATCCAGAACCAGGCATTCGTCGTCGCATGCAACGCATGCGGCCATCTCGATATGGGCAGCCAAGCAGGCACGTGGGAACGACTCGGTCTAAGCCAAGTCGTGGCCCCGACAGGGGTGGTTAAGGCCACAGCCGGTGATAGCGACGCCGAGACAATACGTGCAGTGCTTGATGCGGAAGACCTGATCACCGCACGCACCAGCTATCGGTTTCTGACCGACCGGCTGCTCTAACGATTGATACTTAGGGGGATTAAATAATGACCGACGCTCGGATCATGACATGGGTGGGCCTAGTAATTTTTCTGGCGCTGGTTGCCATACTCGGCTACATCGGCTCGAAAAAGACCTCCACCATTGCCGACTTTTCTATCGCAGGCGCATCACTCGGGCCGGTGGTTCTTGGCTTGGCCTATGCAGCCACTTTCTTCAGTGCCTCGACATTTATCGGCTATACCGGCTGGGCATATGAGTGGGGTTTTTCCTCGCTCTGGATCTTTCTGACGCTGATAGCGGCGTCACCGCTAGGCCTCATTGTTATCGCAAAGCGCGCCCGTGCGATGAACATAACCCAAAAATCGCTTTCGCTACCTGACTGGCTCGGCGATCGTTACGACAGCGATTTCGTCCGTGTAGGCGCAGCTTTGATCTGCCTGTTCAACATCTTTTATATCGCCGCACAGTTCGCCGCCGGTGCCTGGATTTTCAACACGCTGCTTGGCTTGCCCTACGACGTGGGCGTCGTGTTTATCGCCGTTATTGTCGTCGCATACGTATTCGGCGGTGGCTCCTATGCAGATATCTATACCGATGCTGCACAAGCGCTCCTCATGGTCATTATGGGTTTGCTGGTGTTCTTTTCGGTGTTCTGGATGTTCGATGGCGGACTTACCTCCGCAATGACCCAGATATCGGAAACGTTGGGCGAACGCGACCCGAACCTGGTGGCCGTAACCAACCCGGATTCGATTGTCTTCTATTCGATACCGGCCATCATTGGGGCTTTCATCATTCAGTTCGCTTTCGCGGCACAGCCTCAGCTTTTCAATAAGGTGTTGGCACTGAAAGACCCGAAGGACATGCGTCGCATGATCCTTGTCTACATCGTCGCCGCTCTGTGCTTCCTGCTCGTAATTTTCGGCGGCCTGTACGCAGCCGTGACGGTCGATGTCGAAAATCTTGATAAGAGCTTGTTGAGCTATGTGACAGTCGCCTTCCCGCCCATCGTATCTGCGTTTCTTGGACTTGTGATCATCGCCGCTGCGATGTCGACTACGGACGGCATTTTTGTGGTGATGTCCACCATTGTCGCGAACGACATCTACCTCAAGTTCTTGGTCCGCCGCGGCTATATTAAGAAGTCTCAGGCAGAAGCCGAACAAACAGCGCTATGGCTATCTCGGATATCAGTGATCGTGGTTGGTGTAATCGCATCACTGATCGTTTTCAACCCGCCGGAGTCAATCGGCATGTTCATCTGGATTGGTATCTCCGGCGTTGCGTCGGGCACCCTTGGCCCTTTGCTCGCTAGCTTGTTCTTCCCCGCCATGGCTACGCGAATGGCAGCCTCCTGTTCTCTAGTTGCCGGGCTAGTGTCTTATCTAGCGATCTTGGTCTCAGGTGCGATTAAAAGCACTATGGCTGCAGGATCTGTTGGGGTCGTTATCGGCCTAGCAGTCATGCTGGCGGTTGGCTACGCGACGCGACACCATCTCACCAAACAAGAGGGCTAATCATGTGGGTCAATGAAATGATGACGATCTGGCTGTATGGAACCATAGGCGCATTGCTCGCCAGCGCGATTAGCCTCGCTATCTGGTATCGCAACTGAGATCAGGCGCATCGCCAAGCCAACTGAAAAGTCGCGGCGGTTTCGTGGTCAATGCTGTTCTATACGGCCCAAATTGGCCAAGATTCCGCCGCTAAATAATTGCTCGTTGCTAGAACCTATGGCCGCACATTAAGCCGGCGTGCCTAAAGGGTCGACTCTCTGTTTACCCGGGTTAACTGCTGATAGGTATAGTCTCCTCTAGCACGTCAACCGACATGTGCTTGTTCGATCAATCCCGGGGCTGCTCGCTATTCGAACGCTCCGGAGATCGTCGCTCTTTGGTCATCCGTGCAACTCTCGCCGCCTACAACTTCGTCGGATTGGCCGGATTTGAGATGGATGTCGAACTGCCTACCATCAGGCGAGCACGGTGGCCCGGAAGCATTGCAGTTCAAGCATTTCTATATTCGTCCGCAAGCGATTCGTCTACCGGGGAGGTAATCAAGCTAACAGCGACGAAGATAACCAAGTTGCACAGTAGCCCGAGGAAGCCGGCGTTCATGTCCCACAGCGTTTGGTCGGCCACAATCTGGTAGTAATAATTCACGCCGATTCCGACGATGAGCCCGCTGATTGCCCCGGCAGCGGTTCCGCGTTTCCAGATCAACGCCCCGTAGACAGCCGGCACGAACTGGGCGATCGAGCCGTATGCGCCGACCAGCAACGCGATAATCCCGGCTGCACCGAAAATCGATAGCCAGTAAGCAGCCGCGCCGATCCCAACCACAGCCAAGCGCATGATCCAGATCTGGGCACGCTCAGACAGACCGGGCACTAAGGCTCGGCAGATATCGCGCCCGAAGGACACCGAGCCACCATGGGTGATGGCATCCGACGAGGACATCGCCGCCGCGAGCGAACCCGCGCCAATTAGCCCATAGAGCCAACCGCTCGCACCGAGTTCATTGGTGATCAAATAAGGCAGCAGTTCGTCCGAACTGCCGAGTGCATCAGGTTCGACCACACCGATTCCGGCGAACCCCACGAACAGCACTGGCACGAGAAAAATCCCGAACAGGGGAAAGGCGAGCGTCGTCAGTTTGATGCGCTTTTCGGTCGTGGTATAGGACTTCGTGAATAGATGGGGCCACATCAGAAAACCCAGCGCCGAAACGACGATGACAGTCAGGAAAGCCATCGAGGACATCGGTGAGCCGTCCCGTCCGATAGTCAGGAAATCCGGCCGCTCGGCGGCGATCGCCGTGAACATGTCGGTCGGACCGTCGTGGAGCGTATTCACCAGATAGAAGCCGACCGCCCAGGCGACGATCAGCATCAGTGCGCCCTGAAGTACATCGCTCCAGGCCGCCCCGCGCACCCCGGAACTGGCCACGTAGACCACCACGATCCCGTAGGCCAGCAGCGCGCCGAACCAGTAGGGGATCGCACCCTCGGTCAGAATATTGAAGATGAAGGCCATGCCCTTGATCTGCAGCGTGAGGTACTGAATGAAGGCCAACACCGATATGACGCCGATCAGAACCGTAAGCGCACGCGATCGGTAGCGATCACCAACGAATTCGCCGAGCGTCACGAAGTTCTTGCGCGCGCCGATCCGCCCTACCTTGGGGCCCAGCACGTACCAGGGCAGAATGCCGAGGGCGAGATATGCCGGCACAAAATACGCCGCGGCGCCCTGCGAAAACGCCATGCCAGGCCCACCGAGAAAGGCAAACGCGCTGAAGACAGTGCCGCCCATCATGAACCAGACCACGATGAAGCCGAGCCCACGATCGGCGACCGCATATTCGGACACCGACCAGAACGAACGCTTACGACCGGCGAGTAACCCGAGCGCGAATGCGAACGCCAGATAGACCAGCATGGCGCCGAGCGCGAAGACCCAGTTGCTCATTGCTGTTCTCCGCCGCCGTGTTCAAACAGATAGAAGCCGAGGATCGCCAGGAACGCGGCCAGTTCTACGAGCACGATCCAGAACAGATTGAAAGGCAACCCGAGCGTGATCGGCTCGACGCGGTCGGCGAAGGTGAACACCGGCACGGTCATCAGAAGCAAAGCCACGATCAGAAACACGATATAACCGCGGGTAGCCTTTCGTCGTCTGGTGGTGTTTTCCATTCTTCTTCCCCCTGTCTTGGCGGTACTCTGCCCTGCCTCAACGTCTAGGGCACTCAGCCAGATTCGGTGAGCGCCTCATGCGCGAGTTGAACGAACAGGTCTATACCTGGCGCCATGATGCGGTCGTTGAAGTCGTACGCCGGATGGTGAAGGCCGTGAGTATGGTCAGCGTCGCCGGAGCCGACATGGATATAGGCGCCCGGGCACACATCCAGCATGTAGGAAAAATCCTCACCGCCCATACACGGCGGGTAGTTCGGCGCCAGCGCGGCCTCGCCAAAGCGAGCCACGATGGCAGCCCGTGCTGTCGCCGTAGGTCCCGGATGGTTATATGTGACGCTGAACTTGTCCTCAATCGAGACTTCGATGGTCGCCCCATAGGTCGCTTCCAGACCGGCACAAAGGGTGCGAAGACGCTCGCGTAGCGCCTCGAGTGTCTCCGTATCGAGTGCCCTCAGCGTGCCCGACAAACGGGCCGTATCCGGAATCACAGCAAAACCGGCAAGATCCCCTGCCTGAACCGAACACAGACTGATAACCGCGGGTGCCAACGGATCGATATCCCGACCAACGATCGAGTGTGCCTGCGTGATCAACTCACCGGCGATACGTACCGGGTCGATGCAGCCGTGCGGATTCAACCCGCCGTGGCCACCGCGGCCATGAATCACGATATCCACGCGATCGCCGGCAGCCATGATGGGACCCTCGATCAAGCCGAACTGCCCTAACGGTAACCCAGGCCAATTATGCAGCGCATAGACGGCGTCCATGGGAAATCGTTCGAACAGCCCGTCCGCGATCATCGCGCTCGCCCCGCCAACGCCCTCTTCTGCCGGCTGGAAGATAAAGTACACCGTACCCACGAAATCCCGGTTCGCAGCGAAGTGCTCTACAGCGCCCAATAGCATAGTCGTATGGCCATCGTGGCCACAGGCGTGCATGCGACCGGCGACTCTCGAAGCATGGGGAACGCCGCTACTCTCGTGAATGGGCAGCGCATCCATGTCTGCGCGCAACCCAACACATTGGCTGCTACCGGTGTTATCCCCACATACCCATGCCACGATACCCGTCACACCGATGCCGCTTTCGTAAGCGACGCCGAGCTCGTCCAGGTATTGGCATACGCGGCCAGCGGTCGCCTTTTCCTCGAACCCGAGTTCCGGGTTCTCGTGCAATGCATGACGCAGGGTCAAAAGGTGGTTGGGCACTTCATCCAACATGGGATCCTCGGCCTTTGAGTTCTTGATCCAATTGGCTTGCAATACAAATTAGCAAGGTTGGAATACGATCTCAGTAAAATTAAACCGCATGAATATCTCTACCAGACAGGGGGCTATCGGACGAACTTATCGGCCTCTGCAGGATCCATACCGAGATTTTCATAGTGCGAGCGAACATTAGCGAGTTTGGTGAATACGTCCTCGTACCCTAACGCCTTGCCATAGGGATCGACATAGGTGTAGCCGCCAGTAACGTGAAATAGCGTCACCATCTCCGCGGACTCTTGGGGTACTACGAGCGTGTGTGTTTCCCCGGGCGGCTCGAACGCGTAATCGTTAGCACGCGCGACCCAGTCGTGCTCCAGGTAGTGCCAGGCCCCACGGAGCGTGAATGCGTGGACCGGCCCTGTATGCCGGTGTCTCGAAAGCACGCCGGCCTTGGCTACCCAAAGGATATTGACGTAAAAGCCCTGGCTCACCGACAGGATCAATGGCTTGAACCAAACATTCTCGTCTTGAACGATCCACTCCGGGTCGTCCTTAGATAATGTCTCGGGCAGTACAAGACCGCCACCAAGAAACACGTCGGGCCTCATGCCGAACGGCTGTGGCAGCTGGTACGCCACTGCGCTCCGATCACGATCATCTTTCATTTTTCTGCTCCTTTGCCAAATCCGGACCGGTTGGTCACGTCATGTACAAGCCGCCAGCCACGTCGATTGTTTGACCCGTAACGAAGCTGGACTGATCAGACGTGAGGTACAGGGCAAGATCGGCGACTTCTTCGGGCTGGCCAAGTCGCCCCATTGGGGTCAGCCGAACCTGTTCGTCGTTGATCGCCGGGTCCACGCCTCGAACCATAGGTGTTTCGATACGTCCGGGCGCCATCGCGTTTACTCGAACATTGTAAGGACCGAGTTCAGCTGCCAAATGCTTGGTAAAACCAATAATCGCCGACTTGGTCGCCGCGTAATGGCTCGCCACGATGGGCGAATAGGTACGACCGGCCACCGAGGACATGTTCACGATCGCGCCCTTCTGTCGCTGACGCATTCCTGGGGCCAAGAGGCGAATGGCGTTGAACGTACCGGTGAGATTGACGCCAACAACCCGATTCCATTCGGTCGGATCCATTTCCCAGATCCGGTGAGCTTGCCCCTCGTGCTTAGGCGATATGCCAGCGTTGTTGATTAGAACGTCGAATTCGTTTCGAGCCGGCGGGAGTTCGGCCAAGGCTGCCGCGAGTGCTTCATAGTCGGCCACATCTACAGATATCGCGTCAGCCAACGGGCCTCCAGTAGATCGAATCTCTTCGACAACTTCTTTTGCTTGGGTGGCCGACCAATCGGCTATCACGACCTCAGCACCTTGGTGTGCGAAGCCCAGCGCGATCGCCCTACCTATCCCTGCGCCGCCTCCGGTTACCAACACACGCCGGCCGAGATGTGATCCCTGATTGGACCTCGTTAGCTTTTTATCTTCAGACATAAGAGCACCCTAGATGCCGAGATAGGCTTGTCTTACGTGATCATTCTCGAGCAGCCTTTCGGCAGCGTCTGCCATCGTGACGCGCCCGTTATCCAGCACATAGCCACGGTTAGCAGTCTTCAAGGTTTGGTAGACGTTCTGCTCCACAATGAGCACGGTCACGCCGGCTCGACTAATTTGTTCGATCACCTCGAACACCTGCGACACGATGATCGGCGCAAGTCCCAAGGAAGGTTCATCGAACATGAGCAGTCGCGGTCGGGCCATCATCCCGCGCGCGATCGCGACCATCTGTTGCTCACCGCCCGACAGCGACTCCGCACGCTGTGCCAATCGCTCTCCGATCCTGGGAAACATGCCGACAACATCGTCGAGGCGCGCACTTTGACCTGCCTGAGCCCCCTTGCGATAAGCGCCCATCAGAAGGTTTTCCCGGACCGTCATCTCTGGAAAAAGCTGCCTTGCCTCCGGTATGAGCGTGATGCCGAGGTCTACGATTTGATGCGACGCCAGGCCGCCGATCGGTTGGCCCTCGAAGCTGATCTCGCCCGCCGTAGGTTCAATGAGCCCGGAAATGGTCCGCAAAGTTGTCGTTTTGCCCGCGCCATTACCGCCCACAATGGTGACGATCTCACCTTCGTCGACTTCGAGAGATACGTCGTCGAGTACATTGACATCGCCATATCCAGCCCTGACGTTATGCAGCTTCAGCATCGACTGACTCCTTGCCTAGATAGGCCTCGATTACAGCTTCATCGCGGACGACCGCATCCGGTTCGCCCTCTGCGATGACCTCGCCTGAATTGATTACGATGACCCGGTCCGACAACGACATAATCGCTTGCATGACATGCTCAATAGCGATAATGCTCACACCGGTATCGCGAATCTCACGGATGAGCTCAATCGCTTGACGCAAATCTGCCCGGTTGATGCCAGCCATAGCTTCGTCGAGCAGTAGCACGCGTGGTTCCATCGCCATTACCCGTGCAATTTCCAAGCGTTTTAGAGCGCCAACGGGCAATCCTCGTGCTTCGTCGTCAAGATGGCGCGAAAGGCCCATGCGTTCAGCCATCTCACGGGCCGCGCGGCGGGCATCTGCGACACGCGGATGCCGGTGGAACGCGCCCACCATGATGTTTTCTTCGACTGTCATAGCTGCGAATGGCTGTACGATCTGAAAGGTTCGCCCGAGCTGAAGCCGCGCAAAGTCGCCCGGACTTGTCGGACTCCGGAACTCGCCGTCGGCGTCGCGAAGCAAGACCCGCCCGGAATCCGGCTTGAGAAAGCCGGAAAGCATATTGAACACCGTGGTCTTGCCAGCGCCGTTGGGTCCGATCACGCCCAACACTTCGCCTTCCCGCAAGGTGAAGGACACGTTATTGGTTACATGCAGGCCACCGAAATGCTTGTCGAGATTCTCTGCCTTAAGAACCGCCCCACCTATCGCAGGGCGCTCGACAGATTCAGCGGTTCTGGGCGCGCCTTCACTTGCGCCAGGCGCCGTAGCGCGCTTGCGTACGAGCTTCCCAAGCGCACTCATGATGCCGTCGGGCATGAACAAAACGGCGAGTACAAGCACCGTGCCGTAAACAAACCCATGGAGGCCTAGTGCTTCGGCTCCGAGCCAGCCGCGAGCCAGTTCAGTAAGAGGCACCAGCAGAATAGTGCCGACAAGCGGCCCGAAGATGGTGCCGATGCCGCCAATAAGCGCGAACATCGCAATCTGAATCGAGAACGTGAGCGAAAAAACCGAACTCGGCTCGATGAAGGTTAGGTACATCGCGTGGAATGTGCCGATCATTGCGGTGAGCGCGGCTGAAACTGCCACAGCTAGCAGTCGCATCCGCACTGTACCTATTCCCGCCGATCGCGCCGCCGATTCACGTTCGCGCGTAGCGACCAGATAAAATCCGAAGCGATGCCGCCGTAGGCCCCAGGCGACGGCAAGCGTGGTCAGCATCAGCCCGAACGCGATGACCAGCGAGGGCAGACGATCCCGAAATATCATCCACTGCCAACCCGTTTCGAGCGGCACCATCATTCCGGTGGCGCCGCCCGTGATATCGCCGAAATGCAGTGCTAGTACACGGAAGACCTCGAGGAATGCGATTGAGGCCAGCGCGAAAAATGGCCCGTGGAGGCGAAAACAAGGATAGCTAATAGCCACAGCCACCAGCGCGGCGATGCCCGCCCCCGCAAACATACCGATCCACGGCGTGATACCGGCGCTAACCAGCAGCATGCCTACATACGCCCCGATGCCATAAAACACGGCGTGGCCCAAAGACAGCTGTCCGGCATAGCCCCCGACTATGTTCCATGCGGTAGCGAGGCCCGCAAACATGCAGATCGTGATGAAGATGTGATAGACAAAGGCATCGCCTATCGCCATCGGGATCACCAGTAACGCCAGCAACACAAACATAAGCAGCACAGGGCCGGCTCGCCGGTGCATTGCTGGCGACAGACTAATGTAATTCTTCATTTTGTCAGCCTCATGGAGAGACGTGCGAAAGATTCCGAGCGGTACCGAATAGCCCGGACGGGCGCAGAATCAAAACCAGGAGGAAGATCCCAAATACCGCTACTTCCTTGAGATCCGATCCCCAGTAGTAGCTGGCGAATGCATCCACTAGCCCGACAATAAGTGCGGCCACAAACGCACCGGTGATACTGCCGAGACCACCCATCACGACTACAACAAAGGCGATCAGCACGAAGTAAGTGCCAATGTTCGGCGACGTTGGATAGAGAGGTGCGACCATCACAGCGGCAAGGCCAACACATGCCGCACCAAGGCCGAATGTAAACGCGTAGATCCGCGACACGTTGATCCCCATCAGCCGTGCTGCAGCCCGATTTTGAGCAGTTGCGCGGATCGCACGCCCGAGACGGGTGCGCGACAAAACGAGTTGAAGACCGGCTACTAGGCCGATAGCGGTCACGAAGATCACAAGTTGACCGAGCAATACGCCACTGGAGGCAAGGCTAATTCGAGTGCGTAGACCGGACGACGGCGTAGATGCGATGTCCGCACCAAAGACCAGCAGCGCTAGGTTAATCAGTGCAATCGATAGGCCGACCGTGGCAAAGATCTGCACATGCTCGTCGGAATTTTGCAGCCGCTCAATTATGAGCTTTTGAGTCAAAGCCCCCAGCAAGAACAGGCACGGCAGCACCCCTACCACCGTTAGGTACGGATGCACCTCGAGTCGAGTCGTCAGCAAATACACGAGATACATACCCACCATCAGAAATTCGCCGTGGGCAAAGTTGATCACGCGCGTGACGCCGAATATCAACGTCAATCCGACGCTCACGATTGCGTATAGGCCTCCGAGCATCAGCCCGTTGACCAGAATCTGTAGCACGATATCCATCGCTCACCCCTGGATGCGCCGAGAGCATGCGATCATGCCCTCGGCGATACATCTCATTGATTGACTTGCAGCTCGGCAGTTGCGGCCTCTTTGGGAAACACGGTTACGAGTTCCCCGTCCTGCCACTGCATGCCCATCATTTGGGCGCGGGTGTTCTGATTGTTCTCCCCGAACTTCACCCCGTATCCGGCAGCGGTTTCACCCATCGGTATATCGATGGCTTCCACGGCCGAAAGAATGGTGTCGGCTTCAAATCCGTCGGCGTTATCGATGGCGTTGAGGATAGCCATCGCACCAGCGTAGTTGTTCAGCGAATGGCCCGAGCGCGGTGACTCGCCGTACTTCGCCTTGTAGTCAGCAACGAACTGTTTGACGCCTGGCGCAAACTCCGGATCAACGTTGTACTGGGTGAAATCCACGTCCAGCACGCCATCAATTGCGTCGTGGCCTACCGCTTCGGCAGTCGGCTGCATCGAGTATCCGCCACCACCACCGATGATGGCCTTGGGCTTGTAGTTCGCCTCACTCGCCTGGCGAAGGAACAGGACCGTATCGTTCTGATAGGACGTCTGCAGCACAATGTCGACGTCTTCCTGCTTCAGTGCGAGAACAATCGATGACATGTCGACCGTGGAAGCCGGATAGGACTGCTCGGAGACAATGTCTAGGCCGCTTTCCTCGGCGAACTGGCGCTCGAACTGGGCCACGGAGGTGCCGTAGCTCGAGTCCTCGTGAATCAGCCCAATACGCAGGTCATCTGGCTCTACACCCAGCTTCGGTGATACCGCTTGTTCGATCATGTCGATGATCGTGCGTGCCATGTCCTTGGCAGTCGGATTCGTGCGGTACAGGTATTCCAGCCCACGATCTGTAACCTGCTGGGACACCGCGCCCAGTTCAAAATAGGGCATACGGCTAAGCTCGGCCACTTGGCTAGCGGCGATGACGCGAGAAGACGAATACGTGCCGAAGATCGCTTTCACGCGCTCTCGTGATATCAGACGGCGGGCCTCACCAATCGCCTGGTTGTTATCGACCGCGTCGCCGCGCACGAGCACGACTTTTTCGCCTTGCACACCGCCGGCTTCATTCACCTCATCCACGGCCAATTCGAGACCGCGGGCGCTTTCCTCGCCGAGCAGCGCAAGTTGACCGCTGAATGGATACAACGCGCCGAATTTAACTTCCGCGTGGGCCGAACCCACTCCGAGCACGCCTAGCACCAGCAGCCCGGCAAGCGCTCCGGGCAGGCGTTTAAATATCGTTACATGTGACATTGTTATCTCCTCGATCGCAGGGGCGGTGCCCCTTTATTTTTTTGGAATCTTTTAGAACTTTTCGTCTAGGTTGTCGCTGCCCGCAAAGCCAGTAATCGGCGGGTAGGCACGTTCGTCCGTCACAACGTCCAGCACCGTCACGCTATCTGTTGCCAAGGCCTGCTCAAGTGCAGGCCCGTAATCTGCTGGGTCCTCGATACGCACGCCATTACAGCCGCATGCACGCGCAATTGCGGCGTGGTCCACGGCCGTGAACTCGCACACATCGGTATAACGTCCGTGCAGCACCTGCTCAGAATGTTTTTGATAGCCCAGAATCTGGTTGTTGAGTACTGTTATGACTACCGGAAGCTGCATACGGCGCGCGGTCTCTAACTCGGCCCACACGTGCCCAAAGCCGCCGTCGCCGGTCAGACAGAACACCGGACACTCCGGTCGAGCGGCCTTCACGCCGAGCGCGAAGGGCAGCCCCCAGCCGAGTCCTGCGAGGCCGCGCGGCGTTATGAAGCGGCTGCCGCGTTTCTTGCAAGTCAGAAAATTGGAGACCCAAATCGACGCGTAGCTCGCATCGGCAACGACAAGCATGTCCGATGTAAGCAGCGCGTCGGCATCACGCATCAGTCGCTCAGGACGAATTGGGCGGGCGTCATAGTCCACCAGCGCCTCGAGGTCTTCGTGCCAGGCCTTACGGGCGTCGGCTATGGTGCTTTCAAGCGACGCGCGAGCGCGTTCGCGCTCACCCAGATCCTGCCTGTCGAGCGCATCATCAAGAGCTGCGAGTGTCAGTTTGGCGTCGCCTACGAGGCGAATACTTTCGTAGTTACGGCCGACTTCCTGACCGTCTATGTCCAAGTGAATATATTTTGCGTTCGCGGGATACAACGACCAGCTATCAGTGCCATTCTGGTTCGTTCGGTTGCCGATAAGCAGAACTACATCAGCTTCGCTGACCAGAGCGCGAAGTGCCGCGGTACGACCGCGCCGGGCCATGAAATAGCCCACAACCCCAATCGACAAGGGATGTTGCTCGTCGATTGCGCCCTTGCCCATTGCTGTGGTGGCCACGGGGAAGCCGTGCTCCTGAATCGCTGACAGTTCGTCGATTGCCTGGGAAGCATGGATGCCGCCACCGGCAATGATCACTGGACGCTCCGCACTCGCCAACGCGCGGGCGGCGACCTCAACCTGTGCCGGTGCCGCGACCGTGCGATCGAGCGGGAAACGACCAAGTTCGGCTGAGCGCGCTACGCGAGCGGGCTCGCTTATCTCGTCAAGGACATCCACCGGTACCAACAGCACCGCCGGGCCACCGCGCCCTGAGGCCGCAGCAGTGAACGCCATGTCCACATAATCCTCAATACGCTCAGCGCGATTGATTCGCCGCGTCCATTTGCTCACCCCCTTGAAGAGCTCCAAGTGATCGAGCTCCTGAAAAGCGTTACGGTCGGTGTTAGGCCGTGCGACGTCCTGAACAATAGCCACCAGCGGCGTCGAAGCCGTCAGCGCTTCAGCCAATCCAGCCACCAGGAGCGTGGCCGCCGGCCCATTCTGGGCAGCAACCACGCCCACACGATTGGAAGCACGCGCATAGGCGTCGGCCATGGCCGCGCCGGCATTCTCGGTGCGGTAGCCAATCTGTCGCATGCCGTAATCGGGCGCCGCTAAAAAAAGTTTCGAGGGGATGCTTTGACCGAAGATTTCGGTCACGCCATGTCGGCTTAGCGCTGCAGCCAGGCGTTGCGCACCACTCTTCTGTTCGGACGCTGATCCATCCATGCTTTTCTCCTCCAGATTTTATTGGCCACCCCTAACGGGCGCTGGTATGACTGGCCTATTGGTTTTTCATCAAGAGCACGACTTTGCCGATGTGAGGCGCATCCATGCGCTCGTGCGCGGCGACAACATCCTCAAAGGCAAACGTGGAATCAATGACAGGACGGCACTTACCTGCCTGCCAGAGCGGTGCTACTTTTTGTTCGAGTGCGGCCGCGATTGCAGCCTTGTCTTCGATCGGGCGTGGTCGAAGCGTAGACCCCGTCAGCGTGGCGCGCTTGGGCATCAATCGCCGAAGGTCGATCCGCACGTCGTAGCCCTGCATGAGCGCTATCTGAACCAGACGTCCTTCGATGGCCAGGACATCCAGATTTCTATTGACGTAGTCACCGGCAACCATGTCGAGTACGACGTCAACACCGGCTCCGCCGGTATAAGACTTCACCTCATCGACGAAATCGGTGTCCCGATAGTTGATCGCAAAGGCGGCGCCAAGGCTTTCGCAGAATCGGCATTTTTCGTCACTACCCGCGGTCGCTATCACTTCAGCGCCCATCGCCTTAGCAAGCTGAATAGCCGTCGTACCAATTCCCGATGTCCCACCATGAACCAGCAAACGCTCGCCCTCTCGCAGCTGCGCGCGGTCGAAAACGTTCGTCCAAACGGTGAAAAAAGTCTCCGGTATTGCTGCCGCCTCAGTGAGCGTGAACCCGCGTGGCACCGGCAGCGCATTGCGCTCGTCGACGATCGCTTGGGTTGCATACCCTCCGCTCGGGACTAGCCCCATGACCAGATCGCCAACGCGATATCGCGACACCGCACTACCAACGGCGATGACTTCGCCAGCCATCTCAAGGCCCAGCACATCGGTGGCGCCCGGCGGTGGCGGATAGTCTCCGATCCGCTGCATGACGTCCGGCCGGTTTACGCCCGCGGCTGCGACTGAGACGAGCAGCTCTCGGTCGTTAGGAATCGGCACCGGTCGTTCTTCGTGCGTGAGCACATCAGGGCCTCCCGCAGAGGCCGCGACCACTACCCGCATCGATTCAGTTTGCTTCGTCATCAAATTGCCTCTGGGTGAACGATAATTTTCATCGCGTCTTTGCGACGCGCCCGCTCGAACCCATCGATTGCTTCTGAGAGGCCAACGGAATGCGTAATCATTCGTGCAAAGATGTCGGCGTTCTTGGACAGCACGTCGATCACACGCGGCCAAGCGTCGAAGTTCGTATCGTGCGCAGCGCGGATTTGCTTCTTGTCACGCACGAACGGTGTTAAATCGATCTCGACAGCGGCGCTGTGAATCCCGGCAACAACAAGAATTCCGCTAGACCGCAGATTACGCAGCCCGTCAGTGACCGACTGCGTTGCGCCCGTGGCTTCGATGACACGATCGACTTTGCGCTCGAACACTCGGTCCACCGCCGTATCCAAGTCTTCGTCGCGCAGGTCAACACAGTGCGCAATGCCCATCTCACGCGCCAGCCGTAGCCGCGAGTCATCGTTCATCCCGACAAGTAATACCGGGCTACAGCCCCGATGCTGCGCCAACCACGCCAGAGCTAACCCAATCGGCCCGGGTCCGAGCACCACGAGAGCGTCACCTTCGGCACATTCGCCAACGTCTAGAGCATTCTCGGCGATGGACAGCGGCTCACATAGGGCTGCCACATCCAGGTCAAGGTCGTCGGGCAGTCGAAAACAGTTCTTCGCAGGCACGTTGACGCGAGCCGCGAATCCACCATCGACATGCAGTCCAATCACTTCCCGCGACTGGCAATCCTGCGGCCTCCCGCGATTGCAGTGAAAGCAGTCACCACAGGCAGTAGTCGGCCAAGCGGTGACGCGGTCGCCGGGCTCGTACTCTGTGACATCCGACCCCACCTGAATGACGGTACCTGCGAATTCATGGCCGATTGTTACGGGCAACCGGTCGGTCATGAACTCGTACCCTGGCGTCCATTCGTAGACGTGCAGATCACTCCCACAGATACCTGTCGATGCGATCCGTAGTTGGACCTCGCTAGGCCGCGGCGCGGTGGGCTCCGGCACATCGACAACTTCTAGGCCGAACTCCGTGGATAGCTTTCGTAGCGCTTGCATTGATCTCCTCGCTACCGAGCTGTTGCGGCGCTACCAAAGCGCGATACAGCAGCTCGATGGGCTCATCATGTTATTTTTTATTTGTTATAACAGAGACTGGACAAGAGGATAAGACGATGTCAAGCACGCATAATGGGCGGACGACACAATCGAGCTTTTGGTAATGAGTGGAGTTCCAGCCTTTTCAAAGGTCGCAAAGGAAAACCTGAGCGACCTTGCCTATCAGCAAATGCGACGCGCCCTAATGCGCAGCGAGCTGGCTCCTGGAGAAATACTCAGGCTCAGGCCTCTATCGCGCCATTTAGGTATCAGCATTACGCCAATACGCGAGGCCCTAATTCGAATGGTGTCGGAGAATGCCCTTCGCCTGGATAGCCGTGGCTCGGCTGTTGTACCGATGCTCGCACCAGATGAACTCAAAGAGATCCAAAAGCTACGCATTGCATTGGAGGGCGGCGCGGCAGAATGCGCGGCGGCCTTGATCACTGAACAAGAGCTTCACGAGTTGAGCGATATTCAGGACGAAATCAAACGTTGTCACGCTGAGCACGACTTTGGCCAAGCCCTGATCCTGAACGAGGAGTTCCACTTCGGCCTTGTGCGCGCGTCACGCCAGCCTATTACGTACCAGATCCTCGAGACGTTGTGGATGCGCTGTGGCCCGATCCTTAGTCATCTCTACGATGAAGGTGATTTACCTTGGGAGACGCATCCTCACGACACCGCCTTGGAGGGTCTCCGCGATCGAGACGGAGCCAAGGCGCGTGCCGCAATGGAGCGCGATATAGTGGAAGGTGGCAGACGTCTGAACGAGTTTGTCGAAAACTATTCCGATTGAATTGTTTATACCTTGGAAAAACGATTTGTTGAGCGGATAGCGATACACACTCAGATCCACGTACCCGTTCCGCTGATAGAAAGGCATACAGCCGGTTGCAAAACGGTTCGCGGTGCTAACTTGGTTCCCTCCTCTTTCGCCGATCGATCCCTAGCGTGCTTTGCCCTGCGCTAACAAGGCCTCTCAGGCCTAGGCTCTAATTTGCCGCACGCCCTGCCCTTGGTGTGTTGCGTTGCGTATTCGTTCGTATCACACGTGGCTTAGCCATCATTGCTAAGCCACGCCTTTGACAACGTGACGTGTAGGTACCAGGCCGTGTGTAGCCAGGCGAACACTGAGAGCAGCGGCGCCACTTCGCTAGTGATCACCGCCATCGTCATCGGGATCAAAAGTCCAAACGTGACCGCGGCGTCGTAGCGTTCGCGCGCTCTGGTAGCGAGCATCTTGCGCAGCGCTTCCAGCGGCTGATCACGACAGAGCATCATCATCTGGGGGAGATGCACGCAGGCCCGTATATGTCCCGCCCAGGCCATCATCGCCGCGCCGGCCGTGGCGTGGATCACAAGGTCATCGGTATAGACACTGCCCGGCAGTGACGGCCCCTCGAAACCGAACGCCAGACTGAAAACGAAGTCGATCGCGGCCAGCAATAAGACGCCGAAGAAGACGTTCTTGCCCACCTCGGCGCGCACGAACGTCCAGCGCTGAGGCAGGCGGCTGCGTGCGTTCTCGTTCTGGCGCCGACCTTCGGTATGGATCAGCAGCATGCCGGCCACCACGACCGCGACATAGCTCATCGCTGCGAGCAGATACATCGCCAGCAGCCCACCGATGCCCTGGGGCACGAACCACAGGGTCATGGCATAGACCGGCCCGACCACCACAGCAAAAACAGCCAGCAGAAGGAAGGATTCAGGTGCGCGCACGGCCGCGCGCTGAAGTGCGGTCGTATGGCTGGAGAGTACCGAGGCCAGGCCCGCGCTGTGCGGCGGCAGTTGTCGAGTTTTAGCGGTCATAGCGGTTTCTTGGGTCTGGTTTTCAGGTATCAGGTGAACGCCGCCTGACGGGTGTTCTCAGGCGCAGGCGGCGGCTTGCGCTCGATGCTCTGGTGAAACGGCGGCAGCGAGTCCAGCAGCTGCTTGCCGTAGCGTTTGGTCACGATCCGGCGATCGAGCAAGGTGATGCGCCCCTGATCGGTCTCGCAGCGAATCAACCGGCCACAGGCCTGAATCAGCTTGAGCGAGGCATCCGGCACGGCCATGGTCATAAACGGGTTCTTGCGGTGCTTCTCCAGCCACTCGGCGCGCGTGGCCTCGATCGGCGAGGTCGGCGGCGCGAACGGCAGCTTGGCGATGATGACGTGCTCGCAGGCCGAGCCCGCCAGATCCACGCCCTCGGCCATGCTCGCCAGTCGGAAGATGACACTGGCTTTGCCGGCGGCGACCGCCTTGCGATGACGGGCGACCAGCGTGTCGCGGCTGAGCTTGCCCTGACACAGCACCTGCTTTTTCTGCGGTGCTGGCAGGCTCTTGTAGACGGCGTTGAGCTGATACCACGAAGCGAACAGCACCAGCGTCCCGCTCGAACAGTGCGCCAGTAGCGACGGCATCATCGCCTTGATCTCCTCGGTGTGTCCGTTCGCCTGGCCCCCGTCGTGCTTCATCCACGGCACGCGCAGTTCGGCGATCCGCGGATAGTCGAACGGCGAAAGCAGGCGCAGATACTGGGTACCGTCGCTGCCGCTCAAGCCGGCCTTGGCCCGAACGCGCGACCAGCGGTTGAGCGAGGTCAGCGTCGCCGAGGTGATCACAGCCCCTGCGCACTTGTCCCAGAGCATCGTGCGCAGCATGGGCGCGGCCGTCACCGGCGCGGCCTCCAGCCAGAGTTCGTTGTTGTCGTGCTCGGCCCAGCGCGCGATCGGCGGTGCATCATCGGGTTGCTCTGTCTTGAGCAGACGCAGCAGACGCAGATCGTTCTCCAGCAGACCGGAGAGCTTGCCCATCTCCGGGCCCAGCACACGCGCGATTTGCTGAGCGCCCGCGCTGCCTTCCTTGTCGTCGAGTTCTTCGGCCATGTCGTTGGCCACTTCCCAGAGCACCGCCATCTCGGCGTGCAGCGCGTTGGCGGCCTCGCGGACCGGCTCGGGCAACTTGCCGTGCGGCGCGCGATAACGAAACAGCTCGTCACGATCCTGGGTGAACGTAAGCTCGCCGTAGGCCACACCAAGGGCCTTGAGCGCCGATTCGGCGTCCTTGGCCGGCTCGCGGATATCCGGGCGTGCGATATGGGCCGGCAGCTTGGGCAGCAGCCGCTGTAGCGATCGCACATGCTCACGCATGGCACCGATCGAGCTACGGGCCGAGCCGTGCTCTACGGCCTTCTCCGGCAGGTGATGGCCCTCGTCGAAGATATAGAACGTGTCCTTTGGATCGGGCAGTACGATGCCGCCGCCAAGAAAGACATCGGAGAGCACGAGATCGTGATTGGCCACGATGACGTCGGCCTCGCGCATGTCCGCACGCGAGCGATGAAACGGGCATAGGCCGCGCGGAGCGCACTGATTCGGGCCGGTGCAGCTGTGCGGCGTGCTCGAGATCGCCGACCACAGGCGCGAATCGATGTCCTCATCGAGTTCGTCCTTGCAGCCATCCCA
Organism: Salinisphaera dokdonensis CL-ES53; assembly: GCF_040361215.1. NCBI lineage: Bacteria > Pseudomonadati > Pseudomonadota > Gammaproteobacteria > Salinisphaerales > Salinisphaeraceae > Salinisphaera > Salinisphaera dokdonensis. The sequence goes on from NZ_APND01000004.1 coordinate 252,315, forward strand.
TTCGCCTGTGGTGAGCTGAAGCTGGAGATCGGCGAGCAGCGCGCTTTGGTCTTCATTCGGGGTGAAGCCGCCCGTGTTATCCGGCAGATCGGCGTCGGGGCCGAACATATCGGCATGGCCACCGCCCTGGGCGAGTGCAGTCTCAATCCGGAACGGACAGGCATAGCGCGAACGGCCCTTCGCCATTACCGCGGTGAATTGCAGACCGGAATACTTGGCTAGCGCAGGCAGCTCATTGCGCATCAGCTGGCTTTGCAGCGCAGTGGTGGCCGTGGTCACGATCAGGGACTTCTTGCGGGCCTTGGCAGCCGGGATCGCCGGCAACAGATAGCCCAGCGTCTTGCCGGTACCGGTCTGACCCTCGATCGCGATCAGCGGCGATGCCGTACCGCCCAGGAGCGTGTAGGCAATCGCGTCGATCATCTGGCACTGGCCTTCGCGCTCTCGAAAGCCGGGCATGGTCTGCACGACCTGGGCGTGTGCGTCATGGATCTCGGCGAGCGGCGTCTCGATGGATTCGTTGTCGGTCTTGTCGTCCATTGCCATGTCCTTCGAATTAGGGGCTGCCCGCCGGGCGGCTTCGGGGTTGAAGCCGCCCAGCGTCAGCGAGGCGTGCCGATGACGAGGCAATCCGGTCAGATCACGCAGGCGGAGGTGCTGTGTTAGAGCGAACCCACTCTCTGACTGCTGGCGGTTATTCGGCTATGTGGACCGGGACACCCTCCAGCTTGTCCCACCCCGGTTAGCGGCTGGGGCCGGCCTGTTGTTGCGTTGATGGGTTCCATTCTCCACGGCCGCCGGAATGTGCAAGCCCCGTAAACGCGCATTTGTGCACGCGCTGATAAAAACCCGATGCGGTGGCTTCAGATGTAACCAGGTGCCGGTCGCGCCGGGCCTCGACATCACGAGATGGCGGTCGTGTGTGGACGCGTTGCCTGCGCCCTGTTCTGCCAGAACGGCAGGCGCTCTATCGCGGGCGTGTCTCGACCTCGGCATGGGAGAGGCCGAGCTGGTGAACGACGCGGACGGCGGCATCGATCGTCTTGAAGGTGCGGTAGGCGCCGGCGCCGGTCTCCACTACGGCCCATTCATTGCTGCCAAAGCGAATCACGATGATGTAGTCGTCATAGATCGGGCCGCGATTGACCTGGGCGCGGATCTTGCCGCGATAGAACGCGATCGCGGTGCGCAGATCGGAGAGTTTCATCGGGTCGGTCCGTGGTCGAAATTCCCGCGCGGAACTCGCTCGGGCGATCGGCGCAAAGCGTTTCAGGCGGTCGCATTTTTGATCAAAAATGCTTAAAAATTTTCTCAGATCAGCTCGCGCTGGGGCTTCGCTGCGTTGCCGTGCCCGCCGTACAGACGCAGGTGCTGGGCCGCCTGGCGTAGATAATCCGCCGCGGTGGCCATGGCGCATAGATCGGCGAAGGCCATCGGCTCGAGCGCGCCGCGCACGCGCGCGGTGTCGTTGCCGGCCGCGCCCTTGAGGGCTTGCTTGAGCAGCGCTTCAGGCACGGGGTCGTAGGTCTCGGGGGATTTCCACGCCATCAGAGCCACGACATCGCGTGCGCGCAGATCGGTGGCGATATCGCGTAGCAGGATCGCGCCGGTCTCGAGGGCCTGCTGATCCTCGCGCGTCTGACGACGCACGAATTCGTAGCAGGCGGCGTGTTCGGCCCGGGCCATGCCGGCGATGACCTCGGCCATGGGTGTGTCGTGGTTCATGTAGGCAGCGTGCGAGAAAAATCGATGCACATTGTGAGCCAGACCGGGCTCGGCCTGCGAGCCGTCATGCAGTGGCTGCGTCAGTTCGATTCAGGATTCGTATTCGCTCAGTGAATTTGCGCCAGAACGAGGGGCGGGCGCGCGCTGGCTGGTTACGATGTGCGGATTGCGTGGCAGGCAGGCAATCGCTTGGGTGAACCACTTCGATGACCAGGTGCTGCTCCCCAGCACGCGGGTCAGCTCGCACGTGCTCAGTGCGCAACCGTCGTCATCGTGCACTACGGCATACTCCATCAGCGTCAGACCCGGCCGCTTGGCCAGATCGGGCACCGGTGGGTAGTAGATATAAACCCCGGGGAGATGACGACTCTTCTCGCCGTAGCAGATCCAGTTGACGAGCACGGTCAGCTCGTTGCCCAGTGGTGTTGTGCCCTTGAGAAGTGTGTAGCCGCGCACGTCGGCGACGACATCCACGCCGTCATCGGCGAACGCGTCAGGCTCCTTGCCATCCATGGGCTCGTGGGCGCTCTCGACGTGACTCCAGGCTGTGAGTTCGATTTCCTTGCGGGTCAGTTCAAGCAGTCTTTGCATGGGTTGGTTCCTGTGCCATCGCACCCGAATCCGAGGGATCCATCGCCACCGCCTGACTGGCGCGCCAGTCGGCTTCGCAAATAGGCCGGCACTGGGCCGCTGTATCGCGGTAGCCCAGCGGCGGTCCAGGCGCGGTATCGCAACGACAAGCGGTCAAGAGCCACTTGCCACGACAGAGCCCGGCTCAGACTGTGTATCACCCTCTTTCGGATGCTTGGAAATACTCTTGAGCAGGTAGCCATTCATGCACGTACAGCCGTGTCGGGGTTGTAGAACGGTGGAGGTAGTGCATAGGGGCGTAAACGGCTGCATTTCGTCACTTTTCGCCAGTTGCGAAGGGAGGACGATGCAAACGTAGAACAGGTCGCGGAATCCGCAAGGCGCCCCTGGTTATCAAAGTCTGCAGCCGTATGGGACAAATTGCCGGGCGGCTTCGGTTATCACTCGAAGCCGCCGGGCGTGAGACTACGTGCCGATAATGAGGCAAACGGTCAGATCGCGCGGGCGCAGGTGCCGTATTAGAGCGGGCCCCTCTCTGACTGCGGGTGGTTATTCGGCTATGACGACCGGGACACCGCCAGCTTGTCCCACCCCGGCTAACGGCCGGGCCCGGCCTGTTGTCGCATCGATCTGATCTATTCTCCTCGAGCGCGGCATCCTGCAACTTGAGTGCTTGCGAATCACTTCGAGAGTGCGATGGTCTAAATGACTACCACAGGGCGATGGGTCTCAATCTGTCGGTATTGCGCGGACCGACAAGCTTTTCGGGTCTCGGACCTCGACATCAGGATGCTTCAGAAGAGCACCACGAAGCTCTGTAGTCATTACCTGAGCATCGCCGAACTCTGAAGCTGCGTGCCCGACCAGGTATTGCGGTACACGAATCCAGTCGCCCTCGACTTTGCACGGCTGACCAATACGGCCCGTGCCCTCGCGCACGGTCGCTAGGAGCGCGGCAACGCACCGATCCAGCGGCTCGTTCGTGCTCGACTGGACAGCGCCGTGGGCAACGACGGCCGCCTGGTCAGACATCGACGGCTTCTTCTTGCCTCGCTTACGCCGGCCCCTATTCTTTGGCACCTGGCTATCGTCGGGCCACGCCGCGTTCTGGTCAGACTTACCCTGCCCCGCCTGGATTGCTTCGACGGTAAGCGCTTCCTGCTCTTGAGCCCTCGTCTCCTGGGCTTCTTGCGAAAGCACCGTCGTCTCTCGCCCGTGCCGATCAAGGATCAGGGCCGAAATACGTGGGGTGAGCATGATGCCTTTGCGTCCATTGAAGAACCGCACGATGACCAGTGAGCTCATTGGATCGGGTACGACGATGCCTTCGTCACCGAGCAAGCGCTGCACTTCGGCCGGTTGCGCGGCCAGTGCCGCACCCTCAGGGTAAGCGATGACAACCTGACCGTTGTGCTCGAATAGATGTTTGCCCCACTCTCCTTCTGCAAAAATCCTTTCCAACAACAGATCAGCGTGGCCCGCATCGAAACGAGACCTCGTTGGCCGCTCCATGATGGCTGGCGACGCCAAGTGAGGCTCTGGGACCGCTGCGTCATCAACTCTGGCGATCGTTTCGGCACCCGATTGTTCGGTTTCCCCGCCCGCTAGCGTATCCATGACCTGGGCAGGTATAGATAGTGGCTCGACATCCAGCAGGAGCTGGGGACTGCTCAGCCGGAGCATGAGTAGCGATTGCGGGGTGGCGCCGGTAAAGGACACAGAACACATGCGCCAATACCGATAGGTCGTACTGTGGGTTTCCCGCGGACTGGCCAGCGCACGGTCGATCAGTACGTCGGCCATGGCATCCGGATCACGCGGTACACCCGGAACCTTGTCCTGACTTAGCAACTTCGTGACGTCTTCTACAGCCGCATGCCAGACGATGTGCAAGTCTCCGTTTAACATCCATAGGCGAGCGCCCTTCTCGTTAACTTTCCACTGTCCGCTCTTGACTAGCCGACGCATCGCGTCGAGAAGATAGCGTTCCACCGGGACTCCATGCGACACATTTCCCGGGGTCGGCTGGCGCCGCATATCGCGTTCTACTGAGGCGGAGTCAGCATGTCTTACCAGACGAGCGATATGCCCTGGGTCTGATGTCCTATGCAGGACCGCACTCATCATCGCCTGCATGATCTCCGGGCCCATACTGCCCAAATAGGTCCGGATCTCTGTAGTCAGCACCCGATCCAAGACAAGCGCGCTCATCATTTCGTGCTCGCTTTGCCGATCGGGGTGCCAGCTCAAAAAGTAACGGTCGATCTTGTGACGTGCGGACCAGTCAGCTATGGACTGCGAACAGCAGTCCCATCGGTGCTTGCCCGTGCTATCGGTGACCGAAACATCGGTTACCACCTTGCCGATGTCATGGGTCAAAGCTGCCATGCAGACTGCGAGACGCCAGCGAGGCTCCAACGCGAGACGCCGCTGGGGCACCTCGCGTGCCCCGAACACAACATCTTCGGACGAGCGTGTCGCCAGAAAGGCCACCTCAAGACCGTGGTGTAGAAGACCGCCCTCCCCGCGGTGATGATGCGCTTCGGAAGCAGGCAGCAGGTGAACAAAAGCTGCGTAGCGTTGAAGAACCGGCAGGACTAGTGCGTCGAAATCACTACGCTTGAACATCACCGCCTGATGGATCTGTTTTATCAGTTCGACGTGGGGCTTTAACAGCGTCGATTCTCGTACGGCTGGGATGCCCTTGGGCAGGGGTGGGTAGTGAGGGGCGTCAAGGTCAGCGGCCGTCATATCGGACGAAGAGCTGAATAAGGAGGCAATTTTCTTGAGCATGCTGAGTTCTCAGGTTGGTTGGCATGCTGTTTATTCTCGGTGTGGCCTCCGCAACCGTGCGGGCGATAAATGCCGATTTTTGACGCTTCTCATGAGCTGATCTGTACGCGTCGAAGCTCTCACTCTTACTCTATTCATCGTTGCGAGATCGTTCGGAGCACCTTGCCTACTGGTCAGATAGTCGGGTCTGAGACCCGCGCAGTCAGACAAATAGGCAGGTGCGATCGCAGCAGTTAGGCGAGAACGAGATTTGTCCGCCCTAGCCCCACTGCAGTTACTCACTTAACACGACTAACTGCTATGACTTTTCTATTCCCAGCTCTGATCATTTCCGTGGCCCTTGCCGCCGTATTAACCTTTCTGGGTGTCGATGCCCAGGCCGCGCTCGGCATGAGCGCTACGGTGTGCTTTGCGTTAAGGCTCTTCACATAACACTTGCCAAACGACAAGCCCAGCTCGGTCTGCCCTGAACTGGACTACTCGCTGCGTTCCAATACGAAACTATCCGCTTGGTTGCTAACTGACAGCTGGCGTCGCGCCTTGCTCGAAGGGAATTCGCGCTGTGTCTCAGCACGCAGCCGCTTCGCGATCGCAACCTGAATCGGCAGCAGAGGGTGAAATCCGGCCGCCATGCTGGCCAGCGCCTCGCTCTGTCCAAATTCGTCGAGATACGCCCGGGGCCGTTCAAGAAATCTAACGAAAGATGGGGCCCCGGGCACCTCGGTCAGCTGACACGCGTCGTAGACGGCGCGCCAGAACTCAGGGGTCTCGGTCACTGTGGAGTGGGTCATCAGCTTCTCGGCAATGAATGTCGATTTGATTCTCCACAGACCGCCGAAACGTCAAGTCGATATTTTTTCCTGAGCCCGACTGTCTGCACGTCGAGTCTCATGGATATAGCGGCGAATCTTGCCGAGCATCTGGCTCTGTCGTCGGATCATCTCGAACTGCTTTTCGAGCTCCATCGCGAGCTCGATTTCCCAAGGCTTGGCTTTCACGCGCTCAAAGGGATGCACGCTGTAGCGCATCGCTTTGCCGCGCGCGAGATACTCAAGCGCAGGCATATTCGACTCGCCACCGTCGGCGGACCGACGCTTCTGCCAATATTTCGCGCGGAACCACTCGACCATTACCGCGCCGGCGCGTTGTCGGACCCGCACGCCCACAAAGCCCCATTCGTGCTTCGGACGGGTCTTACGCACCTCATGGTGCTTGATCCAAAATTGGTCGGCGCCCGCCATGGCCTGGTCCTTGAGCTCATCGGCGTAACCGGTGAGGTGTTCCAGCACAAGATCCAGCAGATGTTCCTGTCTTTCGTTCATTCAGCGTCTCGTTACATGGCACACAACTGCCCATTTCTCTATTCATAGGGCGCTAGACAGAAGTGCCCACCGCGCGCGCGTGCGCACGCGGAAAGTTGGGCACTTGCTGTCTGATGACCTCATTCATAGTTGAGCGGTTGGGTGCCCGTTGATATGTACCACCAGAGCCAAAATCGAAGCCCGATATCGTGCCGTTCGCCCAACTATGAATAGAGGGTGACTGGCGCACTTACACGCTTTATGAAAGTTGAGCACTGGGAGCGTATTGCCCTATTCATAGTTGAGTAGGTCGAGTGATAAGTCTGGGCTTGAGACAGGCGATTCGGCGGGCGCAAAACGTCGAAAATCGTGCTTTTTCTACTACGTCACAGACCGGCTGGGGTGCGATAACGCCCAACTGCTCAACTATGAATAGCGGACAGCTGGCTCGAATGCCCACCGTGTGTGTGCGCACGCGCGTAGTTGGCCAATCGGTGCGTGGTGCCCTATTCATAGTTGGGCGGACAGAACGGCTCTGGACGATGGGCGGGATGAGGCCTCGAACGGCGCTAGGCATCCTGTTCGACCGGGCGGCGCGCCGCTAATGGCGTTTTCCACGCGCGCCTAAGCAGGCCTATCCGTGGCAAGCGGAGGTGCTCTGTAAGGCTGCAACCGTCTTAGGACCCAGTTGCACAATCCTCAGACGAAGGGACGCTAAGGGTTTCCGCCGTGCACACGCTGTACGGCTTCTCTGGAGCCCCAATGGCCGCTCTGACCTATCTTTCTTTTCCCCGGGATTACATTCGCCAGCGCTGGCGCTTGCTGCTTTGGAGCGTAACCGCACTGCCCATGTTGTTCGCTCTTTTCGGCACGCAAGAGCCGCTGGCGCTATTGGTATTTGGCGGTTTAACACTCAACTGGATGAGCGTGCCAGCTTCCCGACGGGTGGCCTATCGCGGACAGGTCGCGGTTGCTCGTCGAATCGCTCGACTCCTGCCTGATGGCTACAGCCTTTTCACACAGTTAGAGATACCGAACCCGTATTCGCATCCGGACGTCACCGTGCTCGACGCCGTTATCGTCGGCCCTACAGGGGTCTGCGTTGTAGGAGTGAAAAGTAATCGGGGCGTTGTAATAGCCGATAGCGCTCACAAGCGCTACTGGCCGGTACGGAAAGTCGGCCGCGGGGGCACCGTGTACTACTCGCAAACGCGCAATCCGGTGCGCCAGGCGACTGGCCAAGCCCGCGCGCTACGCGAGCACCTCAAACGGCGAGGGATACGAGTATGGGTCAATCCGCTGGTCATTAGCGGCAGTCGCCACACACAGTGGCAAAACAACCAAATCCAACCTGCGCCGATACTGGCTTTCGATACGCGATGTATCGAGCACGCGCTTTTTAGCTCCAACGTGCGACTACTGGAAGATTTCAAGGTCACGCAGATCCGCAACGCATTGTTGCCACGTGAGACGCATCGATGACGCTCGCCAATCCGTTGCCCACAGAAGTGGGCGGCTCCTATCCCCGCCCCTTCGCCCGTCGCTTGAACGGCGATACCGCTGGATCTCTATGGTCAAAGTCAGCAAGCCTGCCGGCGCGGCTACGCTTGGCGACGATAGCGTGTTCAGACTTCTATCTTCGACGAAAGATCGCAACAGAGGCTTCGTCCCCATCTGGGGCCCAATCGGGGCCGAGTTGGGGCCCAAGCGGATCGGCTACAGCGCTAGCAACGGCCGTTGGGCCCCACTTGGGCCCCGAGCGGGCCCCAGATGGGGCCCAGCCTTGAAACGATCTTGGGGAATAACAGCAACTGCGAAGAGGCGCGCCACACGATTTAGCGCCAAACATTCCGCACACGTTCGACGCACCCTTATAAAACGACTTGGGCGACACAACGTGAACGCCCGATCCACGCAGCTTGCGTAGCGCAGGGATTGTCTAGCCATCCAGGCGTCACAGCAGACCTCAACAAATCGAGCCACATATATGCCTCGCTTCGGTCTGCAAAGAGCACGCCTACATCACATTGAATCAGTCGTGCGTGACTGGTGATGCGATCCGTGGTTTTTCCGTTGCGCCAGTTTACATCGGGCCTGAATTTCTTCGCGCTTCGATATGACGCCGATATACCCGATGAAGCACGCGATCAGAACCGCAAATAGCTGTAGGCCAAAAATTACGTAGGTCACCATCGCCTGATCCTCGCTAGCCAGTCACTTTTCGATGACCATACCGGTCTCGATCGAAATTCAAGATCTCGTTCTTCTAAATGGTCCGTCATTGCGTTGTCCGATTTATGTCGTCATCCAAAGCACGCAGCATCAGAGTGACCCCTTCGAGTGTCATCCACGCCATGACGGCACTGGCCATCACCCATATTTCGGCCTCGAATACTGTAATGCAAAGTACGCTGCCGGCCAGGAGCCACCAAGCTAGCTTGTTGAGCTCGTTCGCAAGGCTCGTACGCACCACTTTCCGGAATCGAAGTCTCATCGTGCACCTCCACTTCCCAATATGGTCGGGGTTAGCTACAGGCGAGTTTCTGCTAGGTCAGAGAATCCGCAAGGGGCTGATAGATCACCTATGTCAGACCGATCTCGGGCCGACCGATCCAGTCATGGCACCCTGTGCCGGCGAACCCGCCAGAGATGTGCTCCACGCCACCGGCGGCATGACGAGCAAGCTCCAGCCGCCGAATTGTGATTCGACATACCCAAGCCGGCGGTGGCCATCATGAACCCGCGGACTGCGACTACGATAGCGCTGGATCGCACCCGCGCCGCGTGTACTAGGCGTCACACCTGGACAAATACCTCCCCCGCTTGCAGTGACCAACAAGCGTGGCAGTTGCGTGCCCCAGTTGGACTTCTCTACTCCCACAAATCCGATTCGCTACGGCGCGCCTTACGCTTACGGGTTGCCATAGGTACAGCCGCTTGTTCGGGAGCTGTGATAACTGGGGATTGGGCTGTATGCGCCGATCCGTCGCCCAGTGCCTGGAGGCTGCGATGATTGAAACGCCCTTGGCGGTAGATCAACCCACCGAGTCCAAGAAAAAGCGCTGGGACGCCGAGCGCGAACCAGGCGGAAGCTGCCGAAGCCGTGCCGGTCAGTGCGTGTGAAATCGCTCCGAACGCTGTGGCCACCAGGAATAGACCGAAAACCACCATAATTAATAGCCCGACCAGCATGGCGATCTGCGTGTTGAGCACCGACGGTTTAATCCGGTAATCCTTGGTGATGTTCTCGAAAGCGACCGCCTCGATCACGCCCGCGCGGTTGGCGCCCGCAACGCGCACCCGATCCCCGTTGCTGATCATCAACAAGTTCCGTGTGGCCACGCTGACAGGACGGTTATCGATATGAAACGTCTTAACGTGGTAGCCATTAGTCTTGGACGAGGACAAGTCTCGCGCTTCGCCTTCAAGACGCTCATAGCCGCGGATGGGCCCACTCGCCCCCGTGCCAGAACCCGGCTGCCAAGAAAAGTTGGGCCAATACGGCCGTGGATCGTGTCCGAACATACTTGAGTCTCTAATCTGGCCAATTCTCGCTATTACATTTCGGCCGCAGTCCGCTGTTCTGAAAGCGACCTTTGTAAAATTAGCAGTTACAGCCGACCTTGTTACTGAATCCGCGCACCCATAGACATTCGCGTTTCTTGCTTGAGCCGCGGATGTAGCGGATCGCGCTTGTGGTGTGGTCGCGCATCAGAAACGAGGACTCGATCGCGTGCAGAGACTCGGCAAAGCTAGCTGGACAACCGGTGGCGTAGGCGTGATCCGGGTGAGTACTCAGGCTGTACTAATATCTTGTGCTAGCTACCACGAATTGATAGATCAACGACACATTCTTGCCGTTCTAGTGTCGAGCGTTCAGCTGTGGTGGCTGGCGAACACGTCCTTATCCGACCGCCTTGCAGAATCAGCCATATAACGACAATGGGAGTTGTAATAGCTACGACGTTAGAACAGGCAAGGAAATGACCACGACCGCCCCTCGAACCCTGCGCGCATTCAATACTCTGCTTGAGCAGGCCCAACTGCCGCACTTGTCGGCACAACAGTTCAAGAGCCTGCGAGAAGCCAAACCCCGCAACCAGCTCATCTCCGCCGTCACAACCATGCACAGCGACCGCAACGCGCGAGCGTTCGTGGAAAAGGCGATCAAGGAGGTGGGTGCGACGGCAGCGTCCGTTGTGAATGCGCCGCAGCAGCAGAGCGCGCCGCGACCCGCGCCGCAGGATGGGCCGGACTTCGAAGGCGCTCGCGCCCCGGTACAGCAGCAGGCGCTCACGCAGCCGGCACAGAACGGCGACGGCGCGCCACGCGAATTCGAATACACCATGCACGTCTACGGCGGCAAGGCTGCCCTGTGCTTCGAGCCGACCACAACGCGCGGCGACGATTTCACGGTTGCACTGGACTCCGCCACCTCTAATGCCCCACGTCAGTACGACTGGAAGAGCAAGCTGCGCGTTCAGCTAACGCGTGACGAGTTGCCAGTCGTCGCCGGCGTGTTGCTCGGCCTGATTCCGAGCTGCGAATACAAGAATCATGGTGCGAACAACGACAAGGGATTCTCGATCGAGGATCAGGGCAATAAGCTGTTCGTGCGCACCTGGGCGAAAGATCATCCGGTGCGGGCCGTGCCGATGAAGCCAGAGGACGCCTACCGGATTGCAACGCTGTTCCTGCGCCAGTTGGGCCTGAACGCGCCGTGGATGACCGCGAGCGACATCATCCAGACAATCCGCATGGTGGTCGCGCGCCGCGTCGCGTCGGGAGCGAACAATGGCTGAGTTGATCCTCACAGAAGCCGAAAAAGCTGCCGATAACTACCTCGCTTGGGATGATGCCGCGCTCGGCAAGCTGGTGCGCCAGCTTTCTCAGATGTGCGGCGACGAGTACGGTGCGACCGGTGCGCATACCGCGATGGCTGCACATCTGCTGGTAGATCTCGCCCGCCGTAGCAATGCCGATAGCGCGACGATCGACCTCAACGGCGCATCGGCTGGTGGCGAGCCCATCGGCGATTGGCAGATCAGGATCACACGCAAGTAGGACGTAGGGTTTGGTAGAGACATTGTTGGAACGCGACAGCATGCTGGACGCCGAAACGCTGTCGAAGATGCTGGACTGGGCTCGATCCTGTCATACCGACGATCGCGCGCCGGACGAGTACATTCCAGACCCTGACAACCCCTACATGCTGCGGTGGTTCGCCCGCCGCAAGTTTCACCAGCTCGACGCCTTCTGCGAACCGTGGCTCAAGCGCCTCTGGCAGTCACAGGATTGCGCGCTCGAGAACGCCTACGTGCATCGCTTTCTGCGTAGCGATGACGATCGCGCGCTGCACGACCATCCCTGGAGCTGGGTCACCGTTCTGCTCGATGGCAGTTATTGGGAGCATGTCCCGGCTGATCTCGACTACCCCGCCGGCCCCACTGTGCGCCGCCGGCGAACGGCTGGCGATATTTTCGTGCGCCGCGAAGCGGCCTACCCGCACCGCGTCGAACTCGATGAGGGCCGTCCGGTCACGACGCTGTTCCTGACCGCGGAGAAATCACGCGAATGGGGCTTCTGGTGTGAGCGGGGCTGGCGCCACTGGCGTGTATTCACGGATGCCGATGCCGATGGACTAGCTCGCGGCTGCGAATAAGCCCCACCCACCCTGTTTAAAGCAGCAGACCCGGCCCATGCGCCGGGTTTTTTATGCGCGCTTTCACGATCCGTAGGCGGCCCTGATGACCGAGGAACGGGCACTCGGGCGACGATCGTTGACGGGTTCGTTGCTCGTCGTGATTATTGTATAAATATACACCTTTTCGGCACCGCTTTATGACTCGCTGGCCCCGCATCATCGCCTTAATCGACATGGCGGCATTCTTCGCAAGCGTGGAACAGATGGACCGCCCCGAATGGCGCGGCCGTCCAATCGGCGTGACCAACGGCGAGCGCGGCACGTGCATCATCACGGCGTCCTATGAGGCACGGGCCTTCGGAGTCAAAACCGGTATGCGTGTGAAGGAAGCCAAGCAGCTCTGCCCTGGCTTCATCCAGGTCGCGTCACGACCCGTCCGCTACACCGAAGTCTCCAGCGCGATCATGGCTGCGCTCGAAGACATCACCCCCGATATAGAGATCTTCTCGGTCGATGAGGCCTTCCTCGATCTGACGCATTGCCAGTCGTACTACAACACCACGGCTGAGCAGATCGGCCGTCTGATCAAGCAGACCGTGTTCGATGCCTCCGGGCTGCGCTGTGCCGTGGGCATCAGCGGCGACAAGACGACAGCCAAGTGGGCTGCCAAGCGCGAGAAAGTCGGCCTGACGGTGGTGCCACCCTGGGATGCCGAGGCGACGCTGGCCAACGAGCCGGTCACCGAGCTGTGCGGTATCAGCGACGGCATCGGGGCATTTCTCAAAGCCCGCGGCGTCGAGCGTTGTGGCGACATGAAACGTATCCCGATCAGCGCAGTCGCCCAGCGCTTCGGCAATCCCGGTCGCAGACTCTGGCTGATGGCACAGGGCCGCGATCCCGAGCCGGTGCAGCAAGAAACTGCGCCGGCGAAATCACTCGGTCACGGCAAGGTGATCGCGCCCGACACGCGCGATCGCGAGCTGTTGCTGATGTACTACTTGCACATGGCCGAAAAGGTCGGGCGCCGACTGCGCAAGAACGACCTCGAGGCCCAGACCTTCGCGATCAGCCTGCGCACGGATCTCGGTGGCATTGGCGCGAAGTACCGCACGGTGGCCGCGACGGACGATGGCGCCGCGATCTACGCGCTGGCCAAGACCTTCATCGACAAGCGCTGGGGTGGCCAAGGCGGCTTCCAGGTGCAGATCAATGCCCTCGATCCACGACCGGCGGCACAGCAAGGCGACCTGTTCGCCACGGTCACCACGGCCGCAGACAGTCTGAACGCGACAGTGGACGCCATCAACGAGAAGTTCGGCGCGTTTGCCGTGCACAGGGCGCCGCTGGTTCGTCGCACTGACATGCCCAATGTCATCTCGCCGTGCTGGCGGCCGAGTGGCCATCGTGAATCGATCGACTACTGATGAGCTGGGCGGTGCGCTATCTGCACGGCCAGGTCGAGCGCCTGAGCCGGTTCCAGCATCGCAGTGCGTGTCTGCCCGTCTCGGCGCGACGCGGCGCCCAGATCGTGCTCATGCCTTGGGGGCGTCGCCCGGATGAACCGGGAAAGCTCCCAAAAGGCGGCTGGGCGCATCTGACGCATCTGCAAGGCGGTGTCTGGGATCAGTTCGGCCCGAAACCCGTGCGGCTACCGGTCTATGAATTCGCCGAGCGGGATGTCACCGGCCGAGAGCACTGGTTCATGGTCACGCGTGGCCAGTTCTTGCAGGGGTGTGTGGCGACGCTCGAGCGAGAGCGTCGGGTCTACGTGGTAACGCTTGACTGCGCGCCCGACGTGGGAGAGTTCGAGCGGTGGCCGCGGCTAGTCATAGTTCCAACTTGAGGCCGTAGGGCTAAGACGCGGGTCATACTGCTACATGCCGCACTCGTGGCTGATTGAGGGAGCTGATTTTCGGCCGCTTGAGCTAGGCAATTCGGCTCAAACCTTCGCGCGATCCCTTATGCTGTCCAACGGATGTACGGCGTGTCTTCTACCGGCCAGAAGCGGTCATGCGTTCGGATGGGATCGCATTAGACAAACGAGTTACTTAGCCGGCCCTTGGCTGCTGCTGTAGTTATCGAAAAAGGCGCGATCACCGATGGTGATGCCGCCATCCTTATTCAGATGAGCGTTTTGGGAAAACGACACACGATTCATATCACCGGGTGCTTCGTTGAGAACTAATTTCTCACCCAGCAGGGTCCAGATAACTCGAACGCCTAATTTCTCCAAGTGAGATAAAAGATCGTTAGTGTCTGCCAGTAAGGCTGGCGGGCCGCCCTCCAACGCTGATGGATCACAGAAAACAGTTTTTCCATCAGGTTTTGAGAATCCGTTTCTCCCATTCCAGCGGAGCTGGTCCGCCTCGAAAAACCTGCGGGCAGGAACGTGAAAGTCGACAGTTGCTGGAAGACTGGCGTCGTATTCCCACTCGCAAACTATCTCGTTATGAACGGGAATGAGCTCAACCGAAGAACCGCGAGCTTTCGTTCCGAAGCCAAGCCAGTCATCGGTTTCAACGTTGCACGCGGTTGCCCATGGATATTCTCCGACGAACGTGTGGAGCCAGCGCGCGCCGCTCGGCATCCATCCTCCAAAAAAGTTACGGTCGGATAGCGACCTCACCGCAGCATCGAATTGCGCTTCCGATACTAAGAAACCTTTTACGTCGATCCGGGTCAACCTCCAAGGCTCGCTATAAGGACGGTCTATGTCGTATTCCGACCATGTCGGATAACAAGCTAGAGTCAGCCAACTCTGATCCTCATGGTGTAGAGGCGCGAGCAGCGACGCCATCGACGGGAGATCGTCTCGGCAATCAATCCATTCGGCGTAGTCGAGTTTCTTTGTGGCGGCCAGATCGACGTTATTACCCACCCACCAGCACTCAACCGGCGAGTCCTCGGTTGACTTAGGCCAAGAGATGGTGGGGTCTAGCTTCCGCTCCTCTTGCAAGATCAATGGAAGACATCCGGTTGTGCGCGTAAACAGATCCTTTTGACGGTCAACGCTATCGTGAAGGCGGGACGCGAGTTGATACATTGCGATCCACTGATACTTTTTCCCGATACGCTCTGCCCACGCCGGCTTTCCCCTGCCACCGCCGGTTTCTTGCGTCACTTTTGAGTCATACCCAGAGCAATTTGAACCCCGGTACCCAAAGTCGTCCAAAACTCGTTTCGCGATCCAGCGTCCGATGGCGGGCTTCGGCATCGCGTGATTCCAGGGGTCGAGACAATTAATCGAGTAGTGATTGAAGTCGTCGTTTAGACAACTTCGGAGCAACAGGCTTACGCCATGCTCTTTGCCTTCGTCTAACCCTTCCACCTCTTCCTCCGTTGGAGGAACAGGGCATAGTACTTTGTTGTGGTTGCGCTGGGTCGTGAGCGTCGGATCTAGCTTGTCATCAAGACACCCATGTTTGGTCGCCAACTCCGCGATACACCGAATATGGTCGCGGATGATCGCATTCTGGAAATCTGCCGAGCGCGCCGAATAAGTATGTAATAGATGGTCAGCTAGCTCCTTCAGAACGGCTTCATTGCGTGAGTGAGTTAGGACCCCATAAGCCACGAGTAAGGTGCGCTCTCTCACGGCATCGTCATCAATGAAGAGAAGCGTTCTTACCAACTTAACGACTAGGACAGCGTGATAGCGCAAAATAGCTATCGTGGCTCGAGTCGCAGAGTCTTTTACTCTGCGATCGGCCGCGGCGGTGAACCAAAGGAGAACCATGCACCAACGTTCTGCGGTATTTTCTTTGACGTCCCGGAGTTCAATACGCTGAGCGGCATCAATCAATCGGCGGACAATGCTATTTTTTTCGAAGCCTCGTTTTAGGTAGCCGCACCAGAACGCGTCCCGTTCAGCTAACGACAACCAACCTAAGGTTTGGTGAAGCCAATATGCATCGATTTCCGATACTTGGGTGGAAACTGCGAGAATCGCATCCATTGCTGAGTACGCGTCATATTTGCTGAGCGCTTCCCGAAGCATTCTCTGGGTCGCTGGCGAGAATGTCTCGACTGCACGCTGATGAAGCGACTGTACGACGATTTTTGTGACTTCGCCTCGTATTGGCTCATTGTCTATCAGATCAGAGAGTTCCACATCGCGAAGTTTTTCCGGCAATAGAACAGAAAGCGCCGACAGTAGCCCTCTGTTCTCATGGACAGCCTGCACCGTGCTTACGAGCTGGGCACACTGGCCACCCCTTTGAAAGGCTTCTTTGAACTTCGAACTCGTGATGGTTTTGAGCATTTCCGACGCGACGAGAAAGTCGCCAAATCGCTCAAATGCCGGGCGTATCACGCTTTCCGCGCCAATGGCCTCTGTTGCTGGGCCATCTTCAATCAGTAGATCCGCAGTAACGAGCCACTGCAACACTCTCATACCTTTTGCCTGAGGCTTTACCGCATGAATCGCCGACTCAGCATCGGACCAGCAAAGTGTCGTACTACCCCGTCGGGCAATCGAGGAGGCGACCGCTATAAGGGCCCCACTGACTATCGAGGCGCCTACGGAAACGGCGTGCTCCGTCGCAAACTGTTCTTCTTTGTGGGCAAGAAAGGCCCGAATTACGGGCGCTATACCAAACCATCCTGCCGGCAGCTCCTTGAGCGCTCGTGCCTTAAGAGTCTGACAAACGAGTGTTAGATAGAGCGGATTCGCAAGCTCAGGTTGAAGGACTGGTACCAGCGGCGGGGCGAGGTCGTAGTACAAGAAAAAGCTGTTGCACGCCTCACGTTCCATGCCCGCAAAGCCCAAATGCTCAATCGCCTGGTCCACGAAGCGGTTCGGTAGAGAGATCGGGAGAAATGAAGTACGGCAAGAGACGCAGAGCTTGAGATGCGCACGTCGAGTTATCGCGTCGGCGAACTCGGAGAAACGAGTAAGCCAATACACTCTGGGATTGGTCTCATTCACCGCGTCAATGCAAACCAGAAGTTTTTTCCCTGAATGTTCGGCCGCTGCATCAAGCGCATCTAGAATGCCGTCGCGACCTAGCGTAAGTGGAACTCCAAGCGATTCGATGAAGCGAGTCCAAGGGTCGGGTTCACCATTGAATTGATGTCCGAAAACGAGGCATGTATAGGCACCATCGCTCAGTCGACGTTGCGCAATATCACACAAGCTGTGAGTCTTCCCCGAGCCTCCTCGCCCTGATAGAACAAACACTTGTTTAAAAGCGAGAAATCCCTCTGGGGATGAAAGCCAATCCGAAAACGTGTGCCATTGTTGTCGTGCCTCGCGTACCGTATCGAGATTAGCCGCTGGAAAAGAGCAGTTGTACTCGGCCATATAGGATCGGAACTGCTTCGAGTCCGCCATCCCTTCCCCGTGCTTAGCGTCTAAATCCTCGGCGAGCTGGTGATCAATGCCGTCGAGGTCGTCAACTAGGTGCTCGATCGCAACCTGTAGATTCGAAAGCCCCTTCTCAGTGGGAGCGCTTGCAAGCTCTTCCGCGCTCTCAATACAGCTGACGGAGTTGGCGGAAATCTTCTGGCCCTGCTCGTAAAGAGCTTCCGGCCAAGCGGAATACACCGAATGACCACCGCTGTCTTCTATCATTTCCCTAAGGTGGGCCGACTGCTTTCGGCAAATCTCGACTTTGTTCGTGAGTTGCGTCTTCCAGTTAGAACCTTCACCAAAGGAGGTAAACCATCCGGACAAGGGGGTCTCGAGGCTCACTTCAGGGCTGTACCTTGGTCCCGCCGAGCTCATTGCCGCGGAGATATGTTCCGCAAACCACTGCTCCGATAAAGTGGTTTCGGAGAAGAAGTAGTGGCGCAGGCCGCCTGAAAGGTCGTTCTTTAGAAGTAGATTCTGGATATCGTGAGCCGACCAGCGTTCGACGGTCAACGTTGTCCCGCGAGCATTCGCATCGGCCTCAGCGCGTCGAGCCCATTCGTCAAATTTTTCGGTCTGGGATTTGCCTTTACGCGCGGTCGGGCCAGTGAGATTGAAGGGAAAGCAAACCACATAGCGTTCGAGGTCGGGATGGATGGATAACGCCGTTTCAAGCGATTTTCCAGCCTGCTTTATGAGCCGATCGATTTCGAAAACATACTTGGCTTGCCAGCCGGTTACCGGTCTATCCGCATAAACGACTTTGCATTCCACGCCGCCGTCGCCACCATCACCTCGATAACGCTCCAGTTTTGCCCCCGCCGGACGAGTTCTGGAGGCTAATTGACAGCACAGTTCCTCAAAAGCCTCTTCTACACTTCCGCCTCGCGGCGTTATTTTTTGAAAGTCAATTTCATGCATAGCTATATCGTTATTTGCATACTGCTCATTGAGCCGACTGGGGTCGCTAATTAGCCGCGAATCGTTGTTCACTCGACGTTGCGTCAAATTTCGAACCTAACAAATTTGCCGCGATATAAATCTTCATTCCCACGAATAACTCTAAAGGCGACGCTCATTCCCGGCGTAGGAATGGTTTGCGCCGCCTTAGGCTCCATTGATTTTCACGCGTGACGTTAGCGCCGCTACGGAAGGGGCTAGAATGGCTGTGCGCAACGGCCGCGCTGCGTGCTTCGCACGTAAGCTGAGTGTCACCGAACCGAACGCAGCTTTGGGTCGCAATCGGCCAGTAGCGCACATTGAGGGTGGACTCGCGCGACTCTACTAGCGGTTCGCTGGGATTGATTCGGCCTGTCGATAGCGCAGCGTATACGCGGTAATCGCCTTGTCGATCTGCGCCAGTCTCTTGCACCACCGTTCAACGCGCGACAGAACCGACTCATCACACGAGGGGATAGCGCGCCTCCGCCGCTTCCTCCCGACCTGTAGCAATGTCAATTGAGCGCCACACCGCCGCGGTAGAACCTTTCCCACCGCGGCGCAGAGAAGCTTATTCACTCGGATCCGCTCCGCCATAAAGTCGACTGCGAACCAGAGGATCGAGCTTGCCCAGTGGAACGAACTGTGTCGACACAATGCGCGGTGTGCGACGCATAAATGGGAAAATGCGTGGACACACGTACAAGTCCTCAATCCGGCGCTCCACGGCCGCCCCTGCGGGCCAGTTCAATAGCTCGAGTATTTTCGGCGCGTGCTTTTCCAAGAACCGGCGTCGACGCGCGATCTTCGCCAGCTGCCCCGACTCGGGGCTCCTTCCGAAGACTTCTTCGCGAAGGCGGCGTGCGTCTTTGATGCAAAACGGTGGTTTGTTGTACTTGCATTCGACCATGAACCACTGATTGTCCGCCGGGCGATAGGCCAGCACGTCAAAGTCACCGACGTTGTCGAAGCCTTCTTGCGGAAACCGAGAACGAAAGTCGATGCCGTGCTCGAAATATCTATAGTGTCGACTGAACACCTCAGCGGCACGGAGCTCCAGGTCGTACTCGATGCGGCGCTTGATCGACCTAGCAACGTCTTCGATCTCTCGATATCCGAAGTCGGCCGGTGGGTAGCCGTCCGAGAATGTGCCATTCCAGATGCCGAAGGCGCGATACGCGGCCGCTGCCCCCCACAACAGCGTGTCTTGCTTTATCTGAAGCAAGGGACGAATGGCGTAGCGATGCACGCGCTTGCGATGCTCCCAGACGGGCACATCGCCCTCCTCGCGATCACGACCGGCGAGCACGCGCACGCCGCTTGCGTCCAAGGTCAGGAAGTCCACAGCCGCCGCGGCCTCTACCGCCGACACCTCTGGGAAGTGCGCTACGAGCGTCGCCACCACATCCGATTTGGGCGCTTCGTATGACCACGCGAGCGGCGGCGCCGCTTCGTTGGCGCGCGCCCAGCGGCTGAGAACCGTCAATACCTGGAGCAGCGTCGACAAGGCAAAGCCGAAACTATCTACGAAAGCGGTGTTTAGCCGCTGCTTCTCCGTCCCGTCCATCTCCGACACGCGATCTTCGGCAATGTTGTGCTCTAGAGTCTCGTTCGCGGCTTCTTGCTGATACGCCTTGTCATCGCCACCTTGGTAGAAGACTTCTGGAATGAAGTCGTTGTCCACGTCGATGCCGCCGACTTCTAGCTGGTTATGTAGGGTGTCGCTCGCACCATAGAGCACCAGCAGCCAATCCACTTGCGCGAGCAGCCGTTGCCAATCCTCAACGCGTGGAACTATCTCACCGGCTATGCCGCTGCTGTACCTAAACTCCAGCACGTAGCGCACGTTTCTTGTCGTCCGCACGAATTCTTCGTGCGCTTTGGCCTGCCGCTCGGTGCGATCGAAATCGACTTCGTGCGACCGACTCATTCGAAGCCGCATGCTCTCGCGGTCATAGTTTTCCGCCAATTGGTCAAACTGCTCAACGCCATAGCGAATGAGCCCGTGTTGATCGAACCGGCGAATGTGTTCATGGACTATAGATCGGTAGCGATCCCGAATCTTGTCGATAATCGACTTGGCCTGCTTGAGTTCATAGCGACCTGGTTTAACGCCTTCGGCACGAAACTCCATCGCCAGATCGCGCCGGGCCAACTTAAAGTGCTCCGGGTCGGCCGATGTCGGATCGGGATGTTCCGGAACGTCCACCGTTCGCTCGGAGTGCGAGAGCGTGAAGCGCGGCGCCCGGTTACCCGTCTCCGCGAGCGCCCCCAGGACCTGCTCATCGAGCGACGAGCCCAAAATTTCGCACGCGCCTTGTAGCCACTCGCCCGCGCAGAAGGCTTCGAATTGGGCATCCGAAGCATCCTCCAGGCCAAAAGCGACCTGAGACAGGTCCACATGGACTTCTAGAACAGAAGAGTCTGCGTTGCGTTCGCGGATCGACCATCCCGTTAGCAAAGGGTCGATGGAAGACTCGCCGCCACTCTCCAATGGCAAGCAATCACGGTTGGCTCGGCAATGCGTCACAATCCGCGTTTCTGTAAGCAAACTGGCAGGGAACAGCTCGGCCCGCTCATTCCACGCGTCGGCCACGCAATGGACGAATAGCTCTAAAAGCTTGCCGTGCCGGAGCTCCAGATCCTGCGCCTCGCCATCGAGCATAAAATGCAGCGTCGGTGCGACTCGATCGGCGCACCACGAAAGCTGCGGGCGGCTGCGATTGATCAGTCGCCGCAAGGTGCCGGCAGTAGGCTCGACCGACCAGGTCGTGGCGTCGTCGTCAGGAAACTGACTAGGCGCAGATGCCCAAAAATCCCGTAGGTTTTCAAACCGAAAATTAGACCCGCCGTGCGGGTCCAGCATGATGAAGCTTGGGCGAATCGCGCCGCCGATAAGCACGCCGTGCGACTGTCGATAGGCTGCGAAGTGATCCATCGGGCCGGCCAACGGCGAGGCCGATTCTTTATTAGCATCCACGAAGGCAAAATAAGCTTCCATGTCTTTCATGCTCTCGACCGATTCGACGATCGAAACCAGATCAATGAGGAACCACGTCTTGAGTGTCGGAGAACGTGGGAGCTGGACCGAAGCGCCGGTGATGGGTGCCACGATCACCGCAAGCACCCGAACGGCATCCGCCGACTGCTCCCGAAGCGGTATGTGCAGAATACGGCCCGTGGCCAGGTCCTGCGCCACCAGGCCGTCGTCTTCCTCTATAAGTGCGCGAAGCCGTTCCTCGGCAGAAGACAGGTCGCGGGCTCGCCTTACATCAAGGATGAGGACCACCCAAAGCACCTCGCGCATGCGTAACAATGCGCTGACCTGTAGATCGATCAAACTAGAGTGGCGAAGCGACACGCGCATCGGTCCCGGAATGACGTCTGCTGATCGGAAGCGCGCTGCCAAGAAGTTCGCGGTTTGCTTGGCAGTCTCTCGTTCCAGTTGTCTGCTTGGCCTGGCCTCGCGTTCCTCCCAGTACTGAATCACCACGCCACATAGATTTCTCGGACTAACTGGAAAGCGCCTCCCCTCCAGTTCGAGCCACAAAAACGGCAATAGCTTCCCAGCCATGAACTTAGTCGTGAACGAGGCATCGTCCGGACGCGTGGTTGCACCTTGGCGGGCGACCAATGCCGTACTGACAGACTGTGTGGCCGCTATGTCTGGAACGTCCTTCAATACCTCCCGGGCCTGCACCCAGAAGTCTTTCGGCGGAACTTCGAGGTGGCCCAGGTTAATACTGCTGACGTCGCTCGACTGTGCGATGTTCGCCAGCAAGTAATCCTGCAGCGTTAATACCGCACTCAGATCATTCTGAGCCGGTATGCCTCCCGTCTTTGCAAGGCGAAAGGCATCGACGAAATCCGGTATGCGCTCGATGGCGCTCCCGTACATCAAGCGATAAGCCGTGCCTTCGAAGCCGATTCGTACTTGCCCCCAATCTGGTTCGGGAACGTAGTCGTCCAACATTGGGAACGTAGGCAGGAGCGCATACAAACGACTCAAGAATGCGCTGAACTCGACGTACTGGTTCAAACTGCGGTCGGCAAAGGCTGAGGCTTTCGCCGATACGAAGACGGACACCGCCAATGCCTGACGGCTTTGCGCAGAGATATTGGGTAACCATAGTTCGCCGACTAGCAACGCTAGGTAAGCATCAATCGCGCTGACCGAAGTGAGTTGAGCGAGGACCGCTGCAATACTGCGATCTAATTCCTTCTCGCTTTCGTTGACAGAACACTTCGGCCCTCGAGCTCTGCTACGGCGTGGCTTCTTGCGCTTGAGCTTAGACATCGTCTTCTTTCGCCTGAAATCGGTTATTCGTGACTGTTACCGATTGAGCCCGCCGACGCAATTGCCATATCGCTATTGTACGAACGATGACTTTTTACCTCTGTCCGAGTCCCACATGTCGCTGCCATTTGCTGTCGGCGTGCGGCTTGTGCTCGCACATGGTGTCTACCATGTCGCCGAACGCATCGTGCGCCTGAATGAACTACTCGGGCACGATATCGAGAAAATGAACAATTCCTGTTGCGGTGCGCGGCGGTGCCATAGAAGATTGAAGTAATAGGGATCGCACGCGCACTACAGGAACGTGTGCTCGCGGACGTAATCGACCAAAGCAGGGGCTGCCTGCCAAAGCCGTGGCCATATCGTTTGGAGGGAAGGAATGCGGCGATTCGATAGAACGGCTCTGGGCGCCCTGGCGTGGTCTCCGGGAAAAGAAGACGCGGCCGCATGGTTGCTCGGTGCCGAGGCCTCTGTTGATTTCCTGCGAGATAACGCCACGCGCGATGAACTCATGATCTACGCTAGTGGTGGCGCGGTCCTGGTACATGGCGTACTCGCACCGGCCAAGAAGGTGACTCCGCCAGACCACGACGACTTGAGGGGTGCCTACCTTATGCCGGAGGACGCGTGGTGCATTCAACGAGCTTGGGGCGGTGATCAAGGTCATCGAATGTACCTCGAGCCGCCTCTTAGCAGCGCGGGCTGCAAATCCCTAGTGGGTGGTGAGAAGCTGATTTACCGCCGTTCGTTTAACGCTGTGACCAAAGACGCCCCGCCTGTTGAACTGAGTCAGAAACTGGTGCACAGCTTGGGGCTGTACTGGGTCGAAGAGCGAAATGCGTATTGTCGACTCGATAATCGCGGCGATATCGAAGACGTTATCCGGGTGATCTGGTTCAAGGGGCCACCAATGGAGCCCGACATGGCGGTGGTGACCATCCTGATCGAGGACTTGGCCACTTACATGACACTAGCTCACATGGCGCTCGTGCTGAAATTCGATTTCACTCGCTTTGATCCCAAGAACTTCGACGGCTGGCATCAGGGGCCTCTGTCAGGCAAGAAGTCGGCGCCAGACCTGTTCTACGACGTGGGTTACTCGGCGAACGCCAGCTATGCCAACGGCACCATGATTCTACGCTCCAAAGTCACGGTCGACCAACTCGTTCAGGCGTGGAGGGAAGAAGAGGACGAATCCAAAAAGCAGTACGCCATCTTCAAGATCTTCGACTGGAAGAACCAGCGCCAGATAGAAACATCTTGCGGTCCAGACCACTTGTCGAACTACTTCGAAAAGTCCGACAAGCCTTTCGAGATCTCACCAGCATTCTTTCGCCCCGAGGTGCTCACGCGATTCAAGAACGATCCTGAAAAGTACGATTTGGAAGACCGGAGTATCGGGTGCCGAAATGCTTGGTACCTTAAGACCTACGACATCAATGAAGCCGGACAGGTCCACACGTACGTCGGTTACCTGGCCAAGCTGCCGTACGAGGAGCAGGTGTATTGGCAGTCATTCAACGAATGGCCCAAGGCACCGATTTCCAAGCGTGCCTACGAGAATGATTTCGAAGGTAAGTGGAGCAGCGAGTACGATCCTTTGCAGATGCTGAAGTACAAAATCCGCCAGCTCGACCAGAATCCACCCGCGTGGTGGAAGGTTCGCGGCGACGAGTTGATAGACGTCGTCCACTATCCGGCGACCGATTCAGTGTCCGAGTGGGGTGACGAGATCCTCGCGCTAGACCAGCTCTTGGTCGAAGGCTTCCTCGCAAAGCCTTTGAAGACGCTCGCGGTTAACGCCGGTCGCGAGATCGAAAAGGGTTGGCAATCGTTGCGCTTGCTGCAGGATTATCTGGAAGCACGAGGTCGTGTCCCTGAGGAGGCGAGAGCGGTGCTAGAGCCACTGGCCCGTTTGCATGAGCTGCGCAGCGTCCTGAAAGGCCACGGCGCCCCTTCGCAGCGTACGGCCGCTTCTAAGAGAGCGCGCAAAGACCACGGCACGTTGCGCGCACAGTTCACTGCCTTGGCGGGCGAATGCGACGACACATTCGTTTCTGTACTAAGAGCATTCGACACGCCGATCAAGCTAGGCTAGGGCGCGGACGTCGGGGCTTGAGATATCGACACCTATTAGGCGTTGATACGATCGCACAGCTAGCCGATGACGTTGGGAACGTGGTCATGATCCGCGCTTAACGTTCAGATGTCTGCTTCGGGTCGCAATCGGCCAAGAGAAGCCATTTCAGCGGTTCGGACTGGAACTTAATTGGGACCCATTGCATTTAATTGTTGGAACCCGCGTTTGAGCAATTCAGGCCTCAGGCCTTCCAGCGAATTCGCGGGTACGCCAAGCCAAAGGAGATTGCGCGCGCGGGTTGCGGCAACATAGCCAATGCGCCCGAGCTCGGTATCTACACCAGCCAAGAACGCGTTGACGTGCGGCCGACTTGCCAGATACATCACTGCATCAAGGCTTTCGCCCTTTGCTTGGTGAACTGTATCCACGCGAATGCGTGGCGCATCGTTGTTTTCGGCCAGATCAGCAGCGAAACTCAAAGGTGCATTGGACAAACCCCTTCTCGCGAGCTTGTTGCCTAGATTTGCGGCACTAGCCATCCCATGGGCCTGCGCTATTTGCGCCAGCAGTGCCCTCGTCCTTTGCAGTAGCGTCGGGTGCCATTCTGTATCCCCGAGCAAGGTCGCAGAAGGGAGTCCTGAATGCGGGTCGCGTGTATACGCCCAGAGTAACCGGAGAAGATCACGGTCATCCGGATAGCGCGCGGGCTGCGTGAGCCTTGCGACGAGGCCCTGTGGCGGGTCCGCCAGCAGGTTGACAATGCCGGCTGCCACCAGCTTGAATGCACCGTGATAGTCCCGATGCCGGTCACGAAGGATTGCGGCTCGCGCGAGGGTCTTGACTTTCCCTCGGCCCGGTGCATCTTGATTGCCGGCGAGTCTGTCGGCCATGTCCCTGCCGCGACAGAGGACTGCAGAGCGCTCGATCTCAAGTCCGGCTTCTAGAACTGCCACTCGAAACGCAGCGACGAGGTTTTCCCGTTCAGCTTCGCGATAAGGCACGAAGTAGGCGCCATGTTTACTATCGGGCGCGTCCCTGTTTGCGATGTCATTGCGCGCCGACAATTGGTTAGCCAAATCCACTACCGCGGGCACGGATCGGTAGTTTCGGGTGAGCCCGAGATCGTCCACACCTTCCCGTTGACTGTATTGAGTCAGGAATGTGCCGTTTGCGCCTGCGAATTCATAAATGCCTTGGTTCGGGTCGCCGATGAGCGAGACACTGCAGCCTGCGCCGATAAGCTGCTCAATGATGGCTTGATGCACCGTACCAATGTCCTGCGCCTCGTCGATGAGGATATGCGGATAGCGGTGGGCTAAGGCGCGGAGAATTCTAGGCTGATGTATCAGAGTGCGATAGCACCAATAGCGCCCGAGGTTATGTGTGTATGCACCTACTTCCCCAAGGCGATGAACAATTTGTTGCGCCAGCTCGCTGTTCAGCCTATACGCGCGATTGTTGCGCGAGTAGAAGAAGTAGATTCCGCCGTCGTCAATTCCGACCTGCACTTTTGTGATTTCGAGCGGATAAGTATTCGTGGGTAAAGTGAAGCCAGCCAAGAAAGCTTCTCCGCCCGTAACGAGAAATGCTGCTTGCTGCGCTCCCATAGTCCGATAGGCATGTGTGCGTAGCACGTGGCTGGTGATGAACCCATCAAGCGTGCTGATCTCGACGCGGTTGGACGCGACTGCAGCGGACGCGTTTTCGATTAAGCTTCGGTATTCCTGCCTGAAGGTGTCCACGGCGACGTTTGAGAACGATAGGAGAGCGACCCGGCCGCGATGATCGCCGAGTTGCCTACGCATCTGTGCGAGCCGACGCACAGCCGTGAAGGTCTTACCGCTGCCGGCGCAGGCAATCACTGATAGCGGTGTCATCGGCGCGTCGATGATCCCCAGCTGCTCGTCAGAGGGTTGGATCACTGCTCGACTTGTTCGTGTTGTTCATTGTTCTGCACCTGACACGCGTGGCCAATCGCTTCGCAAATGTAGTCAGGCACTACGAAATCCGCGCCACTAGTTATCACCTGTGCAAGTGCTTGGCTGAAGCGCCCTTTTTGCACGTTGTTCTGCCGGCGTTCAAACATACCGCAGAAAAGTGCGCGCGCCTCGGCTGCGTCTCCTTCTGCCTCCTCGACAGCCGCTGCTACCTTTTCGCAGATTTTAGGATGTATTTCTTCGAGTGCCGCCAACATAGCCGTGCGGTTGACGGCATACAGGGCCAAATCATATTCGAACGTCTTGAGCCCATGGAAAATCTTTACTAAGGCATCCTCGTTTTCTTGCATTCTGGCAGTGTTATCCGAGACCTTAATCACGTCGCCGGGTGCGGGATAGACTGCCACAGGCTCCCCGTCATCGTCGGATTCACCTACTGGGTCAGCGTCGGTCACAACCGCAACCGGTGTCTTTAATGCCTGCTCGCCGAACAACGGCAAGAACGAGTCGAAATTCAGGCCTTCGACACTGATCAGACTGACGCCGTGATCGCGCAGCTTGTATCCGCACTTATCTGCGAGCACGCCCATTAGCATCAACTCAGAAGCGCCTTCGACAAAAATGACGCGGCGAGCAAAGAACAGCTCGGCGCGCGTTACATCTAAATAGCGTTCCAGTTTCTCTCGCTTGTTTTTCTCGAAGGGAATCGTTCGTGGAAAGAACGTTTCTATGGATGTTCCCGTATCGACCAGGCAAGCGAGGCTGTCTAGGTTGGCGATACTGGCGAAATTCGGAGAGTGGCTAGTGACGAACAATTGGACAGGCTTTTCACCTTCGACAGCCGGGATCGTTTCCAGGTAGTTGAGTAGCACCGCTTGGAGCTGTGGGTGCAGGTGCGCTTCCGGCTCCTCGATAATCAGGCTGCGGTAGTTCGCTTCCGGGTTCTTGGCCAGCTCACTGAGCACCACAGCCATGAATATCAGATTATTGAAGCCGAGTCCGTTCTGCTCGATCTCGAAAGCGTCCACCAACAGCGATAGGCGCGAAGCAAGTCGTTGGAAATCGGTGCCGCTCAGTTCGACGTCTAACGATTGGGCGAGCTGCGGGCCGAGCATTGTGTCGTGGCGGCCTTTAATCGCAGCGTGCGTTTTGACGATTGGCTCGTATTCCTTCAGTTCATGGTCAAGCCTTTTTAACGCCTCGTTGATTCCGTCGCGGCCGGCATCATCAGAGAGAAGCTGTAACAACCGTGACAATTGGCTGGTGCGGTTTGGCTTAAGTCCCTGCGAGGCATCACGCAATGGCGGCAGGTAGACGCCACGAAGGTTTTCCAACATGTCTGTTGTCAAGCCCACGTCTTCGTGGTCCCCGCACCAGCGTTTGGCACGAAGCCTTCCGGCCTTGTCCGCTTCCGAGTAGCGAATGGCGATATGAGCTTCAAGCTTGCCGTCCGCGCGAGGCTTCAGGGCTGCTAGGAAATCTGCTTCGTCGTCCGGATCTAGATCGCGAAAGATGTACCGAAACTCAATGTTGCCGGGCGGCACGCCGTCTATAGGCCGATGTATGTCTTCGGCGTCTAGTCTCGGGAATGGCCCGTCATATCCTGCTAGCAGGGCGCGCAGCGAATCTATCACGGCGGTCTTGCCAGCGTTGTTAGAACCGACGAGAACGTTCAATCCTGGTTGGAAGCTCAGCTCAACCTTCCGCAGTTTTCTGAAGTTGAAAATCTTCAGTTCGGCCAGATACACGGTTACCCCTAATTCGCCCCAACGCTCTGATACTCCTTGTTGAATACAAGGGGAGTCAAGCTGCTCAGATAGCCGCCGGACGCTAGACCGTGCGGTAAGAAGCGCTTATTGGACGTAGACGTGTTCGGAGCCGCGTTATGTGACCGCTATGACCGGCCTGATCCAATGCGCCCGTCGAAAACAAATGCCACGTTGTCGCTGACGGTTAAATCTGCCATCGCAGGATGGAGAACGTTGATCAGATAGTTCCAAGCGTACGGCACAACAACCGATGGCACCCGTAGAAGCGACTTGTCGCCAGCATCGAGCCATGCCTGCCCGACATCGATGGGATCGTTCGGCACATGCGCAACACGCTCGACGTCGCCTCCCGGCACGTCGAGCACGATCAGCCGATGCGCGAGCCGCGCACTCGCCAAGTCGATGCCGCCATGAACGAGCTTCTCGAAACCCGCGAGCGCGGGATGCTCCGCTGTGTAGATCGCCGGATACCCCACAGGCGCAACCGTCCGCCGTAGAGTTCAGCGCCCTTTCCGCTTAGATCCTCGTCATAGCGTTGCAGTGCGACGCGATATAACCGCATCAAGCATCAACGCCGTAAATCATCCGGCCCAGCAACTGTTCGACCCACTCGGTACCGCTTTCCGTATCCATCAGGGTGACCGGGGCTTCGTCTTCGAATACCGGATTCGGGATATTAAGCCAATGCATCGCGCGATCGCGGTCGCCGAAAGCCTCCTCTGCAAGCGCGATGATCTTGGCCGCGCGCAGCACAACCTCAGAAACCCGCTTTGATAGTCGCTTCGATTTGCTCTTGCCAGCCGAAATCAGCGTCGTGCGTGGTACGACCTAATCGAACAGCCGGTTCGGCACGCCGCTATGCTCACGCGCGTACTGGGCACTGGCCACAGGCAGTCCTTCACGAATAACGCTTCTGACCTTGGCCGGGTCGCCCAGCTCGCGAGCAGACAACTGGACGAATCGTGCACCGCCCAGCAGGGCGAGCGTGCGTTCGCTACGACTCATCTCTACGTTCACGCTCATGGCGATTACATCGGTGTCGCGATCGTCATTATATTCCGACGATCTCAACATTGCGGAGCAATCCAATACCGCTACTTATTCCGACGCCAGCACCATGGGTATGAGCATGTTAATCAACACGCCGGGAAACGCGTCATCGTACTGTCCGATCAGAACATCAACGGCGTCATCGTTGGCCGGCGCGAAGAAGGTCGGTTCGTCAATGGTTTCAAGGACTGCACTCACGGTGGTTGCTTTAGCTGTTGAGGTTCAGCTCAAAGCTAAAAGGGGTCGGCATTTCTGCAAGACAAAAAAACGCCGGCCGGGCTACCGGTCGGCGTTCTCTCGAACTCAGGGGAATTGCACTAGATCTTGTAAATCTCGACATTCTGGAAATAACGATAGGTGTCGTGGTCACGCCGAGGATTTACCGTGCCCGCGACCTCCACCAAGCAACCATCATCGAGCACGTAACAATCGCTGGCCTTTCGATCCAGCGGATCGAGAAGGCCTTTGGCACGCAGATCACCCGCCACACGGTTCTCGCGCAGCAGCTTAGAAAACTCTGCGTAGGTCAGCTTCTGAATGCGCGCGAAGATTCGTTTGTCACGCCTGACCACCAGCCACGCCAAAGCTATGGTCGGCACATTTGTGGCCAAGGGAAGGAAGAACGATCGAATATGGAACCCCGGCACCACGGACAGCTCGAAAATCAAAACTGCATCGAGAAAAAGAGCGATCGGGATACACAATATGAGAAGCAGCTTTAGTGGTATACCGATGCGCCGTGCCCGCTTTAGCTGTTTGTAGGTGATCGTCTTATCCATGGTCGTTGCCTCGGTGTTGTTATCGTTCTCGTTTGATTTAACGCGCGCCTCTGGTCTGGCCGAGCGTGATGTAGACGGGCGCATGGTCTGAAACGGTTTTACGCGCGGTTTCGTGGGTGATGTTCAGCCAACTCGGAAAATCCGCAATCCCGCTGCCTGCGATATCGAGCCGCCCAGGCCGCACCCAGATGTTGTCGTAGAGATTTGCGAAGCGATTGTCGTGTGACGACAGGGTTGTGGCGCCATGGGTAATCAACGGGCGTGCATTTTGACCGAGTGCTCGCCAAGCCGGCTCATCCGGCGTCATGTTGAAATCGCCCGCGAGCACAGCCGGCGCATCGAAGCTCTCCTCGAGCCACTGCCAGTAATCGGCAAGCGCCCGAATTTCTGGTGTGCGATCGGCTTTGCCGTCGCCGTAAAGGATATGAACGCTGGCGTAGACGAATCGCTGGCCGTCATCGCGATCGGCGAACAGCGCCGAAAACGGCTCACGCGCGAACACATCGCCGGGGTCGAGATAGACGACTGCCCCACCCTCGAACGAGACTTCGGCATCGCGCCAGATGAACGCATAGGCCTCCTTGTATGAGCCACGCCCGATCGTGTCGCTGGCGAGGCTGCTCCACCCCTCGTTCGTCACGGACTCCAGACGCTGCTCTAGCCGCTTGATCACCTGTGGCTTCATCACCTCCTGAACGGCGATTAGATCGAACCGGCTGAGCACCTCGGCCACCGCCGCCTCGTTTTTCTCGTTGTCCCAACCCAGGTGCCTAACATTCCAACTCGCAACGCTCAGGCTGGCCTGTGCCGAGCCAGCCACGAATGCAAGAACGAGAAAAACCGAGGCCAATATCCTAGCGCGCATACTTCCTGTCTCCCTGAAAACAGGCGCCACTATAGATCGCGTCGATCCCTGCACAAGCAGCGAGAAGATGTTGTTTTTGGTGCTTTATCGACTACTTGGACAACTCAAACATGAGGGACTCCGGAACCAGCGCCATCTATATCCGGGTGGCTTATGTCGGTATGGCTCACCTGCGGCCGCGGTAGAGCGCCTGTGAGTTTACGGTTCGGGGAAACAAGAACCGGTATGAGTTGATCTTCGACGGACCCAGTCGCGCCCTCGGTGCAGGCAACTGCATTGTCGATATCGAACGGTGCGAACGAACGCCGCTTCCAATTCGAGAGCAAGAAAGAAGAAGCCGCTGCTTCAATTTCGCGACAGCTAGCCGAGTTCACCCCGATGGGACAAGTCCACTAACTCGGCTGCAGACAAGGCTGTCTCGCTTGTCATACCCTATTTTGCCCTGGCGTGCGCGGTCGTTATCTAAGGAACTAAAGTTGCTTGTGGAATCAACGCTTCGCTCTAGCGTTGACGATACGACCTATCAGGAAACCAAGCCCATGATCTCTCGCCACACCTTCGGTATTACAGCCGCGCTCGCAGTGACCGCCTTGTCGGGCTGCGCCACGGCGCCGCCAACTATGCACGACACCGACCCCGACCACTCACAAGCGTGGAATCTCACGCGTGCGGCCGGCTACGAAACCCTCGAAGACGTAGAACACGAAAAGGTCGAGCAACAGATCGACACGAACGGCGCGAGCCTGGGCGGCACGCTGGCGGCCGGCGGGCTGGGCTTTCTGAGTAACCCCAATGGTCTTTCTCTCGGCGGCAACGTCGGCATGAACATGCTCACGAACCTGCTTCTGGGCGGCGACGTGCCCAAGGCGGGAGGCACGAACATCGTTGCCTGGATTCCGAAAAGCGAAGCTGCCACCAGCGATGAAGCAATCGTTCAGGCGAAAAGCCGCATGACGACGCTGGCCCGCGCGGGCATGGAAGCCATGCAGATGCCCACTCCCTACCATTGGGAGCGGATCAGGCAAACCGACCCGCAAAAAGCCTCCTATGACGCGCTAATTGGATACATCGGCGGCGGCGAATGCGAAACATCGTCCTACATCTGCGAAGTGAGCTTCAGCATCCCCATGCTCGGGAAGGCCTCGCAACAGATCAATGATGCAGTTGCACCGGCCGTGCTCGGCGGCTATCCAGCGTGGCGCGTTGAATTCGGCGTGAGCTACTACTTCCGCGACACCGCAGGCTGGACGGCTACTAAAGAGCCACACCTGCCAATGCTTCGCTTGCTCAACGGCATGAGCACAGAATTGCCGCGCAATTACTTCATCTATATCGCGCCGAACCGCATGCCATTCCAGAAGAACGAGTCCGAGTACGCCCTGTTCCCGGCCCCGATGGTTCTCCACGAGGGCCAGGCGCTGTACTTCATCGAACCAGCACCGGGCGCCTAGTCCGCTCTCATGCGCAGATTGCGCTATATAACGAAGGGAAAAGCCCAGTGAATAAGAAAATAATCGGCCTCAAGGTCGGGTTCGCTACTGCGATCTGCTGAGCGTTAAGCGTGCCGGCTTTAGCGGCCACGGGTTCGACTGGCCTTAATCGGAGCGCGAGCTCGGATGAGGTCTACGAGTATGCGATCGGACGTACTGAAATTATCGCGTGCTCGGGCCAGCGCTACCACGGTATCAAAATCCAGCTGCAACGTGGCATGGCTGACTTGCTACGACGATTTACCGTTGATCACGTCGGCGACATGGTTCAGTTTCGCATCGGCCAGTTCACCACCGATCCAGCACGACTCGACAGGTCGATTCGAAACGGCGTACTGGAGGTCCCTACTCCGGCTGGGCCGCTGCGAACCTCGACTTCTGCCTGAATCGGCGCTCTACCGGCCGGTTCGGTCTTCGCTATTGATCTTGAGGCCGAGCGGACGTGAAGAAAGTTTGCTCGGCCCGCTTCCTTCACGTCTTAACCCCGTACCAGCGTATGCCAATCCCATCGTCGATTTTGAGCGCGAGCGACTACCAAGCCATGCGAAATGCCCACCGGGAAAGCCTGGCCGCCTGGGCGAAATACTCCTGGGGCATGTTCTTCGGGGCCACCCTTATGGCCATATTGTTGAACGAATGGAGCACGCAGGATCGTTTCGGGGCCACGATCCCGCTCGACGGTTCGGGTTATTGCACCGTACTCGCTGCGGTGCTTCTCGCAGCGTATTACCTGCGACGGAGATTCTTGGAAAAGTATCTCAGCGCGGCTCTCGACACCTATCTACGACAGCTCCCTGCGGCTGAGCGCGAACAGGAGCGGCGCCGCGCCTATCGCGGATAGCGTCACGACCGGACCTTACACTCGCTCGATTATCGCCGCCTCATCGTTGCTCGGTTTATTCACGAGTGTTGAGATCGGCCAGCTCTCGTAGGATCGAACCACCCCGTCTTCGAGAATTCCATGCAGATCCTCGACTGAAGCATCGGCCGGCGCATCGACCCAAGCGCGTGCTGCGTCGTTGGTCAGGGCCAGCGGCTGGCGACTATGAATATGAGCGATATCGTCGTGCGGTTTGCCGGTTAGGATCGTGAACGTCACAGCACCAGCGAGCTTGTGATCCGAAGGCAGCCCCTTCGCCTGCGTCCATAGTCCGGCAAAGAAGAACGGTTCGCCGTCCCCAGGTCGAATCAACCAGGGTTGTTTGCCCCCTTCCTCGCGTTTCTGCCACTCGATCCAGTAGTCGGCTGCACAAAGCAGCCGGCGCTTTTGAAAGGCGTTGGAGAAAGGCTGCTTGCTTGCAACCGTCTCGCTGCGCGCGTTGATCGGAGCAAACTTTTCGTCTTTTGCGCCACTCGGAATCAAGCCCCACCACGCCGAACCCATCTTGAGGCTGTTGTCGCGTGGCGTGCGTAGTGCGCACGCCCGCATGCCACCTGGCGGCAGGTTATACCCTGGTACGTCGGCTACATCTTCGGGCGAGGCCGCCTCGATCAGTTTCGCAAAATGCGCTGCCGAGGTCGTTCGGCCGTAGCGTCCACACATAGCAATAGCACGCGATCAGCGTCGTTCCAGAACCCTGAGTTTAATCTACCGCACCAGAGCTGTTGCGCGTGTAGGGGTCGGCTCCAGGCGGAGCCCTTTAATTTTGGAGCTCGCCATGCAGGACGATACGCAGCCGATCGCGACGAGCCTCCTCCGCTTGAGTCGCCTCTCACGAGAGTCGCCTGCCCAAGACTAAGTTTCGAGATCGCATATAGGAAAAGTAGTCGATATCGGCGTTTTGCGCGTCTTGTCGATCACATGCCTCGTTGTAAGTTGGTCTCATCGGCAGTGTGCCGTGACGATCACTTCCGAGGACCTCATGACTTTGTACCCACAGCCTCTCTTGAGCGATGAAGATCTCGCCGAACTGACGGGATACGAGCCGAATCAGATCCAAAGACAAATGCGATGGCTTAAGGAAAACGGCGTTGCATTCAC
The DNA here is from genome assembly GCF_040361215.1 of Salinisphaera dokdonensis CL-ES53. Classification (NCBI taxonomy): domain Bacteria; kingdom Pseudomonadati; phylum Pseudomonadota; class Gammaproteobacteria; order Salinisphaerales; family Salinisphaeraceae; genus Salinisphaera; species Salinisphaera dokdonensis. The sequence goes on from NZ_APND01000004.1 coordinate 286,906, forward strand.
ACTGCGTCGTGACGGCCGCCCGCGTACGACCTGGGGTGCGTACGAGCGTGCCATGGCGAGCGCTGGATCGGCTTCGAGCGAGCCAAACTTTGATGCGCTGCGTGCACGCGCGACGAAACATCAAGCCCGCGGTTAAGTAAGCGAGATGGGACGTCGTAGACAGCGCGACCTCGGCCTGCCGAAACGAGTCTATATCCGAGGCCCGAGCTACTATTTTGTTGATACGAGCGGGAACTGGAATCGACTTACGCGAGTGGCTGACGGCGAGGCGGCCATGTTGCGCGATCTCGCGGCGTTGAAAGAGACAACAACCGCCGAGCCAGGTATGCGAGAGGTCTTTCGCCGTTACCGTACAGATGTGCTCCCTAAGAAAGCAGCAAGCACGGCTAAAACCCAAGGGCGACAACTCGAACAGCTCGAAACTATATTCGGCGCCATGGAGCCACCTTCGATAAAGCCGCATCACGTAGCACAGTTCCACGATATCCGCGGCCGTGATCGAGCAGTATCCGCTAACCGTGAACTCGCTCTGTTTTCCCACGTTATGAGGTATGCGATTCGCATCGGAAAATTGCCGTCAGGTGTTAACCCCTGCTCTACGATTCAACGGCACAAAGAAGAGGCTCGAGATCGCTATATCGAGCATGAGGAGTACAACGCAGTCTGGCAGCGCGCTAGCGCCCAAATGCGGGTTCTCATGGATCTGGCCTATCTCACCGGGCAGCGCCAAGCTGATCTCGTCGGCCTAAAACGATCGCAGCTTCGAGCAGACGGTATCCACTTTCGGCAGCAAAAGAGCGTCACGCGAGGCAAAGTGGCGCGCAAGCTCATCATCGAATACTCAGACCAGCTCAGGAGCGTGCTGAGCGCGGCCGGGGAACTCACTGAAGGCCCCAGCCTATACGTGATCTGCAAAAGCGATGGTCAGAGATATACCTCCGCCGGTGTGCAGACTGCGTGGCAACGCCTGATGGAAGACTCTATGCGCGCAGGCGTGATATCGGAGCGATTCACGTTCCACGATATCAGGGCAAAGGCGGGTTCAGACGACGGCGACGGACGCCTGCTAGGCCACATGAGCGAGGCGACTAGGCGTCGGATATACCGTCGGAAGCCGGAAAAATTCCGACCTGTTTACTAGGTTATTTTAGAATTCTTCTAAAATAACGAGCGAAGCATGCATTATGCACACTCGCAAGTACCTGAAAAAATGGTGGGCCGTGCAGGATTCGAACCTGCGACCAATTGATTAAAAGTCAACTGCTCTACCAACTGAGCTAACGGCCCGCTGTTGCGGCGCGCATCATACCCGATTCGCGCGTGAAAATCAGCGCTTTATTCGCGATAGATTGTCGGGTCTGCGAACCCGGCATCGGCGAAGCCGTCTGCACGTAGTCGGCACGCGTCGCAAACCCCACAGGCACGGCCCTCGGCGTCGGCCTGATAGCAGGAAACGGTCCGGGCGTAATCCACTTCGAGCGACGTACCGAGACTTACGATTTCGCCCTTGCTCAGGTGCATGAGCGGCGTGGAAATCTGTACGCGCTCGCCTGTTTCGACCGCCGCTTTGGTCGCGAAGCCTGCAAGTTTCTGGAACGCGTCGATGAACTCGGGCCGGCAATCGGGGTAGCCGGAGTAATCGACCGCATTCACCCCGATATAGATCGCCTCGGCCCCAAGTACTTCCGCCCAGCCCAGCGCAACTGAAAGAAACACCGTGTTTCGTGCCGGGACGTAGGTAGAAGGAATACCCTCGCTCGGTGATTCCGGCACGTCGATGCCGTCGTCAGTCAGCGCGGACCCACCCATGCCGTCGAAATCGAGCCGAACACATTTATGGTCTGCGATCCATTCGTTCTCCGCGACATGTCGCCGAGCCGCCTCAAGCTCTGCCGTGTGTCGCTGGCCATAGTCGAAGCTCAGCGCATAACAGACATAACCGTCTGCCTTCGCCTTCGCCAGACAGGTCGTGGAGTCCAGGCCGCCGGAAAACAGCACGACGGCGCGCCGTTGATGGTTCATATCAGACATGATGGACTTTCGTTAGCGACCGGGTTCGTCGCCCCAGAGTTGCTTGTGCAGCTGAAGCTGCAGACGCACCGGCAAACGATCGGCGACGATCCATTCCCCTAGTGCGCGGGCATCGACTTGCCCGAAGCTCGGCGAGAACCAGACTTCGCAACCGTTTGGCAGGGACAATTCCGCAAGCCGATCCCGTGACCATTCGTAATCCGCGCGCGAGCAGATGACGAACTTGATCTGGTCGTGGTCGGTGAGTGCGTCGATGTTGCCCCAGAGATTACGGGCGCTTTCACCCGAGTCAGGGGTCTTTATATCGACAACGCGCGACGCGCGGGTGTCGACGGGCCGAATATCCAACGCGCCCGCGGTTTCAACGCTCACCGCGTAGCCGGCATCGCAGAGCCGACGAATCAGCATCGCTGCGTTCGGCTGAGCCAGCGGCTCGCCCCCGGTGACGCATACATGGCGCGCACCGAGACGGTCCACTTCGGCGACTATTTCGTCGAGGGTATGCCACTCACCACCGGAAAACGCATAGGCGGTATCGCAGTAATGGCAGCGCAAGGGGCAGCCGGTCAGGCGCACGAACGTGCAGACCGCACCCGCTTCGCGGGCCTCGCCCTGCAGTGAACAGAAGATCTCCGTCAGGCGCAGCGCGTTGACGCGCTCCTGCCAGCGGCTCTCAGTAATGCCTTCGGATTGAGGCCGTTCCCCGGCCTCGATAACGGTCGGCAATGCTATCCGTCCAGGCCCTGAAGACGCTTGCGGGCCATTTCGGCCACGCTGCTGTCGGGATATTGGTCGACAACCCGCTTGAGGGTGCCATAAGCGTTATCGACTTCGCCGCGCTCGTCCTGGATTACGCCAATCTTGTAGAGCGAACCCGGCACCTTGTCACTGGCGCGGAAACGATTCACGACGGTCTGGAAAGCTTCCAGCGAGGCGTCGTAATTACGCTTGACGTAGTTGGCTTCACCGAGCCAGTACCAGGCGTTGTCGGTAAAGCTGCTTTCGGGGTTCTGCTGAAGAAAGCCCTTGAAAGCGCCAATGGCGGCGTCGTAATTGCCATTCTTCAACTGATCGAAGGCTGCCGAGTACTGTTTCTCGACCTCCGGATCCTGGGAGTTGGCGTAGTCGTCGTTCTGCTGAGTCGACGATCCGTCGCGCATGCCGGCACCGCCGGGCGTGCCGCCGCCGTTCTCGAGCGCGTTCAAACGCTTGTCGAGATTCTCGTAGAGATCACGCTGACCCTGCTCGTTCTGACGCAGCTTGTATTGCAGCGTATCGACCTGCCCCTGCAGGTCACGCACTTCAGACTGAAGTCGCTGAATATCCTGAAACAGGGAAAACAGGTTGGGCCCGCCGCTGTTGTTCTGAGCGAGCATGACCGGCTGGTCGTTGGCGCTTGCCGGAGCAGCCGACGCCGGCCGGGACTGAGTCCCGGCCGCCGTGGCCACGGCAAACGTCACGAAAGCAATAGATAAAGCGTGACGCATGACGGGTACTTACTTGGTGTAAATGAACTCGACGCGACGGTTCTGCGAATACGCCGATTCAGTCGAGCCCAGCTCGGCCGGACGCTCTTCGCCGAAGGACAGCGTGGAGAGCTGGCTGGCGCTGGCGCCGGAGAGCACGATCGCCTGCTGCACGGATTCCGCACGACGCTCGCCCAGGGCGACGTTGTACTCACGCGTGCCGCGCTCGTCAGTGTGGCCTTCCATACGCAGCTTCACGTTCGGGTGCTCGCTCAGGTAACGGCCGTGGGCCTGGATCGCCTGAGAGAAGCGCGACGGGATCGCACTCTGATCGAGATCGAAATAGATGATGCGGGTCGACAGCGGGTTGTTCGGGTCGGTGAACATGCTGCGGTCGGCCGGGTCGATGCCTTCCAGACCACGAACATCGATGTCGCGACCGGAGTTCATGCCCATGCCCTGATCGCCCTGGTTGCCCATGCCGGCAGCCGGCATGTCTTCGCCATCACGCAGGTTCTTGTTGCCCCCACACGCTGCCAGCGCCACCGAAGCGGCCATCAGCAACGCCACCAGCGGCAAACGCTGGCCCTTGTTAATCGTCATGTTTTTCATCCTTGTGAAAACTCCTATGGACTGTTCGGCCAATGGCCGTTTCTTGTCTAAACACTACCTGACCGGTGTTCAATACCCCAGCGGTCCCCAAGCCGGCTCGCGGACTTCGCCACCCTGGGACAGCCGCGAACGCGTCTGTCCATCCGTGGAGACCGTGGCCAGTTCGTTATTGCGACCCTGGCGGGCGTAGATGATCGCCTGGCCATTGGGTGCGAAATCCGGGCCGTCATCGAGCGGGCCTTCGCTGACGATCCGGATATTATTGGTCTGCGTATCCATCACCGCAATACGGAAGCCGTTGCCGCTCTTCTGCACCATGGCGATCTGCTCGCCGTCCGGCGAATAGCTCGCACGCTGGTTGCTCTGGCCCTCGAAAGTCAGGCGCTCGACCTGGCTGCCGTCGCTACGCATACGATAGACCTGCGGCTTGCCGCCGCGATCCGAGGTGAAGGCGATATGGTTGCCGTCCGGCGACCAGTTGGCCTCCGTATCGATAGCGCCGTTGTTCGTGAGCTGGGTCAGCTGATTGGTGCCCAGATCGTAGCTGTAGATATCCGGGTTGCCGCGATACGACAGCGTCATCGCCAGCCGGCGACCGTCCGGAGACCAGGTCGGCGCGCCGTTGATGCCTTCGCGCGACGAGATTTCCCGGATATTGCCGGTGGCTAGATCCTGCACCCGCAGGCTGCTACGGCCGCGATTGATGTCGAACGCCACGTAAGCGATCTTCGTGCCGTCCGGCGACCACGACGGCGACATGATCGGGTCGCGCGAGGAATACACCGTGGCCGGGTTATTGCCGTCGTAGTCCGATACGATCAGGCGATAGCGCAGGCCGCCATTTTCCTTGGCCATGGTGATATAGCCGATACGCGACAGGAAGTAGCCCTTCTCGCCGACGAACTTCTCGTAGATCAGATTGGCGACCGTGTGCGCGGCGTCGCGCAGTTCGTTACGGCCGGCGTTGATCTGGAAGCTGGCGATCGAGCGACCCTGATAGACGTCGAGCAGATCGAAGGTGATCCGATAACCGCCCTGGCCGTTCGGTGCAGCCGAGCCCACCACAAGGTTATCGACCGACGAGGTGCGCCAGTTCTCGTAGTTGACCTGGTCCGCACGCGTCGGCTTCGCGACCATGTTCTGGCGCTCGAACACGTCGAACAGGCCGGTGGATTCGAGATCGTCGCTCGCGACCTGCGCCACGTCGACCGGCAATTGCCCGCCGTCGCTACCGAACGGCGCGATCGCAATCGGAATTGCGCTCTGCGAGCTGTCGGTAATATCGACCTGCAAGGCGGCCTGGGCCGGCGCTGCGGCCGTCAGCACGAATCCGACCAGGGCCGTGAAGGCGACGTATGTTCTGGCTAGAGATTTTTTCATTGATCCGGCTCGAAATTAAACTCGATTTCAGGAGAAAAGACGCTGTCCGAAGGTGCCTTCGGCAGCGGATCCGACTTGCGGATGGCCTGTTCGACCGAGCGATCGACGGCTGCGCTGCCACAGGAGCCCAGCAGGCGGAATCCCGTGACCTGTCCACCCGGGAGCTGATTTACCCGTACTTTACAGGAAATATTGCGCGCACCCGGTGGGCGTAGCCAGTTCGACTCGACACGATCCTTGATCGCCTGCACATAGGCACCCAGCGCCTGAGAATTTGCGGCATTCTGGCGACCTGCAGCCTCGCGTTGCATGGCCTCGCGCATGGCGGATTCGCGGGCCGATTGTTCAGCGGCTGCACGGCGCTGAGCTTCCTCACGGGCCTTGCGCGCGGCTTCTTCGCGGGCTTTCTTCTCGGCTTCCGCCTTGCGCTGCGCTTCCGCCTTGGCCTTGCGTTCGGCCTCAGCCTTCGCTTTCCGAGCAGCCTCAGCCTTGGCCTCGCGCTCGGCTTCCGCCTTCTTGCGCGCCGCTTCCGCTTCGGCTTTAGCTTCGGCCTCGGCTTTACGCTTGGCTTCGGCCGCAGCTTTTTCGCGCGCAGCCTGCTCTTGTGCCTTGCGTTCTGCTTCAGCCTTGGCTTTTCGCTGCGCCTCGGCTTTCGCTTGGCGCTCGGCTTCAGCCTTCTTCTCGGCCTGTGCCTCGGCCTTGCGTCGGGCTTCGGCTTCAGCCTGCTTTTCGGCCTCGGCTTTCTCGCGCACTGCTTCGGCCTTGGCTGCCTCTTCGGCCTGTGCCTTTTCGCGGGCGGCCTGTTCCGCGGCATCTTGCTCGGCGGCTTTCTCAGCGGCCTTGTCAGGCTCGGGCTCGGGCTTCGGTTCCGGCTCGCTCGGCGCCGGCTCGGATGCCGGCGATACGGCTTCCGGCATGGCCGGCATATCCGTATTCACCGAGTCAGGATTGACCACGGATGCCTTCACGATCTTTTGCCCGCGGTTGCCGCGTGAGGACGATTCACTCACGAAATTGACGCCCACGACCAGCAAAGCCGCAATCAACAGGTGCAACCCGAGCGCGAGCAGCACCGAACGCCAGTTGTCAGCCAGCTTTCGAAACATTCAGCGTTCGCTCTCGGTGTCGTCGATGCCGTCGGTAAGCAGGCCGACCTGTTCAGCACCGGCTCGTTGTAACAAAACCATGCCGCGCACGACGTTGCCGTAGGAGCCCGAGCCGTCGCCGCGCACTGCCACCGGCGCATCCGGGCGCGCCCGGATCACGCGACTGGCGATATCCGTGACTTGCTCCGGCGAAAGCGCGGAATCGGTGTTCTCGCCGACATTCAGGTACAGGCCGCCATCGCTCGTGACTGAGAGCACGATCGGCTCGTTCTCCTCACTGAAGTCGATTGTTTCGGCCGGCGCCTGCGGCAGCTCAACCTCGACCCCGGTCGTCAGCAACGGTGCGGTGACCATGAAGATGATCAGCAGCACCAGCATGACGTCGATATAGGGAACGACGTTGATTTCGCTCGCGAGCCGGCGTTTTCCTCGAATACCCATGTTCAGATGTCCCGTCGAAAGACTAGAGTTCCGGCGGTGTACGAACCGGTTCCGGGTTGGCGGCAGGCCGCGGCTTTTCGCTGGCAGCCTTCGGCGCGGGGCTGGCCGCGTTCATGCCGCGCTCGACGATGCCCGACATCTCTTCCATGAAGGTCTGGAACCGATTCTCGATGAAATCGACCTTGTTGCTGAAGAAGTTGTAGGCGACCACCGCGGGGATGGCTGCAAACAGGCCCATCGCGGTGGCGATCAGCGCTTCGGCAATGCCCGGCGCGACCATGGACAGGCTCGCCTGCTTGACGTTACCTAAAGCGATGAACGCGCTCATGATGCCCCAGACGGTGCCGAACAGGCCCACGTAAGGGCTGATCGAGCCGACCGTTGCCAGCATTGCGAGGCCGCGTTCGAGGCGCTCGAGTTCGCGCGACAGCGCGACGCGCATGGCCCGCTGAACCGAAGGCACGGTTTCCTGCGGGGTGGCGACACCGGCAGTGCGCTGACGCTTGAGTTCTTCATAACCGCCGCGAAAGATCGACGGCATGCCACGGCTGGTATCGGCCTGCTGCTGCGTTTCGGCGTAGATATCCTTGAGATTGCCGCCCGACCAGAAGCGGTCCTCGAACCACTCCATGTCGTTCTGCGTCTGGCGCAGCATACGACGCTTGGAAAAGATCACGATCCAGGAGCCAACGGACGCCAGCAGCAACGCGAGCATGACGAGCTTGACCAGCAGGCTCGCCTGCATGACCAACCCCCACAGGGACATGTCGGTCGCAACGTTCATTCCATCTCCTTTTGAGAAAAATCGGGCAGCGCGCAAGGCCGGAAGTCGCGGATTCTGACACACGCAACCGTGAATAGTGCCTTAATGAGCAGGCAATTTTCGCAGTGAATCTCTTGCTCGAAGACAATTCGTGCGCGCCGGTGTTCCGTGACCCAGGTGGTGACATCGATCGTGTCATCCAGGCGAGCCGGTGATTTGAACTTGAGCTGGGCATCCGCGAGCGTGAATGCGACACCGTGATCCGCGGCCAGCGCCCGGTGACTATGGCCCTGGGCCTCCAGCCATAGGGTTCGCGCGCGTTCCAGATATTTGAGGTAGTTGGCGTGATAAACCACGCCGCTTGCGTCTGTGTCCTCGTAGAACACCCGTAGCTGGTAAGAGAGCTTTGGGTGCTCGACCGCTGTCTCAGCCATCGATTTCGTCGTCCTCGAACATATCCTGAGCTGGCGTCGCGCGCCCAGCCGGCTGCGGCAACCCGAAATGGCGATAGGTCGCCGACGTGGCCAGTCGTCCGCGCGGCGTGCGCATCATGAAGCCCTGCTGGATCAGATACGGTTCGATCACGTCCTCGATGGTCTCGCGCGCCTCACCAATGGCCGCGGCCAGGCTCTCGACGCCGACGGGGCCGCCCTCGAATTTTTCGACCAGCGCGCCGAGCAGCTTGCGATCCATGATGTCGAAGCCGTTATCGTCGACCTTGAGCATGTCCATGGCCTGTTGGGCCACCGCTTCGCTGACCCGCCCGTCGGCCCGCACTTCGGCATAGTCACGCACGCGGCGCAGCAGACGGTTCGCCACACGAGGCGTGCCACGCGCCCGTCGGGCAATCTCGTTGGCGCCGGCCGCGACGATCTCGACACCAAGAATCTGCGCCGACCGATCGACGATCCGCGCCAGGTCCGTGTGCGAATAGAATTCCAGACGCTGGGCAATACCGAAACGATCGCGCAGCGGCGATGTGAGCGCGCCGGCGCGCGTGGTTGCGCCGACCAGCGTGAACGGCGGCAGATCGAGCTTGATCGACCGCGCGGCGGGGCCTTCACCGATCACGATATCGATCTGGTAATCCTCAAGCGCGGGATAGAGCACTTCCTCGACCACCGGCGACAGACGATGGATCTCGTCAATGAAAAGCACGTCGTTGGGTTCGAGGTTGGTCAGCAGCGCGGCGAGATCGCCCGGGCGCTCCAACACGGGCCCCGACGTCTGGCGAAACCCCACCTGCATCTCGTTGGCGATGACGTGCGCCATCGTGGTCTTGCCGAGCCCGGGCGGGCCGAAGATCAACACATGGTCGAGTGCCTCGCCACGAGCGCGCGCGGCGCTGACGAAAATTTCCATCTGCTCGCACACGCTTGCCTGGCCGATATATTCCGCCAGCCCGCGCGGACGCAGTGCGCGGTCGAAACGCCCTTCATCCCCTTGCGCGGCGCCGCCAATCAGGCGTTCCTGATCTTCCATGGTCAACGTACCGCCCGGCGTAGCGCTTCGCGGATCAACGTTTCGCTATCCATGCCGTCGGCGTCGATACCGCCGAGCAGGCGCTCCGACTCGGCCGGCTTGTAGCCCAGCGACATGAGCGCCTGACGTGCGACGGCCTTGGCATCGCCCCCGCCACTGGCGCCTGCAGGCGCGCCGGGTGCCAGCGCCGGCGCAATGCTACTGCCCGAAAGCTTGTCGCGCATTTCCACCAGCAACCGCGCGGCGGTCTTCTTGCCGACGCCGGGCAGACCGGTGAGACGCGTCGCGTCGTCGGCCTCGATGGTAGCCACGAAATCGGCCACGCTCATGCCCGAGAGCACGGTGAGCGCGAGCTTCGCGCCCACGCCGGAAACCTTGATCAATTCGCGAAACAGGCTGCGCTCGTCGTTGGTCGCGAAACCGTAGAGCAGCATCGCGTCTTCACGCACCACCATCTGGGTCAACAGCGTGACTTCGCCATCGCTGCGGCTGGCCTGGCCAAGCGTGAAGAATGTCGACAGCGGCGCTTCGACTTCATAACCCACGCCGCCCACGTCGATGACCAACCGGGGTGGCTGTTTCTCGATAATGCGCCCGCGCAATTGGCCGATCATGCCCGCCGTCCTGTTGTGGTCGCCGCGACGCGCATACGCGACGCCGTGCGTTCGTGATGGATATGACAGATGGCAACGCCCGCGGCATCCGCGGCGTCCGCCTGTAGCGCGCCCTGAACGCCCAGCAACACTTTCACCATATGTTGGATCTGCGTCTTGTCGGCGTGGCCGCGGCCAACGATCGCCTGTTTGATCTGAGTGGGCGTGTATTCCGACACCGGAATGCCCCGTGAGGCTGCCGAGCAGATCGCCGCGCCCCGCGCCTGCCCCAGTTTGAGCGCACTTGCCGCGTTGCGCGAGACGAATACGTTCTCGATGGCCATCTGCTCGGGCCGATGCGTCTCGATCACCTCGCTCAAGCGCTGGAAGATGAGTCCCAGTCGAGTCGGAAAATCGGTGCGCGGCAGTCGAATGCAATCAATCTCGATCGCCCGCGGTTGCGCGCCGGCTTCGACGACTGCATAGCCGGTGATGGTGGAACCGGGATCGATCCCGAGTATCACCGCCATGCTAGGCCGGCGCGCCGGATAGCGTCTCTTCGTCGAGTTCGACGTTGCTGTAGACGTTCTGCACGTCGTCAAGATCTTCGAGCGCGTCGAGGAGCTTGAGACAGCTCTGGGCGTCTTCGCCCTGCAGATCCACGGTGGTCGCCGGGCGCATGGTGACGTCGGCAGCGTCGGGCTCGAAGCCCGCGGTCTCTACGGCGGCCTTGACGGTGTTGTAGTCGTCGGGGGACGTGAGCACGTCGAAGGAGCCGTCTTCGTATTCGACCAGGTCCTCGGCGCCGGCGTCGAGGGCCGGGGCAAGCACGTCCTCGTCGTCGTTGTCCGGGCCGTAGGTCAGCACACCCTTGCGATCGAACAGATAGGCGACCGAACCGGCAGCGCCGAGATTGCCACCATTGCGATCGAAGGTATAGCGAACTTCGGAGACCGTGCGATTCTTGTTGTCGGTCATGCAGTCGACCATGATCGCGACGCCGTTCGGGCCATAGCCTTCGTAACGGATCTCTTCGTAGTTGTCGCCCTGGCCGTCCCCGGTGCCGCGCTTTACAGCGCGCTCGATGTTGTCCTTGGGCATGTTGGCGGCGAGCGCCTTGTCCCAGGCCAGCCGCAGACGCGGGTTGTCGTTCGGGTCGCCCCCGCCCATGCGTGCTGCGACCGTGATCTCGCGGATCAGCTTGGTGAAAATCTTACCGCGCTTCTTGTCCTGGGCGTTCTTGCGGTGCTGGATGTTCGCCCATTTACTATGGCCTGCCATGATGCCTCGTGGTTGCGCTGCAAACCTTGCAGGGATTCTAACAGCCGGATCGATTGATCCGGGATGGATCGCGTTGCGGGAACGCGCTCAGATCTCGATCTGGATACCCAGTTCGACGACGCGATCCGGCGGAATACGGTAATAAGACGTTGCCCGGGTCGCGTTGAGCGCCATGAACGCAAACATGTGCTCGCGCCAGACCATCATGCCCGGCACTTCGCTGGTCGGAATCAACGATTCCCGGCCGACATAGAACGTGGCCTCGTCGACCTCCACGTCGAGCCCGAACTCACTGGCAAAACGCAGCGCCACCGGGACGTTGTTCGCCTGCATGAAGCCGTAGTAGACCTGCATGCGATGCACGCCCTTGCCGAGATCCTCCAGCTTGAGCCGGTCGGCCGCCGGCACCCGGGGCACGTCGAGGGTGTGCACGGTAAGCAGTATGACCTGCCTGTGCAGCACGCGATTGTGGCGCAAGTGATGCAGGAGCATCGGCGGCGTCTTGGTGCCGGAGTCGGTCATGAACACGGCTGTGCCGTCGATACGGGTGGCGTCGTCATCGATCGACTCGATGAAGTCCTCGAGCGGCTCGGTATCGCCCTTGAGGTGGCGCCCCACCAGTTCGCGACCACGCCGCCAGGTGCCCATGATGAAGAAGATCACGCCGGCCACGAGCAACGGATACCAGCCGCCGTCCGGCACCTTGAACAGATTGGCACCTAGGAAAGCCAGGTCGACGATCAGCAACAGCACCGCGATAACGCCGGCAAAGCGCGGGAACCAGTCCCAGCGATAAGCCACGAAGAACGCGAGAATCGTGGTGATGACCATGTCCATCGATACCGCCACACCATAGGCCGCCGCCAGGTTGCTCGAGGAACGAAAGCCCAGCACGAGCCCGATGGTTGCGATCATCAGGATCCAGTTCATGAACGGGATATAGACCTGGCCGTAGGATTCGTGCGAGGTCTGAACGATATTCAGCCGCGGCAGCTGGCCGAGTTGTACGGCCTGACGGGTCAGCGAGAACACGCCGGAAATCACCGCCTGAGAGGCGATGACCGTGGCCAGCGTCGCCAGCCCCACTACCGGATACAGCGCCCAACCGGGCGCCATCTGATAGAACGGCTGGGTGATGTCCGGATTCTCCAGCATCATCGCGCCCTGGCCGAAATAGTTCAGCACCAGCGCGGGCAGCACCAGAAAGAACCAGGCCAGACGGATCGGCGCGAGGCCGAAATGCCCCATATCGGCATACAGCGCTTCGCCGCCGGTGACGACGAGGAATACCGTGCCGAGCACGAGAAAACCGGCCATCCCGTTGGATTGGAAGAACCCGAAGGCATGCACCGGATTCAATGCCGCGAACACCCCTGGGTGCTGAATGATCCCGTTGATGCCCAAGAGGCCGAGCACCACGAACCACGTCAGCATGACCGGGCCGAACAAGGAGCCCACCGCCGCGGTACCGCGTTTCTGAATGAGGAACAGGCCGATCAGGATCGCGATGGTGATCGGCACGACATAAGGCTTGAACGCCGGGGTGGCGACTTCCAGCCCTTCTATCGCGCTGAGGACCGAGATCGCGGGCGTGATGGTGCCGTCGCCGTACAGTAGTGCTGCGCCGAACAGGCCCAGCAGCATGAGCAGATAACGACGGCTTTTTTTCTCGGTTTTCCAGGGGTTGAGCAAGGCGACGAGGGCGATGATGCCGCCCTCGCCGTTGTTGCTCGCCCGCATGACCACGGCCAGGTACTTGATCGAGATCACGATGATCAGCGACCAGAACAGAAGCGATAACACGCCGAATATGTTTTCGGGCGCTACGCCGATTCCGCCGTGGGCGAAGAAGGCCTCACGCAGAGCATAGATCGGGCTGGTGCCGATATCGCCATAGACGATACCGAGGGCGGCAAGACAGAGGAACGGCAAGGACTGCCCCTCGCCGTGATCCTCCGACTGCGATCCACTATCGGAACCGCGTCCGCCGCCGTTCTTGTTGCCCGCGCCGTTCTTGCTGCCCTTGGCTAGAGACCTGTCCTCTTCGTCCGCGGGCATCCGCGCCTACTTCTTGCTTCGCTTCGGCGGGAAGTGAATGGGACGACCGTCGACCGCCAGAGCGGTCTCGTGCACGGTCTCGCCCAGGGTCGGGTGACCATGGATGATGCGCGCGATGTCTTCGCTGGACGCCTTGTATTCCATTGCGACCACCATCTCCTGCACGAGCTCGGACACATACGGACCGATCATGTGCACGCCGAGAATTTCGTCGGTCTTGGCATCGGCGATCATCTTGATGAAGCCGCCCTGCTGGCCGAGCGCCTTGGCACGACCATTGGCCGCGAACGGCACCTGGCCGACCCGGTAGTCGGTACCCGCAGATTTAACCTGCGCTTCGCTCTTGCCGACCCAGGCCATCTCGGGATGGGTATAGACGACCGACGGGATGACGTCGTAGTTGAGATGCGGCTTCTGGCCAGCCAGGATCTCGGCGACAGCCACGCCCTCTTCCATGCCCTTGTGGGCCAGCATCGGATTGCTGACCACGTCGCCGACGGCATAGACGCCCGGCAGGCTGGTACGGAACTGGTCGTTGACGTCGATGAAGCCCTTGTCGTCGAGTTCGACGCGCGCGCCCTTGGCACACAGATCCTTCGTGTGCGGCCGGCGGCCGACGGCAACGATCAGGCGGTCGAAAGTCACGCTGTGCGATTCGTCGCCCTGCGTGTACTTGACCTCTACGCCCTTCTTCGTCGCCTTGGCTTCGGTGACGCGGGCACCGAGCTGAATATCCAGCCCCTGCTTCTTGAACGACTTGAGGCCTTCCTTGGCCACATCGCGATCTGCGATCGGCATGAAGTCATCGACGGCTTCGAGCAGCGTGACGTCGCTGCCCAAGCGCGACCAGACGCTGCCCAGTTCCACGCCGATATAACCGGCGCCGATGACGCCGAGCTTCTTCGGCACTTCATCGAGCTCCAGCGCGCCCCAGGAGTCCACGATGCGATCACCGTCGAACTTCGCGATATCGAGTTCGACCGGCTCCGAGCCGGCTGCGATCACGATGTTCTCGGCCTGCAGGGTTTCTTCCTTGCCGTCGTGACCGACGAACAGCACTTCGCCGGAGTCGACGACCTGACCGCGGCCAGCGTACGACTTCACGCCGTTGGCCTTGAACAGGCTGCCAATACCACCGGTCAACTGCGAAACCACGCCGGCCTTGCGCTTCTGCATCTGTGCCAGGTCGAGTTCCACACCACTGGTCTTGATGCCATGATCGGCGAATTCGGAATTGGCGCGGTCATACAGCTCGCTGGATTCCAGCAAAGCCTTGGACGGGATGCACCCGGCGTTCAGACAGGTGCCACCCAAGGAGGGCTTGTCGTTCAGATCCAGCCACTTGTCGATACAGGCGACGTTCATGCCCAGCTGTGCGGCGCGAATGGCGGCGACGTAGCCTGCAGGGCCACCGCCGATGACGACGACGTCGAATTTGTTGCTCATGCTCTTCCTTGAAATAACGTGTAGCGGTCGCGGCGAGCGGCTCTAGACCTGCAGCAGCAGGCGTGCCGGATCTTCGATCAATTCCTTGATCGTGCGCAGGAACAGCACCGCGTCGCGACCGTCGATAAGGCGATGATCGTAGGACAGCGCAAGCATCATCATCGGGCGTGCCACGATCTCGCCATCGACCACCACCGGGCGTTCCTTGGTGGCGTGCATGCCGAGAATAGCCGCCTGTGGCGGGTTGATGATCGGGGTCGACAGATAAGAGCCGAACACGCCGCCATTGGTGATCGTGAAGGTGCCGCCGGTCATCTCGTCCATCGTGACCTTGCCTTCCTGGGCACGCTTGCCGAGGTCACGAATCGTGGACTCGACCTGGGCATAGGACTGCTGGTCCGCGTCACGCAGCACCGGCACGAGCAGGCCACGCGGCGAGGACACGGCCACGCCGATGTCGTAGAAACCGTGATAGACAATATCGCCTTCGTCGATCGAGGCATTGACGATCGGGAAGCGCTTGAGCGCTTCGACCGCTGCCTTGACGAAGAACGACATGAAGCCGAGACGGACATCGTGATCCTTCTCGAACTTGTCCTTGTACTGGTTGCGCAGATCCATGACCTGCTGCATGTCGACCTCGTTGAAGGTCGTCAGCATGGCCGTGTTCTGGCTGGCATCCAGCAGGCGCTCGGCAATGCGCTGGCGGATGCGCGTCATCGGCACACGCTGCTCGGTGCGCTCGGTCGGCGCCTCGCCCAGTGCCTGACGGTCGGCCTGCTCGGAGACTGCCTGCGCTTCACGCTCGGACTTGGTGTCGTCTTCGCGTTTGGCTGCGGGCTTGTCGTCGCTCTTGCTGCTGCTCTTGTTGTCGATGGCGTCTTGCACGTCCGCCTTGGTAATGCGGCCGTCCTTGCCCGAACCGTCGACGTCGCGCGCGGCGATATCGTTTTCGTCCATCAGCTTCTTGGCTGCGGGACTGGCAACGGGTTCTTCGCTATCGGCATCGTCGGATTCGTCAGACTTGTCGTCCTCCGACTTCGACTCGGCCTTGTCCTCTTTCTTCTCGGTCTTGTCCGAGTCGTCGCCGTCATCGCTGTCGTCATCGCCGCTACCGGCGCCATCGCCTTCTTCGACGATCGCCAGCACGTCGCCGGCCTTGACCGTGTCACCGGCCTGGACCTTAATTTCAGCGAGTACACCTGCGGAGGTCGACGGAACTTCAAGCACGACCTTGTCGGTTTCGAGATCGACGATATTCTCGTCGCGACCGACCTTGTCGCCCTTGTTCTTCTGCCATTCACCCACAGTGGCTTCACTGACGGATTCCGGAAGCTCCGGGACTTTGACTTCTGTGGCCATGCTTGTCGTTCCTAACTTGTCGAGATCTTGGAGTACGCAGACGTGGTATTACGTCTTCGCGTCACTTCTTCTTTGAACGGGGTTTGCGGGTCTGGGCCTTGCCCTTGTCGACGAGACGTTCGCCGCCGGCAAGTCCCGCCTCGATAACGGCCTCTTGCTGCTTCACATGCAGCTTGTGATAACCGACCGCCGTGGTGGCCGCACCCGGACGGGTTGCATAAAGCAGTTCGTGGCGATCGGCGAGCGGCACCTGCAGGCGATGCTTGATCTGGTACCAGGCGCCCTGGTTTTCCGGCTCTTCCTGACACCAGACGACTTCGTCGGCGTTCTTGTAACGATCCAGCACCGCGGCATAGTCGTTGGCCGGGAACGGATAGAGCTGCTCGATACGCACCAGCGCCACGTTGTCGAGCTCGCGCTCCTCGCGTGCCTGGTAGAGATCGTAGTAGACCTTGCCACTGCAGAAGACGACACGCTCGATCGCGTCGTCGTCGATCCTGTCCGGCTCGTCGATGATGAAATTGAACTGGCCTTCCGCCAGGTCTTCCAACGTCGACGTGGACAGGCGATGACGCAACAGGCTCTTGGGCGTGAGCACGACCAGCGGCATACGCAGGTCGCGAACCATCTGCTGACGCAGCAGGTGGAACCACTGGGCCGGCGTGGAAGGTACGCACACGAGCATGTGGCGTTCCGCACACAGCTGCAGGAAGCGCTCGAGGCGTGCCGAGGAATGCTCCGGGCCCTGGCCTTCGTAGCCGTGGGGCAGGAACATCACCAGCCCGCAGAGCCGGCCCCATTTGGCCTGGCCACTGGAAATGAACTGATCGATGATGACCTGGGCGCCGTTCACGAAATCACCGAACTGCGCCTCCCAGATCGTCAGCGTCGACGGGTCCGCGGTGGAGTAACCGTACTCGAAACCAAGAACACCGGCTTCCGAAAGCAGCGTGTCATTGACGGTATAGACCGCATTGTCGCGACCGACATGGCGCAGCGGGATGAACTCTTCGCCGTCCTTCTGGTTGTACAGCACCGAATGCCGATGGAAGAACGTGCCGCGACCGGAATCCTGGCCCGACAGGCGTACGTTGAATCCGTCATCGAGCAGGCTGGCATAGGCCATATGCTCGGCAAACCCCCAATCGATACGCGACGCGCCCGCGGCCATCTTGGCGCGGTCGTCGATGATGCGCTGAGCGCGCTTGTGCAACTCAAAGCTTTCCGGGAGCTCGTGCAGCTTGGAGGAAAGACGCTGAAGCGTTTCGACCGGGACCGACGTGTCGACGATATTCGACCAATGGTCGCGGCTATAACGTGCCCAGTCGACCGTGTGCTCGTTGCCGACCAGGCCGAGCGTCGTGCGCGAGATGTTCTTGCCTTCGTCGAGGCCATCGCGATAGGCCTGCGACAGCTTCTCGGCCTCGTCGTCTTCGATCACGCCTTCGGAGACCAGCTTGCCCGCATACAGTTTGCGGGTGGTCTCCATCTGCTTGACCTTCTGGTACATCATCGGCTGCGTCACCGCCGGCTCATCGGCCTCGTTATGACCGTGGCGGCGATAGCAGATCATGTCGATGATCACGTCCTTGCCGAAGGTCTCGCGATAATCCATCGCCAGACGGGTGACGAATACCACCGCCTCGGGGTCGTCACCGTTGACGTGGAATACCGGCGCTTCGAGCATCTTGGCGATGTCCGTGCAGTACTGCGATGTGCGCGACACCTCGCCCTGCTTGGCCGTGATCGGATTCTGCATCGTGAAACCAAGCTGGTTGTTCACGATCACGTGCAACGTGCCGCCCGTGGAATAACCATGCGCCTGCGACAACTGCAGGGTTTCCATCACGATGCCCTGACCCGCAAACGACGCATCGCCGTGAATCAGCACCGGCAGGATCGTATCGCCGTCGTCATCGTGACGGCGCTCCTGGCGCGCCTTCACCGAACCCTGAACCACCGGGTTCACCGCTTCCAGATGCGACGGGTTGAAGGCGAGCACCAAGTGCACGCGCTCGTCTTCGATTTCGATATCCGTCGAGAAGCCGAGGTGATATTTCACGTCACCCGACATTTCGAGATCGTCGAGGTCGTAATCACCCTCGAACTCGGCAAACAATTCCTGCGGCGACTTGCCGAGGATATTCACCAGCACGTTGAGGCGGCCGCGATGCGCCATGCCGATCACGATCTCGTCGACGTGGCTGCGCGCTGCCGAGCGCACGACTTCGTCGAGTGCCGGAATCATGCTGTCGGCGCCCTCGAGCGAGAAACGCTTCTGGCCGACATACTTGGTATGCAGGTAGCGCTCGATGCCTTCCGCAGCGGTGAGCTGGCGCAGCACTTCGCGCTTTTCCTTCTCGTTGAGACGCTGCTCGTCGATACTCGCTTCCAGGCGACGCTGGATCCAGCGTTTCTGGCGTGTATCGGTGATGTACATGTACTCGGTGCCAACGGTACCCGTGTACACGCGCTTGCAGACGTCGATGATGTCGCGCAGCGGCAACTCATCGGCCTGGGTAAACAGCGAGCCGGTGTTGAACACCGTATCCATGTCGGCTTCGCCGAGGCCATGGAACGCCGGATCGAGATCCGGTACCGCCGGTGCCTGGTACAGGCCCAGCGGGTCGAGATTTGCGGCCTGGTGGCCACGCATCCGGTAGTAGTTGATCAGGCGCAGCACGCCGGCCTGCTTCTGTGCCGCTTGCTGCGACATGCTGGCGCGAGGCCGGGCACCCTGGCCAGCCGAAGCCTGAGTATCGACAAAGGAGTCGCGAATCGGGCTATGCGGAATATCTTCCGCGCCATCACCATTCAGACTCTTGAAATACTCGCGCCAGCTGGGCTCGACTGAATCCGGATCTTTTAAGTACTGCTCGTAATAGGATTCGACGTAGGCTGCGTTACCGCCGAAAAGCGGCGAATTGGAGATGAACTTGTCGTTAAGTTCGCTTTTCATAAAGTAGGCTCGTGGCCGCGTGAGGCGCCGGAATCGCCTCGTTCAAACCGTGCCGCTACAGCGCCTGCCGGTTGGCGCCCCATGCGGCGAATGATAACAAACCGAACAATTTGCCGCGCTGTCTGTCGGCCGTCGATCAGCCGTTGTTGTCGCCTTTGTCTTCGTCGTCCCAGCCGGACGTGAGATCTTTCAGATAGCTGCGGAACTCGTCGCCGATTTCCTTATGCTGCAGCCCCATCTCCACGTTCGCCTTGAGATAGCCGAATTTGCTGCCGCAATCGTAGCGGGTGCCTTCGAACTCATAGGCCAATACGGTCTGTTCGCCCATCAGAGCTTCAATGGCATCGGTCAGCTGAATCTCGCCGCCGGCGCCCGGCTTGGTCTTGTCGAGCAAGCGGAAAATACGCGGCGTGAGGATATAGCGGCCGACTACAGCAAGATTCGACGGCGCCTTGTCGGGATCCGGCTTTTCGACAATGCCGCGGATTTCCGACAGGCCGGGCCCGATCGGCTCGACTTCGACGATGCCGTACTTGTAAGTCTCTTCCCAGGGCACGCGTTGAACCGCGAGTACGCTGGTGCCGTACTCCTGGTACACGCGCTGCATCTGGGCCATGCAGGGCTGGAACGAGCCCGCGATCAGATCGTCGGCAAGAATGACGGCGAAATCCTGATCGCCAACCGCCGGCAGCGCGCAGTTGATCGCGTGGCCGAGGCCCATCTGTTCGGGCTGGCGAATATAGACGCAGCTAATGCCCGGCGGGAGCACATCCTTGACGGCCTTGAGCAGTTCTTCCTTGCCCTTGGCTTCGAGCGTGGCCTCCAACTCATAGTCCCGATCAAAGTGATCCATGATCGAGTTCTTGGTGTGGCTGGTGATGAACACCATCTCCTCGGCACCCGCGGCGATGGCTTCCTTCACCGCGTACTGGATCAGCGGCTTGTCGACGACGGGCAGGATTTCCTTCGCACTGGCCTTGGTTGCAGGCAGGAAGCGTGTTCCCAGCCCGGCAACCGGAAAAACGGCTTTACGAATACGCATAGACGATCCCTTGGCTCAAAGGCCTAAGCAAAACGAAAGTAAAAAATCAGACATAGCGGACATCCCCGAGAAGATGGAGGATGTCGCCTTTATCGTTGGTTAACGCAAAATCCGCGCCGTTGTCGCCAGTGTTGTAGGCGAACCGTGCCGTGCTCGGCAGGAATACCGGCTTCTTGAAGCCCACCGACAGCGTGTAGGCGGACTGCTTGAGATGCGGTTCGAGTTCTGCGGCAGCGCGTGCCTTGGTCCACATGCCGGTGGCGATGGCACGGGGAAAACCGAACAGCTTCGCGCTCCACGGACTCAGGTGGATCGGGTTGTAGTCGCCGGCCGCACTCGCATAGCGGCGGCCGATATCGGCCGGAACGTCCCAGCTTGCTTCGTCGGATGGCTCGAACGGCAAGCCCTCTTCCGGCTTCTTTCGCGGCTTGGAGTGCGAGTCCGACACGCTCGTCTTCTGCCGCGACAGCATCGTGGCGGTTGCTTCCCAGATCAGATCGCCTGCGCGATCGCGTACCCGGGTGACCAGGCCGAACTCGACGCCCTTCGCCACTTCTTCATGGCCGCCCACGCTCACCTGCAGGTGAAGCTTCTCGGCCACCTCGATATTCCGGTACTGGGTAATCTCATTGCGGATGTGAATCAGGCCCAGCAGCTTCAGCGGAAACTGCTTGTGCGTCATCACCGCCATATGGATCGGGAAGGCGAGCACGTGCGGATAAGTGACCGGCAGATAAGGCGAATGGCGAAAACCACAGACCTTGCGATATTTCGCGAGTTCCTCGGCGCGGACTTCGAGGTCGGCGATCTCGGCGACGATGTCCGGAATCGTTTCACCCTGGGACAATCCGCCGGACAGCGTGGTCGCAGCCCTCAGGTAGGACGGGGCGACCGCCGGCAGGGATTGATACTCGAGCCGTGTCTCTTGGGCCATGTAATTTATCGTTGATAAAAGCTGATCGGGACGTTAACCGCTTTGCCAGGGCGAAACAATACGCTCAACTACCCTGCAAGGACGGTTTCTCCCCGGCCAGTTCGGCGCGACGGTTGCGGACCATGCTGGCAAATTCCTCGGGCAGGTCCTGATCGAGCAACTGGTCCCAGTAATCGATCGCCTGCGATGACTCACCTCGCTCGGCCGCCGCCAGGCCCAGGTACCACAGCGCTTCGCTGCTCGCCGGATCCAGCTCGAGCACTTGTTGATAGAGCTCGGCCGTGCGGCCTTGAAGGTCATCGCTGGCCTGCAGCGTGGCTGCCGCTTCGGCCGCGAGTATGGGGGCACGCGGCTGCGGCATCGAGGCGTTGATCGCCCGGTAATTACGAGCCGCGCCGGCATAGTCGCCGGTGGCCTGCTGGGCGCGGGCCAGCATCGAGCGGGCCTGGACGTCGTCAGGCGCTTCGGCGACGCGCTGTTCCAGTTCGCCGATCATCGTCGCGATATCGGGCATCTCCTTGCCGCTGATCGCCGCGTGATCCCCCAGATACCAGTACGTCGCGCTGCTGCCGCCGACCAGAAGCACCACGACCAGGAGTGTCGCGAACCAGGGACGAGAGGCCGCCTGCGGCGACGAGACGAGTTCCGGCGTGTCCTCCACATCGGCAAGCAACCGGGCCCCGAGCTCGTCTTTCTCGTGTTCGGCTTCGAGCCGCGTGATTCGCCCGGCGCCCACCTCGCGCTCGATTTCGTTGTAGCGCTGATGGTAGATCGTGATGTTCGCCTCGCGCCGCTTGTCGGGCGTGGGCGTGCCGGCACGCCATAGCGGCACCAGGACAAATACGAGGCTCGCGACCACAAGTACGGCCGCAAAAACGAGAAACTCGGTCATGAGCGCTCTCTGGAAGAATCGTCGTCGTCAGAAGATGGCCGGGGCTTTTCATCGTCCAGCAGGCGCGCCAACCGGTCGCGATCGAGGCTTGGCTCCGATACCGGGGCGCTGCGGCGGCGTCGCATCATCAATACGACCACCAGTAGCCCCACCGCGAGCAGCACGAATGGCCCAGCCCACAGGATCAACGTACCCGAGTTCAACGGCGGGTCGTAAAGCACCCAGTCACCGTAGCGATCGACCAGATACTGCTTGATCTCGCCGTCGCTGCGCCCGGCAGCGATCTGTCGCTCCACGATTGCACGCAGATCCTGCGCAAGCGGCGCATCGGACTCGGCGATGCTGCGGTTCTGGCAGATCAGGCAACGCAGTTCCGCGTTGAGGTCGTGATAGCGGGCCAGCTGCTCACCTTCAAGATCCACCGCGGGCGCGTTTGCAACAACCCCAAGCAGAAGCACAAAAAACAGCAGTGCACGCATCAGGAGTCCGACGCCTTGAGCTGTTCGAGCGTGGGCACGAGGTTTTCGTTCATCTCTTCACGCGTGATCGCGCCAACGACCTTGTAGCGGATAACACCCTCCTCATCCACGACGAATGTCTCTGGCACAGCAGCCACGCCCCAGTCGATGCCGACATCACCGCGTTGGTCGAACGCGACCACAGCAAACGGATTGCCATAGCGCCCCAGCCAGCGCAGCGCGCCCTCTTTCGTATCCTTGTAGTTCAGCCCTACGACCGGCACGCCGGTGCGCCGCGAGATTTCGGTGATCAGCGCGTGCTCGGCGCGGCAGGCCACGCACCAGCTCGCCCACACGTTGACCATCGTGACCTCGCCTTTCAGGTCCGCGGTGCGGATACGCTCCCGGTCCGAAGCCAGCGTGGGCAGATCGAACTCCGGGGCCGGCTTGTCGAGCAGCGCCGAGGGCAATACGTCGGGACGCCGCGTGAGGCCGTAGCCAAGCAACACGATCAGCATCATCACAACGACAACGGGCACGATCAGGCGCCAGCGCATCAGGCGTAGGCCGCTTTTTTGCCGCCGTCGGTCGCCACGGCCTTGCGCGAGCTCGCCCGGCGGCGATAACGCTTGTCGGAAAGTGCCAGCACGCCGCCGAGTGCGGCGAGGAACGCGCCGCCCCAGATCCAGCGGATGAACGGTCGATGATAGATACGCACACTCCAGGCATCGCCCGATAGCGGCTCACCCAGCGATACATAGAGATCGCGCCACAGGCCAGCGTCGACGCCGGACTGGGTCATGGTCTGACCACTCGCGTTGTAGCGACGCTTGGACGGATACAGCTCGGCGATCTGCTCACCGTCCTCGCGCACGATGAAATCACCCACCTCGGCCACGAAGTTGGGGCCTTCCTCATGGCGCGTACCCAGGAATGTGAAGTCGTAGCCGGCCATGGTCGTGCTTTCGCCGGGCGCCAGGCGGACGTCATGTTCGCCGCCGAAGCCGCTGACCAGGCTGATACCGATCACGAAAACGCCCACGCCTATATGCGCCAGCGCCATGCCCAGCACGTTGCGCGGCAGCATGATGCGGCGACCGCGACAGCGCCGAACGACGTCCTCGAGCGCCGTCACGATCGCCCAGCAGCCGAGCACGCAACCGGCGACAGCGGCTAGCGCGCCCGTGCCCACGGTCAGTAGCGGCAAGGCCACACCGAGCACGATCGCAATCAACGCCGGCGCCCAGAGTCGCGAACGAAGCACTTCCGCGCGCGTGCGCTTCCAGGCCATCACCGATGCCGCGCCGACCAGCAGCACCAGCGGTGCCGTGAGCGGAATGAATACCTTGTTGAAGTAAGGCGGGCCGACGGAAATACGGCCCATGCCCAGCGAATCCGCCAGAATCGGGTAAAGCGTGCCCAGAAGCACGCCCGCCGCGGCGACCACCAGAAAGATGTTGTTGAGCAGCAGCAACCCTTCGCGCGAGAGCGCGGCCACCGGTTCCGAGCCGGCCTCGAACTGCGGCGCGCGAATCGCGTACAGCAGCAAGGAGCCGCCGACCACGATGGCAAAGAACGCGAGGATATAGACGCCACGTGCCGGGTCGGTCGCAAACGCATGCACCGAAATCAGCACGCCAGAGCGCACCAGGAACGTGCCCAATAACGACAGCGCAAACGCGGTGATCGCCAGCAGCACCGTCCAGCTTTTGAAGATGCCCCGCTTCTCGGTCACTGCCAGCGAATGGATCAGCGCGGTGCCGACCAGCCAGGGCATGAACGACGCGTTCTCGACCGGATCCCAGAACCACCAGCCGCCCCAGCCCAGCTCGTTGTAGGCCCACCAACTGCCGAGCGTCACGCCGATGGTGAGAAACACCCAGGCGGCCGTCGTCCACGGCCGGGTCCAGCGCGTCCATGCGCTATCCACACGGCCCGTGAGCAGCGCGGTGATGGCGAATGCAAAAGCCACACAGAAGCCGACATAGCCCATATAGAGCATGGGCGGATGAATCACGAGGCCCGGATCCTGCAGCAGCGGGTTCAGATCGCGCCCTTCGGCCGGGATCGGGAACTCGCGCGCAAAGGGATTGGAGGTAAACAGCGTGAACAGCAGAAAGCCGACACTCACCGAGCCCATCACCGCGAGCACACAGCTGGCCACTTCGCGCGGCAGGGTGCGGCTGGCCGCGGCCACCGCCAGACTCCAGCAGGACAGCAGCGTCATCCAGAGCAGTAGCGAGCCTTCATGCGCGCCCCAGACAGCGGCGATCCGATAGAACCACGGCAGATGCGTATTCGAGTTGGCCGCCACATAAGCGACAGAGAAATCGTTGCCGTAGAACGCAAACGTGAGCGCTGCGAAAGCGATGCCCAGCATCGCGAACTGGCCAATGGCAGCCGGTGCGGCAACCGCCAGGCAATCCGTGCGGGACCGCGCAAATCCGTAGAGCGGCACCACGGTCTGGATAATCGCCAGCCCGAGCGCCAGGATCAGCGCGAAATGGCCAATCTCCGGAATCATCGATTGGCCTGCATATTGGTCGGCATGCAGCTCTCGCCCTGGTTGTCTTTCATTGCTTCAGCCACGTCGGGCGACATGTAATTCTCGTCATGCTTGGCAAGAACTTCGTCGGCCACGAACTGCCCCGATGTGTTCAGCGCGCCGTAGGCGACAATGCCCTGCCCCTCGCGGAACAGATCCGGCAACGTGCCCTTGAATTGCACCGGCACGCTTGCTTCGCAGTCGGCCAGGGTGAAGCGCACGAGCAGATCGTCGTTGTTGCGCTCCACCGAACCGTTTTCCACCAGACCACCGATACGGAAACGCGTGTTCGTCGGCACGTCGCCGGCGGCGATTTCGCTGGGTTGATAGAAATAGAGGATGTTTTCGCTGAAAGCGGTCAGTGCCAGTGCGACCGCAGCGGCCAGCCCGACGAACAGACCACCCACCAGCATCAGCCGACGGCGTCGCGTCCTAGTCATCGAATTCCTCGTTCTTGATACGCCGCGCGATGCGTCGATGCGCGATCAGCGGGCCGAAGATATTGCCGAGCAGCACCACGGCGGCGATACCGTAGCTGCTCCAGACATACGCGGCATAGCCGCCCATCGCCCAGAAATCATCCATCGGAAAAAAGCCTTTTCACCCAACGACTACGCCGTTCGCGCCAGAGCAGTTGCGTGCGCATGCCCCAGAGCGTGAGCCAGCCGAAGATCAGCGTGAAGCCGAGTGCGGCACACAATAGCGGCACCAGCATGTCCATTTCCATCGCCGGACGGCCAAAGCGCGTGACCGTCGGCCCTTGATGCAAGGTGTTCCACCACTCCACGGAGTAATGGATGATCGGCACGTTGATCACGCCCACCACCGCTAACAGCGCACAGGCGCGTGCCGCGGTACGCGGTGACTCGATCGCGTTATGCAACGCAATAACGCCGAGATAGAGAAACAGCAGAATCAGCTCCGATGTCAGGCGCGCATCCCAGACCCACCAGGTGCCCCACATCGGCTTGCCCCAGATGGAGCCGGTAACCAACGCCAGAAAAGTGAAGCTCGCTCCCACCGGCGCCGCGGCGACAATAAAGATCTCCGCGAGCTTGAGGCGCCAGACAAGCGCCACAAAACCTGCCACCGCCATGCTCGTGTACCCGAACAGCGACAGCCATGCACTGGGCACATGGATATAGAGGATCCGGAATGCATCGCCCTGCTGATAATCGACCGGCGCTTCGACCAGACCACCATAGATGCCATAGGCCGCCAGCAGCACCCCGGGCACGGCAAGCACCCACGCAATCGGCCGGCTCACCCGATAGAAGTACGGCAGCGAGCCAAAGCGGTGTAGCCAGACCATGAACGCAGACTTGGCCAAAACGCTAGACCGTGTCGCCGGTAGTGGATTGTGTTGCGGGTCGACGCATATCTTCAGCGCGCAAAGCGCGTTCTCCTGTCCTTTTCTTCGGCCGCGCCGGGCGCAGCATTCGGGCTTTCGACACCAGAGGCGGCTTGGCGCTCCCTATTCCAGGCTGATTTTCAGTGCCGCCGCAATTGCGAACGGCGCGGTCGTGATGCCCAGCGCGAGCAGCGCGCCGAGCAGGTACAGCGCGCCTGCCGACGGCAGACCGCTAATGGCCGCCCGCATCGCCCCGGCCCCGAAAATGAGCACCGGCACATACAGCGGAAAAATCAGCAGACTGAGCAACAAGCCGGCCCGCGGCAGGCTCAGCGTCAGCGCCGTGCCAATCGCGCCCACCAAACCGAGCGTCGGCGTGCCCAGCAGCAAGCTGGCCATGATAACGGGTACAGCGTGCGCAGGCACCCCAAGCAGCAGCACGAGCAGCGGCGAAGCCAGCACAAAGACCAGCCCGCTAGCGAGCCAGTACGCCACAACCTTCGCCAGCGCGATCAGCGCCAGCGGCTCGGGCGAAAGCACGTATTGCTCCAGCGTGCCGTCTTCGTAGTCTGGCCGAAACAGACGTTGCAGCGAAAGAAGTGCGGCGAGCAGCACGGCCATCCAGATCAGTGCCGGTGACACCGTGACCAGAACGGCTGCATCCGCGCCGGTCCCCAGCGGGAACAGCGCGACCACGAGCACGAAAAACAACAGGTGATGCACCAGAACGCCGCGCTGGCGAAATGCCAGCAGTAGGTCGCGTCGCAGTACCGCCCAGAAAACACTCAGCACGGCGCAAGCTCGACACGTCGGACGGATCCATTCGCGATCGCAAGCTCTTCGTGGGTCGTGAACACCACGACGCCGCCGGCCGAAACATGGCTATCGATGCGCGCACACAGCACGCCGCGCGCGTCGACATCCAGTGCAGACGCCGGCTCGTCGAGCAGCCACAGCGGCGCATCGGTCAGCCATAGACGTGCGAGTGACGCCCGCCGTTTCTGCCCGGCCGACAAGCGCTCGCACGGCCGACGGGCGACCCGCTTGAGTCCGAGATCCGTAAGCGTTTCGACAATGCGTTTTTCGGTGACGCGTCGTGCAGACAGACGCATCAACACGTCGAGATTCTCGACCGGCGTCAGCGCGCCGTTGAGCGCATTCTCGTGGCCGATGAAGCACAGATCGTCCTGGAGCAGGATTGGCTCGCCGTCGTCGGAGGGCGTCGCGCTTTGCCATTCGATGTCGCCGGCAAGCGGCGACTGGAGCCCGCCAAGAGTGCGCAGAAGGGTCGTCTTGCCGGAACCGTTTTCGCCCAGAATGCGTGCGGCCTCGCCCGCCTCAAGCGTCATATCGAGATCGCGGAACAGCGCCCGCTCGCCGCGGCCACAGCTCAGATTCCGGATGACGAGTCGCGGCAGCGTCATAGCTCGCTTTCTGGGGTGGCACGAGGCCAATGGCTGGTGCCCGGAGCCGGACTCGAACCGGCACGTCCCGAAGGACAAGGGATTTTAAGTCCCATGCGTCTACCAATTTCGCCATCCGGGCGCGAGCGCGGAATTCTAGCAGTTCACACCACGTTCGCATCGAGCGAACGCAGAAAAGCCCGCGATGAGCACATCGCGATTGATACCGCACGGTGAGGAGTTGAAAACATTGCGGAGGATGGAGGCCAGGCCCGGAATCGAACCGAGGTACGCGGCTTTGCAGGCCGCTGCATCACCACTCTGCCACCTGGCCGGTCGCATACATCCTGAGAGCCGGATGCTGATAAAGAAAAACCCCGGCCGGCGGGCCGAGGTTTTTCGGCAATGTCTATTTGGAGCGGGAAACGAGATTCGAACTCGCGACCCCAACCTTGGCAAGGTTGTGCTCTACCACTGAGCTATTCCCGCGCCGTTGAGAGTGCGTATTCTAGGGCTAAACGAACGGGTGTCAACCCATATCGCAGAACGATTTTTCAGATCAGCGTTCCATGTTCAGTCGAGGCCACGCCTGACGCAGATAGATCACCATCGACCAGAGCGTCAGAGCCGCCGCGATGGCGAGCAGCACAACACCCACGATGTAGATTCCGCTGCGCTGCTCGAGGTCGAGGAGCATGAGGAATATCGCGGCCATCTGGATCGCGGTCTTGTACTTGCCGAGCGATCCCACGGCGACCACCCCGCGCTCGCCGAGCTCCGCCATCCATTCACGCAGCGCCGACACGGTCAGTTCCCGGCCGACGATGATCGTCGCGGACAGGGCGACGTAATAATGCGGGTCGCGATAAACCAGCATCACCAGTACCGCGCAGACAATGAGCTTGTCGGCCACCGGATCGAGAAACGCACCGAACGCCGAGGTCTGATTCCACCGCCGGGCGAGATGCCCGTCCAGCCAATCGGTGGCGAGCGCGATACCGAACAGGATGGCAGCCGTGATGTTGGCGCCGGCCAGTGGCACAAACATCAACGCCACCACGAACGGGATGAGGATCAGACGGAAAAGCGTCAGCCAGATGGGCAGGTTCAAACGGGTCTCCTCGCGGTCCGACGTGAATGGAATCGAGCCATCATCACGCCGTGTTATGAAAATAATCGTAAATCCGTTGCGCCATGGTCGCACTGATCCCTTCCACGCGCGCAAGTTCGGACACGCCCGCGCGAGCAACCTGCTTCGGCCCGCCGAAAGTCTGCAGCAGCTTCTTGCGCCGTTTCGGGCCCAGCCCGTCCACGCCGTCGAGCATTGAGCCCTGGCGCGCCTTGCCGCGTTGGCCGCGGTGGCCAGCGATGGCAAAGCGATGTGCTTCGTCGCGAATCTGCTGGATCAGATGCAGGCCCGGCGAGTCTGCCGGCAGTATAAGCGGCGATTTCTCGCCCGGAAGAAATATCTGCTCCAGCCCGGGCTTGCGCGTCGAGCCCTTGGCCACGCCGATGATCTGTACGCCCTTCACCTCGAGTTCCTCGAGCGCCTCCACGGCAACCGCGAGCTGCCCCTTGCCGCCGTCGATGAGCAATAGATCCGGCGTGTTGTCCTCGCCGGCCTTGACGCGCTTGAAACGGCGCGTGAGTGCCTGGCGCATTGCCGCGTAGTCGTCGCCCGGCTCGATGCCATCGATATTGAAGCGCCGATACTTGGACTTGTTCGGCGCGCCCGCTTCGAACACCACGCAGGACGCGACCGCCCGTTCGCCACCGGTATGACTGATATCGAAGCAAGCCATATGCATGGGCGGGCCAGAAAGCCCGAGCCCCTGAGCCAGCGACGACAAGCGCTTCTCTACGCCGGCACGGCTGGCCAGTTGCGCCGACAACGTCTGCGCGAGCGTGGCGCGGGTATTCTCCAGCCAGCGTTTGCGCTCGGCCCGCACGCTGGTCTTGAACGCCACCTTGCGCTGGGCCCGCCGCGCCAAGCTCTCGGCAAGCCAGGCGTCGTCTGCCGGCAGCGGGTCGACCAACAGTTCCGGCGGCGGCCGGCGTTCGAGGTAGTACTGGCTCATGAAGGCCGCGGTCAGATCGGCGACATCCGTGCCGGGCGGCGCGTGGGGAAAGAAGCTCCGATGGCCGAGGTTGATACCGCCACGCACTGTGACGACCACGACGGCACCCACGCCGCCGTCGATCGCGGCACAGACGATATCGAAATCGCTCTGCCCGCCGACCTTCTGGCTCTGGGACTGCAGCCGGCGTAGCGCCGAAATCTTTTCGCGCAGCCGTGCCGCCGTCTCGAAATCCAGTGCCTTGGCGGCCGCTTCCATCTCACCGACCAGTCGGTCGATGAGCTTTTCATTGCGCCCTTCCAGCAGCTCCGTTGCGTCCTTTACGTCGCGCGCGTAGTCCTCCTTGCTGATATAGCCCACGCACGGCGCGGTGCAGCGCTTGATCTGGTACTGCAGGCAAGGGCGAGAGCGGTTCTCGAAGAAGCTGTCGCGGCAGTTGCGCAGCTTGAACAGGCGCATGAGCGTGTCCTGCGTCTGCTTGACCGCCCCGGAACTGGGGAACGGGCCGAAATAATGGCCCTTACGCTTCTGTGCGCCGCGGTGATAGACCACCCGCGGGTAGTCGTTGTCGCCGGTGATCATCAGGTAGGGATAACTCTTGTCATCCCGCAGATAGACGTTGTAACGCGGCCGGTGACGCTTGATCAGCGTCGATTCCAGAAGCAACGCCTCATCTTCCGTATGCGTGATCGTGACCTCGATATCGGCCACCTGATCGAGCATGGCCTCGGTCTTGGCGTTACCCGACGCACGCAGGAAATAGCTGGAGACCCGCTTCTTCAGATTCTTCGCCTTGCCGACATAGAGCACATCGCCCTTGGCGTCATACATGCGGTAGACGCCGGGCGCCTGGGTCAGCTGGCGCAAATACGTACGGGGATCGAAACCGGTATCGCTCATGCGGTCATGATGGCGGCAAAGTGGGATCAGGCAAGGCGTTTACGCGCAGCGGCGAATACGTCGGCGAACATGCGGGGCGTGAGCCGGCGCGTATTCGTGTTGTAACGGCTGCAGTGATACGAATCGATCAGCACTTGTCGCTCGTTGAGCGCGTGCTCCGCGCCGTGGCCGAACACATGATCCTTCTGGCGCAGGCCGTAAGCACGGATCACCGCCTTGTGCGCGACGCCGCCCAAGGCCAACAGCACATCCGGCGGGCCCAGCTCGTCCATCAGAAAGCGGCTGCAGGCGTTTACTTCGGCAGCCACGGGTTTGTTTTCGGGCGGCAAGCATTTGACGACGTTCGTGATCCGGCAATCGATCAGCTTCAACCCATCGTCGGCCTGTTCGGAAACCGGCGACGAGGCGAAGCCGAAATCGTAGAGCGTGCGGTACAGCAGTACGCCGGCATGATCGCCCGTGAACGGCCGCCCCGTAGCATTGGCGCCGTGCATACCCGGCGCGAGACCAACAACCAGCAAGCGCGCATCGGCCGGGCCGAAGGCCGGCACAGGTGCCGCATGATGGTTGGGGTGGTCGATTTGCACCTGCTTTCTAAGTGCCACCAATCGGGGGCATGAACTGCAATCGGCAGGCGGTTGCGTCATGACTTCACGTCAGTTCTAGCATCAGATTTATTACGTAACTTATTGATATTACGAATATCCAACTACCCTTATTAACGCCCTGACGGTAAAACGCCCCGGCGGCCGAAGCCGTCCGGGGCGCTGCGTCCATCAGAACGTCGAGCGCTAGAGCTCCAGTTCGGAAGCGCTCACGACCACGCCGTCGAGGTCGGCATAGATCCAGTCACCCGGCATGAAGGACACGCCCGCGAAGCGCACCGGCACGTCGCGTTCGCCCTGGTTCTTCTTGTTCGACTTCTTCGGATGGGCGTTGAGCGCCTTTACGGCCACACCCATCTGCGAGATCTCGGCCGAATCGCGGATACAGCCGTAGACGAGAATGCCCGCCCACTCGTTATCGATCGCCAACTGGGCGAGGTTGTCGCCCAACAGCGCGCAGCGATCCGAGGCGCCGCCATCGACCACGAGCACACGGCCCTCGCCCGGCTCTTCCAGAGCGGAACGCACGAGGGAGTTGTCCTCGAAACATTTCACCGTGCTGATCGGGCCGGCAAAATCCAGCGTGCCGCCAAAATCGGTAAACATCGGTTCGGCGATCTGCAGCTTGTCGCTGAATTCGTCACAGAGGTCGGTCACAGGTGTTGTCATGGCTCGTCCTTTCTCGAATATTGAATAGAGTTGCGCTTAAGCCCGGCCACGCGTGAAGCGGCCGAATATGCCGGCCAACGCGCCGAAAGCCAGCATCAGGAAATAGATTCCGGTCCATGCGGGCAGGCTGATACCCAGGAATGCGCCCTTCACTTCGGCGCAGCTGGCGTCACCGCGCAGCACTGTCGAAAGCACCTCGGCAAGCGGCATCACGTCGACCAGATAATCGAGCCCTGGGCCGCATGCCGGCACCTGATCGGCGGGCAGATGCATCAACCATACGTGGCGCGCGGCGATCGCGGCGCCGAGTACGGCACTCAGCGCTGCCAGCGCGGAGTAGATGCGGCGCCCCCCTACTCCGGGCCCGTGCGCGAAACCGATCAGACAGAACAGACCCACGCCGGCCATCGCGATACGCTGAAAAATACACAGCGGGCAAGGGTCCAGGCCCTGGGCATACTGGAGATAATAGGCGAACGCCAAGGCGCCCGCGGCCGCGAGAAAGCCCGCGAGGAAATAGCTGCGTGTGGTCATGGCGCGATCATCCCATAGCGCCCGAAGACCGACAATGCGGTCAGCCTACTGACGATCAACGGCGTTCCGGCTCAGCCCCGACGACGTACCACGCCGTCATCGAGCATCTGCTGGAAATGCTCGACCACGGTCGCGCGCGCCGGGCGGAACTCCATATCCAGATCCCGTTTCGTATAGCTGTTATCGAAAGCCAGCGGATAGCCCACGTTGCGCGCCACGAACTTGCGCGCCAGCCCCTGGAATGGCCCGGCCACCCATAGCAGTGCCTTGGGCAGCTCGCGGGTCGGGAACGGATAGCGCTCACCGAACTCACCCCGCAGGGCCTCGCCCATTTCGAGCATGCTGAGGGTTTCACTATTGGTTATATGGCGCCCGCTCGCGTCCGGCGTAAAACCGGCCTTGATATGCGCCAGTGCCACATCGCGTACGTCGACCACGCCGAAATACAGCTCGGGCGCGCCCATCTTGAGTGTGCCGTCGGCAAACTGCTTCATCGTCGCCAGGCTGGTGGAGGCGCTGGCCTGGGTCAGCGACGGCCCAAGCACAAAGCCGGGGTTGATGGTCACAAGCTGCCAGCGATCCTGCTTTTCGTTGATCTGCCAGGCGCGGCGTTCGGCGCGCACCTTGGAATAGTTGTAGGGCTGGTGGTCGACGCTGCTCGTCGTGTTCCAGTGGGCTTCTGTGAAGGCGTCGATGCCGGCATCCGCCATGTCGGCGGCGTCGCCGTAGATCGCGACCACGCTGGATGTGAGCACTACGCGTTTGACGCTTTTTACCCGCTCCACGGCCTGGAGCACGTTCTCCGTGCCCTTCAGCGCCGGGTCCACCAGCTCCGCCTGCGCATCCTTGATGCCGGAGATGACGAACGGCGAAGCGGTATGAAAGACCACTTCGCAGCCCTGCATCGGCTCGTCGAAGGCGTTCTCGTCGAACAGGTCGGCGGCATACAGCGTCAGCGTGCCGGGCGCATCGGCCGCGATTGCTTCCAGATGCCCGACTTTCTTCTTGTTGGCCGGATCGCGAACCGTGGCATGAACGTCAATGCCGTCCTCGAGCAGATACTTGACCAGCCACGAAGCCACATAACCATTGCCGCCAGTCACAAGAACCGGCTTTGTCTTGTCGAACGTCATGGACGTACTCGATGAGTATTTGCGCTCATCCTATACAAAAGTCGCATACCGTGACCGGCTTAGCGCTGCGCTGCCTGTTCCAGTCGGCTTTCCAGCAGCTTCATGACCGCACGTTCCTGTCGCCCGGTGAGATCGCCCTCTTCCAGTTCCGCCTCGATCAAGGTATGGAAGTGGCTGAGCGTGCGCCCGTCCAGATAGCTTTCGATAACGCGCGGGTCGATATAACTGGCGCGCGCGATACTCGGCGTATTGCCCAGGCGCTCCGCCACCCGCTCGACCACCTCGCGGACATTCTTCTCGCTGATCTGATCGTCGTCATCCGGGCCGAGTTCGTCCAACGCCAGTGCGGCCAGCGAGGTACCCGCCCAGGTGCGAAAATCCTTGGCGCTATACGCCTCACCCATGATCTCTTGGATATAGTCGTTCAGATCGCGGCTATCCACGTCCACGCGATCACCATCGTCATCGTAGTACTTGAAGATCTCGTAGCCAGGCTGATCATCGAGCTCGGCCACGATCCGCGCCAGCCGCCTGTCCTCGACGACGCGATGCTGGGACTGGCCGCTCTTGCCGTTGTAATCGAAGATCAGCGCATCGTCTTCGATTGTCAGATGCTTGGAGCGCATGGTCGTGAGCCCGTAGGCATCGTTTTCGCGCGCATAGCGCTCGCTACCGGGACGAAAATAGGCCCCGTCGATCAGCCGCACCATGCACGCCAGCACCTTCTCGCGGCACATGGTCTTGCGCCGCAGATGCTGCCCGGTGGCACGCCGCATGGTCGAAAGCTGCCCCGCGAACGCCAGTATCCGGTCGAACTTCGCCTGCTCGCGGGCCTCACGCCAGTCGCTGTTGTAGACATACTGCTTGCGGCCTGCGGCGTCCCGCCCCGTAGCATGTACGCGGGCGCTCGGGTCCAGCGATATCTCGACGTCCTGCCATGCAGGCGGTACGGCCAGCGCCTTGATCCAGGCGCGCTGCTGCTTGTCTCGCAGCGTCTCGCCGCTAGGGAGGCGATAGGTAAATCCCTTGCCACAACGATGGCGGGTGACGACCTCGTGGCGAGTCTTGCTGTTTTCGGCCATGGCCTTCCTGTTCGCCGGCGAACGCCGGATTCAATCGATGCGCTTACGGCTTAGTCGGCGGGCGCGATGCGTCGCCATGCGCGGCGAAGCATTGACCAGCCAAACCCGCGCAACAATCCGGACTTTTTCGTAAGCGCGGGTGATAGAAGCGGCACAACGCGCGGCTATGCGGGCTAGCGGGGCATCGTCTGCTAGGGTCGATTCAGGATCGAATACGGGGGAACAATGGATCGAATCATCGCGCTCGCGGCACTTGTCGCATGCACAGGCCTGGTATCGGCCTGCTCAGACGCCGAATCGGTCAACAACAACGGGGGCGATCTCGACCACATTCGCGAGACCGGCACATTGCGGGTGGTCACGCGCAACGCACCGACCAGCTACTACATCGACCGGCACAAGAAACCGGCCGGTCCCGAACGCGCGCTCACCGCAGCCTTTGCTGAACATCTCGGCGTGGAGATCGAGTACCAGGTCAAGAATTCGATTAGCGGGGTGCTCGCCACGCTAGCCGCCGGTGACGCCGATATGGCTGCTGCCGGTTTGACGGCCACGCCTGCTCGACGCGAACGCTTTCGGTTTAGCGCGCCTTATCAGCAGGTACAGCAACAGGTCGTCTGCAACGCCGATAGCGCAAAGCCCGAGAACGTGTCGGAACTGGGCAATGTCTCGCTCGAGGTGATTGCCGACAGCAGTTACAGCGAACGGCTGGAATCGCTAAAGACCGACCACCCCGAACTGGACTGGACAGAAGACGACGAGGTCGGCACGGAACAGTTGCTGCATCAAGTCTGGGAAGGCGAGCTGGACTGCACCGTGGCGGATTCGAACATCGTGGATATCAACCGACGCTACTTCCCGCAGTTGAAAGTCATGTTCGATCTGCATGAGACGGAATCGCTCGCCTGGGCCCTGCCACCCCCGGCTGAGGCCCTGAAAACCCAGGCGTCCGATTGGCTGCAAAGCGCGGCCGGCAAGCAGGCTCGGACCGCGACCCAAGGTCGCTATTACGACTATCTGCCCGAGTTCGATTTCGTCGATCGCCGTGCGCTCGTGCGGCGCATCGATTCCGTGTTGCCCCGATACGACGGGCTGTTCGATCGCGCGGGCGAAACACACGCCCTGCCGCCGCTGTTACTCGCTGCCCAGGCTTACCAGGAATCGAAATGGGACCCGAAGGCGAAAAGCCCGACCGGCGTACGCGGCCTGATGATGCTCACCCGCCCTACCGCCAAGGCCATGGGCGTCAATAATCGTCTGGATCCTGCCGAAAGCGTACGCGGCGGCGCGAAGTATCTGGACCGGATGCGGGCGCGTATCGACGAGTCCGTACCCATGCCCGACCGGCTGTTCATGGCGTTGTCTGCCTACAACATCGGTCTGGCCCATGTTCGCGACGCCCAGAAACTCGCCACGCGTCTCGGCAAGAATCCGAAATCCTGGGCCGATCTCAAGCGGGTGCTGCCGCTACTCGCCGACAAACGCTATTACCCGTCGCTGAAATACGGCTATGCCCGTGGCCCCGAGCCGGTGCGCTATATCCATCGTATTCGTGACTACGAGGACGTGATTCGCAGGCACGTTCAGTAGACGCGCTAGTCGGCAAAGTCGAGAAACGATTGCAGCTCGGCGTATAACGCGTCGGGCGCTTCTTCCGGCACGAAATGGCCGCAGTTCAATGCCCGGCCCTGCACTTCGCGGGCGTAGTCGCGCCACACCGTGAGTACGTCGTAGCTTTTGTGCACGAAGCCGTGGGCGCCCCACAGCACGAGCAGCGGGCAGTCGATCTGCCTACCCTGCGCGCGATCCACGCGGTCATGTTCGAGATCGATCCCGGCGGCCGCGCGATAGTCCTCGCAGGTCGCGTGGATACAGGCGGGGTCGCGAAAGCAGCGTTCGTATTCGGCCACCGCAGCGGGGTCGAAAGATGCACCGGGTGCAGCCCAGCGCTTGAGTTTCTCGTTCAGGTAATACGCCGGGTCGGCGCCGATCATCCGCTCGGGCAGTCCGTCCGGCTGGATCAGGAAGAACCAGTGATAGTAGCCGTAAGCGAAATGCTGGTCGGCGGTCTCAAACATATGCAGCGTGGGCGCGATATCCAGCACGCATAGCCGCGAAAGCACGTCCGGATGATCGAGCGCCAGGCGATGGCCGACCCGTGCGCCGCGATCATGGCCCACCATATCGAAACGCTCGTGCCCGAAATGGCGCATGAGCGCCACGCAGTCATGGGCCATGGCCCGCTTGCTGTAAGCAGCGTGATTCACTCCACCCGGTGGCTTGGCGCTGTCGCCGTACCCGCGCAGGTCTGGACAGATCACGTGAAAATGCTGCGCCAGGCGCCCGACGAGTCGATGCCACATCACGTGCGTTTGCGGATAACCGTGCAGCAGTAGCAACGGCGGGCCACTGCCCGCGTGGGCGACATGCAATGTCACCTCGCCCGTGTCGACGTACGTGCTGTCGAACTCGTCCGGCATCGGCATCGTGACTTCCTTATTCGCTGCGTCGGCCGCGTCTCGCGCTACGCGCCCGCGATCAATCCAGTTCGGAGCCCAGCTTGAGCACCTGATCGCCATCCTCCTGCTCGATCAGATACGCGGGATTGTCGTCGCTACCCTCGCGCACGATTTCGGAGCCCTTCAGCGTCTTGCTCACGCGCTCCTTGTAGATCTGCATGATCCGGCCGTCGGCCGTGCCCTGGCCCCAGTTCCATTTCACCGTATCGCCAATCGAACGTGCCATGTGTCGCTCCTGTCGTTATGAAATACGGGCAAGCTACGCCGAGCCGCGAGCGTCGGTTGCCGTGCGTTTCAATCGTTGCTGCGCTGCTTGAACCATTTCAACGCGCCGGGCGCCATGCCGCGAAACTTGGGGTGTGCCGCCAACGGCGCGACCAGCAACGCGTCCGGAACGCACAGATCACGCACGGCGTGGTAAAGCTCGGAACGTGTCATGCGTGTATGCACGGCAAAGAGATCGTCGCGCAGCCAGACCGCGTCGAAGCTCGCCTGCAACGCCTGAGCGTCTGCGGCTTGTGCGTACACGAGATAGAAACGCAGCGGATCATCGGTCACCACGGCGGTCAGCGATCCGGCAGCGCCTGCCATTCGGCCCAGGGCGTATCACGCCCCGGCCAGGCGACGCTTTCGAAGCACCAGCGCTCGGCGATCCAGCGATGCAGCGCGTCATCGAGGCGCGATTCCAGCCCCGTATTCAGCTCGCTGTCCCGGACCCAGTAAAAGACCTGCACGTCGTAGCCCTGTTTTGGCGAGGGTTCGACATAGGCACAGCCGAGGCAGCGCCTATCGTCCGGCGTCATCACGGTATAAGCGAAGGACTGCCGGATCTGGAATTCCTTCTGATGCCAGCCAAGATCGATGAGGTCCTGCTCCAGCGACAGATCCGGCGCCGGCCAGCCATGCCCCGGGCCGAAAAGGTCTTCCAGGCGCGCCCGGCTGGTCATCACGGCGTCGTAGTCCTTGACCACGTCGTTAACCGTGAGCGGGCGCAGCATGAAGTCCTCACCCGTCAGTTGTTCTGGCACGTCGAAGTCATCGGGGACGAAAGGTTTCATGGGTAGCGTCGTTGCATAAACAAAAAATCAGCCGCGCCGTTAGTCGCTGGCGGCGGCCGCGGCGTGTGCTGACTGCCGGGCAATCCCAGCCAGACATTCGCGGATCCGCGCAGGCGTTGGTTCCTGATCCGCGCGCACCATCACGATCAGGCCCGTACCGTGGACGCGCGTGTCGGATGGCGGATTGCAGATCACCTCGCCGGTCTCGTCCGTATAGGCGAGCGCGGTGCCCAGGTCGGCCTGGATGAGCCCGGCGACCAGATCCGCCCAGCGTAGCCCGTCGACCGGTAGATTGTAGCGCTGGGAATGATCGCCGTGATGGGTGAACAGATTCTCCATCATCGTTTCCACGCCGGGCGACACGATGGCCCGCACGATCAATTCCGGGTAAGCACGAATCGGGCGGATCACCGAATGGGCGCCCAGGTCACGCAGCCGCTGGCGGTTGGCGTCGTTCACGCACTCGACGATCACATGGGTGCGATTACGATCGATGTGCTGCATCAGCCGGTGGGTGGTGTCGAACGTCAGGCTGTCGGCGTGGCGGTCGTAGTGGTCATGCGCCAGCACAACGATATGACGCGCGTTTTCTGGTTCGACGCGGGCAAGATCATCGGCATTGTCCGCCTCGCCGTGGCGATGCAGCGCGCCATGCGCACGCAGCGCATCCGGCAGGCCGTGCGGAAAGCCTGTCGTAAGGAACTGGATCGGGACCTCGGCGAAGGCCGGCGTCTCGCGGATCTGGCGCACGAGGATCTCGCAGTAGTGCGCGCCGTTGAACTTCGGCGTATTGATGACGAGCAGGTGGTCTTCCATATCCCAGTCCCATTTGCCTTCGATCATGCGCTGGCGGCGCTGCAGGCGGTAGTCGATATAGTCGCTGGCCAGTTGTGCAAGCACGGTGATGCCGACCGCGTAGAGCAGCACCGTGGTCGCAACGCGCCCGCCCACCGTCGCCGCCGAAAAGTCGCCGTAGCCGACGGTTGTGAGGGTGGTCAGCGTGAGCCAGATCGCGTCCGATACGCCGATGTCCTCGAACCAGAGCATCGCCAGCGTATGCGCGATCGCCACACCCAGCAGCACGAGCAGCAGCCGTCGTACACGGCTGCCGATATCGAAATACAGTTCGCGGGCGATGCGCTGGTGCGAACGTCGCCGCAGGCGTTTGAGTCGAATCTGGAGCATGGCGGCACGCACGGCCGGCGTCCGGCCCGCGGCGATGGTTATTCGTCAGACAGTGCCGTCACGATACCTGCTGGCCGCGCGGTTGCGAACGCTCGGGTGGTGCATCGAGACGACAAGCGGTGAGGGCTATCCCGAAGAGATCCCTCGTCAGGCGATATTCACCAGCGCGGTCAGCCCCCACAGCGCGAGCATGCCGACCGCGATCGTGTAGAAGATGCTGCGCGTGCGCCAGGCGACGACCGCTGCAATGAGCGCCGCGATCAGGTGCAGGTTGTCGATCCACAGATCGATCGCGCCGTCCTGAACGATCACCGCCGGCCAGATGATTGCCGACAACACCGCGGCCGGCACGAAACGCAGCGCGCGGCGCACGGCGGGCGGCATTTCCAGCGAGTCGATCATGGCGATGAACGACCAGCGCAACAGGAATGTCAGTAGCCCTGCCATGGCGATCGTGAGCCAGACCATGGTGGTGCTCATTCCTTCGCTCATGACTGCACCTCGTCACCCGCGAGCGTGGAGACGAGCATCCCCGTCGCAATGCCCGCAAGCGCGCCAAGGATCAGCCCGAGATTCCAGGGCAGCGCATGCCCTGCCACCGCGAGCGCGCCGCCCACCAGTGCCGCGGCAACCGTGCCCTTGTCGGTGATCGACGGCACGATCATCGCCATGAAGGTGAGCGGTATACCGAACTCCAGCCCCCAGGACTCCGGCAAGCGCGACCCTGCGACCGCGCCCACCACGGTGGCCACCTGCCAGCAAAGCCACAACGGCAGTGCGACGCCCAGATAAAAGGCGATGCGACGTGCCAGTTCCGGCCGGTCCGAGAACCCATAAAGCCCGAGCACATAGGCCTGATCGGTCAGCAGATAGCCGATCATCGCCTTGGTCCGTGCTCGCGCGCCACGAAAATGCGGTGCGATCGACGCGCTGTACATGGTGAAGCGCGCGTTGATGAAGAACACCGTAACCAGAATGATCAGCAGCGGCGCGCCGTCGTGAATGAGCTGGATCGCGGCAAGCTGTGACGCGCCGGCGAAAACGAGTACCGATAGCCCGCTCGCCGCCAGCGGCGACAGCCCGAGCCGTACCGCAACCACGCCCGCAATCAGCGCGAACGGCAATACGCCAATCAGCACCGGTGCCACCGCTCGTGCGCCGGCCAGAAAATCGTCGCGCAGTCGCGTCTGCCCGCTCATCGTTCGACTCCCCTGTTTACCCCAAGCGCGGCAACAAAGTGGCCGCAGAGGCGCGATCTTGCACGATACAGACAATGGCTGGAACCGTAGCAGTCGAGGGTGATTCTTGGATGCCATGCGCGAGCCGGCCACGACCGGACGCTATACCCGCGACAGCGGGCACTAGCGCATTGCCGGCTGGCTCGCGTAGATCGCGTAGCACAGCGCGAGCGCGGCGGTGTTCGTGGTCACCGGGTTGAACGCCTGGATCGGCAACGCCGGTGTAAACATCAGCGCGTCGACGAGCAGAAGCGCGAGCAACCCGGCAGCCAGGCTCACCGGCCACGGCGTGCGCCCATACATCGCCACGGCCGCCGCGATAGCGATCTCGAACACGCCCGCGATGGCCGCGAGCAGCGCGGGCGGTGGCGACAGATGATGCGTAGTCACCCAGGCGGTTTCCATCGGGCTCAGTCAGACAATCCCCGGACGAGGCCATGAAAGCCGAAGACAAAAGCCAGGGCATAGCGGCAGACGCGATTGATACGCGCCAGTTCAGCCATCGCCGGAAGTCGTGTCGTCCAGAAACCGTCGGTCATGATCCGAGCTCGGCAATACGCATTGATCGTAGCGACCGAAGATCGTGTAGCGGTTTCGCGCGATTCGGTCATAGCACCAGTCGCGCACCACGCGCGGGCATAGGCGTGCCACTGCGAGCAGTTTCCACGGCCAGCCGAGTTGAACCACGATTCGCAGGAAGGCGTCGCTTCTGTCGAATGCCCGATCGCCTTCGACATAAAGCATCGTGTCGAACGTCGTCGTCGGCATATCGAAATATTCGAGAATGCGCTGCCCGGCCGGCGACTGTACCGAAGCCAGTCGAAACAGGTGTTCATCATCGTGGCGGATAATGAACCGGGTCCACGCATTACAGAGTTTGCACACGCCGTCGAACAGGATCACACGCTCACCCGTGGCCACCGGGGCTGAAGATTGCTGCGTGCTCATGCTGCACCCAAGTGCTTGGCCACACACCGCACCGCTACAACCCCAGTTCGGACAAGCCCGGATGATCGTCCGGGCGCCGGCCCAGCGGCCAATGGAACTTGCGTTGATCCTCGCTTATCGGCAGATCGTTGATGCTGGCGATACGGCGGCGCATGAGGCCATCCTCGCTGAACTCCCAGTTCTCGTTGCCGTACGCGCGAAACCAGGCGCCGGTGTCGTCATGCCATTCGTAGGCAAAGCGCACCGCGATCCGGTTGCCATCGGTCACCCACAGTTCCTTGATCAGGCGGTAGTCGAGTTCCTCGTTCCACTTGCGCTGTAGGAACGCCACGATCTGCTCACGGCCTTTCAGGAACTCGCTGCGATTACGCCATTCGCTGTCCGGCGTATACGCGAGCGATACCTTTTCCGGATCGCGCGAGTTCCAGGCGTCCTCCGCCATGCGCACCTTCTGTGCTGCGCTTTCGTTATCGAACGGCGGAAACGGCGGCTTGGATTCGTCGGCCATCACGGCTCCAGAGTTGCCAAACGGGTCCGTGCATCATGCACGACGACCGCTCATTCCTGCAGCCACCGGCCGCACTCGCCAGGTTCTGCGGCGAGCCAAGTAATCAGAGCAGTACGAGCGACATCAGCCACACGACGATGATGCCGGTAATGCCCTGGATGAGCGTTGCCATCGTCTGCGCGCGATACGCCAGCGCCACCGGCATGCGGCTGAACTGCGACACCACCCAGAAGAAACTGTCGTTCGCGTGCGAAACCGTCATCGCACCCGCGCCAATGGCCAGCACGCACAGCGCGCGGCCCATCTCGCTGTCGAGGCCGATATCGCCCAGCAGCGGCGCGACCAGCGCGGAGGTGGCAACCAGCGCCACGGTCGACGAACCCTGCGCCGTCTTAAGCGCCGCGGCCACGGCAAACGGCATGAAGATGCCGATTCCCATCGTGGACAATGTCTCGCCGATGAAATCCGCCAGCGGCGTGGCCTTCAGCACCGCGCCGAACGCGCCGCCCGCGCCGGTGATCATCAAAATGGGTGCGGCCGCCGTGATGCCGCCAGCCACGCGATCCTGCAAGGCATCGCGGCGATCGGTTTTCGGCAACAGCGGGAATGCGGCGACCAGCCCTAGCGCCAACGCGATCAACGGGTCACCCAGGAACTGGAGCGTGGACGACAAACCGCCCTCGCCCAACGGCGCGGATGGAAATGCCGCGACCGAACCCAGGCAGATCAACACGATCGGAATCAGGATCGGCGCAAACGACGCGAACGCACTCGGCAGCGTGCCGTGCTTTTCACGAAACGCGGCGAACGCGTCCTCGGCGTTCAGCTCGTCTGCGTCGTCCGTCAGCAACCCCGCCTGTGCATCGTCACGCCCGAGAAATCGGTTGGCCCACAGCATGCCGGCCATCGCCGTAACGAGTGCGACAAAGGCGCCAAGCAGGATTACCAGCCCCAGATTGTTGCCGATGCCGAGATTGCCG
Source organism: Salinisphaera dokdonensis CL-ES53 (assembly GCF_040361215.1). Taxonomy (NCBI): domain Bacteria; kingdom Pseudomonadati; phylum Pseudomonadota; class Gammaproteobacteria; order Salinisphaerales; family Salinisphaeraceae; genus Salinisphaera; species Salinisphaera dokdonensis. Next base: position 329,948 of record NZ_APND01000004.1, read on the forward strand.
GCCGCCGCAATCGGACCCGGCGTGGGCGGCACAAACGTATGCGTGGCATAGAGGCCGGTCGCCAGCGCGACACTCATCGCCGTCACCGACACATTCATGCGTGCCGCGACCGCATTCTTCAGCGAGTTGAGAATCACGTAACCCGAATCGCAGAACACCGGTATCGACACCAGATAGCCGATCAGCGACATGGTGAGCGTGGGAAAGCGCTGGCCCAGCGCACGGATGATCGTCTCCGCCATCGTCAACGCCGCCCCGCTTTTCTCGAGGATCACGCCGATGATCGTGCCGAACACGATCACCAGCCCAATGCTGCCCAGGATGCCGCCAAATCCCTCGCCGATCGCTTCCACGACGTCGGCCGCCGGCACGCCATAGGCCAGCCCGCCAATCAGCGCAGCGAACAGCAGAACGAGAAACGGATGCAGTTTGAGGCCGGAGGTCGCGAATACGATGAACGCGATCAGGGCGACGAGAATCAGGGTGTAGAGCATGACGGCGGTAGCAATGTGGGGATGGCTGGGCGGCCATATGCTGCCCGAAACCGCCCTCGCGGCGAAACTTACAGCGTCGCTTGGCCGAGTGGCTTCGTCTATCCGCGCAACATGCTCTTATTGCCCGGAAATTGGGGTCTGTCCCTATTATTAATGTCGACGTTTAAACCCTTGATACTCACTTTCATTCTTTTCTCCCGCTTATTATCTAACGCCGAAGCTTAGTTGCCGGCCGAAGCGCGATAGCGCTTTGGGCGGCAACTGTCGCGACCTGTTAGGCGTTTTATTTCTCCTTGGTATCTTCTAGTTCTTTAAGTAGTTTTTTAACCTTTTCTTCTTTTTCTTCTTTGGTCTGACCGTTATCAAAAAACTCAACATAAGCGGCGCGAAGGGCTCGGAAGAAGAAAAATATAGCGATTAAATACCCTACGACAGAAATCGCCCCCAAGAGAGTTGATGCTATGAAACCCAGGCAGAGAAAAATCAACCCCTGAATCGTTAGATACAACGCAGCATGCATGCTCAACAAATGAGCCCGATTTCCCCGAACCTCATCGGGCTCGGAAAGATCCTGGTACAGGCTCGCCAGCTCAAAAAGAACGTTTTCTCGGCGATACTTTCTACTCAATCGCCCGCCAATGTCAGCAATCAAGTTGACTATGAGTTTCGCAGCTTCGTAGCAAAGCCAGAAGACAAAGGAGCCTAATGCGCCTTGGATAATTACGGGAAGATCTACGATCTTTTGCCAGAGTTCCATTAAGCTCCCTTTGTGCCTAACGCCGAAGCTCAGCCGACGCCGAAGTGGGCGAAGCCTGCCGAGGGTATCCAAAACGCGGCAGCGTTTTGGGCGATCGGCTGCAGCGCTTTGTTATGCGCTTACTCTTCTTTCGGAGGCTTGGGCTTAGTCGGATTGTCACCTTGACTGGTTGACGGCTGATATCCACTTTCCGGTTTCGGCTTGTGGTTGGGATGAGGTAACTTTGGCTTCCACCCTTTTTTACTAGGCTGATAGCCTTCATCAATGCGTTTTTTACGGTCAGGCATTTGTCTAGCCTCTTAATTTATTCAAAGTCAAAAAATTCGATCGCAGAAATATCTGATTTCAAGATAAGAACGCCAGCGCTCCTATTCTTAACACGGTCAAAACCATTTTGGTCATCTAATAACCAACTTTCTTCCAGATAGATTTGCTCTTCAGCTGGTGTGCTAGATGCAAACGATTTTGAAGAAAAGCATCCGGCGTATATCTTTCCGCCCGCTGTATGTACTTTTACCCAATACGATTTTCTTTGCGAGAAAATAAAATCCCAAGAATTAGACGTTGGATGTGGAGCAAACGTTTGGAATAGCTGAGCCTTACGGAGCTGCCACCAAGCTAAAGCACCCAAGATCGGTAAGACGAACAATACAACAGCGAACAGTAAACTTAGCCAGACTGGATGATTTAAGCTCCAATCAGAACGAGCTGTGAGATACAGAGGTGCTCCGACAACAGCGTAAATTGCACAACTGTAGGCTACCGCATCAATTAACTTAGCCGACCCCTCGCTGGGTACGAGAATTTCGTACGTTTTCGACGCGACAAATCCAGGTATAGCGAACGCAACGAATAGAACGAGGCTATCCGGGGTCCAAATATTCATAAAACGCTATCTCGCAGAAAGCACGGGGTCAGGCCTTGCATTGCCACATACGCGACGCTTCGAAACCCCACGTTGAGTCTTTCAACGCAGTAAAACGCAGCATTACGATGCCAGCAGCCAAAATTGCTCGCACGGCCGTGCGATTGAAGTATTTCGCCATTTGCCCGACTCCCTTGCATGATCGCCCCGCCCCAAATTTACAACGCGCATGGGCGTGCCCGGATCAGTCGAACCTACCCAAAACCACCTGCATCCCGCAACAATACTTTTGGACATAAAAAAGGCCCGCCGAAGCGAGCCTTTCATCGAGCCATTCTTTCGAGAACGCCCTATTTCTTGATGCCGCCCTTGGTCAGGTCGGCCGGATCGAGCAGCCGATCGATCTCTTCTTCGCTCAAGTCGGTCTGCTCAAGGGTGAGTTCCTTCACCGGGCGGCCTTCCTTGTAGGCCTGCTTGGCGATGGCCGCACCCTTGTCGTAGCCGATCACCGAGTTGAGTGCGGTGACGAGAATCGGGTTCTTCGAGAGCGCGTCGTTGAGGTTGTCCTGATTCACGGTGAAGCTGGCGATGGCCTTGTCGGCCATGACCTGGCTGGTGTTGGCGAGCAGTTCGATGCTCTGCAGCAGGTTGTAGGCGATGACCGGCAGCATGACGTTGAGCTGGAAGTTGCCGGACTGCCCCGCCACGGTGATGGTGCTGTCGTTGCCGATGACCTGGGCACTGACCATGGCAGCGGCTTCCGGGATCACCGGGTTCACCTTGCCGGGCATGATGCTGGAGCCGGGCTGCAGGGCTTCGAGCTGGATTTCGCCGAGGCCGGCCAGCGGGCCGGAGTTCATCCAGCGCAGGTCGTTGGCGATCTTCATCATCGAGACGGCGATCGTCTTGAGCTGACCGGACAGCTCCACCGCGGCATCCTGAGAAGACAGGCTTTCGAAATAGTTGCTGCTGGGCTCGAAGCGGCAGCCGCTGGCGGTACCGATGGCCTTGGCGAAACGCTCGCCGAATTCGGGATGCGCGTTGATGCCGGTGCCGACCGCCGTGCCGCCCTGGGCGAGATGACGCAGGCGCACGAGCGCGGACTCGACCCGGGCGATGCCGGAATCGATCTGTGTGGCCCAGCCGCCGAGTTCCTGGTCGAAGCGTACCGGCATGGCATCCATGAGATGGGTGCGGCCGGTCTTGACCACTTCCGAAAGCTCTTCGCCCTTATTGCGCAGGGTGTCGCGCATGTGGGTGAGCGCGGGCAGCAGCTTGCGTTCGCCTTCGATGACGGCGGCAACGTGGATGGCGGTCGGGATCACGTCGTTGGACGACTGGCCCATGTTGACGTGGTCGTTCGGGTGCACGGTCTGGCCGGCGGCCTTGGTGGCGAGATGGGCGACCACCTCGTTGGTGTTCATGTTGCTCGACGTACCCGAGCCGGTCTGGAAGATATCGACCGGGAAGTGATCGTCGTACTGGCCTTCGGCCACGGCCGTGGCGCTGTCGATGATGGCCTGGGCGATATCCGCATCGAGCAGACCCAGATCGCGGTTGACCTCGGCAGCGGCGGCCTTGATCAGACCCAGCGCGTTGATCATGGCGCGCGGCGCGCGCAGATCCGAGATCGGGAAGTTGTCGACGGCACGCTGCGACTGGGCGCCCCAGAGCGCGTCGGTGGGCACCTTGAGTTCGCCCATGCTGTCTTTCTCGATCCGGTAATCGTCCTGTGGGGCCATCGATCGCTCCTCTTTAAGGTTGCTGGCGACCGGGCGCGGACCCGGTCGGGGTAAAGTCCAGCGTGCTCGCACCGGCGACGCACGCCCTTTGAATTCGGTAGAATCCGCGATTCTATCACTGCCCTTTTTACGGACGCGTGCCCATGGCCATGCAACTCACAGCGCTGTCTGCGATTTCCCCGATCGACGGCCGTTATGCCGACAAGACCTGGGATCTGCGCGAGATCTGCAGCGAATACGGTCTGATCCGCTACCGGCTGATCGTGGAGATCCGCTGGCTGCAGGCGCTCGCCGCCGAACCGGAGGTGGGCGATATCGAGCCGCTGTCCGAATCGGCGACCGATTACCTGGAAAGCGTGATTGCGGATTTCGATATCGGCGAAGGCCAGCAGGTGAAGTCGATCGAGGACACGACCAATCACGACGTGAAGGCGGTCGAGTATTACCTGCGCAACAAGATCAAGAACTTCGAAGAGATCGCGCACGTCAACGAGTTCATCCACTTCGGCTGCACGTCCGAGGACATCAACAACCTCGCCTACGCGCAGATGCTGCGTGATGCGCGCGACGACAACATGCTGCCGGCGATCGACCGCGTGATCGAGGCGATCGCTGCGATCGCAGAAAGCGAGGCGGAAACGCCCATGCTCTCGCGCACCCACGGCCAGTCGGCCTCGCCGACCACGCTGGGCAAGGAAATGGCGGTGTTCGTACAGCGCCTGCGCCGCCAGCGCGCGCTGCTCGCCGAAGTCACCATCTTCGGCAAGATGAATGGCGCGGTGGGCAACTACAACGCGCATCTGGCGGCCTATCCGAACGCGGACTGGCCCGGCATTGCCACGCGCTTCATCCGTGGCATGAACCTGGAAGTCAGCCCGGCGACCACGCAGATCGAACCGCATGACTTCATCGCCGAGTTCTTCCATGCGCTGATGCGTATCAACACGGTGCTGCTGGATTTCTCGAAGGACGTCTGGGGCTATATCTCGGTGGGCTACTTCAAGCAGGCCACGGTTGAGGGCGAAGTCGGCTCGTCGACCATGCCGCACAAGGTGAACCCGATCGATTTCGAGAACGCCGAGGGCAATCTCGGGCTGGCGAACGCGATCATGGATCATCTGGCGGCCAAGCTGCCGATCTCGCGCTGGCAGCGCGACCTCACCGACTCCACCGTGCTGCGCAATCTCGGCGTGGGCCTGGCACACGGCAGCGTGGCCTATGCCTCGCTGCTCAAGGGCATCAACAAGCTCGAGTCCAACGCCGAGCGCCTGGATGCCGACCTGGAAGACAACTGGATCGTGCTCGCGGAAGCCGTGCAGACGGTGATGCGTATTCGCGGCATCAGCGGCGCCTATGAGCAGCTCAAGGCGCTGACCCGCGGCAAGGTGATCGATGCCGATGCCATGCGCACGTTCATCGAATCGCTGGATATTCCGGCCGATGACAAAGCACGCCTGAAGGCCATGCGTCCGCAGGATTATGTCGGCAACGCGCCCGAACAGGCACGCGCCGTTCGCGGCACGCAAGGCTAGGCGCGGGTATGGATGTCTATGAGGCGATAGCCACGCGCCGCTCGGTGCGGCATTTCGACCCCGAACACCGGATGGCGGACACCGAGGTGCGCGAGCTCATGGAGCATGTGCTGCTCTCGCCCACTGCGTTCAATATCCAGAACTGGCGTTTCGTGGCCGTCGAAGACGACGCGCTACGCGGCGAGATTCGCAAGGCGGCCTGGGATCAGGCCCAGATCACCGAATGCTCGCTGCTGCTGGTGCTCTGCATGGACTTGAAGAGCTGGGCCAAGGCGCCGGAGCGCTACTGGCGCAACGCGCCGGCGAACGTCGCCGACGGAATGGTGCGCGAGATCAAGCACTTCTACCGCGACGACGAAGCCCTGCAGCGTGACGAGGGCATGCGCTCCTGTGGCATGGCCGCCCAGACGGCGATGCTGGTCGCCCGCGCGATGGGCTACGATTCCTGCCCGATGGACGGCTTCGACTTCAAGCGGGTCGGCCATCTCATCGACCTGCCGCCGGATCACCGCATCTGCATGATGATCTGTATCGGCAAGACGCTGAAAGGTGCGCATCCGCGCAGCGGTCAGCTCGATCTCGACGAGGTCTTCATGCGTGACCGCTTCCCGGAAAGCGAGTACGAAACGGAATAGCCTTCGCCGCGCGGGCGCGGCTGGGCGCGTGCCAGCCTACTCTTCGGGCGGCACGTTTTCGTATTCGCGGATGCGTTCACGGATCGTTTCCGGCACGCGCATGCTGGTCTGGGCGCCGAAATCGAACCACACCACCACGGTCTCGTAGACCGCGATCACGTCTTCGGTTTCCGCAAAGAACAGGCACTGCTCCAACTCGAAGCTCGCGCGACCGATGCGTTTGACGCGCGTGCCGATCTCTACATCCGCGGGAAATCGCAGCTGCTGGCGAAAGCTGCAGCGCAGATCCGCGAGGATCGGGCCATCGCTGGTCTGGGTATCACCGCCGTCGGCAATCATGTGAATGTAGTCGATACGACCATCTTCGGAGTATCGATAGAACACGGTGTTGTTCACATGACCGAGGCTGTCCATTTCGCCCCATTTCACTGTGATCGGCACATAGTGGGCGTAATCGGACCGGGTCGGTTGACGCATGCAGGCTCCCTGGCTCATCCATTTTTCCATACGCCGGCGTATTGACACGTCACGGCAAGTCAGCAACATTATACGGAAGTCCTATGATGCAGCGCCGCATGACCAAATCGCAGAAAGTGATGCTGACCGCCCAGGATTGGGCCGAAGCCGCGCTCGACGCCATCGGGCTGCGCGGTGTGGAAGGCGTGGCGGTCGAGCCGCTGGCCCGCGACCTGGGCGTGACCAAGGGCAGCTTCTACTGGCACTTCCCTAACCGGGAAGCGTTGCTGGTGGCTGCGCTCCAGCGCTGGGAAGCGCGCGAAACCGATGATGTGCTCGGCCGCGTACAGCAGGAAACCGATCCACGGGCGCGCATCAAGCGCCTGATCACCGAGGTGAATACATCCAAGCGCGCCAGCCGCGTCTACATGGCGCTTTCCAGCGCGACCAAGCCGGCATTCGTGCGCGATTATGTGGAGCGGGTATCCAAGCGCCGGCTCGATTTCATTGTCGACAGCTACGCCGCGCTCGGGCTGTCGGCCGACAACGCGCGCCGCTGGGCGCTCATGACGTTCTCGGTCTTTCTCGGCGCGCTGCAGATCCGGCGCGATCTGCCAGGCGAATGGCCGAGCGCCGATGAACCGGCATTCGCCGAGTACGTACGCTTTCTGATGGTCAGTCTCATGCCCTCGGAACTTGATGCCGCCACCGACGCGCCGCCGCCGGTTACCGGCTGGGCCGCCAACAGCGGCGGCCAGGAATTCTAAAACGGAGGTTGTTATGACAGCTCTATTATCAATTCTGGTCGCGATCGCGGCCGTCTGGACGCTGGCTTATGTCGGCGCGCCACTGGCGGCGTGGAGCGCGGCCGTGGTCGTCTACTTCGGCCTGCTGGCCGCAGTCGGCGCGATCGGCTGGGTGGGCGTGATCATCGCCGCCGTGGTCTTCGTGCCGATCCTGGCGATCTTCAACACCACGAGCCTGCGCAAGAAGATCGTCACCGCGCCGATCTTCAAGGGCTTCAAAGCCGTCCTGCCGCCCATGTCGGACACCGAGCGCGAAGCGCTGGAAGCCGGCAGCACCTGGTGGGAAGCCGAGATGTTCCGCGGCAAGCCGGACTGGCAGTATCTGCTGGACTTCAAACGCACCCAGCTCACCGATGAAGAGCAGTCGTTCCTCGAGAACGAGACCGAAACGCTCTGCGAAATGCTCGACGAGTGGGAAGTGGTAGCCGAACTCAAGGACCTGCCGGAATCCGCCTGGCAGTACATCCGCGATAACAAATTCTTCGCCATGCTCATCCCCAAGGAGCACGGTGGCCTGGGCTTTTCCGCAGTCGCGCAGTCCACGGTGGTCGCCAAGATCGCCTCGCGCTCGCTGACCGCGGCAATCACCGTCATGGTTCCGAACTCGCTCGGCCCGGGCGAGCTGCTCGTGCATTACGGCACTAAGGAACAGCAGCAGAAATGGCTCCCCGGCCTGGCGGACGGCAGCCAGATCCCCTGCTTTGGCCTGACCGGCCCGGAAGTCGGCTCCGACGCCGGCGCGCTGCCGGATACCGGCATCGTCTGCAAGGGCGACTACAACGGCGAAGAAGTGCTGGGCATGAAGCTCACCTTCTCCAAGCGCTGGATCACCCTCGCGCCGGTCGCCACGGTGATCGGCCTGGCGTTCAAGCTGTATGACCCGGAAGGTCTGCTCGGCGACGAGAACAAGACCGATTACGGCATCACCTGCGCGCTGATCTCGTCGGAAGAACCCGGCGTGGAAATCGGCCGTCGTCATGCCCCGGGCGCGTTCATGAATGGCCCGATCTACGGTGAAGACGTGTTCGTGCCGCTGGACGCCATCATCGGCGGCCAGGAAAAGGCCGGCGGCGGCTGGCGCATGCTGGTCGAATGCCTGTCGGCAGGTCGCGGCATCTCGCTGCCGGCGCTGTCCTCGGCCGCTTCGAAGACCGCGTATCGCATGACCGGCGCGTTCGGTCGTATCCGTCGCCAGTTCAAGGTGCCAGTCGGCAAGTTCGAAGGCGTACAGGAAGCCACCGCGCGTATCGGCGGCTTGAACTACAAGATGGAAGCCGCGCGTATCTTCACCGCATCGGGCGTGGACCAGTGCACGCCGTCGGTGGTCACGGCCATGGCCAAGTACCACATGACCGAGTGGATGCGTCAGATCGTCAACGACTCCATGGACGTCCACGGCGGTCGTGGTATCCAGCAGGGTCCGCGCAACTATCTGTTCGGCTCCTATCAGTCGGTGCCGATCGCGATCACGGTCGAGGGTGCGAACATTCTCACCCGCAGCCTGATGATCTTCGGCCAGGGCTCGATCCGCTGCCATCCCTACGTCTTCGACGAAATGGAAGCGGCGCGCAAGGACGATCTGGACGAGTTCGATCATCTGCTGTGGTCGCACGTCGGCCATTCGGTCAACCGTGCCGCGCGTACGCTGACCTTCGGCCTGTCCGGTTCGATCACCGCCAAAGCGCCGGTCGACGGCGTCGCAGCGCCCTACTATCGCAAGCTCGAGCGTTTCTCCTCGGCGCTGGCGATCTGTTCGGACATCACCATGGGCATGCTCGGCGGCGAGCTGAAGAAGAAGGAACTGCTCTCGGCGCGTCTGGGTGACGTGCTTTCCGAGCTGTACTTCGGCTCGGCCACGCTCAAATACTTCTACGACGAAGGCAAGAGCGACGCCGAAGACATCGCGCATCTGCATTACGTGATGGAAGATTGCCTGCACAAGATCGAGGAAGCCTTCGACGGCTTCTTCCGCAACTTCCCGAGCGCGTTCGTGGGCGGCGCCATGCGCGTGCTGGTGTTCCCCACCGGCCGTCGCCACAAGGGCCCGAGCGACAAGCTCATCAATGCCCTGGGTGATGCCATCCTCGAGCCGTCGGCCTTCCGTGACCGGATGACCGCCAACATCTATCTCGGCACGGACGAGCGTAGCGCTACCGGCCGTATGGAGAAGGCGTTCAACAAGCTGATCGAGGTCGAGCCGGTTTACGACAAGTTCGCCAAGGCCATCTCCAAGGGCGAAGTCTCCGGCTTCACCGTGGACGCGCAACTGGCGGACGCGGTCAAGAACGACATTCTGACCGAGGCCGAAGCCAAGCAGGTGAAGGAATACGACGACCTGCGCTACGACGCAATCCTCACCGATGCATTCAGCAAGGACTACCTGCGGGATCCGATCTCGCACCAGCACGAGGACAAGCGCCTCGAATCGCGCGTCGCCTAGCCCACGCTGGCACGCGCACCGCCTTTCGCGGTACAAGGCCCGGGAGTTCTCTTCCGGGCCTTTTTTATGTCCGACGATCTAAACGCTGCCTTCGAAGCCACCCGTTATCGGGTCTTCATCGACGACAACAGCCACGTGCTGACAATCGGCGCGCCCTGCCCTGAACCACTCGCGGTCTGGGTACAACGCCATGCGCCGGGGGGTTGCGCCTGGCTGATCACAGCCTTCAACCCGAACGCCGAACAGATCGATGCCGAGCGTAATCGGGGGCGAGATGCGCTGCTTCATGCCTGGGTCGCACGGCGGGCCAGCGCCTGGCTCGAAACGGTCAACGAGGATCCCGCGGACGACTGGCCCGACGAGCCGGGCGTGTTCGTGATTGGCATCGAGGAAGGAGAAGTTCGTGCACAGGCGCGCCGCTTTGCGCAGGCGGCGATCGTCGCGGTGCCTGCGGACGGCCCCGTTACGCTGGTCTGGTTCTAGCTCGGAAAACGTCCGGGATACACGGAGCCGGTGGCACGCCAATACGTTCGATCAACGCCCCGGTCAGCTGTGTCCGCTTACAAGGCCACGACATTCAGAGCGTGTCTCATCGATCGCTATGCCCGAGGCCGCGTTCCGGGTCGATTCGGTCGCGGATCAACTGCTTGATCGGCTTGGGCTCCGGAAAGCCGCCATCGCGCTTGCGCGAGTGCAGCAGTTCGCCGTCGAGATGGATCTCGAACACGCCGGAACCGGCCGGTACGATCGCGACCTCTCCGAGCGCCTCGCCGAAAGTCGTGAGCAGTTCCTGTGACATCCAGGCGGCGCGGGCGACCCAGCGACAGCCGGGACAGTAATGAATTTCGACGCGTGGAGACGGCACGATCAGCTACTGGTCGGCGCGCCAGACAACGCACGATAAGCCTCGACGAACGACTGCGGCATACGCCGCGCCCGGCCGCTCGAGAGCTTGACGGTGACGTACTGGGTACGGGCACGGAACACCGTACGGCCGTCGGCGACACGCCGGAATTGGAAACCGCGCCACATGGTCAGGCGACCGTCGTTCTCGGCGATCCAGGTGGCGACTTCCAGCTCATCGCCGAGATAGGCCGGCATGAGATAGTCGAGTTCGTGGCGGTGCACCACGCAGGCCGCATCGAGATCGACATAGGTCTGCCAGTCGATACCCAGCGCTTCGGTATGGTGCCAGGCAGCCTGCTCCATGAATGTGAGATACATGGCGTTATTCATGTGCTCGAGACGGTCGATATGCGCCTCGTCCACGGTGAACGCCGACACGAACGGCGCTTCAATATCCCAGTCGTCACTGCGCGGCATCGCGCGACCTCTCAAGCGTGCAATGAAAAACGTTGGCAAGCCTAGCGCGCCGCCGGGCTTTCATACCAGCCGGGCATAAAAAAGCCGGCATGCAGAAACATGCCGGCCGGTACGCAACGCGCGTTTACTAGCGCGCGGAAGCGACCTGCATGTCGGGCGGCGTACCGACGACTTCATACAGGCCGGTCAGCCACTGCTCGGCGTCTGCATCGCCAGCGAACAGGCTTGCGTAGTTCGCCTGCACCTGATGCTCGAATGCCTGCGTATCTTCGGCATGCATCATGTAAGCGAGCGTTTCGAGATTTTCGCCCTGGCCACGCGCGGCTTCGCGCTTGATCATGGCCATCTGCGAGCCGACGAACTCGCGCCGTGCGGCATGCGTGCGCGCATCCACGTCGTTGGCGGTGTTGGTGGTCACGTTGCTGGTGCCCTGGACCGCATTGGTCGTGGCGTCGGCAATACGCGCGGTACCGTCGACAATGGTGTCGGAGGTGATGGTGATCTGCGAACAGCCGGCAAGTGCCGTGCCCGCCAGTGCCAATGCACCCAGACGAATCATAGGCCGCATATGGAACTCCCTGTTTGTAATGTAAAGAACTGACATTAGAGCTTGAATCCACTGTACTCGCAACTGGTTCGGGATTTCCGATGCCTTGAACGAGTTCGATAGACCCCCACTATCATTCATATCGTGATGCATGCCGCCGGGAGACTCGCGTTTCGCGTTATACTCGGCGGGATAAACCGCATACTTCCGAACGATCGAAAAAGCTATGGCCGCACATCAGGAAGACGTCGAAACACTGGTCGCCGAACGCGAATACGAACCCGGCTTCGTCACCGACCTCGAATCCGATACCGTTGCGCCCGGGCTGGACGAGGATGTCATCCGCTTCATCTCGGCCAAGAAGGAAGAGCCGGAGTGGATGCTTGAATGGCGTCTCGAGGCGTTTCGTCAGTGGAAGCAGATGCGCACGCCGAAATGGCCGCATCTGCACTACAAGCCTATCGATTATCAGGCGATCTCCTACTATTCCGCGCCCAAGAGCGCCAAGGACAAGCCCAAGAGCCTCGACGAGGTCGATCCCAAGCTGCTTGAGACCTACGCCAAGTTGGGCATTCCCCTGCACGAACAGGAAATGCTGGCCGGCGTCGAAGGCGCGACCCATCCCGGCGCCAAGAGCAATAACGTCGCGGTCGACGCGGTGTTCGACAGTGTCTCGGTGGCGACCACCTTCAAGCAGAAACTGGCCGATGCCGGCGTGATCTTCTGTTCGATCTCGGAAGCGATCCGCGAGCATCCGGAACTGGTCAAGAAGCATCTCGGTTCGGTTGTGCCGCGCGGGGACAACTTCTTTGCGGGTCTGAACGCGGCGGTGTTCACCGACGGTTCGTTCGTCTACATCCCCAAGGGCGTGCGTTGCCCGATGGAGCTGTCGACCTACTTCCGTATCAACGCCGAGAACACCGGTCAGTTCGAGCGCACGCTGATCATTGCCGAGGAAGGCAGTCATGTGAGCTATCTCGAAGGCTGCACCGCGCCGCAGCGCGACGAGAACCAGCTGCATGCGGCCGTAGTCGAGCTGGTTGCCGAGGCCGACGCCGAGATCAAGTATTCGACGGTCCAGAACTGGTATCCGGGCGACGAAAACGGCAAGGGCGGCATCTTCAACTTCGTCACCAAGCGTGGCGATTGCCGCGGTGATCGTTCCAAGATCTCCTGGACCCAGGTCGAGACCGGTTCGGCGATCACGTGGAAGTATCCGAGCTGCGTGCTTAACGGCAATGATTCGGTCGGCGAGTTCTACTCGGTCGCGGTGACCCGCGGCATGCAGCAGGCCGATACCGGCACGAAGATGATCCACGTGGGCAAGAACACCAAGTCCACGATCATCGCGAAGGGCATCTCGGCCGCACGCGGCGAGCAGTCCTATCGTGGGCTGGTGAAGATCCTGCCCAGCGCCGACAACGCCCGTAACTTCACGCAGTGCGATTCGCTGCTGATTGGCGACAAGTGCGGTGCGCACACGTTCCCGTACGTCGAGACCAAGAACTCGACCGCCAAGCTTGAACACGAGGCCACCACCTCCAAGATCGGTGATGACCAGATGTTCTACTGCCAGCAGCGCGGGCTGTCCGAAGAGGACGCCGTGAACCTGATCGTTAACGGCTTCTGCAAGGACGTCTTCAAGGAGCTGCCGATGGAGTTCGCGGTCGAGGCGCGCGCGTTGCTTAACGTCACGCTGGAAAACGCCGTCGGCTGATCGCCCGCGACAGCCCGGCAGAAGATTATCGGGCCCGCGCCCCGTGCGCGGGCCTGCCACGTTATTAATCCGTAAAAAAACTCTATGCTTTCCATCAAGAACCTACAGGCCGAGGTCGAGGGCAAGCCGATCCTGCGCGGCGTCAACCTCGAGATTCCGACCGGCGAAGTACACGCCATCATGGGCCCGAACGGCTCCGGCAAGTCCACGCTGGCCAGCATTCTCGCCGGCCGCGAGGACTACGACATCACCGGCGGCAGCGTCACTTACAAGGGCAAGGATCTGCTCGATCTGGGCGCGGACGAGCGTGCCTGTGAAGGCGTGTTCCTGGGTTTCCAGTACCCGGTCGAAATTCCGGGCGTGTCCAACCTCTACCTGCTGCGCGCGGCCGTGAATGCCCGTCGCAAGTATCACGGCGAGTCCGAGATCGAGGCGATGGAGTTCATGCAGCTGATCAACGAGAAGATCGCGCATGTGGGCATGAGCATGGACATGGCCAAGCGTGGCGTGAACGAGGATTTCTCGGGCGGCGAGAAGAAGCGTAACGAGATCTTCCAGATGCTGGTGCTCGAGCCGAGCCTGTCGATCCTCGACGAGACCGACTCCGGCCTCGACATCGACGCACTCAAGATCGTCGCCGACGGCATCAACCGGTTGCGCTCGCCGGAGCGTTCCACCGTGCTCGTGACCCATTACAAGCGCCTGCTCGAACACTGCGTGCCCGATCGCGTGCATGTGCTCGCCGAAGGCCGCATCGTGCGTTCGGGCGGCCCGGAACTGGCCGACACGCTCGAGGAACAGGGCTACGTCAATCTCGAAACCGATAGCGAAGCAGCCTCCTCATGAACGACATCGCGCCGCTTATCGACCACTATCTGGCCGAATACGCCCGTATCGAGCGCCAGCTGCCGGGCAGCGACGCGAACAAGCGGGCCCGCAAGGCCGATCTGAAAGCCTTCGGCGAAGCCGGCTTCCCGGATACGCGTCAGGAAGAATGGAAATACACCAGCCTGCGCCCGGTGGAAAAGCGTCGCTTCGAGATCAGCGACGAAGTGGGCGACGTTTCCGAAGACGCCCTCGCCCCCTTCCTGCCGGCCGATCTGGACGCCTATCGCATCGTCATCGTCGACGGCCACTTCAGTGCGCGCCTGTCGACGCTGGACGGTCTGCCCGACGGCGTGACCGTGCAGTCCTTCGCCGAGTATCTGGCGAAGGACGACAAAGCCACCGTGAAGGCAGCCGAGATCGCGTCGCAGCCGGGTAGCCTGTCGGACATGAACGCCGCGTTCGCGACCGACGGTGCCTATGTGCATCTCGCCGCGAGTGCTGCCGCCGACAAGCCGATCCACGTGGTCACCGTTTCCAGTGGTGGCCATGACGAGCGCATGTCGCAGGTACGCCATCGCTACGTGATGGAGCCCAGCAGCCAGGCTTCGATTATCGAGCACTACGTCGGCCTGGGCGACAAGCCCTATTTCACCAACGTGGTGACCGAGGCGGTGATGAGCCAGAACGCCCAGCTCACCCGCTGTCGTGTGCAACAGGAGTCCAACCGCGGGTATCACGTGGCCAGCTTCTTCGCCCGTCAGACGCGCGACAGCCGCGTGCTCAACCACGGCTTTGATCTGGGCGGGCGCTTGGCGCGTACCGATACCAATGCCAACCTGATCGAGGAAAACGCGGAGGTCCACTTCTACGGGGTCTATGCGCCGACCGGGCGTCAACATATGGACAACCACACCTGTGTGGACCACGACACCGAACACAGCATGTCCCGCGAGATCTACAAGGGCGTGCTTGCCGATTACGGGCGCGGTGTTTTCAACGGCAAGATTCTGATCCGCAAGGACGCCCAGAAAACCGATTCGGATCTGAGCTGCGACGCACTGCTGCTGTCCGACAAGGCAGAAGTGGATGCCAAGCCGGAGCTCGAGATCTATGCCGACGACGTCGTGGCCGCACACGGCTCGACCGTCGGCCAGCTCGACGAAGACGCCGTGTTCTATCTCAAGAGTCGCGGTGTCGAGGACGAAGGTGCACGAGCGATCCTGACCTACAGCTTCGCGAACGCACTGGTGCAAAAAGTCGGCATCGAGCCCGTCGAGCGCTATGTCGAGGCCGCTCTTCTGGCCAAGCTACCGGGCGGCAAGAGTTACGCGGACCTCGCCTGATCGCAACGCGAGAGAACAATCATGGCCATCGCCGAAGCCGTAAAAAACCTGACCTTTGATCCGGCCCGCTTCCGGGCCGATTTTCCGATCCTGTCGGAGCCGCTGGATCAGGGTGTGCAACTGGCGTATCTCGACAATGCGGCAACCACGCAGAAACCACGGGCCGTGATCGAGGCCAGTGACAACTACTACCGTCACGCCAACGCGAACGTGCATCGCGCCATTCATGCCCTGTCGCAGCGCGCGACCCGGCAGTACGAAGGCGCGCGCGATCGCCTGGTGAACTTCATCAACGCGCGTTCGCGGGCCGAGGTGGTCTACACGCGCGGCACCACGGACGGCATCAATCTGGTGGCCCAGTGTTATGCGCGGCCGCGCCTGCAGGCCGGCGACGAGATCCTGGTCACGGAACTCGAGCACCACTCGAATATCGTGCCGTGGCAGATGGTCGCCGAGCAGACCGGTGCCAAAGTCATCGTCGTCCCCGTTGAGGACGACGGCAGCATCACGCTCGAGGCATTCAAGGCCAAGCTGTCGGATCGCACCGCGATTGCCGCGTTTGCGCATGTCTCGAACGCGCTGGGCACCGTGCTGCCGGTGAACGAGATGGTCGCCGCTGCGCACGATGCCGGCGCGGTGACGCTCATCGACGGCGCCCAGGCCGTGGCTCATATGCCGGTCGACGTGCAGGCCCTGGATGTCGATTTCTATGTCTTCTCCGGGCACAAGCTGTTTGGGCCGACCGGGATCGGCGTGCTCTATGGCAAGGAAGCGCTGCTCGATGCCATGCCGCCGTACCAGGGCGGCGGCGACATGATCGAGACGGTCTCCTTCGAGGGCACGACCTGGAACGAGCTGCCCTACAAGTTCGAGGCCGGCACGCCGAACATCGCGGGCGCTGCTGCTTTCGGCGCCGCAATCGAATATCTCGAAGGTGTGGATCTCGACGCCGTAGCGACTCACGAGCATCGTCTGCTCGAGCGCGCGACCGCCGGCATGTCTGCCATCGATGGCCTGCGCATCATCGGCACCGCACCGGGTAAGGCCGCGACGATTTCTTTCGTCATGGACGGCGTCCACGCCCACGACATCGGCACCCTGCTCGATGAATCCGGCGTGGCGATCCGTACCGGCCACCATTGCGCGATGCCGCTGATGACGCGCTTTGGCGTGCCGGCCACCGCGCGTGCCTCATTCGCGGCCTACAACGACGACAGCGATGTCGACGCATTGATCAAGGGCCTCGAGAGCGTCCAGCGAATCTTCGGCTAGATCAAGTCGGCGATTGGCAGGTCGAGCGCGCCGGCATACGATTCATTTTTCGCAACCGTAGCGAGAGCAAATAATGACGGACTGGGTTGATGTCGCCAAGGACGGCGAACTCAAGGAAGGCCAGTGCCGCGTCGTCGATGTAGACGACGTGATGGTGGCCGTGTTCTATCGCGAAGGCAGCTACTACGCCATCGAGGATATGTGCACCCACGATGGTGGCGAACTGGCCAGTGGCGAAGTCGACGGCGACGAGATCGTCTGCCCGCGCCACGGTGCGCGGTTCTGCATCAAGAATGGGAAGGCCCTCACCCCGCCCGCCTACGAAGACGTCTACAGCTTCCCGGTTCGGGTCGAGGACGGCATGATCCAGGTCTGCGACGACCGTTTCGACTGACCACTGCCCTGGCCGGCCGGCCGAGCCGGAGTTATTGAAAAACCAGCCCTTCGTTCGCCATCAGGCGTCTGATCGAGTCCTTCGGGATGCCACGGGTGAATACCGCGCGGTCCAGCTCGACTCGATCGCTGGCGGGCCCTTCTGCGATGTGTTCGGCCACCAGCGCCTGCACGCGCCGCGCGATCGCCTCGGCCGGATCGAGCCATATTACCGGCCAGGGCGCCAGCCGACGCAAGCTGTCCGCCAGCAACGGATAGTGGGTGCAGGCAAGCACCACCACATCCGTACGCCGACTGCCGTGGGCGACGAAGCAGGGTGATATCTCGCCGAGAATATCGGCATCCGCCACAGTGTCTCCCTGCATATGCGCCTCGGCCAGGCGAGCGAGCAATGGGCTCCCCACACGCTCGACATGGCATTCAACGGCGAATTGATCGATCAGTTCGCGCGTGTAGCGCTGGCTCGCCGTTGCCGGCGTCGAAAGTAGCGCGATGACACCACTTCGGCTGCGTTGCGCCGCCGGCTTGATGGCCGGCACGGTGCCGACGAACGGGGTGTGCGGATAAGCACTGCGTAGATCCGAAAGCGCCAGCGTCGACGCCGTGTTGCAGCCCAATACGACGATGGCCGGTTGGTATCGCGCAAGCAGTTCGGAAAACAGCTCGACCAGGCGCGCGCATAACGTCTGCGCAGGCCAGTCGCCGTAGGGAAACGCGGCGTCATCGGCGACATAGATCACGCGCCGGCCGGGAAGTGCCGCGCGCACAGCGCGTAATACGGTGAGCCCGCCCAACCCCGAATCGAATACAAGAATCGGGCGCTGTGTTTCAGCCACCCTTGGCCGACCTGTGGTGGATCACAATCAGGTTAGCCGTCGTGCGCTCGCGAAAGACGTTGACCGCCAGTCGGTAGACCAGTTGATAGCATGTCCCCGCGTCCAGCATTTCGCCGTGATTGAAACGCATCGCCTCGATGACCGTCGATCCGGCGACCGGTCGAACTTCCAGCTTGAGATGCTTTTCGCCCACGATTCGCTGGGACACGATTTCGAACACACCGTGGAAAAGCGGCTCATCGAAACCCGCACCCCAGGGGCCGTTCGATTCCAGCAATCGCGCCGTGTCGAGTGCCAATTCCTCATCCGCCAGTGCGCCGTCCGTGACGATATCCGGGCTGAGCATGGCCGGCGTGAGCCGCTCGGCGACGACGCTTTCCAGAGCTTTCTCGAATTCGCCGATTGCTTCCGGGCGTAGCGCCAAACCGGCGGCCTGCGCATGGCCGCCGAACTGGGCCATCAGCCCGTCGTGGCGCGCATCGATCGCGGCCAGTACATCGCGGATATGCAGGCCGTTGATAGAACGCGCGGACCCTTTGAGCAGGCCATGCGCGCCCGGCGCAAACGCAATCACCGGCCGGCCATGGCGCTCCCGCAAACGCGACGCGATCAGCCCGACGATGCCTTCGTGCCAGTCGTCGCTGTAGACCACCAATGCAGCGCGTTCGGCCGGGGGTTGATCCAATGCCGCCAGCGCCGTATCGGCCTCTTCCTGCATTCGACGTTGCACACTCTGACGCTGACGGTTAATTGCCGACAGCTCGCTCGCGAGTGTTCGAGCGCTGGCACCATCGGTGGCGCGCAGGCAGGCAATCCCGATACTCATATCCTCAAGCCGCCCCGCCGCATTCAGGCGCGGGCCGACCGCAAAGCCGATATCCGCGGCGTTCAGACGAGTCGCATCACGCCCGGCCACCTCGATGAGGGCGGCGATGCCCGGACGGGCCAGGCCGCGCCGAATTCGCCGCAGACCTTGGCTGACCAGCGTGCGGTTGAGGTGATCAAGCGCTACGACGTCGGCTACGGTGCCTACCGCGACAAGATCCAGATAATCGCTCATCCGGGGCAAGGCGCGATTCGGATCGCGTTCAGCCAGGCGTGCACGCAGCGCCGCCATAAGATAGAACGCCACGCCCACGCCCGCCAGCGTCTTGCCGGCAAACGCACAGCCGGGCTGATTCGGGTTCACGATCGCCTCGGCCGCCGGGAGCGTATCGCCGGGCAGATGATGATCACAGACCAGTACCTGCCAGCCCGCCGCGTGGGCCGCCTCGACCCCGCTGACACTGGCGATACCGTTGTCCACGGTGACGATCAGATCGCCTGTATCACCGTGCCCTACGGCTTCGACCACTGCCGGCGACAGGCCATAGCCGTGGCGGGCCCGATGCGGCACGAAATGGTCGACACGGCCCGCGCCCATGGCTTCGAGCACGTCGCAGACCAAAGCCGTACTCGTGGCGCCGTCCGCATCGAAATCGCCGACCACGAGAATACGGTGGCCGGAAATGAGCGCCGTTTCGAGCAGGTCGCAGGCGGTGTCGATGCCGTGCAGATCGCGATAATGCGGCAGGCGTGCGAGCGAGTATTCGAGCTCATCTGCATCGGTGACGCCACGCCCGGCATAGAGACGTTGCAGTAGCGGCGATGCCAGCTCGGCGAGTCCGGCCTGTACGGCCGCATCGCGCTCGACAATTCTTGGCAGCGCGGCTTCATCGCGACTCATGGCGACCTTCGAACCAGGGAAAGTGAACGGCCGCGCCGTCACCCGACGCGGCGGTAGCGGCTCAGTGGCGGTGTTCGGCCACGTATCGCTGAACCGCTGCGAGCTCCGCGGGCAGCACGTCGTAACGCTCTTCGCGCGTCATCAGATCGTGCATATTCTCCGGCAGCGGCGCGCCCTCGAAGCCGGCTTTAACAACCGCGTCCTCGAACTTGGCCGGGTGCGCGGTGGCGAGCGTGATCATCGGCGTCGTGGCATCCGAACGCGCGCGCTGGGCAGCGCGATAGCCCGTCGCGGTATGCGGGTCGAGCAGTTCGCCGGTATGTTCGAACGCCTCGCGGATGACTTCGATGATCGTATCGTCGTCCACGCTGTGACTGCCGAAAAGCGCGCGCAGACCGGCCAGCGGCGCGTCGTGCAGTGCCGTGGGCGACTGCTGGAATCGCTCGAGCAGATCTGCGACAGCCTGCCCGTCCCGATCGTAGGCCTCGAACAAGAGGCGTTCGAAGTTTGAAGACACGACGATGTCCATCGACGGCGCCAGCGTGGCCTTGAGCGCCTGCTTGGAGAAGTCGTTGTCGGCCAGCGTGCGGTGCAGGATGTCGTTGGCATTGGTCGCGATCACGAACTGCTTGACCGGCAGCCCCATGCGCTTGGCCATGTAACCGGCGAACAGGTTGCCGAAGTTCGCCGACGGCACGGTGAAGCTGACTTCCCGATGCGGCGCACCGAGTGCCACTGCAGACGCCACGTAGTAGACGATCTGAGCCATGATGCGGGCCCAGTTGATCGAGTTCACGGCGATCAGCTGCGTACCCTGCAGAAAGCCTTGATCCGCAAAACTGGCCTTGACCATGGCCTGGGCATCGTCGAAATTGCCTTCGATGGCGATGTTATGGACGTTGTCGTCCAGCACCGTGGTCATCTGTCGGCGCTGCACCGCCGAGACGCGCTCGTGCGGATGCAGGATGAAGATGTCCAGATTATTGCAGTGGCGACAGCCTTCGATCGCGGCCGAACCGGTATCGCCAGACGTCGCGCCCATGATCACGCCCTTCTGATCCCGCTTGGCGAGGAAGTGATCGAGCAGGCGCCCGAGCAGCTGCAGGGCCACGTCCTTGAACGCCAGCGTCGGACCGTGGAACAGCTCCAGCAGATGATGGTTGCTGTCGAGCTGCTTGAGCGGCACGACGGCATCGTGCTTGAAGGTGGCATAGGAGGCATCGACGATCGAGCGGAACGTCGCATCGTCGATCTCGCCGCCCACGAAAGGCTTCATCACCCGGAATGCGATCTCGGTGTACGGCAGCCCTGCCATTTCCGCCAGTTCATCATGCGAGAACTGCGGAATGGTCTCGGGCACGTACAGCCCGCCGTCGCTGGCCATGCCGGTAAGCACGACCTCTTCGAAATTCAGTGCGGGCGCGCTGCCCCGGGTGCTGATGTATCGCATCAGATGCCTGGCCGTCCTCTAGTCTTCGAACTGGGCGACGCGCATATGGACGATGCCGTCGCGGGTATAGGGCAACGAACGGATATGGTCGAGAACCTTCATGAGCTGGCTCTCGCGCGCTTCCTTGGTGACGATCATCACGCGGGCATCGTCTTCCGCGGTGGGCGGGTCCTTCTGCAGAATCGCCTCGATACCGATCTTCTGGTCGGCCAATGCGCGGGTGATCTCGGCCATCACGCCGATCTGATCGGCGACCTGGACACGGAAATAGTGACCGCAGATGAAATCCTCAGGGCCGAGCACCGTCTCGTTGGTGATCGCGTCGGGCTGGAACGCCAGATGCGGCACGCGTCCCTTCGGATCGATACTCATGATGCGCACGGTATCGATCAGATCCGCGACAACCGAAGAGGCCGTCGGCCCGGCACCTGCGCCGGCGCCGTAATAGACCGTCGGCCCGACCGCGTCGCCATAGACCATGATGGCGTTCTTCTCGCCTTCCACGTTGGCCAGCAGTGCCTTTTGCGACACCAGCGTCGGGTGCACGCGCAGCTCCACGCCAGTGTCCTGGCGGCGCGCGATGCCCAGATGCTTGATCCGGTAACCCAGTTCGGCGCAGTACTCGATATCGACACTGTCGATATCGCGGATGCCCTGGGTGAAGATCTTGTCGAACGACAGCGGGATGCCGAAGGCGATGGCGCCGATGATCGCCAGCTTGTGGGCCGCGTCGATGCCTTCCACGTCGAAAGTCGGGTCGGCCTCGGCAAAACCGAGACGCTGGGCGTCGGCGAGCGCGTCCTCGAAGCTCTGATCCTCGAACATCATCTGGCTGAGGATGAAATTCCCGGTGCCATTGATGATGCCGGCGACCCACTCGATATGGTTCGCCGCGAGGCTCTCGCGCATGGCCTTGATGATGGGAATGCCACCAGCCACCGCCGCCTCGAAGGAGACCACCACGCCAGCCTCGTCGGCCGCGGCGAAGATCTCGTTGCCGTGCAGCGCGATCAAGTGCTTGTTGGCGGTGACGACATGCTTGCCGTTGGCGATTGCTGCCATGACCAGGTCATAGGCCTCGGTATCGCCGCCGATCAGCTCGAGCACCACGTGGATATCGGGATCGGTGACGATTGCGTTGCAATCCGTGCCGATATCGATACCGGCGACATCGCACTCACGCGCCTTGTCCGGATTGCGCACCGCAGCGCGGGTGACGCGAATCTCGCGGCCGGCGCGGCGCGTGATCTCCACGCCGTTGCGTTCGAGCAGATTGACGGCACCGGCACCCACAGTGCCGAGCCCGAGAAGTCCCACGTTGACCGGTTGCACTTGCGTCTCCTTGTTGAGTTCTCGTGCGCGACGCGCCCTTTCCCGTCCCTTTTCGTACCGCAGGACGGGCCCGGATTGTCGCTTGCTACAGGCTGTCGATCAGCCCGTCGCGTTTGAACATGCGCCTGATGTTGCGCAGCGCCTGACGCGTACGCTGCTCGTTCTCGATCAGCCCAAAACGAACATGGGTATCACCGTACTCGCCAAAGCCGATCCCCGGCGATACCGCAACGTCGGCATCGGCCAGCAGCTTCTTGGTGAACTCGAGCGAGCCCATCTCCAGATACGGTGCCGGAATCGGCGCCCAGACGAACATCGTCGCCTTGGGGCGGTCGACCAGCCAGCCGATATCGTTGAGTCCGTCGCAGAGCACATCGCGACGCTTCTGATACATGTCGCGAATCTCGGTCACGCATTCCTGCGGGCCGTTCAGCGCGGCAATGGCCGCGACCTGAACCGGCGTGAACATGCCGTAGTCGAGATACGACTTCATGCGAGCGAGCGCCGCGATCAGTGTCGGGTTGCCGCACATGAAACCAACACGCCAGCCCGGCATGTTGTAGCTTTTGGACAAGGTGAAGCACTCGACCGCCACGTCCTTCGCGCCCGGCACCTGAAGGATCGACGGCGCTTCGTAGCCGTCGAAGCACAGATCCGCATAAGCCAGATCCTGCACGATCCAGAGATCGTATTCGCGGGCCATCTCGACGCAGCGCTCGAAGAATTCCAGCTCGACGCACTGCGTGGTCGGGTTGCCCGGGAAATTGAGCAGCATCATCTTCGGACGCGGCCAGGATTCTTTGATGGCCTTTTCCAGTTCGGCGAAGAAATCCGTGTCCGGCATCATCCGCACGTGGCGCACGTCGGCGCCGGCGATTACCGCGCCGTAGGGGTGGATCGGATAGGCCGGGTTCGGCACCAGTACCTGATCACCGTGCTCGAGGATGGCGAGCATGAGATGGGCCAGGCCCTCTTTCGAACCCATCGTGACAATGGACTCGGTGTCCGGCTCCAGATCGACGTCGAAACGCCGCTTGTACCAGTCACAGATCGCCAGTCGCAGGCGCGGCACGCCCTTCGACACCGAATAGCGGTGCGTGTCCGGACGCTGGGCCGCGTCCACGAGCTTGTTGACGATGTGCTCGGGCGTGGGCTGATCCGGATTGCCCATGCCGAAATCGATAATGTCCTCGCCCCGCGCTCGCGCTTCCTGCTTGAGGTCGTTGATAATCGCGAACACATACGGTGGCAGGCGATTGATACGCGCGAATTCGGATTTGGGCGTGGGATTTGACATGGTCGATCGGCTTGAAGAGTCGCGGGCGACTCGGTGGGTCAGCGGACACAAAAGCAAGCGCCGCAGTTTGCCAGAATAGCGACAGTGCAGCTACACGGTTCACGGGGCTACACTCATTGCGGCGCATGCGTACATGCCGCCGGCCATCGTGAGGCGGCGCGTGATAGCGCGACTGGGTCAAGTACAGCCGTGCCCGGACGATGGATCGCCTTCGCTATCGAGCTACAGCTGGACGGGCAGCCAAGTCACGGCGCCCCTTGTCCGCGGTGCGTTCATCGCCGGCACGGCGCCGCCCTATTGCTCCGGGAGCAGCGTGACCGGATCGATTGGACTGCCGTCGCGACGAATCTCGAAATGCAGCATCGGCGTGTTCTGCGGGCCCAGGCCCATATCCGCGATGCGCGTGCCGACCGCCACGTCCTCGCCCTGTGTCACACGGGTGTTGCGGGTGAACCCGTAGGCCGACAGATACTCTTCGTCATGCTTGATGATGATGAGCTTGCCGTAACCCTTCAGGCCGGTGCCGTGATAGACGACGCGGCCGCTTGAGGCGGCATAGACGGGTGAACCTTCACGACCGCCGATATCAATGCCCTGGCGGGCGCGCTGCGCGGCATAGCTTCGCAGGATCGAGCCACTGGCCGGCCATTGCCAACCGTCTTCGCTCGGGCCACCGGTCGAAGTCGGCCGGACCGGTGCCTGCTCACTGGCCTGATTGATCTGGGCGTCGGTCGCAACGTCTTCCTCGGGCACGGGTTCCGGCTCGCGCCGCGGCGCCGGTTGGGGCGTTGTCGGCCGCCCGGTGTCCGGTGTATCGACGTGTTCGATGGTGCGTGTGAGCTGCGGAGTCGATGCACGGATCGCGGCCTCCTGTGCCGCACGCGAATCCTGCGGGGCGCGCGCCACGCGCGGTTGGCGTGCCGCCGGCGGTGCAGGCGCACGGCGAGCCGTCGATGAGGGATAGTCGAGCGGCGGGTACGGGTCCAGCGACAGCCGCTGGCCGACCTCGATCCGGTACGGCGGCCCGATCTGGTTCCAGCGCGCGAGATCCCGCCAGTTCAACCCGTAGGTGGCCGCGATACGCGATAGCGTGTCGCCACGCTCGACCGTATACACGTCGGGACGCATGGCGCCGCGCAGCGAACAGCCGGCAACGACCATAGCGACGAGAACTATGATGCCGAGGCGCTTCATCGCAGTTGCAGCACGGCGATCACGATAACGATTACGGCGACGATGGCCCATCCTATCCAGTCGATATATTTGAGCAGACGCTGCTCGAAAACGGGACCCAGCCAGCGTACCAGCCCTGCGACCAGAAAAAAGCGCGCGCCGCGACCGACCGCCGAGCCCACGAGGAACGGCAGGAACGGCATCGCCACCGCGCCCGCAGCGACAGTGAATATCTTGTACGGAATGGGCGAAAAGCCCGCGAGCAAGATTGCCCAGAAGCCATAGACCTCGAACCAGTCGCGCGCGGTCTCATAGGCATGAACATAGCCCAGATCCTTCAGCCACGGCAGCAGCGCTTCCAGAAACACGGCGCCAATCAGATAGCCGAGAACGCCACCCGCGATTGACGCGAGCGTGCAAATCGTCGCGAACCACCAGGCCCGCTGCGGGCGCGCCAGCGCCATCGGCGCGAGCATGACATCCGGCGGGATCGGGAAAAACGAAGATTCCGAGAACGCAAGCAGCCCGAGTATCGAAGGCGCGCGGCGATGGCCGGAGGCGCGGACCACGGCCTCGTAGAGACGACGAAACATCAGCGCCGCCCCTATCGTCTTACGCTCGGCAGAATGCCGCGGCTGATCAACGCAACGAGATACGTCGCCGTCATGACGTTCGCTCATCTGCGCGTTGCTCGATGAGCGGGACAAAGCTCACCGCATCGAGTGTCTGCTCGACAAAGCTGCTGCCCTCACGATGAATGACCATGAGACGCTGGTCGCCGCTCGGCCCGACCGGCACGATCATGCGGCCGCCATCGGCGATCTGCTCGTAGAGCGACGTGGGCAGCTTTTCGGCGCCGGCCGTTACGAGAATCGCATCGAACGGGCCGTAATCCGGCAGGCCCAGTACGCCATCGCGCGCCAAGCGCGCGCGAACCTGGCGATAACCGAGCTCGGCGAAACGCTTGCGGGCGCGCTCGTAGAGCGGCTTGATGCGCTCGACCGTATAGATCGAGGGCAGGATTTCGGCCAGCACCGCGGCCTGATACCCGCTGCCGGTGCCGATCTCCAGCACGCTTTCCGGCAGGCCGTCTGCGATCAGCAAGCTCGTCATCTGCGCCACGATATAGGGCTGCGAGATGGTCTGGCCGTAGCCGATCGGCAGCGCGGTGTCGTCATAGGCGCGGCTGGTCATGGCCTCGTCGACAAACTGGTGCCGCTGCACCTTCTCGATCGCCGCGAGCACGGTCTCGTCTTCGACACCCAGGCTGCGCAGGCGCTCCACGAGTCGCGCGCGGCTACGTGCAGACGCCATGCCGAAACCCCGGACATGGGGATGCTTCTCCTGCGCGTTCACAGCCTTTGGACCCATTCGCCCACGCTCGAAACAGCGTTGTGTTGCGTCAGGTCGATCTGGATCGGGGTGATCGAGACCTTGCCCTGCGCCACGGCATGAAAATCGGTGCCCGGGCCCGCATCCGCTTCGCCGCCGGCGCGCCCGATCCAGAAGATCGGCCGGCCACGCGGGTCGCTGTCCTCGATCAGCCGTTCGGCACGGTGGCGATTACCCAGGCGGGTCGCCGCGAAGCCGTCGAGCTCTTCAAAGGCCAGATCCGGCACGTTCACATTGAGGATCGTGTCGTTGGGTAGCGGATGATCGATCAGCAGCCGAACGACCGATACGGCAACCCGGGCCGCAGTGTCGAAGTGGCGTGGATTCTCGCCCATCAGCGAGATCGCGACCGCAGGCAGCCCCAGCGAGCGGCCTTCGGTCGCCGCTGCGACGGTGCCCGAATACAGCACATCGTCGCCAAGGTTTGCGCCATGATTGATGCCGGACACCACCATGTCGGCGTCCTGCTCGAACAGGCCGGTGGTCGCCAGGTGCACGCAATCCGTCGGCGTGCCGTCGACCGAATACAGGCCTTCGGCCACGCGGTTGACGCGCAACGGCCGCTCCAGCGTCAGCGAGTTGCTCGCGCCGCTTCGGTTGCGGTCGGGCGCGACCGTCACAAGATCGTCGGAGATTTCGGCCAGGGCAGCGCGCAGAGCCGTCAGGCCGGGCGCGTGACATCCGTCATCATTACTCAGCAGTAATCGCATGCAAGGGCTTTGAAAAATTGCGTGGAAACCGGCACGTGCAAGCACGCCGCAGGCTCGCTAGCATAGCCTATCTTTGCGGTTTCCTGCTTGGTTGAAATCACATTGTGAGCGAACGTTCCGACAACCCGGGCAAGACAAAGCGTAACGACGCCGTGCCCATCGATGCCGACGACAGCGCGCTGTTTCGCGATGCAGTCGGACCGGTCGCGAAAGTCGCCAAGGGCAAGCGTCGCGCGCCCTGGCGGCGTATGCCCTCGCCGCGCCCCGCAATGCGTGAAGCCGACGAACAGGCCGTGATCGGCGAGCTGCTCGATACGCCGCCGCCCTATGACATCGAAACCGGCGATGACCTGTTCCACCGTCGTGAAGGCGTGCAGCTTTCGGTGATGCGCAAACTACGGCGCGGCCAGTACCGTTGCCAGGCCGAGATCGACCTCCACGGCATGATTGTCGATGTGGCCCGACAATGCCTGGCGGTGTTTTTACGCGAAGCCCTCGACCGCGACTACCGCTGCGTTCGTGTCGTACACGGCAAGGGGCTGCGTTCGGGTAATCGCGGGCCTGTGCTCAAGATCAAGGTCGCCGGCTGGCTGCGCCAGCGCGATGAGGTGCTTGCCTACTGCTCGGCCCGCGAAACGGACGGCGGCACGGGCGCCGTATACGTGCTGCTGCGCCGCGGCTGAGCGCGTACGCCGCCGTTAGTCAGTCTCGTCCTGGATTTCGCCGGCTTCGCGGGCGATCGCCAGCTCCCGCAGCACGCTGGTGGCGAACGCGCCCGGCGCCAGCGAGAACGACAGTTGC
Organism: Salinisphaera dokdonensis CL-ES53; assembly: GCF_040361215.1. Classification (NCBI taxonomy): domain Bacteria; kingdom Pseudomonadati; phylum Pseudomonadota; class Gammaproteobacteria; order Salinisphaerales; family Salinisphaeraceae; genus Salinisphaera; species Salinisphaera dokdonensis. Next base: position 357,815 of record NZ_APND01000004.1, read on the forward strand.
AGGCAGTCCTCGGCTTCGAACTGCCAGGTTAGATCCGGAATAGTCAGCCGCAGCGCACGGCGTGCGGCGTCGACGCCGGTCCTTTCGAGGCCCGCCACCAGATCCGGATACGCCGCGAGTACGCCCGTCTCGAGTTCGCTGGCGGCCGACGACACGACATCGTTGCCACCGCGTCCCGGCATGGGCCCGCTCGGGTGGATGTCGAAGGCTTCCAGACGCTGTTGCAGTTCGTCAGCAGACTGCGTTGTGCCGTCGAGCGCAAACAGGCTGTGGCTGCCGTCGAGCATCACCGCTTCGCCCGCGACCAGCTGATTCCAGCTCCCGTCGCGTACACGCGCATCGAGCACGGCATTGAACAGGAGTGAACGCGCCGCCGACAGGGCGAACCCGCGTCGATTACGCGATAGGCGTTTGCCTTCAAACAGCGCGCGCGACAAGCCGAGATTGCGCCCACCACGGCCGAAGCGTTGCGCACCGAAATAATTCGGCACGCCCTGATCGCGGATACGAATCAGGTCCTGCTCGATGGTGGCCGGATCGCCGTGCAGATCGCGCAGACGCAACACGAAGCGATTGCCGCGATGGGCGCCCCGCTTGAGCTTGCGATCATGCCGGCGCATCTCGAGGATCGTAATGCCCTGGATATTCTCCAGCGCGGGCAACTCGCTGGCGATCGGCCACGCCAGTGATATCCACTGGCGGGTCACCGCGATCCGATCCTTCATGCCGGCAAAGCCGATCTGGCGCGGATGCACGCCGGCCGCTCGCGAGAGCGCCTGGACGGCATCCTGCGTGGTCAGATTCGTCTTCTCGATATGGCACCACAGGTGCTCGCCGCTACCACTCAGTTCAATGGCGCAGTCTTCATCGACAAAGAAATCCGCAGGTTCCTGGCGGATGACCGCATGCGCTTCGGGTGGATTGCCGCGCGCGTAGGCCAACGCGGCGACGTCGACAGCGTCGCCCTCAAGCAAGGGCATTCAGCGTGCGGCCTGGTGGTTACCGTCGACGGTGCCGGGCGGCGCGATGGTGAGAAAGAAACTCTCGTCGCGCCGGATCATGCCCATATCGGAACGGGCCCGGCCCTCGGTCGCGCTTTCGCCCGACTTGAGGTCGTCGACTTCTGCCTGCAAGGCGTTATTACGCGCGAGGCGTTGTTCGTTCGCCTCGTGCAGCTCCTGCTTCATCTCACTCAGGCGGTGGACTTCCGCCCAGCCGCCGTCGGCGATCCACAGACGATACTGCAGACCGGCGAGCACGACCACGAGCGCAATGAGCACGATGCGATACATGCGGCGATTGTAGCGCGCCCGCGGGCGCTGTCCAGCACGGGCGAGATCCGCGCTCAGCGCCATGCTAGAAACCGACCTTGAACGCGTTCCGGCCCGGGTAGACTGCCCGGGTGCCGAGTTCGGCTTCGATCATCAGCAGGCGGTTGTATTTCGCGATGCGATCCGAGCGCGACAGCGAGCCAGTTTTGATCTGGGTCGCCGAGGTGGCGACCGACAGATCCGCAATCGTGGAGTCCTCGGTTTCGCCGGAGCGATGCGATACCACGGCGGTGTAATCTGCCCGCGTGGCGACATCGATTGCGCGAAGCGTTTCCGTGAGCGTGCCGATCTGATTCGGTTTGATCAGAATCGAGTTGGCGATGCCCTCCTCGATACCCTTCTGCAGGATGCGCGTGTTGGTCACAAACAGATCATCGCCCACGAGCTGGACATGGTCGCCAAGACGCTCGGTAAGCAGCGCCCAGCCGTCCCAGTCGTCTTCGGACATGCCGTCCTCGATGGTGAGGATCGGGTACTTGTCGACCAGATCGGCGAGATAGTCGACGAAACCGGCGGCATCGTATTCCGCGTTCTCGGAAGACAGCTTGTAGCGGCCGTTCTCGCAGAACTCGGTGCTCGCGGCATCCAGACCCAGCCAGACGTTCTCGCCCGGCTTGTAACCGGCGCGCTCGATGGCTTGGACGAGCGTATCCAGCGCGGCCGCGTTGGACGGCAGGTTCGGCGCGAAGCCGCCCTCGTCCCCGACTGCCGTGGAAAGGCCCTGCTCGCTCAGCAGCTTCTTGAGATGCTGGAAAATCTCGGCGCCGCAACGCATGGCTTCTGCGAAGGTGGACATGCCGGCCGGCACGATCATGAATTCCTGGATGTCGACGTTGTTGTCGGCATGCGCGCCGCCGTTGATGACGTTCATCATCGGCACCGGCAGGTTCACGGCATCGTCGTGACCTAGGAAGTCATACAGGCCTTTCTTCGTATCGTTCGCAGCCGCGTGCGCGTTGGCGAGCGACACGCCGAGCAGCGCGTTCGCGCCCAGGCGGCCCTTGTTCTCCGTGCCGTCCAATTCGATGAGCGCCTTGTCGAGGCCGGCCTGATCGTCGGCTTCGAAGCCCTTGAGCTTCTTGGCGATTTCGCCATTGACGCTGGCCACGGCACGGGTCACGCCCTTGCCGAGGAAGCGATCCGCATCGCCGTCACGCAGCTCCACAGCCTCGAGGCTGCCGGTCGAGGCGCCCGAGGGCACCATCGCGACACCGACGGCACCGGTTTCCAGCGTGACGCGGGCCGCCACGGTGGGATTGCCGCGAGAATCGATTACCTGATAGCCACGAATTTGCTTGATCTTCGACATAGGAATACTGCTTTTCGCGTTTCGTTTTACGGTTGTACGAGTGTCGACTCGATCGTGCCGCGCCGTTTGACCACGGCATCGAGCTCGACGAGTGTTTCCAGCAACTCGCGCATATGCGCCAGCGGCCATGAATTCGGGCCGTCGCACAGTGCGTTGTCCGGATCGGGATGCGTTTCCATGAACAATCCGGAAACCCCGGCGCCAACGGCGGCCCGAGACAATACCGGAATCTGATCACGCGCGCCGCCCGAGCTGTTGCCCTGACCGCCCGGCAACTGCACCGAGTGCGTGGCGTCGAACACCACCGGACAGCCGGTTTCGCGCATCAGCGCCAGACTACGCATATCGGCGACGAGATTGTTGTAACCAAAGGCGTAGCCGCGCTCGCAGACCATGATCTGCTCGCCACCCGCAGCGCGTGCCTTGGCCACCACGCCGTTCATCTCGCCCGGCGACAGGAACTGGCCTTTCTTGATGTTCACCGGCGTACCGCTCGCGGCAACGGCCTGGATGAAATCGGTCTGCCGGCAGAGAAAAGCGGGTGTCTGCAACAGATCGACAACTTCAGTCACCGGGCCGATCTGGCTCTCGACATGCACATCGGTGGTCACCGGCACGCCGATCTCGCGTTTCACAGCAGCCAGCATCTCCAGGCCGGCTTCGATACCCGGCCCGCGATAGCTGTCGCCCGAGCTGCGATTGGCCTTGTCGAACGAGCCCTTGAAGACATAGCCGATGCCGAATTCACGGCACAGCTCGGCCATATGGCCAGCGACGTCCATGACCATGCCGGGCGATTCGAGGCTGTCCGGGCCGGCAATAAGAAACAGCGGCCGGTCCATGCCGACCTCGAACCCGCAGAGCCTCATCCCGTGCAGCGCTCGCGCGCGGCGGCGATGAAGCCAATGAACAGCGGATGGCCGTTGCGCGGCGTCGAGGTGAACTCGGGATGAAACTGGCAGCCCAGGAACCACGGATGATCCGGCAGTTCGATGATCTCGACCAGATCGTCCTCGGCCGATACGCCCGAAAACACCAGGCCCTTGTCGCCAAGCCGGTCGCGATAGAGATTGTTGAACTCGTAGCGATGACGGTGGCGCTCGAACACTTCGCCGGCGTCGTAGCAGCGGGCGGCCAGCGTGTTTTCGACGAGATTGCAGCGCTGCTCGCCAAGACGCATCGTGCCACCGAGGTCCGCTCGCGCATCACGGCGCTGAACGTCGCCGCTGAGATCATGCCATTCGGTGACCAGCGCGATCACCGGGTGCTCGGGTTCTGCCACGAACTCGGTGCTGTGTGCGCCGGGCAGATCCGCGATATCTCGGGCAAAGTCGATACAGGCGACCTGCATGCCCAGACAGATGCCGAAATACGGAATCTGGTGAAGACGGGCATAGCGTGCGGCGGCGACCTTGCCTTCGATGCCGCGCTCGCCGAAACCGCCCGGCACAAGAATCGCGTCCATGCCTTCGAGGCAGGCGCCATCGTCGCGCTCGACCGTTTCCGAGTCGATGTAATGGATATCCACCCGCGTGCCGGTATGCAGGCCCGCGTGGGAAAGCGCTTCGTTGACGGATTTGTAGGCATCCGCCAGATCGACGTACTTGCCGACCATCGCGACCTTCACGGTCACGTCCTGGGTGCGACGCGCTTCCACCAGCGCCGACCAGTTGGACAGGTCCGCGTTCGGGGCGGTGATGTTGAAATGCTCGAGCACGAGCGCGTCCAGCGACTGCGCCTGCAGCAGGCCCGGCATCTTGTAGATGTCGTCCACGTCGATACAGGCGATCACCGCCCGCTCCGACACGTTGGTGAACAGCGCGATCTTGCGGCGCTCGTTCTCCGGCAACGGCCGATCGACGCGACACAGCAGAATATCCGGCTGGATGCCGATCGAACGCAACTCCTTGGCGGAGTGCTGGGTCGGCTTGGTCTTCATCTCGCCGCTGGATGCGATATACGGCACCAGCGTGAGGTGCATGAACAGCACCCGATGGTGGCCGAGTTCGACCGCGAACTGACGAATCGCCTCGAGAAACGGCAGGCTCTCGATATCGCCGACCGTGCCACCGATTTCGACCAGACAGATATCCGCGCCTTCACCACCCTCGAGGATACAGCGCTTGATCTCGTCGGTGATATGCGGAATGACCTGCACGGTGCCACCCAGGTAGTCGCCGCGGCGCTCCTTGTTGATGACGTTGTTATAGATCTGGCCGGTCGTGAAGTTCGACAACTTCGACGTGCGCGTTTTTAGAAAACGCTCGTAATGGCCGAGATCGAGGTCGGTTTCCGCACCGTCGCGGGTCACATAGACCTCGCCGTGCTGGAACGGGCTCATCGTGCCCGCATCCACGTTCAGATACGGGTCGAGCTTGATGACCGAAACACTCTGGCCTCGCGATTCAAGCAATGCACCCAAAGATGCTGCCGCGATGCCTTTACCGAGCGAGGACACCACCCCACCGGTCACAAAAATATAGCGGGTGCCTGCCGCGTCGCCTACCATGCGCGATCCAAGACTCATGCCGGGGGAATAACAGCGCGCATGCTAGCCGAAAGCCTAGGCGCGGACAACGCGCAGTGACCCATCGAGTAGCCGATGACGCCAGATAACGGTGCCGAATTCGGCACCCGCGATGCGCTCGATCTCCGGGTGTCGCCATACACCGGGCACGACAACGAGCGCGTCGCCGAAGTAGATCAAGGGCATACGCTCGCGCACCCAGGGCGCAATCACGGCTTCGCGCAACACGTCCTTGAGCCGACGATGGCCCGATCCGGCCTGGCGCAGGCGCTCACCGCCGGCGCGAAATGTGACGGTCAACGACAAGGCTTGCGCAGCCGCATTCTCCATATCCAGCGTGCCGCAGCGCGCAGGCAACGACAACTCGCCGCCGTCCCATGTCAGCGTCTGCCCTGTCGGCGGTGGTACAAGTGCCGGGACGCAATGGAGTTGCCCGTCGAACAGGCGTACATCCGTATCGGCGAAATGCGCACAGGGGCTGGACGCGAGCCGCGACGTTGGCAACGCGAGGATTTGTTCCAAATGCCGATGATCCGGCGTATCGAGCTCCGCTTCTTCGAGCCAAAGCCGGATAACCTGTTTCGTACGCGCTGACGTAAGACCAGCAAGCGCTGCGCAGGACAACGCGCCCTCCCCCTCGCGCACATTGGCCAGGTCGACACGGGCCAAAGCCTCGATCGCCTCAGCAGCTTCCTGCGCATGAGCCGCCGCGCGCGACAACGTGGCTCCGGCAGCCGGCCAATGAGCCTCCACTGCGGGCATGACCCGCGTACGGAGAAAGCTGCGGGCCAGATCCGGGCTCTGATTGGTTGGATCCTCGATCCAGTCCAGCCCCTGCCCATCTGCGTAGTCCCGGATCGCCCCGCGCTCGATGCCAAGCCAAGGCCGCCAATGGTAATAGCGCCCGAGCGTCCCCAGTACCGGCATGCCGGCCAAGCCGCGCGGGCCGGCACCGCGGAGCGCCTGGAGGAGAAAAGTCTCCGCCTGATCCTGACAATGATGCGCCGTCACGAAGGTTTCGCCGGCCGTCAGCGCCGTCCCGATGGCGTTATAGCGTGCCTCGCGCGCAGCCGCTTCAATGCCGCGCCCCGCCCCATCGACCGACACATCCAGCCGCTCGAACTCGATGCCCCAGTCAAGGGACTGCCGACGACAATGCTCGGCCCAGACCTCGGCCTGCGGCTGCAGGTGGTGACAGACATGGATCGCGCGTACCGCGAACGGCGGCGCGTGGTGCGCCAAGGCGTGCAGAAGCACGGTTGAATCGAGCCCGCCACTGAAACCGACGACCAGCGCTCGGGTCTTCTCGGGCGGTGCGGCCAGTGCGCTGACCAGCGCCCCGGTGCGCGCGTTCACCCCACGAGTTTGAAGTCGCCGAACGCCATCCAGCGCTTGTAACGCGTTTCCAGCAGTTCATCGACACTCATGTGCTTGAGTCGCGCCATATTCGAGAGCAGTCGCTCGCGCATCTGCTCCATCAGCTGCTTGGGATCGCGATGGGCGCCGCCGAGCGGTTCCTCGATCACTTCGTCGACCAGATTGAGCCGGTGCAAGTCCTCGGAACCCACCTTCATGGCCTCGGCCGCTTCTTCGGCCCGCTCGGCGGACTTCCAGAGAATGGTGGCACAGCCTTCCGGCGAGATGACCGAGTAGATGCTGTACTGGAGCATCATCAGGTGATCGCCGACGCCGACGGCGAGCGCGCCACCGGAACCGCCCTCGCCCACGACCGTGCACAGGATCGGCACCCGCAGGCGCGCCATCTCGAACAGGTTGCGGGCGATGGCTTCGGACTGATTGCGCTCTTCGGCGCCGATGCCCGGATAGGCACCCGGCGTGTCAATGAAGGTCAGCACCGGCATGTTGAAACGCTCGGCGAGCTTCATCAGGCGCAACGCCTTGCGATAACCCTCAGGGCGCGGCATGCCGAAGTTGCGGTAGATCTTTTCCTTGGTGTCGCGACCTTTCTGGTGGCCGATCACCATCACCGACTGACCGCCCAGACGCGCGGTGCCGCCGATGATCGCGCGATCGTCGGCATAGGCGCGATCGCCGTGCAGTTCCACGAAGTCGGTGAACATGCCCTCGATGTAATCGAGCATGTACGGGCGCAGCGGGTGGCGCGCCATCTGCGCGACCTGCCATGTCGACAGCTTGGAGAAGATCTGCTCGGTCAAGCTGCGACGCTTGCCCTCGAGCTTGGTGATCTCCTCGTTGAGATTGACCTCACTGCCGTCCGCGACAAAGCGCAGCTCCTCGATCTTTTCCTGCAGCTCGGCGATCGGCTGTTCGAATTCGAGATAGTCGAGGTTTTTCTGCGCCATCGTGATTGCTGTGTCTTTCCGCTGTACGGATTTATTGAACCGGGGTCTGTGCGCGACGATAACGTACTTGTACCTGATCCGCACCCACCAGATGCCGCAGGTCGGCGAGTAATTCGTCGCATACGCGCACTCGCGTTTCGCCAAGCGTCAACACGGCGCGCGCTCGGTCGTTGGCATAGCGCAGCACGACATCGCAGCCTGCCTCGGCGCGATGGCGGTCTACGCAACCGGCCAGCGCGTCGATATCCGGCGTGGCGGGCGCCTGCAGTCTGAGCAGCACGCGGCTGGCGAACCGCGAGCGTGCGTCGCCGATATCCATCACCGTATTCGCGTTCAGCCGGAAACCGTCGGTGAAATCGTCGTACTGGAGATTGCCCTCGACGATTACGAGCTTGTCCGCAGCGAGCAGGTGGCCGTACTCGGCGGCCTTTTCCTCAAACAGCGGACATTCGATGCGCCCACTGCCGTCGTCGAGCACGACGATGATGCGCTTGCCTTTTTTCATTCGGCGCACTTCGACCACGAGCCCGGCCACGATCGCGCTGCGCTTGGCGCCACGCCGGCCGCGCCCGCCCTCTTCGGGGCGCGGCATCGCGGCGACCTGATCGGCGATCTTGCCGCCGGTCATCAGCGCCAGCTCATCTTCCCAGGCCTTGATCGGATGGCCGGTGAGATACAGGCCCAGGGTGTCGCGCTCGGCCTTGAGGCGCTCGTCCTCAGGCCATTCGGGGCGCTCTTCCAGCGGCGGGCCGAGGTTGTCGGCCGCATCCTCGGCCAGGCCGAACATGTCGTTCTGGCCGGCGCTGGCAGCGCTGCGGTCCTGCTCGGCGGCCGCAAGCGCCCGTGTAAGGCCCTGCATGAGACTGGCCCGGTTAGGGCCCAGCGCATCCAGCGCGCCGGCATTGATCATGGCCTCAAGCGCCCGACGGTTGGCCTTGGACGTATCGATACGCCGGCAGAAATCGTAGAGATTGGCGTAGACGCCGTTATCGCGCCGCTCGGCGATGATCGTGTCTATCGCGCCCTTGCCCACGCCCTTGAGTGCACCGAGGCCGTAACGGATCGTCGCATCGTCGACCACCGAGAAATCATATTCCGAGGCGTTCACGTCTGGCGGCGCCACCTCGATTTCCATGCGGTGGCACTCGTCGATCATGATCACGACCTTGTCGGTGTGATCCATGTCAGCCGAGAGCACCGCCGACATGAAGTCGGCCGGGTAATGCACCTTCAGCCAGGCGGTCTGATAGGTGAGTAGCGCATAGGCCGCCGAATGTGACTTGTTGAAGCCATAGCCGGCGAACTTCTCGACCAGGTCGAAGATATAGGCTGCAGTGTTCTCCTCGATACCCTTTGCAACCGCGCCTTCGATGAAACCGCCGCGCTGCTTGGCCATTTCCTCGGGCTTCTTCTTGCCCATCGCGCGGCGCAGCAGGTCCGCGCTGCCAAGCGAGTAGCCGGCCAGCACCTGCGCGATCTGCATCACCTGCTCCTGATACAGGATGACGCCGTACGTGGGCTCGAGCACTTCGGCCAGCGAGTTGTGCGGATAGACGACTTTTGCGCCGTGCTTGCGGTCGATGAAGTCCTCGACCATGCCGGATTCCAGCGGGCCGGGCCGATACAGCGCCACGAGTGCAACGATGTCCTCGAAGGCATCGGGCTTGAGGCGCTTGATCAGCCGTCGCATGCCCGAGGATTCGACCTGGAACACGGCCGTCGTGTCGCCGGCCTTGAGCAGATCGAAAGTCGCCTTGTCGGTCATGCCCAGCGAGCGAATGTCGATGGGCTCCTTGCCCTGCTTTGCCATGCGCTCGTTGGCGACGCTCACCGCGCGATCGATGATCGTGAGCGTGCGCAGCCCCAGAAAGTCGAACTTCACCAGGCCGACCGCTTCGACGTCATCCTTGTCGAACTGGGTCACCCGGTTGTTGCCGCCCGGCTCGCAATAGAGCGGCGTGAAGTCGATCAGGTCGGACGGTGCGATGACCACGCCGCCGGCGTGCTTGCCGGGGTTTCGGGACAGGCCTTCCAGGGCCATGGCGAGATCGAGCAGGTAGCCGATCTCTTCGTCCTCTTTCGACTGACGCAGCTCCTCGGATTCCTCCAGGGCACGTTCCAGCGTCATGTCCGGCGCGAAGGGAATCTGCTTGGCGATCCGATCCATCATCCCGTAGGGGTGGCCGAGCACGCGGCCCACGTCGCGCACCACCGCGCGGGCGGCCATCGTGCCGTAGGTGATGATCTGGCTGACCTTGTTGGCCCCGTAAGCCTGGGCGACGTACTCGATCACCCGGTCGCGCCCGTCCATGCAGAAGTCGACATCGAAGTCGGGCATGGATACGCGTTCGGGATTCAGAAAGCGCTCGAACAGCAGGTCGTATTCGAGCGGGTCCAGATCGGTAATGCCGAGCGCATAGGCAACCAGCGAACCAGCGCCGGAACCACGCCCCGGCCCCACCGGCACGCCGTTTTCACGCGCCCAGCGGATGAAGTCCGCCACGATGAGGAAGTAGCCGGGAAACCCCATCGACTCGATCACGCCGAGCTCATGGTCCAGGCGTTGGTCGTACACCGGCTGCTGTTCGGCACGCTTGTCTGCGTCTGGATAGAGATCGGCCATGCGCAAGGCCAGCCCGCGCTCGGATTCCGCGCGCAGGAACGACGACGCGTCGTGCCCCTCCGGTATCGGAAATTCCGGCAGGACATTTTCGCCGAGGGTGAGCTCGAGATTGCAGCGCTGGGCGATCTCGATCGTGTTCTCGAGCGCTTCCGGCAGGTCCGCGAACAGCTCGACCATCTGCTCGGGCGTCTTCAGATACTGCTCGGCCGTGTAATTCTTCGGTCGCCGCGGGTCGGCGAGCGTATAGCCGCCGTGAATGGCCACGCGCGCTTCATGGGCCTCGAAATCCTCGGCGTGCGGAAAACGCACATCGTTGGTGGCAACCACCGGGATGTCATGGCGCAGCGCCAGACCCACGGTTTCCGACAACCAAGCGGCCTCGCCCTTACGCTCACAGCGCGTGACTTCCAGGTAATAGCGATCGCCAAAGATCTGCTGCCATTCAAGCGCGCGTTGATCCGCGAGCTCAGGCTTGCCGGCCATCAGGGCCACACCGGTATCGCCGACCATGCCGCCCGAGAGCGCGATCAGCCCTTCGGCCTTCTCGGCTACCCATTCACGCTTGCATAGCACCTGGCCGCGGCTCTGGCCATGCAGATACGCCCGCGTGAGCAACTCGCAGAGATGTCGGTAACCGTCCCGGTGCTGGGCGATCAGCGTCAGTCGCGACGGGGTTTCCTGCGGGCCCTCGTCGATATGCAGATCCACGCCCACAATCGGCTTGACGCCGGCGCCGAGCGCGGCCTTGTAGAACTTGACCATCCCGAACAGATTGACGTTGTCGGTGACGGCTACGGCCGGCATGCCGGCTTCGCGGGTCTGCGACAGCAGCGGCTTGATCCGCACGATGCCGTCGGACAGCGAATATTCGGTATGAACGCGAAGATGGACGAAATCGGCAGGCATAGAATCGGGTCGGTCTGAATCGCGAATGGATCGATCAGGTATGGATCATCAATAGTCGGCGCAGCGACGCGGCATCGAACAACGTCGCCACCGACTCGCGCGTAAAGCAGCGGCTGGGTTCATTCTAACGAGCATCGCCCACGGCATGGGGCACGTTCTGATGCGTGCGCCTGCGCTGGCCTGTGAAAGCCTGCTGCAAGCGGTTTTCCTCACCTCATCAAATCGTCGAAATCCATCTGGCTCGGCCCGGCTGCGCGCGCTACCGGCGCAAAACTGCGCCGATGAATCGGGGTGATGCCCTGAGCGGCAAGCGCAGCACGATGCACAGCCGTACCGTAGCCCTTGTGCTGCGCAAAACCATAGCCGGGATACTGGTCATCGAACGCCACCATCTGCCGGTCCCGTTCGACCTTGGCGATGATCGACGCGGCGCTGATCGCCGGCACGCTTCCGTCCCCGCCGATGATGGTGCGTAGTGGCACGCCGAGCGGCGGCGGCTGATTGCCGTCGACCCAGGCCGCACCGGGTCGCAGCCAGAGTGCCTGTACAGCCCGCTGCATCGCGAGCAGGCTGGCCTGCAAGATATTGAACTGGTCGATCTCTGCCGGCGAGGCTTCGGCGATCGCATAGGCCAGCGCACGGGCGCGGATCTTTTCATCCAGGCGTTCGCGGTCCGCGGCATTCAGCGCTTTGGAATCAGTGAGTCCGCGCGGCAATGGCCGCGGCGGCAGAATCACCGCAGCCGCAACGACCGGCCCGGCCAGCGGGCCCCGTCCGACTTCGTCGACACCGGCAATGAACGGACAGGCGAACCGTGTGGTCTTTTTTCGCCGCGTCATTGCCGGGATTCGACCAAATCGGCGACCGCCTGTGCCGCCCGTGTGTCCGCGTCAAGGGCGAGCTGGCGATGGATCTCATCGAACGCCTCGATCTGGCACGCACGGGCCGATTCGGACTTCAGAAGGCGGTAGACCCAGGGACCGATCATCTCGGCCCGTGCCTCAGTCTGCAGAAATTCCGGCACCAGCTCTCGCCCGGCCAGCAGGTTGGGCATGCTTACGTGCTCGATCTTGATCAGGTCGAGGCCGCGCGCTATCGCGTAGTTGGACTGGGACAGCATGTAGGCGACGACCATCGGCGTCTTGGCCAGCAACGCTTCCAGCGTCGCGGTGCCGGACGCGAGCATTAGCACGTCGACGGCTCGCATCACTTCACGCGAGCGTCCGTCGACCAGCGTGATGTCCAGATCACCGTCGGCCTCGGCGAGCTGCGCTTCGAACAAGGCGCGTACCCGTTCGTTCGCCATCGGGGCCACGAACCGCAGGCCCGGCTGGCGGCGTGCCAGCCAGAGAGCGGTTTCGATAAACAACGGCCCGAGTCGGCGCACTTCGGAGCCGCGACTGCCGGGCAACAGCCCCACCAGCGCCCCGTCGCTCGGCAGTCCAAGCGCCGCACGCGCACTCGCACCGTCGGGATGAAGCGGCAACTCGTTGGCCAGCGGGTGGCCGACGAAAGTCACGGGGATATCGAAACGGCGGAAAAACGCCTCTTCGAACGGGAAGATGCCCAACAGCAGATCCACGGCCCTGCGAATGCTTTTCGTGCGCCCCTGGCGCCAGGCCCAGGCGGTCGGGCAGACATAGTGCACCGTGGGAATACCGCAGCGGCGCACACGAATCTCAAGTGCGGTATTGAATGCCGGCGCATCGATGCCGATGAAAGCCGTAGGCCGGGCATCACGCACATGCGCGAACAGACGCCGCCGCAATCGCAGCAGGCGCGGAATCTCGCCTACCACCTCGCTTATGCCGAACAACGCCAGCTCTTCGATATCTGCCAGCGACTCACAGCCTTCGGCGCGCATCAGCGGGCCGGTCACGCCTTCGAAGCGCGCGTCCGGATAATGAACGCGCAGCGCTTTCATGAGCCCAGCGCCAAGGACGTCGCCGGACTGCTCGCCGGCGACGATCACAAACAAGGGATTGTCGTTCGCCACAGCGGCGCGCGCCGCGCTAGCGAATGATGCCGCGCTCGGCCATCTCCAGCGACTCGAGCATCAGCTGCACCGATTCGCTCGACTGCGCCGGTTCGCGTAAGGCCTCGCGGGCCTGCTCGAGACGCAGCTTGGAGCGATAGATGGTGCGATAGGCGCGCTTGGCGGCCGCAACCTCTTCCTCGCTGTAGCCGCGACGGCGCATGCCGACCGAGTTGATGCCATGCGGCACCGCCGGGGCACCCGCCGAACGCACAAAGGCCGGTACGTCCTGCTGCACGCCACTGCAATACGCGAGAAACGCCATCTTGCCCACGCGCCGGAACTGGTAGACCAGCGCAAAACCGGCAAGGATGCAGTAGTCGCCGATACGCACATGCCCGGCCAGGCTCGCGCCATTGGCCATGGTTATGCCGTTGCCCAGCACACAGTCATGCGCGATGTGCGTATAAGCCATCAGCAGATTGTCGTCACCAATGATCGTTTCGCTCTGATCGATCGTGGTGCCGCGGTGCACGCTGCAATACTCGCGGAAGGTATTCCGATCACCGATCGTCAGCCGCGTCGGCTCGCCGGCATAGACTCGATGCTGTGGCTCGGCGCCGAGCGATACGAACTGGAACACGTTGTTCTCGCGCCCGATTGTCGTATGCCCGGAAATGACCACATGCGGCCCGATACGTGAACCCGCGCCGATACGCACGTGCGGGCCAATAACGGTAAACGGGCCGACATCCACATCGTCGGCAATCTGCGCTTCGGGATGAACCTGGGCGCTGGGATCAATTGGCATCGGCCGCCTCCGGCTGCTCGTCCGGCTTGGCCGGAATCGCCATGAGTTGTGCACGACAGGCCAGCTCGTCGCCGACCCAGGCTTCGGCATCAAAACGCCAGATGCGCTTCTTCGCCGAGCCGATCACGATCTTGAGCAGCAGCTGATCACCGGGGATCACCTGACGCTTGAACCGCGCCTTGTCGATCCCGGCGAAGTAGACGATCGTGCCGTCGGCCGAATCCACCGTGCGCATGCCCAGAATCAGGCCCGCCTGCGCGAGTGCTTCCAGAATCAACACACCGGGCATGACCGGATGGCCTGGAAAATGCCCGGGGAAGAACGGCTCGTTGATCGTCACGTTCTTGATCGCGGTGATCGACTTGCCGGGCTCGCAGTCCAGCACTCGGTCCACCAGCAGGAAGGGAAACCGGTGCGGCACCATGCGCATGATGGCCCGGATATCGTCTTGCTCGCTCATTCACTGATCTCCACTTGAAGGGGCATCACGCTCGACGCGCCGGATACGCCGCTCGATGCGATCGAGCTGACGAAACAGCGCCAGACGCTTGCGCCATGTCCCTGCTGGCATGGCGCGGAAGGTCGACGAGTATACCCCGCTGTCTTTTATGTCCTTGGGTACCTGACTGGCCGCGGTGATGATCACACCATCGGTAATGCTGACGTGATCGCCAACACCGACACCGCCGCCGATCATGCAATTCGAACCGATCGTGCACGAACCGGCGATACCGGTACAGCCGGCAATGACTGTATGGGCGCCGATCACGCAGTTGTGACCGATATGCACCTGGTTGTCGATTTTCACGCCCTGCCCGATCCGGGTGTTATCGAGCGCGCCGCGGTCGATGGTCGTGCCCGCGCCGATCTCGACATCGTCGCCAATATGCACGGTGCCCATCTGCGGGATGGCTTCCCAGCCACCGCCGTTGTGCACCAGGCCGAACCCGCGGGCACCGATCACGGCATTCGCCTCGATGCTCACGCGTAAACCAATCTGCACGCCGTCACCGATGCTGCAGTTGCTCGCCAGAGTGGATTGCGATCCAACGCGTACGTCGGCGCCGATCACGGTGTTCGGGCCAATGATGACGCCCGCTTCAATCACCGTGCCGGCGCCGACCACCACGTTCGCACCGATGTGGGCATCCTGATGCACTTGCGCTGAAGGATCGACCACGCTGCTGGCGTGCGCACCGGGGGCGGGCTTGGGGCGTTCGAACAGGGCCGCAACACGGGCGAAAGCAAGTCGCGGCCGGCTGGCGATGAGTGCCGGAACGGCCGCCCCCTCGGCTAGCGCTGCCGGCAGGATGACCGCTTCGGCGGCACTGCCAGACAACGCCGCTGCGTTCGCCGCGTTCTCGGCGAACGCAATACAGCCCGCTTGGCCGGGTTCGAGTGCACAGACGCCGTTGATCGTCGTATTCGGGTCGCCGCTGGCGATCTCTAGGTCAAAGCGTTCCGCGAGCGACGCCAGCGTCACTGTCGAATCAGGCGCGTTGGCCATAGGTCTAGCCGTCCTCGAGTTCGGCGAGAATTTCGTCGGTGACGTCTACGGCGTTGCTGGTGTATAGCACGCCATCGCCGAGAATGAGGTCGTAATCATTGGCCTGGGCGTAGTCATCAATCACTTCGAGGATGTCGGCTCGCATTTGGTCGAACTCTTTCTGTTCGGCATCGCTGACATCATCGTTGTATTTGCTGCGCTGCATCTGCAGCTCGCGCTGACGATCACGAATCTCGCCCTGCAGCTTTTCACGATCGCCCTCGCTCATCACGGAGCCGTCCTGGGACAGGCGGTCGATATCCTGCCGCAGAGCGTTGGACTCCGCCTCGAGCTCGTTTTTCCGCTTGGCGAACTGGCTGGCCATACTCGTCTTGGCGCGCGCTGCCTGGGGCGACTCGCTGACCACGCGCGCAACATCGACAACGCCGATACGCAACACTTCGCCATCGGTCGTCGTGGCGGCGGTCGGCGCGGCGTTCGTGGCCTGCTGCGCCATCGCGGGGGTTACCGCGAAGCACAGCAGCAGTGCGGCGCCGAAGATCTGCTTGAGCGGTCGTTGAGTCATGCGTGCGGCCTCGCCTGGGTGGTCTGTCGCTCGAGCCGTGTCGTTACAGGCCCACACCGAAGGAGAACTGGAAGCGATCGACTTCGTCATCTTCCTCACCGTCGACATAGGCCGCGTAGCTCACGCGGAGCAGCCCGAAGAACGGGGTGAACCAGTAGAACGCAACACCGGCGGACTTGCGCAGGTCCGATGCTTCGAACGCGCTCGCGTCCTCGTAGACGTTACCGATGTCGTAGAAGGCCGTCAGGCGGGTCGACTTGTTATCGGACTCGAGGAACGTCGGGATCACCAACTCGCTCTGAAGCGTGGTCAGGAACTGGCCGCCGTAGGGATTATCGAACGAGTCACGTGGGCCGAGACCGCCATTCGAGAAGCCACGAACCGAACGTGCGCCGCCGGCAAAGAAGTTGTCGTACGGCGGCACGTCCTCGCCGTCGCCCCAGACATCGGTCTGGGCGACACGCCCGTCCATGGACAACACGACCTTGTCCGACAGTCCCGGAATCCACGAGCCGATACGGAAATAACGTTCGTGTTCGATGCTGCTGTCGTAGTACTCGAGATCCGAGCCCGGGCCCTTGATGTTGAACTCGAACTCCGTGTTCGAACCACGGGTGGCGAAGAAGGTGCGGTTACGCGTATCGCGCTGCCAGCCGGTCTGGAGTTCGTAGGTGGTCGCTTCGCGGCCGTTCTCGTCGATGAACTCACGCAGTTCGTCCGAGAGGCGATCCTCGCCGTCGCGGTTCACAGCCGAATTGATCTCGTTGCGCTCAACGCCGAGACCGGCACGCAGGCGCGAGTATTCCGTGATCGGCAGGCCGAAGGTCATCGCGCCGCCGAGCGAGTTCAGATCGAAACCGGAGCCGATACGAATCAACTGATCGGTATTGCGATAGAAGGCGGAAATGGTGCGCGATACGCCTTCGTCGGTGAAGTACGGGTCGGTCCAGCTCGCACCCACGCTCTTGGCGTAGTCGTTGGTTTCCGCACGCAGGCTCACGCGGTTACCGGTACCGCGGAAGTTGCTGTGCGACACGCTACCGTTGACCAGAAAGCCTTGGGCGTCGGAGAAACCGACACCGAACTGCAGCGTACCCGCCGCGCGCTCGGACAGGTCGTAGTCGACGTCCACGAGATCTTCGCTGCCGGCCACCTTCTCGGTATTGACCTGAACATCCTGGATATAGGGCAGACGGGCGAGACGAGTGCGCGAACGCTCGACGCCACGACGCGAGAAAGGAGCACCCTCGAACTGGCGCATCTCACGACGCAGTGTTTCGTCGTTGGTCTTCTCGTTGCCGTTGAACGTGATCTGACGAACGTAGGCGCGCTTGCCGGGATCGATGAAGAACGTCAGGTCGACGGTCTTCTCGTCTTCGTCCACACGGGTGAGCGGGTCAACATCGGCAAAGGCATAGCCGAAGTCGGCGAGGCCGGAGCTGATGGCGTTAGCAGAAGCGTCGACATCGCTACGCGAAAAGATCTGTCCGCCCTCGACCGTGACCAGCCGCTGCAGGCTGGTCTGCGGCACGATCATGTCACCGGCGAACTCATAATCGTTGATCGTGTACTGGTCGCCCTCATCGACGTTGATCGTGAGGAAGATGTTGCGCTTGTCCGGCGACAGCGACACTTGAATCGAGGACACGTTGAACCGGATATAGCCACGGTTCTGGTAGAAGGAATTCAGCGACTCGAGATCGCCCAGCAGCTTCTCGCGCGAATAGCGATCACGACTGCGCCAGAACGTCAGCGGATGGGTATAGGCCGGTGAACTGGCCTGCAGTTCAAACACGTCCTGCAACTCTTCATCGGTAAAGTTTTCGTTACCGATGATGTTGACGTCCTTGATCGACGCAACCTGACCTTCAGTGACAGCGATGTCGATCGCGACACGGTTGTTGCCCAGATCCTCCACTTCGGTATCGATCGCGACGCTGTAATAGCCGTTGGCGTAGTACTGGCGGCGCAGCTCCTGCTCCAGCTGATCGACCAGCGACCGCTTGTAGAGCTCGCCCTGAGCGAGGCCCTGGTCGGCAAGCGCATCCTTGAGCTGGTCGCCGCCGATGTTCTTGTTGCCCTCGATCGTGAAGCGCGCGATTTCCGGCCGCTCCTGCACATCCACGACGAGCGTGTTGCCTTCGCGCTGGAGCGTGACGTTCTCGAACAGGCCGGTTTCGTAGAGCGCGCGGATCGACTGCTGCGCACGGCCGGCGCTGAGGCGATCACCAACCGACAGCGGCAGATAGGTCAGCACCGTGCCGGGCTCGAGGCGCTGGACGCCAGTGACGCGGACATCGGCGACACGGAAGTCATAGCCGCTCTGGCTACTCCCCTGGCCCGACTGGCCGGGTTCGGACTGATTCTGAGCCCACGCGTTCACGGCAAAAAGACACAGGAGCACGGCGAACGCGCGCATCAGAATTACAGGCATATATTAAGCTCCGCTACCCGAGCAAGCGCAGGATATCGTTGTAAAAAGCCAGGGTCATCAACATCAGGAGAGCGACCATGCCCAACTGCTGTCCAGCGACCTGAACGGCCTCGGAGAGAGGCCGGCCCCTTATCCATTCGATCGAATAATACAGAAGATGCCCCCCGTCTAACACCGGAATAGGCAGAAGGTTGAGTACCGCGAGGCTCACGCTCACCAGCGCAAGGAAGCCGACAAAGGCTTCCACGCCAATGCTTGCAGTCTGCCCGGCGTAGTTCGCGATCTGGATGGGGCCGCTGACATTACGCCAGGAAACGTCGCCGGTGATCATGCGCGTCATCAGGCGCAGGGTCAGCGCGGACACTTCCCAAGTCTTGGAAACGGCAGCCGGAACGGCAGCCAGCGGGCCCAGCTGGCGCGTGGTCTGCATGGCCTGCCACGCTTGCGCATCGACACCGATCTGAGCGCCGAGGCGCCCTTCCGCTGCACCCGCGTCGTTTTGCGCCTCACCGAGCGTCACCGGCACATCGATCTCTCGGCCGTCACGCGTGATCGCCAGCACCACCTTCTCGCCGGGTCGCGCTTTGATCCGTTCGACCAGCGCCTGAGGTGAGTTCGTGGCCTCACCATCGACGGCACGGACTTCGTCGCCGGCGCGAAGGTCAGCAGCCTGCGCCGCGGAGTCGCCGACCACCTGCGCGATCAGCGGCGTAGCCGGCGGCTGGTATGGGGCCAGGCCCAGGCGGTCGAACAGTTTTTCAGGGTCGGCCGATACGCCGGTAAGGTCCAGCTCGACTTGGCGCGTTGTGCCGCTCTGTGCGCGCACATCGAGAGTCACGGGGTCGCCGTCGAGGCCACGTTCCAGCAGAGTGAGTCGCAGATCCTGCCAATCGCCGATTGCACGGTCGTCGACAGCCACGACCTCATCACCCGATCGCAACCCCGCGGACGCGGCCAGCGTGCCGTCCGGGGCGTTCCCGATGATCGGTTTGATCCCGGCGACGCCAATCATGAACACCAGCCAGTAGGCCAGGATCGCAAAAACGAAATTCACGCCCGGCCCGGCCGCCACGATCGCAATACGACGCCAGGGATGCTGTCTGTTGAAGGCGTAGGGCTTGTCGGCATCAGCCACCTCGCCTTCGCGCTCGTCGAGCATCTTGACGTAGCCGCCCAACGGGATGGCCGATAGCCAGTACTCGATGCCGCTTCGGCGTCCGGTAAATCCCCAGACGCGATGGCCAAAGCCGATGGAATAGCGCAGCACCTTGACGCCCAGACGGCGTGCCACCCAGAAATGGCCGTACTCGTGAATCGCCACGAGCAGGCCAATCGAGACGATGAACGCGGGCACTGACATCAGCCAGTCAGACATGGATTACTGCTCTCTTTCCAGGAATTGGCTCACCGCCATCGGCGCTTAGACCGCGTAACGCCGCAGACGATCCGTAAGCTGCTGAACGCGGCACATTTTCTGTCTATTGCTACGTGCTTCGGCACAGCAGCGATGCCCAAAGGCGCCTAGACGCCAGACGGCAACCAATGCAGGCCAGCGACAAACCAGGGCGCGGCGGCCAGCACACTGTCCAGACGATCAAGCACGCCTCCGTGGCCCGGGAACAGCTTACCGCTGTCCTTGATACCTGCATGGCGCTTGAACATGCTGATCGCCAGGTCGCCGACCACCGAAATGATCGCTACCCAGCCACCGAGAAACATGAAGGCGACAAGCCGATCACCGCTGTAGCCCAGAAGCCAGGCGCCGGCACCGGCGAACAACATGGCCGCGACGAATCCCCCAATCGCGCCTTCTCTTGTCTTGCCCGGACTGACCGCCGGCGCGAGTTTGTTACGCCCGACGGTCCGCCCCGCGAAATAGGCGCCGGTATCCGCCGCCCAGACCAGAAAGAAGAACGTGAGAAGAAGCAGCGGCCCCTGATCGCTTTGGTGTAGATAGGTGACCGCTGCCACCGGCGCGACCAGAACGATCAGACCAATCACGATACCGACGTCGGTACGCCCGACGGTCTGCGCCCATCCCTTCGGGAAACACGTGATCCAGTAAATGGCGATCAGCCACCAAAGACAGGCGGCACCGACCACTACATTGTCGACCGCAACGATCCAGAACTGCGTGCGCACCAGAGCAAACAGGAAGATAAGGAGCGCGACGGTGAGCGTGAGCAGAATACGACCCGTGTCCGCCAGCCGCATCAGATTGCCCCATTCCCAGGCACCCATGAGCATGAGTACCGCGAATACGAGCGTGATGGCTGCCGTTGGCAGAAACAGCATGCCCAGAACGGCGAGCGGGACGACCGCCAGTGCGGTCGCGATACGAGTCATCAGCATATTTGTTCAGCCGCCGGGCGCTACGGCCTGCGGCAGACGGCCGAAGCGCCGCTGTCGCTGTGCAAACCACTCGATCGCATTTGCGAGGCTTTCATCGTTGAAATCCGGCCAGAGTTCATCAGAGAAGTACAGCTCACTGTACGCCAGATCCCAAAGCAGAAAATTGCTCACCCGTCGCTCGCCGCCCGTCCGGATGAACAGATCCGGCGCGCCAAACTGCGATAGCGCCATATGGCGACCGACGTGGGACTCGTCAATTTCATCCGTGCTGAGCGTACCGGCAGCACATTCGCGCGCAATACGACGCGTCGCCTCGACGATATCCCAACGGCCGCCGTAGTCGATCGCAATCACCAGACTCAGGGCGTCGTTGCCGAGCGTCTTTTCCTCGGCCTTGCTCATTTCGCGCCGGAGGGCGTCGGAGAAGTGCGAGCGCTCACCAATGAAGCTGAGACGCACGCCATTGGCGTGCATCGAGTCAATCTCGCGACGGATCGTGCGTCGAAACAGATCGAGCAGCAATCGCACTTCCGCACGCGGGCGCTGCCAGTTTTCGCTCGAAAATGCGAACAACGTCAGCGTTTTGACGCCCATTTTTCTAGCGCTTTCCACAATTTCTCGAGCCGCACGCGCGCCCGACCGATGACCGGTCGCGCGCGGCATACCGCGGTGGCTCGCCCACCGGCCGTTACCATCCATAATGATGGCGACGTGTTCGGGAACACTCATACGCGAGGCGCCTGTCACTCGTCCGCGGTCTGCACTCAGACCGTCATGATCTCCTGCTCCTTGTCTTCGAGCAGGCTATCGATACGGGCGATGTGCTTGTCGGTGAGCTGCTGAACACGCGTCTCACCGCCATGCTGGTCGTCGGCGCTGATTTCTTTCTCGTTGACCAACTCCTTCAGCGTGGAATTGGCATCGCGCCGAATGTTACGCACGGCGACACGGCCGTCCTCGGCTTCGGCACGGATGACCTTGACCAGATCCTTGCGCCGGTCTTCGGTCAAGGGCGGCAGCACGACACGAATGACCTGTCCAGCGGTAGACGGGTTCAGACCCAGATCCGCCTTCATGATCGCTTTTTCGATCGGCTGCACCATGGTCTTTTCCCACGGCTGAATGCTGATCGTGCGCGCGTCCTCGAGCGACACGTTGGCCGCCTGATTCAGGGGCACATCCGCGCCATAGTAATCCACCGTCACATGATCCAGCAGACTGGTGCTCGCGCGGCCGGTGCGAATCTTGCTGAAGTTGTCGCGCATGACGTTGATCGTCTTGTCCATGCGCTGTTCGGCATCGCTGTAGATTTCGTCAATCATCCGTTGGCTCTCGTCGTATCGTTGTCGACCAGCGTGCCGACGTCATCGGCGCCCGCCGCTATCTTCTGCAGATCGCCTGCGCGGTTGATGTCGAACACGCGAAGCGGCATGCCGTTATCTCGGCACAGCACGATCGCGGTGGTATCCATCACCGTCAACCGCTGGTCGATGACTTCATCGTATGTAAGGTGCGTATAGCGTTTCGCGCTACTGTCGCGCATCGGGTCCGCGCTATAGATGCCGTCGACCTTTGTGGCCTTGAGCATCAGATCGGCGTTGATCTCGATCGCGCGCAGGCTGGCAGCGGAGTCCGTGGTAAAGAACGGATTGCCGGTGCCGGCCGCGAAGATGACCACCCGGCCCTTCTCCAGATGGCGGATCGCCCGCCGACGGATATAGTCCTCGCAGACCTGATTGATCCGGATCGCCGACATCACGCGTGCCGTCATGCCGGCATGCTCGATGGCGTCCTGCAAGCCGAGTGCGTTGATCACCGTTGCGAGCATGCCCATCTGGTCGCCGGTCACGCGGTCCATGCCACGGCCGGCCAAACCGACGCCGCGGAAGATATTGCCGCCGCCGACAACCAGCGCCACCTCGATTCCGGAATCGATCAGATCACGGATTTCGGCGGCGAGCCGCTCGACTACATCGGCGGAAATACCGTAGTCGGCCTGCCCCATGAGGGCTTCGCCACTGAGTTTCAGCAATATGCGTTTGGGGGTCGACTTTTTCTTGCTCATCGAATCGCGCGGGCGTACAGCAACATGAAGGCGGCTCCTGGCCGGCAAAGATAACTCAGCTTCCTGACGGCATCATACCGTCAAGGCAAAAAAAAGCCGGCTGTCTGAGCAGCCGGCCATCAAGCCCTCAGGCTGTTTTCTCGGCTTGCGCCTTGACCTCGGCCGCGAAGTCTTCCTGTTTCTTCTCGATGCCTTCGCCGACTTCGATCCGGGCATAGTCGGAAACGGTCGCGTTTTGCTGCTTGCACAGCTTCTCGACCGTAACGTCCGGATCCTTCACGAACGGCTGACCCATGAGCGTGATTTCGGCCAGGAACTTGCGCAGACGGCCTTCGACCATCTTCTCGATGATCTCTTCCGGCTTGCCGCTATCGCGGGCCTGCGCCATCAGCAGCTCCTTCTCGGAATCTCGACGTTCCTGCGGCACGTCGTCGGCCGACAGGTGCGCCGGCGCGGTCGCGGCCACGTGCATGGCCAGATCGCGGGCCAGCGTGTCTTCACCACCGGACACCGCAACGGCACTGCCGATACGCGCGCCGTGCATGTAGACGTCAAGCTTGCCTTCACCGGCTTCGATACGACGGAAACGCCGGATCGTGATGTTCTCACCGAGCTTGGCCACGAGTGCGCGACGCGTGGCGTCGAGGCTTTCCCCGTTGACTTCGATCGCTGCCAAGGCATCGACATCGGCCGGACCGTTGTCGAGCGCGGCCTGGGCTGCCGTCTCGGCGAAGCCGATGAAATCTTCGTTCTTGCCCACGAAATCGGTTTCGCAGTTCACTTCGAGCAGGATCGCAACGGTCTGATCGCTCGACAGCGCGGTGGCCACGCGGCCTTCGGCGGCCACACGGCCAGCCTTCTTGTCGGCCTTGGCCAGGCCTTCGCGACGCATGTTGTCCGCCGCCGTATCGATATCGCCGTCGGCGGCCGTGAGTGCCTTCTTGCACTCCATCATGCCGGCGCCGGTGCGTTCCCGCAGCTCTTTAACCAGAGCAGCACTAATTGCCATGATTCGTTCTCCGCAAAGAATGAGGTAACAGCCAAGCCGGCCCGATCAGCATCGGGCCGGCCTGGCAGTGATTACTTGTCCGCCTGCTTGGGGTCGGCTTCTTCCGGGTTTTCCGAAGGCACCGAGGCCACGTCGCCCAGCGACGCAGTTGCGGTCGGCTCGGCTTCGCCCTGGGATTCCTGGATCACGGAGTTCTGAGTCGCTTCGCTGGCCGCTTCGTTCTCGGCCGGCTTGCCGGCTTCGTGATCGGCGCCCTTCTCCTGAACTTCGACCACGTCGTCCTGGCCCGTGAAGTCACCCTTGCTGCCACGACCGGCCAGCACGGCATCCGCCACCATCTCGGTGTAGATACGGATCGCTCGGATGGCGTCGTCGTTGCCCGGGATCACCACGTCGATCTTGTCCGGCGAGCAGTTGGTATCGACCACGGCGACCACCGGGATGCCCAGCTTGCGCGCTTCATCGATGGCGATCTTCTCGAAGCCGACGTCGATGACGAACAGCGCGTCCGGCAGGCTGGTCATTTCCTTGATGCCACCGATGCCGCGCTCGAGCTTGTCGCGCTCGCGATACAGATCGAGAGCTTCACGCTTGTTGAGCTTACGGATCGAGCCGTCTTCGATCATCTGTTCGAGATCGTGCAGACGCTGGATCGAGTTCTTGACCGTCTTGAAGTTGGTGAGCATGCCGCCCAACCAACGATGGTTCACGAACGGCATACCGGCGCGCTGGGCCTGCTTGCCCACCGCTTCGCGCGCTGCGCGCTTGGTACCAACGAACATGATGTTGCCGCCGTTCGCGGACAAGCGGCTGATATAGTTGTACGCATCCTTGAAGAGCGGCAGCGTCTCTTCGAGGTTGATGATGTGAATCTTGTTGCGATGGCCAAAGATATAAGGGGCCATCTTGGGGTTCCAGTAACGGGTGCGGTGTCCAAAATGGACGCCCGCCTCGAGCAACTGGCGCATGCTGATCTGGCTCATGGATTGTCTCCGGGTTGTGCCTCCGCGCATCCCATGAAACAACCCTTTCGGGCACCCAGTTTCATGTGTCGATACGCGTGTGGATTGATTGCAGAAACCGCCGTTCATTCGCCGATTTCTGGCGCTGCGTTGCCGCAAACGCGAGCGGTTTATACCATAGCGGCCTTCGATAGGCTAGCACCGGCCGTGCTTTCGGCCATTTTTTTCCCGGATTCGCAAGGATTTAAGACGCATGAGCGTGACCATCAAGACGCCCGAAGAACAGGACAAGATGCGCGAGGCCGGTCGGCTCGCCGCGCAGGTCCTCGACATGATCACACCCTATGTCGAACCGGGCGTGACCACGGACGAACTCAACACCCGCTGTCACGAATTCATGGTCGACGAACTGGGCACGACGCCCGCGCCGCTCAACTACCACGGCTTCCCGAAATCGATCTGTACGTCGATCAACCACGTCGTGTGCCACGGCATCCCGGGCGAGAAGGCGCTGAAGAAAGGTGACGCGGTCAACATCGACATCACCCTGATCAAGGACGGCTACCACGGCGACAGCTCGCGGATGTTTTTCGCAGGCGAACCGTCGATCAAGGCGCGCCGCCTGTCGGACATCGCGGAAGCCGCGCTCTACAAGGGCATCGACGTCGTGCGCCCGGGCGCCACGCTTGGCGATATCGGCGCGGCCATCCAGACATACGTCGAATCCCGTCGTGCGTCCGTGGTGCGCGAATACTGCGGCCACGGGATTGGCCTGGGCTTTCACGAAGAACCCCAGGTGCTGCATTACGGCAAAGCCGGCTCGGGCCTACGGCTTGAGGCCGGAATGACGTTCACGATCGAGCCGATGGTCAACGCCGGCAAGCGGCACGTGAAAGTACTGCCCGATGGCTGGACGGTCGTAACCAAGGATCACTCGCTGTCGGCACAGTGGGAGCACACCATTCTGGTCACCGAGGACGGCGTCGAAATCCTGACCCCGAGCCAACTGGCCTCCTAGGGTGTCGATCCGATCTGCCGACCGGTCGCGAGCACGCCCGGGGCCCACGGACTGGAACGCGTTTCTGGATAGCGTTTCCAAGATCGAGGGCACCTCGATCAGCGATGCGCGCGACAAGCTCAATGAGGGCCGCGTGCGTATCGAGGAAAGCTTTCGCAACGGCGCGCACGTCGACACGCTCGTCGGCGCCCGCAGCGCACTTGTGGACGCGGTCCTGATCAACGCATGGCACTGTGTTGTCGACACCTCCGACGCGTGCCTGGTCGCGGTTGGCGGCTACGGGCGTAGCGAGCTGCTGCCGCAGTCCGATATCGACCTGCTGGTGCTCTACCGTGAAGGCACGCTCGAGACCGTCGGGCCTGCACTGGAACGATTTCTCACCCACCTCTGGGATATCGGACTGGAAGTCGGCCACAGCGTACGCTCACCCGGCGAGTGTACCGAGCAGGCCGAAAACGACATCACGATCATGACGAATCTGATGGAGTCCCGTGCGCTCGCGGGCGATGCCGCCCTGTTCGCGGCAATGCGCGCGGCAACCTCGGTCGAGCATATCTGGCCATCCGCCGCTTTCTTCAAGGCGAAAGTCGAGGAACAGGAAGTCCGTCATGCGCGCTACGACGAGACGGCCTACAAGCTGGAGCCGAATACAAAGGAATCGCCCGGCGGGCTACGCGACATCCAGACCATCGCCTGGGTCGCCAAACGACAGTTCGCGGCGCAGACGCTCGACGGCCTGGTCGATTACGGATTTCTGAGCGATCGCGAGTTCACCGAGCTCAAGCGCGGGCAGGCCTTTCTCTGGCGGGCGCGTTTTGCGCTGCACACGCTCACCGATCGCGCCGAGGATCGACTGCTTTTCGACCATCAGATCCAGATCGCGAAGATGCTGGGTTACGAAGACGAGGAGAACAACCTCGCGGTCGAGCAGTTCATGCAGCGATATTATCGTAATATCAAGGCATTGACTGCGCTAAATGACATATTGCTTCAACTTTTCTCTGAGGCGATTCTCCATTACGGCGAGAGCGAGCGCCCGCGCGCTATCAACGAGCGGTTTCAGTCGCGGCATGGCTTTATCGAAGTCACTGCCGACGATGTATTCGTAAAGACGCCCAGCGCCCTGCTCGAAATTTTTTACCTCATGCAGACGCGGCCGCGGCTGACCGGCATCCGTGCGCACACCTTGCGGCTGATGCGGCGCGACCGCCACCTCATAGATAAAAACTTCCGCTCATCAATTCATTGCCGGCGTCTTTTTACAGAAATTCTGCGCCAACGCGGTGGCGTGACACGCGCCCTGCGCCGGATGAATCGGTACGGGATTCTCGGCCGTTATCTGCCCAACTTCCGAAAGATCATCGGTCGGATGCAGTACGACCTGTTCCATACGCTCACGGTCGACGAGCACACACTGTTTGTTATCCGAAATCTACGCCGGCTGGTGCTACCGCGTTTTCGGCACGAGCTGCCGTTCGCCAGCGAGCTGATGCAGTCGCTCAACAAACCGCAGATCCTCTATATCGCCGGCCTTATGCACGATATTGCCAAGGGCCGCGGCGGCGACCACTCGGAATTGGGCGCAGCGGACGCGCTCGCCTTCTGCCGGGATCACGGCATTTCCTCGGATGACACCGATCTGGTCTGCTGGCTCGTTCGCCAGCACCTGCTCATGTCGATGACCGCACAACGTCGTGACATCAACGATGTACAGGTCATTAATGAGTTCGCACGTGAAGTGGGATCGCGCGAGCGCCTGGATCGGCTATTCCTCCTGACGGTCTGCGACATTCGGGCAACGAACCCGAACCTCTGGAACTCCTGGAAGGAAAGTCTGCTGGTGGACTTGTACACCAGCACCCGCCGCGCCCTGGAGCGCGGGCTCGACGATCCGCTGAACGAAGCCGAACTGGTCGCAGAGACCCGCAGTGCGGCCGCCGCAATGCTGACGCGAACCCGTGTGAACACGCCCCTTTTCAAGGCCGTATGGGCACGCTTTGAACCCGATTATTTTCTGCGCCATAGCCCCGAGGAAGTCGCGCGCCAGACACGCGCGATCGTGACCCACACAGGCGACGGGCCGCTGGTCACACTCGCAGAGATTTCCGATCAAGGCAGCACGCTGTTCGTGTACAGCCGCGATCGAAACTATCTGTTCGGCGTCGCTACAGGCGTACTCGCGCAACTGGGCCTGTCGATCCTCGACGCACGCATCAACACGACGAGCGACGACTACACCCTTGATACGTATGTGATCTGCGAAAGCGACGGTCAGCCAATCACCGATGACTTCAGACGTCGGGAGATCGAGGACACGGTCCGCGCCGCGATTGCAGATCCGGACGTAGAGAGCATCGATGTGACGCGCCGCGCCTCGCGCCGCAGCCGCTACTTCAACGTTCCCACCCAGATCTATTTCAGTGAGGCCTCGGAACGCGCTTGTACCGTCATGGAAGTGGTGACCGCCGACTGTCCCGGCCTCCTTTCGATAATCGGCGATATCTTCTACCAGTACGGCATCCTGCTCGAGACCGCCAAGATCGCAACCATCGGCGAGCGTGCCGAGGACGTGTTCTTCATCACCGATCGCGAACACGCGCCCATACGGGACCGCGACACCCGCGCCCGCATTCGGGAAGCACTCACCTCTGAACTCGACAAGAACGACCCATGAATCCTCGACTCGATACGCTTCAGCCCTATCCATTCGAGCGGCTGGCGACACTGCTTCGCGACACGACGCCAAATCCCGATCGCGATGCGATCTCTCTGGCTATCGGCGAACCACAGCACCCGCCCGCCCAGGTTGCCTGCGATGCGCTAATCGCTCAGATGGGCGGCGTCGCGAATTACCCGCCAACACGCGGTAGTGAAGCGTTACGTGCAGCGATAGCCGATTGGTTGGCAAAGCGCTTTAACGTAGCGCGCCAAACGATTGATGATGCGCGCCATATTCTGCCGGCTGCAGGCACCCGCGAAGCGTTGTTTTCCTTTGCCCAGGCCGTAGTCGATCCGCGCAAGACCGGTGCGGCCGTGGCCATGCCAAATCCCGGTTATCAAATCTACGAAGGCGCTACGCTGCTCGCCGGGGCCGAGCCGTTGTATCTGCCCTGCTTGCCGGAAACCGGCTTCCTCGCGGATCTTGACGCGCTCGGACCCAGCGACTGGGATCGCGTACAGTTGCTATACCTGTGCTCTCCCGGCAATCCCACGGGTGCGGTCGCCGATCGGGCCTATCTTGAACGCGCCCTAGAATTGGCGGACAGGCACGATTTCATCATTGCCTCGGACGAGTGCTACAGCGAAATCTATTCAGACGAGTCGGCGCCGCCACCCGGCCTTCTGGACATCGCGCATCAACAGGGCCGCAGCGATTTCGAGCGCTGCATCGTCTTTCACAGCCTGTCCAAGCGCTCGAACCTGCCGGGCCTGCGTTCCGGATTCGTTGCCGGCGACGGCCGTGTGCTGGCCGAATTCCTGCGCTATCGCACTTACCACGGCGCGACGCTGGGTAATCATATTCAGGCAGCAAGCATCGCGGCCTGGCGCGACGAGGCGCACGTGCGGGAAAACCGCGAGCGCTATCGCGCCAAGTACGACGCCGTCATGCCGGTGCTCGAACCAATCTGCGATGTCGTGCGCCCGAGTGGGTCGTTCTATCTGTGGCCCGCGTTCGACAGCAGCGATGAACAACTCACCATCGCCGCGCTTCGTGACGAGAATCTAAAGGTCGTACCGGGCCGATACCTGGCACGCGCCGTGAACGGCCACAACCCCGGCGAGAACCGGCTTCGTTTGTCGCTGGTCGCGAGCACCGAGGACTGCGTGGCAGCCGTACAGCGGCTGGCCCGCGTCTGCTCGACCCTTGCCGTCTAGGTTAAACTCCGCCGTCCAAAAAACTTCAGTCATTCGCGAACCACGCCTCGCAAGGGAGCATCCATGGCCGACATGCAGCAGATCATCGAAGAAACTTTCGAAAACCGTGCCGACATTTCGCCGGATAATGCCGAGGAAAGCGTACGCGACGCGGTTCAAAGCGCGCTCGACCTGCTCGACTCCGGCGAAGGTCGTGTCGCCGAGCCGACCGATGACGGCTGGGTCGTCAACGAATGGCTCAAGAAAGCCGTTCTGCTGTCGTTTCGCCTGCGCGATAACACGCCGATCGATGGCGGGCATACGCGCTATTTCGACAAGGTTCCGGCCAAGTACGCCGATTACGACGCGGACGACTTCAAACGTCAGGGCGCACGCATCGTGCCGCCGGCTATGGTGCGTCGCGGCGCCCATATCGCACCGAACGCCGTGGTCATGCCCAGCTATGTGAACATCGGCGCCTATGTCGGCAGCGGCACCATGGTGGATACCTGGGCCACCGTGGGTTCCTGTGCCCAGGTCGGCGAGAACGTGCATCTGTCCGGCGGTGCCGGACTTGGCGGCGTGCTCGAGCCGTTGCAGGCCGCCCCGACCATCATTGAAGACAACTGCTTCATCGGCGCGCGTTCCGAGATCGTCGAAGGCGTGCGCATCGGCAAAGGCTCGGTCATCTCCATGGGCGTTTTCATCGGTGCCTCCACACCGATCTACGATCGAGAAACCGACCAGATCCTGCACGGCGAAGTACCAGCCGGTTCGGTGGTAGTGGCCGGCAGCCTGCCGCGCGACAACGGCCGTTACAGCATCAACGCGGCGATCATCGTCAAGAAGGTCGATGAAGGCACGCGGGCCAAGGTCGGTATCAACGAGCTGCTGCGCAGCGCCTGATTTTCCGGCTGCATCATGATCAGACTCTACGGCATTCCCAACTGCGACAGCTGCCGCAAGGCACGCCAGTGGCTGGCCAATGCGGGTATCGATCACGAATGGGTCGACCTGCGCCAAGACGGCGTCTCCCGCGAGCGTCTCGAGCAGTGGCGCGACGCGCTCGGCGATGCGGCGCTACTCAACAAGCGCAGCAAGACCTGGCGTGATTTCGACAGCGATGAGCGGGCCCGGGCCGAGAACGACCCGGTGCCCGTTCTCGTCGAACACCCCACGCTGATCAAGCGCCCGATACTGGAAACGGCGACCGACACCCTGGCCGGGTTTGCCGCCAACCGCTACGAAGCCGCGCTTGCCGGCGCAGACTGACCATGAGCGACGACGCACTTCAACTCGCGCGCGAGCTGATCTCGCGCCCATCGGTCACGCCTGAAGACGCCGGCTGTCAGCAGCTCATTGGCGAGCGTCTCGCGGCGGCCGGGTTCGAGGTCGAGCACCTACGGTTTGGTGACGTCGATAATCTGTGGGCGGTCGCCGGCAATAGTGGCCCGCTGCTGTGCTTTGCCGGGCATACCGATGTCGTGCCGCCTGGCCCTGAAGAAGACTGGCACCACGACCCATTCAGCGCGACGGTCGACGAATCGGGCTGGCTGAACGGGCGTGGCGCGTCGGACATGAAATCCAGCGTGGCGGCCATGGTGTGCGCCGCCGAACGTTTTCGTGCCGCACATCCGGAACACGACGGTCGACTGGCCTTCCTGCTGACCAGCGACGAAGAAGGCCCGGCCGTAGACGGCACCCGTGCCGTCATGGATTGGCTTGGTGTACGCGGTATTGAAATCGACTACTGCATTGTCGGCGAGCCTTCGAGCAGCGAGACGCTTGGCGACACGGTGAAGAGCGGCCGGCGCGGCAGTCTTAATGGTCATGCACGGATCCAGGGGCGCCAAGGCCATGTGGCGTATCCGCACAAGGCCGACAACGCCCTGCATCGGCTTACGGCCCTGCTCGCCGACCTCGTCGCCCACCACTGGGACGACGGTGACGAGTTCTTCCCGCCGACGTCGTTTCAGGTATCCAACCTCATTTCCGGCACCGGTGCCGAGAATGTGATTCCGGGCGTGGCCGAAGCGCGGTTCAACTGGCGTTTCAATCCCGCACAGAGTGAAGACAGCATTCGTGCCCATGTCGAGCGTCGGTGTGAGGCCTTCGGCATCGCACCGGACGCAATCGAATGGCGCTTGTCGGGCGCGCCGTTCATCACGCGGAGCGGTGCTTTGATCGAGGCCACGCGTAGAGCAATCCACGCCCAGACCGGCATCGAGACCACGCTATCGACCGCAGGCGGCACGTCCGATGGCCGGTTCATCGCACCGACCGGGGCCGAAGTGCTGGAACTCGGCCCGCTGAACGACACCATCCACCAGGCGAACGAGCGTATTCGTGCGGCAGATGTCGATGAGCTCGCTGCCATCTACGAGAGCATCGTTACAGGCGTTCTGGTCTCCTGAGAGCGTTCGGACCTCGCTAAGAGCAACTTGGGAAGTAAGGCCAAGCTGACGACATGCTTTCGCTGGATCGAACTTGCTCCGCTTCCTGCGTCGCGCCGAAGCACTGGAGCTAGCTCTTTTCTGCCCGATTTGCGATCACCCGTGCCCGGAACGCATCAACCTGGTTCGAGCGCCATTCGTCGAGCTTCTGGTCGGCGTGGTGATAGGCGCGATAGACAATCTCATCCAGTTCGTCCCAGTCGAACATGCTGATACCGCCCACCGGCATATGCAGAACCAGATCGGCACGGGCATCGATGTCTCGACTCTCGCGCTCGCTCGTGAGCGTTGCGGTATGAAACAGAATCTTGAACATGTTCAGATGCCGTGCGCCTGCGCCGAGCGATAGTAACGACGTCGCATCGGCGTCTTCAGCCATTTCGACCCGTAGATTCGGCTCGCGACTGACATCGGAGACGATCACCTGACCACGGCCCATATCCGCCATCACGTCAAAGGGTATGGCGTTCAATAGCCCCCCATCCACGAGCAGTTCCCCGCGGTGCACGATCGGTGGCGCGATGCCCGGCACCGCCATGCTCGCCCCCACCCATGTCGCGAGTTCGCCCTGATCGTGCACCACGGGAATGCCTCGCGTGAGATTGGTGCTCAAGCAATAGAACGGCAGCTCCAGATCCTCGATATGGCGCTCGCCGAACACGACCTTGAGCTGGCGCCGAAATTTCTCTGCGCTGATCAACGAAATCCGCGATAACGAATAGTCGTTCAGGAACTTGCCAGTGACGAACGTCTCTCGCATACGTGAGAGCATCTGTTGCGCGTCGAGCCCCATGGCAAGCATCGCGGCCACCATCGCGCCCATGCTGGTGCCGCCGACCGCGTCGATAGGAATGCCTTTTTCCTGCATCGCGCGAATCAGGCCGAGATGCGCGAACCCGCGTGCGCCGCCGCCGCCCAGCACCAGGCAGACGGCGCGCCCGGACACCATGCGTGCCAGACGCCCCATCTGGGCATCCGGCAGGCCCATCTGTACACGGTGTTGGGCGCTCGCGCCGGCGCATTCTTTCCAGGAGCGCGGCGAATACCCGGCGTTTGCCGGGGCCAGCACGACCATCTCCTGCGGGGCTCGCAAGGCCTGCTCGCGAATCCAACTCAGGTTGCGTGACAGGAATGGGCGCTGATCACCGTGGGCAATCAGGAGGATGCGATCGGCCTGGCGCAGACAACGTCTTGTCCAGGCGTCGGGTTCCGGGCTCGCTTCGTACACGATATAGCGATAGCGCTCCTCAAGCTGGGTCAGCCACCCCGCCAGTTCACGATTCCGCTCCCCAATGCCGAAATCGACCGCCGACGCGCCCTCGCCCATAGCCCGATTCACGCGTTCGGCATCCAGTCGCAGCGTCGCCCCGGCAAGGCCGAGTTCCCGAGACAGGTGGGCCGCAAACGCCTTGACGTCGACGCCGGGATGGGCCGGGACGACAGCAAAGGTGCGCGCGCTGCGCACGCTTTCGCGCTGCGGCGCCGGTCGCGCCGAACGCAGCCGATCGACCACCATGCGCGTGACCCGCAGCATGGCGGTCGGATGGCTCACCACCAGCGTTTCGAACACTTCCCGGGATATGCGAATCAGCGCCGTGTCGCGCAGCGCATAGGCATCCGATGAATGCGGCTCTGCGGTGATTAGCGTGATCTCGCCGACGGTGTCGCCAGCGCCGATCTCGCCAAGCAGCAGCGGCGTACGATCGGCTTCGGGGCGCACCACCCGGATGCGGCCGGAAGCGACGAGATAAAGCGCATCACTGTCCTCACCCACCCGGAACAGATACTGCCCGCCGCCACGCTCTATCCATTCGGCCTTGGAGGCGATCGATCGCAGTGCACGCCGGTCGAGCTCACGAAACAGCGTGCTCGACTTGAGTGCGGCGACTATATCCATTGCATCATTCTACGGCTCGACAGGCGTTTACGTCGCGCATAAAAAAGCCCGGGGCGAACCCCGGGCTTTTCACGACATCGATACGATGAAGTCTACTGGACGATTCAGGCCGCCTCTTCCATCTCGGCCGTGTACTCGCCACGCGCAGCCGCGCCGTTGTTGCGTGCGCGCTTGAGATAGGCGCCCTGTGCCGTCTCGACGTTCTCCGGCTTGCCACGCCAGGCATCCAGTGCCGGCGCCTGCAGGGCACGACCATAGGAGAACGACAGCTTCCAGGGCTGCGGCCCCATACGGTTCATTGCATTCAAGTGGGCGGTCGCGAGCTCGTCACTCTGGCCGCCCGACAGGAACACAATGCCCGGCACTGCGGAGGGCACACGACGCTTGAGGCAGCGCAGCGTGGCTTCTGCGACCTGTTCGACGCCAGCCTGCTGCGGGCACTGTTTGCCCGAGATGACCATGTTGGGCTTGAGCAGCATGCCCTCGAGCATGACTTCCTGCTTCTTGAGCTCTGCAAACACGGCATCGAGTACGGCGTCGGTGACTTCTTCACAGCGCTCGATCGAGTTGGCGCCATCCATCAGCACTTCCGGCTCGACAATCGGCACGATACCGGCTTCCTGGCAGAGCACCGCATAACGCGCCAGCGCATGCGCATTGACGTGGATGCAGTAGTCGGTCGGGCGATCGTCAGTGATGTCGATCACGCCGCGCCATTTGGCGAACCGGGCACCCGCTTCCGCGTATTCGGCGAGACGCTCGCGCAGGCCATCGAGCCCTTCAGTGACTTTCTCTTCGGTGCTGGCGGCCAGCGGCTTGGCGCCCTTGTCCACCTTGATGCCCGGGATAACGCCCTTGTCGGCGAGCAGCTTGGCGAACGACGTACCGTCGTCTGCCTTCTGGAACAGCGTCTCCTCGAACAGGATCACGCCGCTGATGAAGTCTTCCGCGCCTTGAGTCGTGAACAGCAAGTTGCGATAGGCCTGACGGGTCTGCTCGGTCGACTCGACGCCGATGCTGTCGAGACGTTTCTTGATGGTGCCCGTCGATTCGTCGGCGGCAAGGATGCCCTTGCCATCCGCGACGAGTGCTTTGGCGGTATCGATAAGTGCTTGTTCGTGCATGCGCGAGTCCTTCATGAGCCAATTTCGCGGGATTTTACCGTAAAACGCCAGCGTTGGAGAACCATGCTGGCGCTGCGCGGGAAATGGCGGAGAGGGTGGGATTCGAACCCACGAGGGGCGTGAACCCCTGCCGGTTTTCAAGACCGGTGCATTCAACCGCTCTGCCACCTCTCCGCAGCGCGCTTGCGAGCGAGCGCATTGTCCGAGACCCGGGCCTCATAGCGCAAGCCCGGGCGTCCCGAGCCCACCCTTATCCGCTGCATGCGGCATGCAACGGCACAGCTTTTGCTTCAGGGGCTTGCAGGGGGCCGGAGCGGTGTGACGTGCACTGCCCTGGGGCGAGCCGATCTGTGCCCTCTATCTACCCGCTCGAGATTTCGGGCGGATTTTTCACTTTTTTGGGGACATCATGAAATCGAGGCTTTTCCTCCTGCTGTCGTTATCGGCAGCACTATTGGCTGGCTGCGGCAGCGACTCCGACTCGGGCGACGACGTTTCATCAGGCGGCGGTTCGCCGGCGACACCGACAGACCCCGCGACCTTCAATTTCGTCGAAGGCACCATCGCACAGGCTCACGCCGCTATGCGCGACGGCACGCTGACCTGCGAAACGCTGGTTCAGGGCTATATCGACCGCATCCGCGCTTACGACGACGCCGGACCCGAGCTACGTAGCGTCATCCGGGTGAACCCGCTTGCGCTCGATCGTGCCCGCATGCTCGACGCCGACTACAGCCGTAGTGGTGCCACTGGCCCGCTTCACTGCGTACCGGTCCTACTCAAGGACAATTTCGATACCGTAGACGTGACGACCACTGCGGGCGGCATGGCGTTGCAGTACAACCAGACGCCCGACGATGCATTCTCGGTGATGGGGATTGTCGATGCGGGCGGCTTGATCCTCGGCAAG
Organism: Salinisphaera dokdonensis CL-ES53; assembly: GCF_040361215.1. Classification (NCBI taxonomy): domain Bacteria; kingdom Pseudomonadati; phylum Pseudomonadota; class Gammaproteobacteria; order Salinisphaerales; family Salinisphaeraceae; genus Salinisphaera; species Salinisphaera dokdonensis. The sequence goes on from NZ_APND01000004.1 coordinate 393,772, forward strand.
GCGAACCTGGATGAATTCGCCTTCGGCTTCCGTGGCAGCAGCTCGGTGCGGGGACAGGTCAAGAACGCCTACGACCCGACTAAAGGCCCCGGCGGGTCATCTTCCGGCACCGGCGCGGCCATCGCGGCAAGCTTCGCGATGACCGGCACGGGCAGCGATACCGGCGGCTCGATCCGCGTACCGTCCAGCCTCGAAGGCCTTGTCGGCATCCGTCCGAGTCTGCGCCTGGTCAGCCAGGACGGCATCCTGCCGCTTGCCGCCTCACAGGATACCGGCGGACCGATGTGTCGGACCGTAGAAGATTGCGCGCTGATGCTGGACGCCATGGTCGGCTTTGACGATAGCCCTGCGGCGAATCAGCGTAAGGAATTCGCTTATGACTCCGCCGCAATCGAAAGCGCGGCCGAATACGCGACGATCACCAACGTCCCCACGACCTACACCGACTTTCTGGACGCAGATGGACTCGACGGGGCACGTATTGCCGCAATCCTGCCGTTGTTCGGCAACGGCGAAGGCGAGAACGGACAAGTGCAGGCCGCTCTTATGGATGCGATCGAAAAAATGCGTAGCGCTGGCGCCACGGTAGACGTCCTCACCGAAGCCGATCTCGCCGAGCGGAATGTCTCGACTGACGAACTCACGGATTTTCCGAGCAACTCCCGCTTCGAGTTTCGGCGCGACGCCACGGACTATCTCATGAGTTGGTCATCCGACCTTGATGGCCATCTGCGTAGTTTCGACGCCGTCGCAGCAAGCGGTGGCTACGAGGAACGCAATGCAGGCACCTTCGCGTTCTATGGCGCTATCGGTATCGCGCTAGAAAACACGGACGACATGAGTGAGGACGCCGTCGATTACCGTAACCAGTACCAGCGCAATATAGAGGAACGCCCCACGATCGTACGCAACGGCCTGCTGCGCATCCTCGAAAATCGCGACGGCGACGACATGAGCGCGAACGCCCTGGGCGCACCTTACGATGCCCTGCTCTATCCCTCCGTGCAGAGCCTCGCGCCGGACCTGGGCAGTTCTCCAAGCGCGGGCAGCAACAACCGCCTCAGCCCCTTCTCTGGATTCCCGGCACTGAGCATGCCGGCGGGCATGGTTGTTCCGGCTGCGGACGATGAGACGGCGGACGCCGAGCCCGCCCTGCCGGTGGGTATGGAGCTTCTGGCCCGAGAGTTTGATGAGCCCACGCTCATCCGTCTGGCCTACAGCTACCAGGAGAACTTCGCCCCGCGCGCGGCACCGACGTTCACGCCCGAACTGGCGGCGAACGACGACTGACCACTCGCGAGAAATAGTTGGCGGCCGGTGCAAACCGGCCGCCTCTTACCACCTCGGAGAGGGTTACTCCGCCTGTGCTGTGATTAGCTCCGCGGGCTCGCCCCGTGCACTAGAACAGGCGAATCGGCAACCGCATCGTGACCTGAACGTCCGGCGCGTCTTCTGTCACGCCGATCGCCAGCGCCAGGTTCAGATTCGCCTTCGGGCTGAAGGAATGGCCGAAGCCCAGCAGAAGACTGGCCACGTGGATTCGGTCGAATTCGGTCTGATCCACGCTACCGTTCTGTTCCGTCCTGAACACGACCGTGTGGTCGTAGCCCAGGCTGAACGACGTGTTCTCGTTGATTCCGAACCCCATGCCGAAGTTGATGCCCACGAAGTCGCCCGGGTCTATCTCGCCGATATTCCCGCCCACGTCGCGCTCAAGATTCCACGTATAGCTGAAGTTCCCGAAGAATACGGCCGGATCGGTGGGATAGACGGCGGTGATACTCGGCTCGATAGCCCAGAACCCCGAGCCGGTCGGCTGCTCCATTAACCGCTCACCGACGATCAAGTCATCCTGCATCACCAGCTCGCGGTCAACCTCGAACACGTCCGTGCCGGTACGACTCTTGGCGCGCAGGTTGGCAATGAAATACGGGTCGCCCGGATCGGGGATATTCAGCTGGTAATGCAGTGCCGCCTCAATGTCGCCCAGGCCGTTGCCGTTGGAATCGATGATCACGTCATCGGAGCTCGCTTCGAGGAGCTGACGGCTGCGTACGTCGTCGCTGCGCCGCACGTACGGAATGCGTGTTTCAAATTCCAGGCGACTGGTGATTCCGTACCGGAACGTTCCCGCCAGGATAAACGTATCCCGTCGAATTTCGCGGACGTCGATAAGACCTACAGCGATGGCCGGCACGATAGTAAATGCTTCAATGGCGACACGATTGGCAGACGAATGGCTGAACGAGAGCGATGGCTCCATGATCAACGCACCCTTGGGTGTGAGCACCCCGCGATCGTCAAACAACTCCCCGACATCCGCCGGCAAATTCTCTTCGGGCTCCTCATAGATCCCCGGTCGAAACGACTCGCCCTGGCCTGCCCCCTGGCCCCCGGGCCCGGTACCTTCCGATTGAGCTTGCGCCAGGGAAATCTGCAGCGATAACGCTGCAAGCGCCACCGGCAGAGCAACACGCTTTCCGTATAGTATTTTCGTCACGCCATTACCCCTCGATTATGCGTTGCGATTCGTGCACGCCAACGGCACACCGCTCGCGTTTTGCTGAAGCCCATGCTTTTCCATGAGTCGATATATCGTCAGACGCGAGACGCCTAGATCCCGAGCGGTCTCGGCCACGTTATGTCCTGAGTGCCGCAGGCTGCGTCGAAGCGCATCCTTTTCCGCGGCGGCGCGGACCTGCTCGAGGGTCTGCGGATTCCGGCTGATACAGCGGCGGTCGAGATCAAGATCGGCCGGCGTCACCAGGCGCCGGTCCGACATGACGACCGCACGCTGAACCCTATTCACAAGCTCGCGGATATTGCCTGGCCACGGATGGGCCTTGATGACCGCGAGCGCCTGCCTGGAGAAGCCCGCCGCGCGGCCGTTGCGCAGGCTAGAGAAGCGCTCGAGGTATGCCTGAGCGAGCAGTTCGATATCATCCGCACGCTCACGCAGGGGTGGCATTTCGGCCCAGAGGACGTTCAAACGGTAGTAGAGATCTTCGCGAAACTCCCCTGCAGCGACGGCCTTTTCCAGGTTCTTGTGGGTCGCAGCGATCACCCGCGTGTCTACCGAGATCGGTCGGTGCGTACCGACTTTCTCTATCACCCCTTCCTGTAAGAAACGCAACAGATTGACCTGAAGACCAAGCGAAAGATCGCCAATCTCGTCAAGAAACAATGTGCCGCCTCGAGCCGCCTCAATACGCCCGATCTTGTCGCGGTCGGCCCCGGTAAACGCGCCTCGGCAGTGGCCGAACAACTCGGCCTGAATAAGATTGGCCGGGATGGCGCCGCAATTGACGGCGATGAAAGGCCCCGTCGCGTGGGCCGACTGATGATGAATCGAGCGCGCAGCCAATTCCTTGCCGGTGCCGCTCTCGCCCGTGACCGTGACCGGCGCTCGTGAGCGGGCGCACTTGCGCAAGACACGCCGGACATTTTCCATGGCTGCACTTTGCCCCAACATTTCGTCTGCCGGCGCAGCAGCGACCGTCTGATACGCCACGCCATCTATTGTGGCCATGCCGTAGGCGTGCCCTACGCTTTGAAGGATGGTCTCCGGCAGAAACGGCGCGCTGATGTAATCCCGAAAATAACTCGCTATAAGCCGTTGCATGGCCGGGGACTCGAGCAGGCCAGGCTCTACCAGCGCCACCCACGCGGTACGCGTGTTGGTCTCGAGCACATCCTCAAGGGTTCGAACGTCACTCGCATCTGGCAATGCCGCAGCAAATGCCACCAGCGCAATACGCGGGGCGAGCTCATCCAGCAAACGCCTGGCCTCGTCCGCGCTTGATGCGGGACGAACCCGCCACCCGCCATCCACAAGTACTCGTGCAATAGCCTGCGTCGCCCCACCGCAGTCCAAGCAGACGATCTCTCGCTGATACATCTGTGCCAGTCCCCCTTGACCGACGGCCTAGCGCATCCCCCTAGACACTCCTGCTTTAGCACGAACGCAAACCTGACCACAACACCGACGAAAGATGTTCTATTAGGCGGAACTTCATTAATCCTGTACGAAATAAACGGTTTTGCTACAAGAAAGGTAGCCACACATGACCGCAACCTGGACCATCTCAGCTGCGTCTCAAATCACCTTGCGCGATCGCGAAAACCGCCGAATGGCTTTCATATAGTCGTACATTCTGAATGCGCCACACATATATAGGCCTGAGTGTTTGAGCCACCGCGGCCTATATTCGCGATTACCCGTGATGCGTAGGTGGTGTACGAACTACCCAGGCACCGATCGAGCGCAGTCAGGCTCGGAGACGGCCACGTCCACCCACTCCCACCTCGCGGATCAGCCCATAGAAAAGTGCAATTAATTCCGACAGCGTCGCTTTACCTGACAGCACCTGGCTCCAATATTTCACTTTAGCCTCGGAGCTTTACGGAATACGTACTTAAATCTTGGCAATAGCTTGTTTCGCCTGGTTACCACTACCCTACAGCTGGTCCGCATAAATCCGTTGTTTTCTCGCGTTCTGGAGGCTCTATAAGTTTGAAAACAACGCTGCGTAATGCTTGGCACATTCCTTGTTACAGCCAACCTGGGCACGAGGAAAATGCGCCCAATTCAGCGGGGGGCCAGGCGTCTCCGCAAACTCATCCTTGCCAGGAGAACGATGATGAAGACGCGTATGTATGGGGTACTGGTCAGTTCGGCTTTTTTGCTGGCTGTGCCGGCTTGGGCGGACGACCTGAACGACAACACCGTTCAGGGCGATGGAAGCACACACGATCAGTCGGTCGATGTGACAACCGGCGCAATCGCCAGCAACAACTCGAGTGACTCGAGCGACAGCAGCACGACGAATCGGACGGTTGGTGACACCAATAGCCAGAACGATAGCCGTAATCAAAGTGATAACAGCGACACCGTCGGCGACATCGCCAGTGGCAACCAGGTTACTTCGAACAGCAACAATGACAGCCGCAATCAAGCCGACAGTCGCAACCAGAGCGACAATCGGGACATGAGTGATAGCAGCGACAACAGCGACAGCCGGGACATGAGCGACAGTCGCAACATGAGTGATAACAGCAACAACAGCGATAACAGCGACACCGTCGGCGATGTCGCCAGCGGCAACTCACTCGCATCCAACAGCAACAACGACAACAGCGATAACAGCGATAACCGCGACATGAGCGATAGTCGCGATATGAGCGACAACAGCGACAACAGCGACAGTCGCGACATGAGCGATAACAGCAACAACAGCGATAACAGCGACACAGTCGGTGACGTCGCCAGCGGCAATTCGCTCGCGTCCAACAGCAACAACGACAACAGCGATAACAGCGATAACAGCAACAACAGCGACAATCGCGATCAGAGCGACAGTCGTGACATGAGCGACAACAGCAACAACAGCGACAATAGCGACACCGTCGGTGATGTCGCCAGCGGCAACTCGCTTACGTCCAACAGTAATAACGACAACAGCGATCGCAGCGATAACAGCGACAATAGCGATAGCCGGGACATGAGCGACAGTCGTGATCAAAGCGACAACCGTGACCAGACCGACAACCGCGACATGAGCGATAACAGCGTCGTCAACAATGACAATGACAGTGACGACGACACCGTGGGTGATGTGGCGGTTGACAGCTATAACGACAGTCGCGACATGAGCGACAACAGCACGGTTGTGCGTGACAGTGGCAATACCGACTTCGACATCGACGCAGCGGTAAGCCTCAACTCTCTGTCGGCGACGACCTCGGGCAGTGTTGTCTCACGCGGTCGTGGCGGGCTCCGCACCGGCGCCAATACCGTTACGAATCGGTCATTCGCAAATGCGGCAGGCATCACTCAGCTGGGCCAGAACAGCGGCCATAACAGCAACGTGCAGCAGAGCGTGAGCGTTCAGGCGGAAATCAACCGCTAGCTCGGGATCGTGTATCAAAGCCCTATCGCCGGTGGAGAGGCCCAGGCCCTCCACCGGCCTTTCGCCAGGGCCTGCAATACACATTGACCAAGCTGAAAACTCCGGGAGTCCCGCGCCATGAATTTTTCCAGCCTCACAGCAAGCGTCCGCGCAGCAGGACTGAGTGGCACGCTACTGATTGTACTGTTCAGTCCGCTATCCCTCGCAGCCTTGGCAGAAGACGACTTCGCCGCACCCATTGCAGAACAGGAACTGGCTACTCACCGCGGACGTGAAGGCACGACGATCATCGATATTGTGTCTTCGACCAGCCGTCAGGACGGGCTCGTGATCGATAGCGTTGCGACCGGTAATAACAACGGCGGCAACGTCATACGCGATGCGGCGTTTTCTGGCGTACGCGGCCACGCGACGGTCATACAGAACAGCGGCAACAACAACGTGATCCAGGACTCGACCATCTACAACTTCTCGATCAGCCCCTGAGTCATGACGACGGCTACTTCATTATTCAGCGCATCGAGTATCAGGTCGTACTCGCTGGCTGCATGGCTGCTCGTCGTCTTGTGCTTCATCACTACATCTGAGGCCCATGCCGGACAACTCCACATGCTTGCCGGCGGCGTGAACATCAATGTAGGGATCACAAGCGTAAAGGAACGCAAGTTCCGCACGGTCCTGCAGCAGCGTTACGACTATAGCTGCGGCTCGGCCGCACTAGCCTCCCTGCTGACCTATCACTACGACGATCCAGTGCAAGAGCTCGCGGTCTTTGACGGCATGTACGAGCATGGCGATCAGGCCAAGATTGCCCACGAAGGATTCTCTCTGCTCGATATGAAGCAGTATCTGGAGCGCCGAGGCTATTCCTCCGACGGCTTCCGGGTTTCGCTGGACAAGCTGGTCGAGAATGAAATACCGGCGATCGTGCTGCTGGATCGAAACGGCTACCTGCATTTCGTGCTGATCAAGGGTGTTACCGCGAAGCAGGTACTCGTCGGCGATCCCGCCCTGGGGGTACGCACATTCTCGCGCAACGAATTCGAACAGATGTGGAACGGCATCGTCTTTGTCGTCCGCAGCCACCGTTCGCTGGCGAAGGACAGTTTCAATCGGCGAGAGGAATGGAACCTATGGGTTAAAGCTCCGCTCGGCGAGAGTCTGCCCACCCCCAGCCTGGCGTCGTTCGCCCTGCTGCGTCCGCCGCGTCGTGACTTCTGATTCGGGAGGGCCTAGTCATGCAATACACGAAATCAAGGCGCTACAAGGCAATAAATCGAAAAGTATTGGCGGGACGCCGGCTGCGAGTGCTCGGTTGCGCATCCGCGTTGTTATTCAGCGCGGCGGCCAGCGCCGAGTTCGCCTCGCGACTGATCGACATCCCCAGCACGCCATTTGCGGACAGTTCAACGCGGCTCACTCTAGCCGAACTCGATCAATATCGAGGCGGTTTCGTCTCGAACAAAGGGTTCGAATTCTCTTTCGGCCTGACGAGCTACCACCAGGTCAACGACAATCCGCTGGTTGCCCAGACTCTCTTCGCAATCGAGGATGTCATCGGTAGCTTGTCGCGCGGCGTCGGGGCGCCCCCTGCGCTAGCGATGACCGACACGCGACAGCCGGTCGCGATTCAACTCGGGCCAGGCAATCGCATTGAGTCGAGCATCCTCAACACGAATACCGGCATGGCCCATACCATCATTCAGAATTCGCTGGACAACCAATTGATACGTAACGCCACCGTCTACGACTTCCAACTCAGCAACGTGCGCACGCTTACCAACGGCCTGAACGCGGAGTTACGCCGCTCAATGATCCAGCGCCAGTTGGTGGACTCTATCCGCTGATATCCAATGCCGCGCCGCAGGCCAGTGTCAGACGGCGGCGCGCGTTGTGTCTGACCGCGCCCCGATCGAGAATCTTGCCCGTACTGATTGTCCAAGGCGCAGGGTTTCTCTATAATCCGCGCCTTGCCGCACGGAGCCGGGGTAGCTCAGTCGGTAGAGCAACTGATTCGTAATTAGTAGGTCGGAGGTTCGATTCCTCTCCCCGGCACCATCCCTTGACGCATCCATGCCAAGGGCAGCTCATGCGGCTGACCCGCACCCTCCAGATACCGAACGCCCCGGTTTCGACTCGCGTCTGCCCACGCTACTCACCGTTTGTCGGAGAAACGTCCGCGCCGGTCAGCGTTGCGGGTACGCAAGGCGCTTCGAGTGCCGATACTGGATGCATGGGGGATCATCCGCACACCGTTACGAACCACCAGCGCGCCCGAGGCTTCACGCTTCTGGAACTGCTGGTCACGATCGCCGTGGCCGCGATTCTGCTGGCTATTGCCATTCCCTCATATCGTAGCGTTGTCCAGCGCAACGCCATGGCTGCCACGGTCAACGACCTCGTCGGCGACCTCAACTACGCGCGCAGTCAGGCTGTCACGCGCGGGCAGCGAGTGTATGTCTGCAAGAGCAGCGGCAACTCGGCATGCAATGCCGGTGGCGACTGGAGCCAGGGTTGGCTCGTCTACGTGCCGGATCCCGACAGTACGACGCCCACTCGCGCGAATACGCTGCGGGTTCGGGGTGCCCTCGAAGGCCAAATCACCATAAGCGGCAACAACAACGTCGATTCCGTGGCGTTCTTCGACCCCAATGGATTCGCCATGGGCAGTATCGGCACCTTTACTGCCAACGCCGACTCGACCGCGCAGCAGACCGAAATCGTGATCAGTGGCACGGGGCGCATTCGAACCGAGAAGACCGTGGAGACGAGCAGCTGATGCACGCGGCATTCCCATCGCTACCGAGAAATCAAACCGGATTTACGCTCCTTGAGGCGCTTGTGACCGTCGTTATCGTCTCGATCGGGCTGCTTGGCATTCTGGGGCTGCAGACCGTGAGTATCGCCAACACGGCCTCTTCGTCTGCGCGCAGCGACGCGACGCTTGCTGCCGACAACATGGCGGATCGCATGCGTGTGAACTTCCTCGGCGCGCGCGATGGCGCCTATGAAGGCATCGCGAACCCGGCGGCCGAGGGCAGCAGTGAGCCCAAAGCATGTACGCCCAATAAGACATGCGACCCCAGCGCCATGGCCACCCGCGACGCCTGGGAGTGGGACAAGCAGATTTCCGAGAGACTTCCCAACGGCGCTGGCTATGTCGATTGTGAAGAAAGTGTGGGCGGCGAATGTGTCAGTTATCTCATTACGGTGCTCTGGAGCGAGCGCGATCCCGATCGTGGCGCAGGGGCTGCGGAAGTGGATATGGCCCAATGTGACAACGGCGACGCCATGGTGAGTGGCTGCTTCCAGACCGTGGTGCGCCCATGATGAACACCATCCGTCCGCGCGCCAACGCCGGTTTCAGCCTCGTGGAGCTAATGGTTGCTCTGGTCGTCGGCCTGCTGCTGCTTGCGGGCGTGCTCCAGATTCTGCTGGGTAACCGTGAGAGCTTCGAGGCGCAGCGTGGGCTCGCCGACGTTCAAGAACAGGGCCGCCTCGCGAGTTTCTTCATTGAAAATGTGATCGCCCATGCCGGCCACCGTGTCGATCTGATCGCCGACGAGGAGTTCCTCTTCTCTGCCGAGAATACCGATGACGGCTTCACCTTGGTGGACGGCGGTGTCGTATCGGGGATCGATAGCGGCGAAGGCGAAGGGGATGACGCCGTACATGTGCGCTTCGAGTCGGATGGCAATTTCCGAGACTGCACCGGCGCAGCGGTCGGCACGCCCGATACGCCCGTCGTCGGTAATTTCTCCTTGTCAGTAGACGACACCGGCATTCTGCGGTGTAACGGCGTTCCGCTGACGGAAGAAGGCAGCGTGGCCCGCTTTCGAGTTCGATATGGCCTCGATACAGACGCCGATAAGGACAACGTCGTCGATGCTTATGTCGATGCGTTAGGCAACGACGATACCCAGCTCGATGTGCGCAGCCTGCGGCTGCAACTGCTACTGCGTAGCGATGAGAACGTCTTGGCACAAGGCTTCGCACGCGACTTCGAGTTTGCAGACGGGAGCACGTTCACCAGCACCGACGACGACCGGCGTGCCTATCAATTCATTGACCAGACTGTTGCCCTGCGCAACTTGCTGCCATGAGGCGGTTCATGCACATACCGAAGACCCGCCGCGAAAACGGCTTCGTGCTCGTTACGAGCCTGATCTTTCTGGTCGTGATCACGCTACTTGCGGTTTCCGCAATCAACTCCTCGACGCTGCAGGAACGCATGGCCTCCAATCAGCGTGAGAAGTCGCGCGCCCGCCAGGCCGCAGACGCGGCGCTTCGGCGCGGCGAGCTTCTTCTCCAAGATGCGGCGTTCACCACACCGCAAGCCCCTGGCTCCACGGTGGCGGTAAGTTTCCCGAACGACTCCAAGACCAGCACCGGCGCTATCTCTGTGAAGCTCTGGCAGCGTGCGGACATGATCGAAGACGAAGACAAGAAAGATAGCGCGGATGCATTTCTAGACGACTCAACCTGGGCAGACGGCAAACCACTCTCGTACGTGCTGGATACACAGATGCCGCCTATCGACTACTTCGTGGAAGATTACGATTGTGTCGCCCGAGATTTGAACCCCGATACCTCGGCGGTCTGCGATGGCGCAATGCTGTATCGGATTACCGCTCGCGCGCGCGGCCAGAATCCGGCTGCACTCGCCGTTACACAAAGCCTCTACGAAAAGAACTACTAATGGCGGCGCCCATGAGCATCATCGGAATGAAAAAAACTTTACGCCGCCAGTTCACCTCGTTCTTCGCTGCATCAGTGCTGGCCAGTGCATTCGGATCTGCAACGGCAGCGGATTATCTCGAGCTATCGCAAACGCCATTGTTCTCAGGCACGAGCGCCGAGCCGAATGTACTGGTTGCCGTCGACGATTCCGGCTCCATGGACATGGAGACGCTTTTCCCGACAGACGAAGGGTGGCTCTACTGGAGCGACAACAACAGTGCCGGGGCCGATAGCAACGGTACGTTCTATAACAGCGGGGAGACTTACGGCTACCTGTTTCCGTTCGATCAGATCCTCGCCCAAGGCCTGACGATTCCGCCAATCCCCGAGCTCGCTTACGCGCGTTCTTCAGACTACAACAAGGCCTATTTCAATCCCGCTACCGAATATAGCGCGTGGCCGACCGAAAGCTATCCGCCGACAGAACCCGATGAGGCGCTCTACGATCCAAATGAAGCCGATGGCGATATAAATCTGACTACGACTAACTCCGGAGCCTTCGATTTTCAAACGGGAATGGTGATTCCCGCAACGGACTACGGAAATATCCCTGACCGCAATGGATATATCTGTTTCAACA
>NZ_APND01000004.1:407500-486746 GCF_040361215.1 Salinisphaera dokdonensis CL-ES53
GGACGGCGATTTCATCACCGACTACATCTATGCGGGCGACTTGTACGGCAATGTCTGGAAATTCGATCTGACCAGTCAGTCGAAAAACAACTGGGAGGTTGCGTTCGACGGGCGCCCTCTGTTTACCGCCACGGATGATGAGGGCGACCCGCAATCGATCACGACCCAGCCCCAAGTGGGTGTGCACCCTTACGGCCAGCGCTATGGCGTGATGGTGTACTTCGGTACCGGCAAGTATCTGGAGAATAGTGATCGCGACGCGAAGGTCGGCCAGCAGAACTCGTTCTACGGCATATGGGATCTGGACGTCTTCACTTTCAATGACAGTAACGGCGGCAAAGGCACGTTCAGCACGAGTCTACGCAGCGATATCCCACGCGCACGCTTGCAACAACAGACAATCACGGACACGCCGGACAAGAACGGGGATACCTACCGCCTGGTCAGTGATGAGCCGGTCGATTACCAATTCGAAGACGATCGAATCGCGAAGGTGAACCGACGCGGCTGGTATATCAATCTCGACGCCGACGAAGGCGAGCTGGTCACCACGGACAGCCGTATCGAGGGCGATACCATCGCCTTCAGCACCACGATTCCGAATACGGAGATATGTACAGCCAGCGGCAGCGGTTTCTTCATGCTGCTTGACCGCAACACTGGTGGTCGTACCGATTACCCGGCCTTTGACCTGAACGGCGACTACCAGCTCGACAAGAACGATACCTTCTCCAAGGACGGAAAGAATATCGGCGCGTCCGGCTTGCGCATCGGCGCAGGCATTCCGGGCGAAGCGACCCATCAGACCGATCCAACCAACGACACGGCCTACTACATCGTGCCGGCTTCGGACGGCTCGACACGGCTGGTCTACACTCAGCGGCAACCCGATCGCCGGCGTAGCTGGCGAGAGATAAGGCGCTAACATGAAGACAAAATCCCGCGGCTTTACGCTTATAGAGCTGATGATTGCCGTTGCCATCCTCGGCATCATCGCGGCCATCGCGTACCCGAGTTATCTCAACCAGGTCCGAGCGTCGAAGCGGTCAGACGCTCGCAGCGCCTTGCTGCAAGCGGCAAACCGACAAGAGCGTTTTTACACCACCGAATACACCTATTCGGACACACTCGGCGCCGGTGGGCTTGGCATGCCGACGGAAACAGAGAACGAGGCGTACACGCTCGCAGTCGACAATGCTGACGGTGACGGCTTCTCAATATCCGCCAACGCGCAGGATGATCAGCTGAACGACGATTGCACCACCCTGTCGATCAACGAGATCGGTGAGAAAACGGCAAATGGTGCAGGCCCTAACGAGGCGATCAGTCAGGAGTGCTGGTAGCGTCGCAAGGAACAGCAGCTAGAGGCGCGCGGGGTCGAAGGCGGAAATCGGCGCAGTCAGGCCTTGCACGATCGCATCACGCAGAATCTCGGCGCTCGATGGCGCGCAGAGCACGCCATTTCGATACTGGCCGCTATTGAGATAAAGCCCCGTTACGCCGGGTAGCTGACCGATCAACGGTTGGCCATCGCCAGTGGCTGGCCTCAGCCCGGCCCAGTGTTTTTCTATCGGCAGATCGCCGAGGGCAGCGCACATGCCTATCGCACTGCTGCGTAGCGAGGCTGCAGTCTCGCCGTCTGTCTTTCTTTCGTATCCACCCGGTTCGAGGGTGCTGCCTACGAGAATTCGTCCATCAGCCCGAGGAATGGCGTAGCGCCCATTCTGCAGGAGCACCGTCGGCAGCAAACCTGGCGCTCCACGCATCAGAAGCATCTGCCCACACACCGGGAATATGGGCTGCGGCGCAAGCTCACCCAACAGAAGACTGCTCCACGAGCCCGCTGCCACGACCCCATGCGTCGCGCGCACGATGCCTTGCGCGGTGTCGAAACCTTTGAAGACGCGGTTGTCTGTACGTGGGCCCGTAACCGGGCAGTCCTCGAGCACCCGCGCACCGCGCCGAACCAGCGCAGAGAGCAAGGACTGACATAGACGAGGGTTACGCACCTGAGCGGCGTGCGGGAAGAACAGGCCTCGGGGCGTCTGCGTCTTTCCAAACCACTTCGACAACGCTGCGTTATCCAACGCTGCGGTCGGCTCCGCATGTTGCTCTGCCCAGGCTCTGCCCTTCTCGATCTCTGCATCATCGAGAACGCACAGGCCTGTCTCCCGGTACTCACTGTCGATACCGGAACAGGCATCGACCGCGGCAACGAAGTCGCTATAGATCGCGCGCCCGCGTTGCGAAAGTCTCTGCACAGCGGCTGAGTACTTCCAGGGATAGATCGGAAACAGGATGCCGCCGCCGGCCCAGGATGCCTCGCGACCGATCTTGCCCGCATCGATCACCGTAACGCGATAACCCGCATCCAACAGATACCAAGCGGTAGACAAGCCGACCAGGCCGCCACCAGCAATCGCCACATCGTAATCGGACTTCATCGAACGTCAGGCAATACGTCGGGGAACCAGAACGCTTATCGCATTACGGGCTACCGTCGCCGCAATACGGCGCCGCAATACGGCGCGGCTATACGCTGGCTCAGTCGCGGCGCGGGCGGAGCATGTCGGTGCCCAGCAGAATCGCGCCCAGCACGATTGCACTGTCGGCGACATTGAAGGCCGGGTAATGCCAGCCGTACATATGAAAGTCGACGAAATCGATCACGTAACCACGGGTCGCGCGATCGATCGCATTGCCGAGCGCGCCACCTAGAATGAGCGCCAGCGAGCACGCCACCAGCCGCTCACCCTGCGGATGCCGCCGCATCCAGATCAGAATGCCGATCGACACCAGCACGCTCAACGCGACGAAGAACCAGGGCGTGGCGCCGGCAAAGATGCTGAACGCCGCGCCGGTGTTGTGCATCAACGTCAGATTCAGCCAGTCGAACAGGTGAATGCGATCGAATAGCTCGAGCTGGTTAACCACAAGCTGCTTGGTGACCTGGTCAGCTGCAATGACAATCGCTGATAGCCAAAGCCAGTGCACGTTCTGCAACTGGAAACCGCGCTCTTCGTGGGCGGCGCTCTTTTGTGAGGATGACGTCATGGAGATGAAGACTCTTGCAGATGCCGCCGGACCTTGGCGACATCGCGGTGCATCTGGGCCGTGAGCGCGTCGAGCGAGTCGTAGCGCTCCTCTTCGCGAAGGAACTGTTCGAAGGATACGTCAATGCGCTGACCGTATAAATCGCCTTCGAAATCGAGAATGAAAACCTCGAGCAATGGCTCGCGGCCATTCACCGTCGGTCGCACGCCAAAACTTGCAGCCGCAGCACGGCGTCGCCCGTCCGGCATATAGGCCCATGCGGCATAGACACCGTAGCGAGGCGCTGGTTTACGCGCCAGTCGTATGTTCGCGGTCGGAAACCCAAGCGTGCGCCCCAGGCGCTCACCGCTGACGACACGACCACTCACCCAGTAGGACTGGCCGAGCAAGCGTGCAGCAATCTGCGGCTGCCCTGCTGCCAGCGATTCGCGCACGCGGGTCGAGCTGACCCGCGCACCGTCGACACAGACCTCTGGCAGCGGTGCGATCTCGATATCCCGCGGTGCCGCGAATTCGCGCAACGTGTTGATATCTCCCGCACGGGCTTTGCCAAAGCGAAAATCCTCGCCTACAAGTACGTGACGTGCCTGTAGCCGCCCTTCGATCAAGCGGGTTAAAAACGCCTCCGGTGACAGCGACGCGAACCGCGCGTCGAACCGGGCCCAGATGAACAGATCGACCCCGAGCGCACGAGCCGCGCGCATCTTCTCGCGCCGTGACGATAGACGTGCTGGCGCAGCGGCAGGGTTGAAGAACTCGAGCGGCATCGGCTCGAAGCTCATGAGCGCGCTCGGCAGATTCAACGCCGCCGCGCGTGACCGCAGCTGTTCGATGATGGCCTGATGACCGCGATGCAGGCCGTCGAAGTTGCCGATCGTGAGCGCACAACCGGTCGCCAACGGCTGCATCTGTTCTACATGACGAACGATACGCACGGTCTAGGCCGTCTCACTGCTTAGAAACTGCCGAGGCCGAACGCCAAGCGCAGCCAGCACACCGAAATAAACAACGCCACCCGCGGCAATCCAGGTCAACAACCATTGCACGCGCGACAAGGCATCGCGTGCAATCCATGTCTCCAGCTGCGCGGCGCCGAACCACAGCACACCGCCCATTGCGACACAGGCCGCAAGCACCTGAAGAATCAGGCGCCGCCACGCGCTAGTCGGCGTATAGACCCCATCGCGACGCAGATAACGATACAACAGGCCGGCGTTCACAAACGCGCCCAGTGACGTGGCTAGCGCCAGCCCTGTATGCGGCGCTGTCCAGTCCATCCACGTGGCCAGGCCGACGAAGCCGATATTCATCACCATGGCGCAGACCAGCGAGATCACGCCGCAACGCACGGGTGTTCGCGAATCCTCGCGCGAAAAGAACCCCGTCACCAGCACCTTGACCAACGAAAACCCCATGAATCCCAGTGCATAGGCCATCAACGCGTACTGACTCATCAGCGCATCGTGGCCATCGAAGGACCGATAATTGAACAGCGTCGTCACCAGCGGCCCTGCCATGACGAACAGACCGACCATGGCAGGCAAGCCGATCACCGCCAACAGGCGCAACGCCCAGTCCAGCGTATCGGAAAACTCGCGCGCCGACTTGCTCGCATGGCGCGCTGAAAGGCTGGGCAGGATGACCGTGGCGATCGCAATCGAAAAGACGCCCAGCGGGAACTCCATCAAACGATCCGCGTAATAGAGCCAGCTCACGCTGCCCGAGGCGAGCAGAGACGCAATGATCGTATCCAGCAGCAGGTTGAGTTGGGCCACCGACGACCCGAAAAGAATCGGCAGCATCAGCGTGAGAATGCGCCGCACCTGCGGATGCGACCAACCCCAACGCGGACGCGGCAGGCGATCCAACTGGGCAAGGAATGGCAACTGAAAAGCAAGCTGCACGAGGCCGGCCAGCAGCACACCGACGGCCAATGCCATCTCCGGCCGTGCGAAATACGGCGCCAGAAGCAACGCGGCCCCAATCATGCAGACATTGAGCAACACGGGCGTGAATGCCGGGACGCTGAAACGGCCGTAGGTGTTGAGTATGCCCCCGGCGAACGCGGTCAATGAGATGAATAGCAGGTACGGAAAGGTCAACCGAAGCAGGTCGACAGCCAACGCAAACTGATCTTCCTGATGCGCGAAACCCGGCGCGAACAGATAGATGAGAAGCGGCGCCGCCAAAACGCCGACGATCGTTATACCGATCAGGATCAGCCCAAGGGTGCCGGCGACCACGTCGATGAGGTGTTTGACGTCGTCTTCCGATTCCTGGCTCTTGGTGGCCGACAGGACCGGAACGAAAGACTGTGCGAATGCGCCTTCCGCAAACAGCCGCCGCATAAAGTTGGGTATCTTGAACGCGACCAGAAACGCGTCCATGCCGGCGCCCGCGCCGAAGATCACGGCAAAGATGACGTCGCGCAGAAACCCCAGCACGCGCGACAGCAATGTCATCACGCCAACCGTGCTTGTCGACCGTGCCAGCGACGCCGCCATGTACACCCCGTAGAAACCGCGAAACGCGGCGCACTATAGCGGGATTGCGCCGCCGGCCGAAAGCGACGAATGCATGGACGCATGTAGCCGTCACTCCCCCGCTCTCGATCCGAATGCCGTAAACTGGGTGGCTACAGGCGTCTGCGCGGCCCACGGTCGCGAACGGTGGGAGACCCGTGCCGGAATCCCGCACCAAGAGTTGACAAATGACGCGCAAATACGAATAATCGCGCGCCTGCAGACCTTTTCATTCATCGAATTTCAGGAGCCGCTCAGTGGCGAACTCTCCGCAAGCCCGCAAGCGCGCCTCACAGGCCGTTACCCGTCGTGAACGCAACATTGCGCAGCGCTCGCTCGTACGCACGCACATCAAGAAAGTGCAGAAAGCGATCGCCGCTGGCAGCGAAACCGACGCCCGTGCGGCTTTCGAGGCTGCCGTGCCGGTCATCGACCGCATGGCTGGCAAGGGCCAGATCCACGGCAACAAGGCTGCGCGTCACAAGTCGCGCCTGAATGCCCAGATCAAGTCGCTCGCCAGCGCCTGATCGGCCGGAACGCTGAGCCGGGGTTACTCCGGCTCAACGCAAAAAGCCCGCCTAGCGCGGGCTTTTTTGTGCCTGGAATTCACCCGATCGAGCGGTCAGGCGTTACGCGACACCACCAGATTATTGCGATGGATGAACTCCGGCTCGCCGCCGTAGCCCAACAAGGCCTCGATACGCTCGCTGGGCTCGCCGACGATCTGACGGATCTCGCGCGCATCGTAATTGGCCAAGCCTTGCGCAATCTCTTCACCTTCGGGGCTGATACAGGCCACGAGATCGCCCCGCCGGAATTCACCATCGACGTGGGTGATGCCGATAGGCAACAGACTACGACCCGCGGTGCGCAGCACGCGCGCCGCACCGGCGTCGATACGCACACTACCGCGCACACGGCGCTGGCCGGCAATCCAGTTCTTGCGGGCTGCCCGGCGCTCACCGCGGCCTGGCGTGAGTAGCGTACCGATCGATTCACCGCGCGTGATTCGCGCCAATACGTCTGGCGCGAGGCCGTCCGCTATGACGGTGGCAGCGCCCGAGTCCGCAGCCTGCCGCGCGGCGAGTACCTTTGTCCTCATGCCACCCCGCCCCAGCGCGCCACCGGTGCCTGCGGCCGCCTCGAGCAAGGAGGGATCGCGCGCATCGCATTGTTCAATACGTTGCGCACCCGGCACGCGCCGCGGATCGGCATCAAAGACGCCGGACTGATCGGTAAGAATGATCAGACCATCGGCATCCAGTAAATTGACGGTCAACGCGGCCATCGTGTCGTTATCTCCGACACGAATCTCGTCGGTCGCGATAGCGTCATTCTCATTCACAATCGGGATCACGCCCATGCCGAGCAATGTCATCAACGTGCTGCGCGCATTGAGATAACGCCGACGGTCTGCCACATCGTCGTGCGTCAACAGAACCTGTGCGGTGCGCAGACCATGGGCATCGAAACAGTGGCTATAGGCCTCGACCAGCCCCGCCTGGCCTACCGAGGCCGCGGCCTGGACGGCGCTCAAGCTCGAAGGCCGGGATGTCCACCCCAGGCGAACCAGTCCCTCGGCGACCGCGCCGGAGGACACCAGCACCACCTGGCAGCCCGACTGGCGCAGCGCCGCGACCTGTGCCGCCCAGCCCTTCAACCGCTCACGATCCAGACCCCGACCATCGGCGGTCAGCAGCGCACTGCCGATCTTGACTACCCAGCGCCGCGCACCGGGCATGTCGTCACGCGTCGAAATCATCGTCCTCGTCTTCGAATGCGGGCGAGTTGTAGGACTCACCCGCTGCCTGGGCACGCTCGCGTTCGGCATCGAGATGATCCATGGCGTCGCTCAGCAACGGTTTGAGCGTATCGGGCTTGATGGCGGATACCGTGTACACGGGGCCGTCCCACTCGAGTGCCGCGACGATCTTGTCGCGCAGCTCCTCCACTTCTTCAGGATCGAGCACCTCGGTCTTGTTGAGCACGAGCCAGCGTGGGCGCTCGCCAAGCTGCGGGCTGAACCGCACCAGCTCGTCGGCGATCATACGCACGTTCTCGACCACGTCGCCGCTGTCAAAATCGAGCAGGTCGACCACATGGAACAACAAGCGGGTGCGCTGAATATGACGCAGGAAGCGATGCCCGAGCCCTACGCCTTCAGCCGCCCCTTCAATCAGGCCCGGCAGGTCGACGAGCGTGAAGCTACGTAGCGCCCCCACACTTACCACGCCGACCTGGGGATTGAGCGTTGTGAACGGGTAATTCGCAATTCGCGGGCGCGCGCCCGACACGCCAGCCAATAACGTGGACTTGCCAGCGTTCGGCATACCCACAAGCCCCACGTCGGCCAGAAGCTTGAGTTCAAGATGCAGCTCGCGAATCTCGCCGGGCGTGCCGTCAGTCGTCTTGCGCGGCGCCTGATTGGTGCTGGACTTGAAACGGGCGTTGCCCAGGCCGTGAAAACCGCCCTGGGCCACGAGCAGCTTATCGCCATCGTGCGTGAGGTCGCCGATCAACTCGCCGGTCTCGCGAGCGTAGCAAAGCGTGCCAATCGGCACGGGAAGATGCCGCTCCGAACCCTTCGAGCCCGTGCGGTTCTTGCCCGCACCATTGCCGCCGCGTTCTGCCTTGAAGACCCGGCTCACGCGGTAGTCGTAGAGCGTATTCAGATTGTGGTCTGCAACCAGATAGACCGACCCGCCGTCGCCACCATCGCCGCCGTCCGGACCGCCGTGCGGAACGTATTTCTCGCGCCGGAAGCTCAGGCTGCCGTGACCACCGTCACCCGCTTCGACACGCAGATTGGCTTCGTCAACGAATTTCATGAGTTGCTCTCTCTCGGCAGCGTCACCAGGCCACGGTCGGCGACTCGGGCATTGTTACAGACAAAAAAAAGCCCCGCGCTCGGCGAGGCCTTTTAGCACATACGCGCGGTACGTTACTCGACAGCTTCTATCGAGACGTACTTGCGGTTGCGCGGGCCCTTCACGCCAAAGCTGACCACGCCATCGGCGTGCGCATAGAGCGTGTAGTCGCGACCGGTGCCGACGTTCGTACCGGCATGGAAGCTGTTGCCGCGCTGGCGCACGATGATGTTGCCGGCCTTGACCGTCTGGCCGCCGAACTTCTTGACGCCAAGGCGCTTAGATTCGGAATCGCGACCGTTACGTGTACTGCCGCCTGCTTTCTTATGTGCCATGAGTGATTTCCTCTAGCCTGTATTTCAGCCGTGTTATCGAGTCGTCGGCGCTCAGGCGCCCGGAATCGACTTGATCTTGAGCTGGGTGTAATGCTGGCGATGACCGTAGCTACGACGGTACTTCTTGCGGCGCTTGAACTTGATCACCTGGATCTTGTCGGCGCGCGCATGCGCCATCACTTCAGCCGAGACCGCCTTGCCTTCCAGCACGGGGGTTCCAACCTGGACATCATCGCCGTCCGAGATTAGAAGCACATCATCGAGATCGATGGTGCTGCCGGCTTCCACATCCAGCTTCTCGACGCGCAGAATATCGCCTTCTGCAACTCTGTACTGCTTACCGCCGGTGCGTATAACCGCGTGCATGACAACTCCACATCGCGTGAAAACAAGGGCTCGTGCCCGTTTAAAGAGCGCGAATGATACGTTCTCAGCCGCACAGGGTCAACGACGGAATGCGCTTTCCGGCAATCTTGACAGGAAACAAGCGCGCGCCTAAGTTTGCCGCTGTTTTCCCGGTCTGCACCTCATGAGTATCCAGCCGCTACTGAAGCCGGTCGATGATGAAATGCGCGCAGTCGATGCACTCATCCGTGCGCGCCTGAATTCCGACGTCATTCTCATCAACACGCTCGGCGAGTACATAATAGGCAGTGGTGGCAAGCGCTTGCGGCCGGCACTCGTATTATTGGCCGCGCGCGCGAGCGGTGGCGCGGGCGAGCAGCATCACCTGCTGGCCGCCATCATCGAGTTCATCCATACCGCCACCCTGCTGCATGATGACGTAGTGGACGAATCGACCATGCGTCGCGGCCAGCAAACGGCAAACACCGTATGGGGCAATGACGCGAGCGTACTCACGGGCGATTTTCTCTATTCGCGCGCGTTCCAGATGATGATCGAGCTCGATTCCTTCGACGTGATGCGCGTGCTGGCCGATGCCACCAACCGGATCGCCGAGGGTGAGGTGTTGCAGCTCATGCATGCCCACAACCCTGATCTGGCGGAAGCGGATTATCTCGAAGTGGTCGATCGCAAGACGGCCAGCCTGTTCTCGGCCGGCTGCCAGCTCGCTGCACAGCTTGGCGGCTGCAATGAAATCCAACAGCAGGCAATGGCCGACTACGGCCGCCATCTGGGTATTGCATTCCAGGTCATCGACGACGCACTCGACTACGGCCGCGGCGATGGAAATTACGGGAAGAACCTCGGCGACGACCTCGCCGAAGGCAAGGCCACCCTGCCGCTGATCCGGGCCTTGGCCTGTCTTGAAGGCGACGAGGCCGCATCGATTCGTACCGCGGTACGCGAAGCCGACCTCGATGCACTCGATTCCATCTTAAAAGCGATTGAATCCACGAATGCGATGGAATACACTTGCCGCCGCGCCGAGGAGGAGGCCCACAAGGCCATCGCCGCACTCGACGCTTTCGACGACTCTCCCGCCAAGGAAGGGCTCGTCGAGCTGGCCGAGTTCTCGGCCCAGCGCAGACACTAGATCGGGGTATAGCTCAGCTTGGTAGAGCGCCATCTTCGGGAGGTGGAGGTCGTAGGTTCAAATCCTGCTACCCCGACCATCTAGTGTTTTGATATCCCGGGCTTTTTTCGCCGCAATCCAAACCGCTCTTCAGCGGTGGTTGCCGCTGGTTGCAATCTGGTTGCACGAAGGCCATTTCTGTCCGCTGACTCCCCACCGTTACCTGCCCTTAACCGAGCAGGAGTTCACGTGGGAACGATATACAAGCGCACCGGCGACAATCAGCGCAAAAGCCAGAAAAATTGGGTCGCCCAGACTCGGATTCATGG
Organism: Salinisphaera dokdonensis CL-ES53; assembly: GCF_040361215.1. Lineage (NCBI taxonomy): Bacteria > Pseudomonadati > Pseudomonadota > Gammaproteobacteria > Salinisphaerales > Salinisphaeraceae > Salinisphaera > Salinisphaera dokdonensis. Next base: position 418,085 of record NZ_APND01000004.1, read on the forward strand.
ACGCACACGCAGTCGTAGCTTCCATGAGAAAGCTGAGGCCAAAAGCTGGCTTGCGCAAACCGAAGGCCGAGCAGTCCTTGCTGAGAATGCGCCCGCGCTCGCGCAACGAGGTGCGCGCGCTGAACTCCCTCATCTATTCATTGTAGGCCACGCGCTCGACCTTTATTCCACTGCAGCGCCCCGCCACGTGTCGACACTGACGTGGAAAGCCTGCCAGGCGCCGATCGTCGCGTACTGGCGCAAGCAACCGCTCGCGCGGCGCTCAATCAGCGATGTCTTTCGGAACGACATCAAGGAATGGATCACGAAGAGTCGAGCCGCGGGATGTCCAGCGGGCACGATTCGCAAACGACTGAACATCCTCAAGCAAGCCATCGACCTAGGCCTAGAACGTACGCAGTCATCACGGCGCAACCCTGCAGCAGGACACCGCATCAAACGCGATCCCAAACGACGCCGGCGGCCGACACCCGCAGAAAAATGCGCGCTGTACTCCGCGGCACAGGAGGCGCGCCGCGCACTTGCCTACTGGGCAATGCGGTGGGCCGAGGAATGTGGCATGCGGCGCGCAGAAATAGCGCGCCTAAGGCACCAAGACATCAACTTTGAAAACGAACCGCCTATCCTCACCGTGCCCTTGGCAAAGACGCAGCCGCGCCGTTTTTATATGTGGCCGCAGCTCGTGCGGCTCTATGAGGAAGTCAGTACAGACTTGGGCTGCACCGAATATGTATTTGGCGGGATTCGTGCCGATTCAATTACGCAGGCCTTTGAGCGCATACGTCGCAAATCGAAAATCTCGAACGAGGTCACCTTCCACTCATTCCGTTATGAAGCCAACTCTTGGATGGTCGAAAAACGCGTGCCTCGAAAACTTCGCAAGCAAATCATCGGGCACGTATCAGACGAAATGAGCGACCACTACACAGAATTTTCAGAGGTTGCGGCCCAAATCATGAGTGACGCATCTGAAGCACGTGGATGATTCTGCGTTTTATCCCGGGTTACCCATTTAGTACGACGACACACGCTCGCACCGACCCACTCTTGCAACTCCTAACCAGCTTTTTTTGGACTTACCCCGTTCCGTAGACACTCGTGACCCTCACGAAGAGGCCTGTTCAAAGGCCTCAGGACTGGTCCCGCCGAGATGGCTATGGCGACGGGTGCGATTGTAGAACGCTTCGATGTCATCGAGGATGGCGGCCTGGGCCAGATCGCGGGTCTTGTAGACGCGTTTCTTTATCCGTTATTTCTTCAGGCGCGAAAAGAATGATTCGACCACGGCGTTACCCAACGGTTACCGCGTCGCTTATGCTAGATTCGAGATTATGGGCGGCGCTAAGCGGCCCCATTCGTCGCTGCCGAACTGGATGCCCTGGTCGAAGTGTAAGAGCACCCGACGGGCGCCTTTGCGTCGCCAAACCGCCATTAACAACGCATCGAGCACGACCTCGCGGCCTAACGTGGGCTTCCTCGACCAGCCGACGACCTTGCGGGCATAGAGATCGACGACCACGGCGAGATAGAGCCAGCCTTACGAGGTCCGGATAAAGGTGATGTCGGTCAGTCAGGCCTGATCCGGCGGAGCAACAGTGAACTCGCGGTTCAGTCGGTTCGGCGCGATGATCGAAGGCTGGCCAACGATATGCCGTGGCGCCTTATAGCCACGTAACGCCTTGATTCGATTCTCTCGCATAATCCGTGCGACGCGGTGCTTTCCACAGGTCTCGCCTGCTTCCTGAAGATCGGCGTAGACGCGCAGTTCGCTGTGCACACCACTGCTGGCCGCGTACGAGTCGCGAATCAGAGCGGGTACACGCCGGCCTTCGATCACACGATCTGACAACGGTTTATGCCACCACGCATAGAAGCCGCTGTGCGAAGCGCGCAGCACACGACACATCATGGCGGTCTTGAACACGGCGCGATGATCGTTGATGAGCTGGTACTTCACTCCGGCTGTTGAGCGAAGTGCCTCGCGGCCTTTTTTTTAGGATATCGCGCTCCTCTTCGGTGCGGCGCAACCGTGCGCGCAGCTTAACGATCTCGCTTTTGGCCTCGACCAGCTCGTTAGCTCGCTGCTCGCTATTGTCCGGCTTCACCGTCATTACCCACTTGTACAGGCTATGAGCCAAGACGCTCGGCCACATCGGCGACTGGATAGCCACAGCCCAGAACCTGCCGCGCCGCGTCGTCCTTGAATTCCAGGGTATATCGCTGACTGCTCATTAATCTTCCTTCTATGCTCAACTCATGCGCCAGAAGTGTCTAACGGCCCCGGACAACTCCAGTCATAGGCCTGGAGTGTCTAACGAACCGGGGCAGGTCCAGCAGTAGCTCTCGATCGCACGTTTAAGTCGGTCCGCTACACGCGCAGCACGAGCCGTCGTTGCCCTCCTACTCACTAGGAGAGTTTCAATCGGCCACTGAATATCTTGAACCCATTCCGGCATACCGCGCGAAACATGCTGCAGATCCAAGATCATGGCCCCTCTACGAGTCCCAATATTTAAGGTCGCGCCACGACCCACCAGATGGCCCTGCATTTCGCTTCGCTGCAGAACGATTACCTGCGCATGTGACGCTGTCATATAGAACGACCAACACCGCTTTATTTCTCTTACACGGCCCAGCAGGTAGATCCGCGACGAACGGTCCCGAGCGCCCTCGAAAAAGTCAATCGCATATCTCACGTCACGCTCAAAAAGCGTTTCCAGGCACTGCGCGATGAGCACCGCACACTCGTTCGTCGAGCGGATCGAGACGCTCTGTATTCGCTTCACCTCACGCCGCTTTGCTAAGCGCTGGGCTTCAGTTTCCTGAGTTGGCGCGTCAGGCGCTGGCAGACTGATCGCCTCTGGTTTCCCTGCGCCAAGCCTGGCTGCCTGTGAAGCGATAAAATCGAGCAACGGATCCCACGCCTCTGTATCGAACCACTCTGTGTACCCGTCGCCGCGGGGCATCGTGTACCTGTGCCTGCGAAACAGATGTTGCGAGAAGCTTTTGACCTTGCGCGCACCCTCGCCTTCGAGTGGAATCTGGAGGCTACGATCGAGGTCGATTTTTTGCGGCAATGTTCGCACCGGTTGCGCCACATTGCTGCTGGTTCCAATTGTAAATGCATCAATATCCAAGCATTTAAGTAGATAAAGAACCGACTTACCCATAAAGCTACACCTCGTTCACGAATGATCTAATGTCACACAAGCGGGTATGCATTTTCGTGCGGACATTGCAGCTTACGCCCACTTCCTCGAAGCGATGGTTCGAACGGAGCATTGCAATCAACCCAATAAGGCACGCCGTGTCCATATCAACCACATATTCGCCCTGCATCGCCACGAGGCAAATGAGACTTATCGACCGTCAACTCATTAATCTCGTAGCTGCATTGTGTGCATGGGGCTCATAGCGATAGCACACCAACACGACGCCAAGTCGCGCTCAACCTAAGGTACGGTGGTCCCTTCGGCGCCGAAGGGCCAATCACATTCCGAATGGCCGCGCCGTGGGGTCTTTGGCAGGACAGGCCGTTACCTAGACCGACTACGAGCGTATCGACGCGCTGCTCAAAAAAGCCGGTGATAACGTACCCGGCATTCGCGAGCTCCGTGCCGAACTCGAGCGCGCCCATGTCGTTGTTTCACCCGACATCCCGCAGGACGTCGTCACGATGAATTCGACTATTGCGTTCGAAAATGTCGACTCCGGCAAACGGTTCGAATTGACACTCGTATATCCCAAGGATATGGACGGTAGTCCCGGCAAACTCTCCACCTTGGCGCCTGTCGGCAGCGCCCTGGTCGGCTTGGCCGTCGACCAGATGATCCAGTGGCAGGTGCCCGGCGGCAACACGCTAAAGCTGCGCGTGCTTGAGGTGCGCGATCAACCCGAAGCGCGATATCGTTAAGCCACGGATCAACACCGCGAAAGAATCGTGAGCCCTGATGAGGAACTAGCAATAGCTGCCCGTGTGCGCGATGCCTGTATTGAAGCCACCTTGGCTGGTTACGAGGACGCATCGATTTCGGGGCTTTGTGGCGAAGGGCCCTGGAAGGGGCAATCAGCGCAATAAGGCGACTCGATTTGAGTGGAACGATCGAGTCGCGAGACGCTAATTGCCTGGGATTAAAAACGTCACGCTGATCGGCTCAACTGATCAGCTGTCGGAAGACACCTTCATCAAAACGAGCCCGGCCAAAATCAGGATCACCGCGATAATGCACAGGGCGCTAGCGGACTCGCCCAGCACCAGCACACCCACGACGAAAGTACCCTCCGCACCGATCCCGGGCCACACCACATAAGCCGTGCCCAATGGCAGCGCGCGCATCGCGATACCCAGCAACGCGAAGCTGGCAATCATTGCGGTTATCGTCGTGAGTGTCGGGCCGAGACGTGAAAAATCCGGCGGGTTACTTCATGGAGAAGGCCCAGACGATCTCCAGCAAGCCGGCGGCGAACAGAATGATCCAAGACACGAGGCTCTCCTGCGGGACCGGGGTGGTCCAGGTCAGTCGCAACCCATGGATGGGCGAGGTCGTGGCCTCGACGAGCAGAATAAATAAACCGGCTGGCCGGAACAATCGTCAACGCGCGTCTTCTGATCCGACTACGGCCTGAAAACAAAAGAGAGGACCATTCATAGGCGGTCCGGGCCTAGCGCTCGATGCCTCATTCCGTGGCGGGATAGACCAACAATCCCTGTGCGGCTGAGCGCGCCGCTGGCGTCATCGAGGCTGGCTGAATACGGCCCTTGCCCATCAAGTGATAGACGCGCTCGCCGCGATGGAGCAGATGGTCGGCGATGAGGCGCCGGTGACAGCGCCACCATACGGCCTCAGCGCACATGACGGCGCAGACCATTCGTCGACCCAGATCGACCAGTGCGTCCAGTGCGCTCTGGAACGACTGGCTCAACGCGTAATCCGCGTAGTTATGGAAACTGCGATTGCGCCAGTAGCCGTTGACCTCCGCTGCGATCGTCTCTGATCGACTACGCAGCCCCGCCAGGGCGACACAGTGGCTATAGCCGATCCCGAACGTTTCGAGTCTGTCCGCAAAGGCATCGCGATTGAACTGAGGATTGGTGCGTGAACGCGGCATCGCTCGCACATCAACCACGTGCCCGACCTCGGCTTCGCGCAACAAGGTAATCAACTCATCCTGCGAACGCGTGGAGTGTCCGACCGTATAAAAGATAGCGCTCGACACTCCCTCACTCAATCAACGTCAACGCAGATTCCTTATGCGCCGCAATATGGTCTGTCTTGTCACTTTCGATTTCGTATTGGGGCGCTGTAGGTGACGCGCGCCGCTTATGGCCCTTGTAATCGAAATCCTGCGTATGAACCTTGGTGATGCGACCGCTGACGTAGCCAGCCTCGGAGTTCCAACGCACGTGATCACCGACCTTGAGTCGCTCACTCATGGCAATGTCCTTAACTGACTGTTTGAATAATGATCAAGCACCCATCAACGCGTCGGCCTCGCGCGCAACCCGCGTGACAATGTGCGCGGCCGGCTCGACCGTATCGATTAGATCGACCGCCTCACCCGCGAAAACGACAGCCGTATCCGTATCGGCCGCCTGTTCAGCCCGACGATAAATAACCTGCTGTCGCGCCAGGTCAGCGGAAAGACCTTCCTCATGTCCGTGCCACTGGGCGCAAAATCGATTCATGGGCACTCGGCCGGTAATGTGCGTCGGCCAAGGATAATCCCGCACGATATCAAATACGCGCGTGCGCAAGGTGCTGTCGCCACGACTCTCCAGAATGAAGCGCTTTGCGTTGGCAGATCCCAGCGCTCCCTCGCTGGCGAAAAATCGCGTCCCGATCAGGGCGCCCGCCGCCCCCAGCATGTGAACCGCAGCGAGGCCTCGACCATCGGCGATCCCACCTGCTGCTATCACCGGCGTCGGGGCAACGGCATCCACCACCGCGGGCACGAGGCTCAACGTGGCACGCGTGCCACCATGACCGCCACCCTCCGTGCCCTGAGCCACAATTAGATCCACACCCGCGGCCGCGGCCTCTCTCGCTTGCAGGCGTGTCTGCACCTGACAGATCACCTTGGCACCCGCATCCCGCACCTTGGCCAGAAACGGCAGGTAATCGCCGAAGGAAAACATGACGGCCTCAGGCTCGTATTCGAGAGCTTGGTCGAGCAGCGTGGGATTGCGCTCTAGAGCCCAGGTGATGAAGCCGACCCCGATCCGCGCCTCGCCCGCGTTCTGAAATTCACGGTCCAACCAGTCCGCATCGCCGTAGCCCGCGCCAATCAAGCCGAGACCACCGGCGTTGCTCACCGCAGCAGCCAGTGCACCACCTGAGACATTGCCCATGGGTGCCAGCAGGATCGGGTATTCAATCCCCAACAGATCAGTCAAAACGCCACGCATCTATTCACCGCCTGACGTATCGGCATAAATCTCAAGCGCACGTTGCGAATGCGCGACGGCGCCGCCGGCACGCATCTCCGCAGCGACCCAGATCGCCTCCATCACCTGACCAGGCGTCGCGCCGGCACGCTTAGCGGCCGGCACGTGCCCGTCGATACAATGTGGACACTGAGTGACATGCGCCACAGCCACCGCGATCAATTGCTTGGTTTTGACGTCCAGTTCACCGGCAGTGAATACCGTCTTGCTAAAAGCACGCCATGCCTGCTCCGCATCAGGGGTCAGCGCCTTACGTTTTTGGCCGGCTGTTTGTGTCATGTCGCTTTCTCCTTGTGTATATGCGATCAGGTGGTTACCCACTCACGAAGCGCGAGCGAGCAGCCCACGCAATTCGTCGTCGTTAGTCACCAACGCCTCGAGCGAATAACCATCCAGCTCCTCGAGAAACGCGGCCTGCGCACGCCCCAATATCTTTTTCAGGCTGCAGGCAGGATCGATTGGACAGGTTGAGTTCGGGCCAAAGCACTCGAGCAGCCTGAGGTTTTCGGTGCGACGAACCACGGCCCCGATATTGATCTGACTCGCCGGTGTGGCGAGCCGTAGACCGCCACCTCGACCGCGCTGGCTGTGGATATAGCCGTACTGGACCAGCGTTTGCGCCACTTTCGCCATATGGTTCGCCGAAATCCCATAGCGATCGGCGGCTGCCTGAACAGTGGCCGGCATATCCTCGTCTCGGACCGCCAGATAGATGAGCAATCGAAGCGAGTAATCAGTGTGGGTGGTCAGTTGCATGTGTGCTTGACATATTTAATTAGGTAATTAACATACCAATTATAATTCGGTATGTCACTTACTTGTTTGGAGAAAGCCGTGCTGACAGACTCCCAGAAAATGATCGTCAAGCAGACGGTGCCTATATTGCAGGCGCACGGTGAGACGCTGACACGTCACTTCTACGCTCGGATGTTTCGGGTCAATCCCGAGGTGCAGGCGTACTTCAATCCAGCACACCAGCGCTCGGGCGGCCAGCAGCGCGCTCTGGCCGGGGCAATACTTGCCTACGCGCAGCATATCGACGATCCCGCGGTGCTCTCTGATGCGGTCGAGTTGATCGCGCAGAAGCACGCGTCCCTGAGTATCAAACCGGAGCACTATCCGATCGTGGGCGACAATCTCCTCGCCTCGATTCGCGAGGTTCTGGGCGAGGCCGCGACCGATGAGGTCATCAACGCTTGGGCAGCCGCCTATAGAGTGCTGGCTGATATCTTCATCACGCGTGAGGCACAGATTTATCGCGATCAGCAAACGCAATATGGCTGGCAGGGATTCAAACCGTTTCTCGTCGACCGGCGAGAACAAAGCAGCGACAACATCACGTCGCTTTATCTCAAGCCGACCGACGGCAAGCCACTTGCGGCGCATAAGCCTGGGCAATACATCAGCATCCGTGTGGCGCTCAAGGGCGGCGAGACCGTCATGCGGAACTACAGCTTGTCTAACCCGCCGGGCAGCAACTATTACCGAATCAGTGTCAAACGTGAATCGGACGCTGAGGGAAATGCCCCCGACGGTGTGTTTTCAAACTATCTGCACGACCACCTCAGAGTCGGCGATCGCGTCGAGCTGAGTCCGCCTTGCGGCGAATTTACGCTCGACAGGCCGGACGATCCCGTCAATCCGTTGGTGTTCATAGCCGGCGGCGTCGGCATCACGCCCTTGATCTCGATGCTACATGAAGCACTGGACCAATCAGACGGCAGCCGCCCGATTGTTTTTATCCAAGCGGCGCTCAACAGTGCTGTTCAAGCCTTTGCGGACGAACTCGACGCGTTGCGGAAAGCCTATTCGAACCTGCGCGTCCATGTGCGCTTCAGCGCGCCCGGTGACGCCGACCGGATGGCGAACCAGCACGACAGTATTGGCTTTGTCGACGACGACCTGCTCGACGAGATGGTCACGAGCCCTGACGCCGACTATTATTTCTGCGGCCCCACCCCGATGCTCACGCATATCCACGCGCTGCTGCGTCGTCGCAATGTGCCCGAGGATCATCTGCACTACGAATTCTTTGGCCCTAACACCACACTCGCGGCGTGACGTCTATGTTGTCGCCGCCGGCGGTACCCAGGCAGTCGTGAACATGGCTGTCGGCCGCGCCGAATTGGATTCAAGTTTCATGGCGACCTTGATTTTCGCCAAGGTCAGGTAGCGACCGGTGGGTTGGACGCACGCCCGACCGACAACCGGCAATGGATGACGCTCCTCGCCTTCGGTCCCGTCGCTGTGGGCGTCAGGTTCAAGCTCGCGGTCGTGCGGGCCTATCCCCGGATGTCCGACGTCGCCATGGGCGCGCCGCGGTTACCACGATTGCGGTCACGAATATGACCATTGGCACCTTGGGCGCGCCTGTTCAGACCGACGTCTGACGCATGCTCGGCTGGTCCTGGGTCTCACAATTCGGTTAAGCGCTGCCGGCGGTCGCCGTGCTGGGACTCGCCTCCTCCTCCGCCCTCTTAGCGCTGCTGTTCTTTCCCATGGACTCTGCAGCGGCGAGCCTCCCAGCATTCGGTGACGCTGATGGGTGTTCAAATCCCTCAGACGTACGAAGCTACCGAAATAGCCACATATAAAACGCGCGACTCACCGTGCCCAGCCTGTAAGTGCGGGTGCGTTGCGTGATCGACGATCACCGCCTACGGCCCATCGATGTGAAACAGGTCATGGCGGTGAGCCGGCGCACGGACTATAAATAGCTGAATGGCACTACTGTTTTAGGACCCCATGACCATTCCCTGGGCTCGCGGCGCGGCACTGACTAAATATATCGCCGGCGCTCGCGTAAACCGGCGTCTGAATACGGAACAATCCAAGGACCGAATCAAACAGATTGTCTTGTGAGTAGGGATTGCCGGCAATCCGGGTGAGGCAGCCGCGATCAAGGCCGAACTCGGACGAGAACCAAGCCAATGCAGGTACGTGGGTCTGTACCGCCGGTGCAAGCGCGTAGGGAAAGCCGTGCAGGTAGAGCCCGTTTTCGCCCAGCGACTCGCCGTGATCGGAGAGATACAGCAACGCGGTGGCGTCCTGGTTCTGCCGCGCATCCTGTTCCAGCAGGCCGATGATCTGGTCGAGCACGTGGTCGGTATAGACAATCGTGTTGTCGTAGGCGTTGATGATCGCCTGCCGATCGCAGTCCTGCGGCAGGTTGCTTGAACACACGGGCGTGAAGCGCTCGAAGCGGTCGGGATAGCGCTTGTAGTATTCCGGGCCATGACTGCCCTGCTGGTGCAGCACCACAAGCAGATCGCCCTTGGCGCCGTCGATCCGGTCCTGCAATCCCTGCAGCAGGATCTCGTCGTGGCATTCACCGTCGCCGCACAACGCGGGGTCGTCCGCGTTGGACAAATCCTCGCTGGGCACACGGGCACAGACGCCCTTGCAGCCGGAGTTGTTGTCACGCCAGAGCACCTCCACGCCGGCATGGGCGAGGACATCGAGCAGGCCTTCGGTATGGCGCGCCTCGTACTCGTCGTAATCGCCTCGATCGAGCCGCGAGAACATGCAGGGCACCGATACCGACGTCGACGTGCCGCAGGAGGAGAATTCCGGGAAGTTGATCAGATCGCGCTTCGCGAGCCGTGGATTCGTGTCCCTCGCGTAGCCGTTGAGCGAGAAGTTGGCGGCACGCGCCGTTTCGCCGACCACCAGCACGACGACACGGCGCGACGTTCCAACCGGGCGTTGCTGATGGGCATCACGGCCGAGCGGCGCCACCGGCGTGTTGGCCGCTTTGGCTGTCTGCATCGCCGTGTCGATAGCGGCATAGAGCGGATAGGTCGGATTGATCAGGTAGCGCAGTTCGCGGTGCTGACGCAGGACCAGCGAAAAATCCTTGTAGTGCGCATAGGCGCTGACGCCCAGCACTCCGACCGCGAGCGTCACGGTGAGCGCGCGAATGCCCAGCTCGCGCCAGAATGGCCGATAGCGGATGCGCCATGCCAAGACCACAAGCGACGGCAGGAATGCGGTCAGCAACAGATGGCCGATCAGCCGTGCGCTGAGCAGACCCGACGCTTCACGGCTGTCTGTTTCGAGCACGTTGTGGATCATCGTGTCGTCGATGACCACGCCGTAGACGTTCATGAAATAACTGGCGAGCGAGGCGATGAACAACAACACGACAATCGCCGGCTTGAACAGATAACGCAGGGCGAACAGCGATACCAGCAGCACGAAGAAGGCGAGTAGCGCCGACGCTAGGGCCAGACCGAAACCCAGGTTGCGTGCCATGCCGATATCGGCTGCCGCGATCACCGCTTTCCAGAACGCCGTATTCAGAAAGATCGCCAGAAACGCCGCCACCGTGAGCGTCAGCCCGACCGTGCCGCTTTCCGGGCGCGGCAACGCATGCAGACAACGACGCAGGCGTGAAGAGGATTCTGGCGTGGTCGACGACATGGGCAGCGTGCTCGCGAGCTGATTGACTTTGAAGTCCAATCCTTGCGCGCGCGCCGTGTGCCGCCCGTCCTGCTGTCGTGGGTATTGCGTTAGATTGGGCGGGTCGGTGCCTGAAACGCCCGACTAGTGGAAACGCAGATCGAAACGGGTGCCGGTACCGAGCGTGCTGCTGACATCGACCGTCCAGCCAAAGCGCTCACTGATGCGCTTGACCAGATACAGACCCAGTCCCTGGCCCCGGCTGTGAGCACCGCGGAAACGTCGATCGAACAGCCGCGACAAGGCCGCCGGCGCGATGCCTTTACCGTGATCGCGAATCGTCAGGCAGCCGCGAGCCAGCACGATATCGATCCGTGCCGTGCCGCCATGCTCGATGGCGTTGCGCAGCAGGTTGTTGACCACCGACAACAACATGCTCGCCGGCGCCGACACCTCGGCTTCGCCGCGCGCGTCGAACACGATCTCGGGACACGGCTGAGCGGCGCCGGCAAACATCTCCTGCTGCATGGCAACCGCTTCGCGCACCACCGGACTGACGGGCGTAAAACAACGCTCGTCGGACTCTTCGCGGGCAAACAGCAGCAGCGACTCGATCAGCTCGTGCATGCGCGCGGTGGCCGAGCGCGCCCGCATCAGGCGGGTGCGCGACCTGGTCGAGAGGCTGTCGTCGGCGGCCATCAGATCGATGGAACTGATCGCAGTGGCCAGCGGCGTACGCAGTTCGTGGCTGGCGTCCTCGGTAAACGCCTGCTCGCGGGCGACGAACGCGTCGAAGCGATCCAGCACGCTGTCGAACGCCTCGACAATCACGTCCAGTTGGCGATCACCGGTGGCGACATGCAGCTGCGGACGTTGCTTGCCCGGCACCACCTGAGAGACACGCTCTGCGAGCCCGCGTACCGGCCGCATCACCAGCTGCGACAGCCACAGCGCCAGCGTCACGGCCAGAAAGAGCGCCCCGAGGCCGACGACCCAGGCCACGCCGATTAGCTCTTTTTCCAGGCGCTCGACCGGGGTGAGATCGAGCAGGACATACAGGCTCTTGTCGCCGATATCGAGCCGCGCGGCGCCATATTCGTACTCGGCGTCCGGCACCTCAATCTCGCGCGAGCGCCCGTCCGGCAGATGCGCCAGCGATGGGGGCAGGCTCGCTGTGTCGCCGCGCGGCACGACAAAGACCTGCAGCCCGGGCTCGGTGATCTGTAGCAGCGCCGGGTCGCGCTCGTACAGGGCCGCTATCCGGTCCATATCGCGCGACAGCTCACCGTGGATCATGTCGTCCTCGAGCACGTCGAGGAATTCGGATACCGCATAGACAAAACCGCCGAGCAGCACGAACACCAGCGCCAGCATCGCCAGCAGAAAACGCGGCCGCAGGCCCAGCCGTGGCAGCAGCCTAGAGCGACTCATCGTCCGCCAGCCGGTAGCCGATCCCGTGCACGGTCTTGAGTAGCTTGGTCGGAAACGGCTTGTCGATGATGCCCCGCAGCTGGTGGATATGGCCCCGCAGCGCGGCCTCGCTGTCGGGCGGGTCGTCGCCCCAGATGGCGCGCTCTACGGTGGTGGTCCGGACCACGGCAGGCGATGCGCGCATGAGCAGTTCCAGCATGCGCATCCCAGTTGGGGTCAGCGTCAGCCGCCGCCCGCTGCGGCGTACGATCAGGGTACGCAGGTCGAAGATCAGATCCGAAACCACCAGATGATCGGTCGCCCCGGCCGCGCGTCGCACTACCGCCGTAAGCCGCATATGCAGCTCCTGCAACGAGAACGGCTTGGTCAGATAGTCGTCGGCCCCGGTTTCGAAGCCGGTCAGGCGATCGCGCAGGGTATCGCGGGCGGTGAGCATCAGAATCGGCACGTTGTTACCGGCATCCAGGCGCAGCCGCTCGCACAGCGATAGCCCGTCGAGGCCGGGCAGGCTCAGATCCAGAACCAGCACATCGTAGTTATTGACTACCGCAAGATGCAGGCCGGTCAGGCCATCGCCGGCATAGTCGACGATATCACCCTGCTCTTCACAGTATTCGCCGATATTGGCTGCCAGATCGTCGTTGTCTTCAACAATCAGGATATACATGACGTCAGGCTCCAGCGTTCTGGGGAGCACGGCAAGCCGTGCCGGGCGGCAGACGGGTCGCTGAGAATTCGGAATTGTTATCGGCCAGCAGCGGCTCGAACGCCAGCCACCCGGCCAGTTCGCGCCGTCGCTCCCGTGGATAGATCAGCAGGACCGCCGCGTTTTGTCGACTAATCCAGTCGCAGACGGCATCGAGCGCCTCGGCACCTTTCACCGGGCGGTCGAGGTAATAAGAATAATGGGCCGCATCGATATCCCAGACCACGATCGGCATCTCCGGCTCGACGTGCCGCGATAACACTTTCACGAAGATAAGCTCGTCGTAGCGCGCGCTGCTCCAAAGCGTGGGCATCGCCCCACCTTGGAAAAGCCCCACGGCGAAGGCCCCCGCCACCAGCGCTGCAGCAGCCGGTGTCCGGCGTCGACGCAGCGCCCATCCGGCACCCCCGACAAGCAACAACCCGGCTGCAGCCACCAGCAGCGCAGACAGCCCGGCTTCATAGACCAGCCAGACGAGCGCCACGCCAACCACTGCGATCACGAGCCCGACACAGACCCGCGCCCAGGCGACCCGCGTGATCGCCGCCGCCAACAACAGCATCGCAGGCGCCAACCAGGGCAGCATGTAGATCTCGCGATACTGCGGGCCGAGCGCAAACGCCAGCATCGCGAACACGATCGTGAACGCGAGCAGCCCGGCCGCGCCGCGCCGATCGCGCCAGGCAATCAATGCCGCAGCCGGCAACAGCAGCGCCCAAGGGAGCCAGAGCATCGGTGCGCGCAGTAAATAGAACGGCGTGAATAGCCGCAACGGATCGATGGTGAGCAACGCGCCGGAAAGCTGCGAGTCGCCCAGCGTCTGGCCGCCGATCGCCTGGCGCAGCAGCAGATACCAGGGCACAACCAGTGCAAGCACGATCAACAGACCGCGCACGGGGCGCAGTCGCCGCCAGAGATCGACCGCGCGCTCACCGCTCAGAACCGCGTGCAATCCCAGGCCGAGCAGCAGAATGAGCGGCGCCTGCGGCCCCTTGGTCAGGGTCGCGAGACCAACCAGCAGCCAGAGCGCCCAGGCCCATCGTGCCTGCAGGGCCGCGCCGGCCTGGCGGGTACCGACCCAGGCCGCGAGCACGGCCGTGGTCCAGAACGCATAGAGCATGTCGGGCCGCGCGTTGTGGCCGTACTTGAAGGCCGCCAATGAGGCCACGCACAGCAGCCCGGCCAGCAGGCCGATTCGAGGATCGAAAAGGCGCGTGCCGATCCAGAGCGCCAGCAACGCCACGCCGATCACAGCGAATACCGACGGCGCACGTGCAATACCGGCGCCGACATGGTCCTGACCGGCAAGCGTTGCCGCACCGGCCACCAGCCAGTAGCTCAGCGGCGGCTTGGTCAGCCGGTACTCGCCGTTCAGGCGCGGCACCAGCCAATCGCCACTTTCGAGCATGTTTTCGGCGGTCTGGGCGACATAGATCTCGTGGCTTTCCAGCGGGATATCGCTCATGCCCCGGCCCGCCACGGCCAGGGCGAGCAGCGCGATGACGGCCACTGCCATCCATGCCGACGGCGCTCCAGCCGGCAATCGCATCCCCACGCTCATGTCCCGGCCGGCGACGATTCGGCCCGCCCCGCGCGAATCAGATAGAGATTACGCGCATAGATGAACACGCCCGTGCTCTGCCCGAGAATGAACACCGGGTCGGCGCGATAGATCGCGTAGGTGAGCAGGGTGATCCCGCCGGCGATGCTCAGATACCAGAACGCGACCGGAATATGGCTCTGGCGGCGGCGTTCGCTGGCAATCCACTGCACCAGAAACCGGGCCGAAAACAGGGCCTGGCCGACGAGCCCCAGCCCGATCCACACGATGTCCTGGGTCTGTAGCGCGTCAAACATCATCCACCTCGTAATCGATACGGCAGGCACGCCGCTGTAACCAGTACACGCCGGCCATATCCAGTAAACCGGCCCAGAGCCGATTGCCCACGCCGTACTTCGACCGTCCCGCGCGCCGCGGCCGATGCGCCACCGGCACGCTGATCACCTGCGCACCGGCGCGCACAAACAACGCGGGCAGGAACCGATGCATATGCCGAAAGCGCGGCAGCGCAAGAAAATCATCGCGGGCGAAGACCTTGAGACCACAGCCCGTATCCGGACAGCCGTCGCCCAGCAACGCGCCGCGTAGACTGTTGGCCACGCGTGACGACAGCCGCCGCAGCGCGCTGTCGATGCGCGTCCGGCGCCAGCCGACCACGAGACAGCGGCCTGTCTGTGCCTGCTCGCGATAGGCGTCGACCAGTCGGGCGATATCAGCCGGCGGGTTCTGGCCATCGCCGTCGAGGGTCGCGATCAGCGGCGCCCGTGCGGCATGGATGCCGTTGGCAAGCGCCGCGCTCTGACCACAGTTTTGCGGCAAGCGCACGACCCGCAGCGTGGCGACACGCCCGGCGGCGAGCGACAGCACGGACGCCGTATCGTCGGTCGAACCGTCGTCCACGGCGATCAGCTCGTAGTCGATCTGGCCGGCGAGCGCACGATCAATCTCCGCAAGCAGCACGGCAACGCTGTCCTGCTCGTTGTAGAAGGGGATGATCACGGCCAGGGACGGCGGCGTACGGCTGTCGCGATTAAGCAAACGCTTCGATCCTCGTGCGTGCCGCCCCACAAGGAGCGGCACGCTTTAGTATTTACGTTGTACCGAATTATCGACAGCGCAGGTTGCGTGGCCGTTGGCATTGCGTTTGTTTTTCGTTGCCTCGTGAATTCTGCAGTCATGTGGATCACTTAGGTGCATTCCGACGATGTGGTGACGGGATACCCACGTTTTCCGCACACTGGGCGGGCCAAGCTCTCGCGGGTCAGTCGCTTCAAGGATCCGTCGTCATGTCCAAACCCGCCCACGCCGATCGTCGAACGGCCATCGGTCAGCCCGCCTGGACGCCGCGCCCCTGGCAGGACGACCCGTTGTTCGTATGCCCGTTGCTGGCGCTGGTGCTTGGCTTGTTGGTCACCCAGGGGCTCGATCTCGATCGCTACTGGGCCGACCTGCTGTTCCGACTGGAAGGCGGTGACTGGGAGCTGCGCTATGCCTGGCTGACGTCGCGGGTGCTGCACGAGTACGGCCAGCGGTTCTCTATTGCCTGGGGCGTGGGCCTGCTCGCGCTGACCGCAGTGAGCAGTTGGAGTCAGCGGCTGCTTCCCTATCGGCGCGGGCTCGTCTGTCTGTGCATCGCCGTGATCACGAGCCTGCTGCTGGTGTCGCTCGGCAAGCACATACTTGCGCTGCCCTGCCCCTGGGATCTGTCGCGCTATGGCGGCGATGTGGCCGGCGCGGCGGTCTATGCCCTGCATCCCGGCGAAGTCGGCGGCTGCTTTCCGGCCGGCCATGCCGCCGGCGGCTATTGTCTGTTCGCACTGTTCTTCTTTGCCCGCCAATACCCGCTGGGCCGGGCGATCTGGTGGCTGGCACCCGGTATCGTGGTTGGCATCACCTACGGTCTCGCACAGGAGCTGCGCGGCGCGCATTTCCTGTCACACGACATGGTCAGCGCGGGCCTGTGCTGGTTCGTGAGCTATGCGGTGTTTCGTATCGGATTTGCCAAGGCGAGCGACCGCTTCAATTCGAGCTAACGTGAATAGAACTGTCTTACGTGACCCAAGGTTATCTGGGAAAACTAAGGAATCGCCAAATTAGGCGGGTTCTATCCCGTACGCTCCAACGACTATGGGTTCATCGCTCTGAACGCGCGAGTGCAGCTTACGAGGGTTACAGTGTGCGACGGCGGAGGTCTGGCGTGCTGCGCGCCCAAACATCGCCGAGCTTGCGCCACACTGTTATCAACGCCAGCCCGCGACGACCTCTCGGCCCGTGCCTGGCCCGCTGCGCATGCTCACGACCGCTGCCGTCACTCTGACGGAAGCCATCTGGCAAACGTTCTCGGCCGGGCCCCTGCACGGCATATTCGTAGCCCCTCGAGTACTCCAATAAATACAATAGGGTCGATTTTCCGGGCTGTTCTCCCCGCTCCCCCTGCACCGCGGGCGTAAAACGTGCCGAAATTGAACATCGCAGCCGGCGATCCATTGCTGCAGTTCGCTGCCTTCTCGTACCACGCAACTGCTTTCGCGTAGCTCTGCTCCCGCTTCCCCTTCTCGTCGGAGCCAAGTCACGAAAGGGAAAAAATCGTGGGCTAAGGCCCCGCGGAGTGCGTCGCTGCCGGAAACGGCCGCGCTCACTCACTCATCCTGCTGCCGGACATAATTTCCGGTGAGATTGATGTGCTCCCAGCCAAGCCGGAACAGGTACGACAACAGCGTTCCGTCGAGTTCTTGCCTGGACTCGCGCTGTGTTCGGAATGGCGCAAAGAGACATGAGTACATACCCGATGATCCGGCTTGCTTGAATCGAAAGCAGGCACATGAACAAACGTCTAGCGCGTACGGGACGGGCGTCTATGGATGCTTATACGCTGAGTGCGGCGACGGCAGGCTATGCCACCGCCGCACTGCGCTGCGCCTTTCGCTCGGGCGCTTTCCTAACCATTTTCCAATTGACGAACCTAAAAAGTAGACAAAATTTCACTCATCGAGATTGTCACCGATAGGTTCCTCTTACCGTCTATTCACGTTTGAGATGCAGCTGCGGCCTCTCGGCCGTGCACCAGCCGATACAAGGCCGGCAGGACCAGCAATGTCAGTAGCGTCGACGACACAATTCCGCCAATGACCACGGTAGCCAGCGGCCGCTGGACTTCAGCGCCTGTACCGACGTTCAGAGCCATCGGCACGAATCCTACGCTGGCCACCAATGCGGTCATAAGCACTGGTCGCAGGCGCGTGAGTGCGCCCTCGGTGATCGCGTTGTCTAGTGTGTGGCCGTCATGACGGAGGCTGCGGATGAACGACACCATGACGAGGCCATTTAGCACAGCAATGCCGGACAAGGCAATAAAGCCCACGCCAGCCGAGATCGACAACGGCATGCCACGCAGCCACAACAGCAGGATCCCGCCGGTCAACGCTAACGGTACGCCGCTGAAGATGACCAAGGCGTCCTTGAGTGACCCGAAGGCCATTAGCAGTAATGCGAGGATCAATACGAGAGTGACGGGTACGACAATGGTCAGCCGCTGGCTCGCGGATTCAAGCTGCTCGAAGGTGCCCCCATACTCCACCCAGTAGCCGGTCGGCAGATCGACTTCTTGCGCCACTTTACGACGAGCCTCTGCTACAAACGAGCCTAGGTCACGGCCGCGCATATTGGCAGTCACCACAACCCGGCGTTTACCGTTTTCGCGGCTAATCTGATTGGGCTGGGGCGCGCGTTCGATATCGGCCACTTCCGCCAGAGGGACATAGCCGCCATCGGGTAGCGGCACCGGCAGCGTCTGCCATTCATCCGGGCGTTGACGTAAAGATTCCGGCAGGCGAACCATGACGGCGAAGCGCCGATCGCCATCGTAAATCAGGCCCGCCTGCTGCCCACCAACGCCGGCCGCAACCAATTCCTGAATATCAGACACGTTGAGGCCGTAGCGGGCCAGTGCGGTTCGATCCGGCTCGACCGATAACACCGGCAGGCCGGTAATCTGTTCGACAGCGATATCTTGTGCACCTTCAATATCGCTTAACACGCCACGAACCTCGTTCGCGCTTTGCAGCAAGATATCGAGATCGTCTCCAAATACCTTCACCGCCAAGTCCGCGCGTACGCCGGACAGCAGCTCGTTGAAGCGCATCTCGATCGGCTGGGTGAACTCGTATTTGTTGCCGGGCAGTTCAGATACCGCAGCAACGATTTCGTCCACCAGTTCCGCCTTGGGTTTATCCGGGTTCGGCCATTCTTCACGGGGCTTCATGATCACGAAGTTGTCGGCCACGGCGGGCGCCACGGCATCGGTCGCGATCTCGGGTGTACCGACCTTGGCGAAGACCAGTTTGACTTCCGGAAATTCGCGCAGCCGATCCTCGAGTTCTTCCTGCATGGTCAGTGCCTGCTCGAGGCCGGTCCCCGGGATACGCAGCGCATGCAAGGCGATATCACCCTCGTCGAGCTGGGGCACGAATTCACTGCCCATGCTCGTAGCGAGCCAGGCCGAGCCCGCCACGAGCACGACCGCCACCGCCATCAATGGCCAGCGCAGCAGCATGGCGCCGCGCAGCAGCGGCGCATAGCCAGCTTTGGCCGCCCGCATGAGCCAGTTTTCATGCTCCGACACGCGGCCGTTCATGGTCAGCGCGATGGCGGCCGGAACGAAAGTCAACGACAGCACCATGGCCGCGATCAACGCCATGACCACGGTGGCTGCCATCGGGTGAAACATCTTGCCCTCGACCCCGGTCAAGGTGAAAATCGGGATATAGACGGCGGTGATGATCCCCACGCCGAACAGGCTGGGCCCGATGACCTCCTTGGCCGCACTGTAGGTCACGGCCAGTCGTTTGTCTCTTGGCAGGACACGGCCGTGCGCGCGCTGTGCCTCGGCCAGGCGCCGGACCGCGTTCTCCACCACGATGACGGCACCGTCCACGATCAGGCCGAAATCAAGCGCGCCCAGACTCATCAGATTGGCAGACACGCCGGTACGGACCATACCGGTTATCGTTGCGAGCATCGCCAACGGAATTACCGCTGCCGTGATCAAGGCTGCACGGACATTTCCCAGCAACAAAAACAGGATTGCGATCACCAGCAGTGCGCCTTCGAGCAGGTTCTTTTGTACCGTCACCACCGCCTTGTCGACCAGCGTGGTGCGGTTGTAGACCGCTTCGGCCGTGACGCCTTCGGGCAGCGACGCCTGAATGTCCTGCAGTCTGTCGGCGGTGGCCGCTGCGACTTCCCGTGAATTCTCGCCCACGAGCATGAACGCGGTGCCGAGCACCGTTTCGCGTCCGTCACGCGTGGCCGCGCCAGTGCGCAACTGCTTGCCAATCGCGACGTCGGCGACGTCGGTAACGTGCACCGGAGCGGCATTGCGCTGAGCCAGCACGATCTTTTCCAGCCCGCTGATCGCCTTGACCTGCCCGGGTGAGCGCACCAGAAGCCGGCGACCGTTTTCTTCGATATACCCGGCGCCAAGATTGCTGTTGTTGCGTCGCAGGGCCTCGGCGACGTCGTCGAATGTCAGGTTGTAAGCCAGCAGCTTCGCCGGATCCGGGGTGACATGAAACTGTTTTTCATAGCCACCGATCGTGTTGACTTCGGTAATACCTGGGACCTGGACAAGCTGCGGACGGATGATCCAGTCCTGCACCGTACGCAATGCCATCGCATCATAAGGACTACCGTCGGGCTGCGTCGCACCTGGTTCGGCAGTCACCGTATACATGAAGATTTCGCCTAGACCGGTCGCGATCGGCCCCATCTCGGGCTCCAGCTCGGGCGGTAGCTGGCTCTTGATCTGGGCGAGCTTCTCATTGATCCGGTTGCGGGCGGCATAGAGATCTGCGCCATCTTCGAAAATCGCCGTAACCTGCGACAAGCCATACCGCGTAATCGAGCGGGTATAGGCCAGATTGGGCAGTCCGGCCAGCGCGGTTTCCACTACAAACGTTATGCGCTGTTCCGCCTCCAGCGGCGAATAGCCCGGCGCTTCGGTATTTACCTGTACCTGTACGTTGGTGATATCCGGTACCGCATCGATCGGCAGGCGCTGATAATTCCATACGCCGAGGGCGGCCACGGCCAGTACCAAAAACAGCACCAACCAGCGGCGTTCCACCGCGAATTTGAGAATCGCATCAATCATCGGAGGCTCCGGTTAATGGCCGTGGACCGCGCCGGACTTCTCGATGTCCGCCTTGATCAAATAGCTGTTGTCGACCACATAGCGCTCGTCGGGCTTGAGCCCCGAGATGACCTCGACATACTCGCCGTCACCGGCGCCGAGTTCCAGTGGCCGAACCTGATAGGCCTCGCCCACTTTGATGAACACCACGTCCCAGTCACGAAAGGTTTGCAGCGCGCGACGCTCGATCGCGATCGGCACTTCGCGTTCCGTGATCTCGACCGTGGCTTGGACAAAATGTCCAGGGGTCCAGTGCCCTTGCCGATTGGCAAGCACAGCGCGGGCGACGGTGCTCTGGCCTACTCCCGAAGCTCGTGGGGCGCGGTAACTTATCGTGGTTTTCGCCTGTGAATCGCCGTTTGTGCTTACCGCAGCTGCCTGGCCGACCTGTACGCTTCGGGCGTGCCCCGGAAAGACCTGAAGTTCGGCCCAGACCTCGTCGTAGTCGGCCACCGTAAGCAAGGGCTCGGTGCCGGCCATTTCACCGGGTTCGACACGACGCTCGGTCACGACGCCGGCGATGGGCGAAGTCACCGCGTAGCGCCGCAGGCTGTCGTTGGCCTCCACTGAAGCCAGCCGCTCCCCTTTGGCGACGGTATCGCCCACGGCCTTGTCGACGGCCACAACAACGCCCGGAAAACGGGCCGCGACACGCCGCACGCGGCTCGGATCGGGCACGATATTGCCGTACAGCTTCACTGTCTCTCGAATCGTCCCAGGCCCGGCCAGGGTTGTGGTGATCCCCGCTCGTTTGGCGGCCTCAGCGCCGATGCTGACCCGCCCTTCATAGGAGCTGTACTCCCAGCGGGAGGTATTGCCTTCGTATTCGGCCGCGACCATGACTTCAAACGAGTGGGGTTCGGTCACGACGCCGTCACCCAGCAGATAGTCGTTTTTCGGTTTGAAGTCGAAGCGGTCTACGCGTCCACCGAGGCGTTCCAACTCGACTTCCAGCTCGACTTGCTTTAGATCGACCGGCTCGCCCCCCTGATACGCATAGATTCGAAATTCGGGGGGCACGTTATCCTCGAAGATCGTGACCTCCAACGCGAAGTTGCCGTCTTCGAGAAGACGCCCCCCGTGCGGCCCTTCGGCCGGCGCTGTGGCATCAGACTCCGCCTCGGCCTCTGACGCGGCTTTGGCTGTGCCGAATTGGGTGGCGTCACACGCGCTCAAAATCAGAGCGGCCACCAGGACCGCTGGAAAACGGATGTTCATGGCGACTCCGGATATTGGATATTGCTATTGAATTCGATACGACCGTCACCGCCGGGCAGCGGCTCGGCGGTCAGGCTTTCGATATCGGCACGCAGGCGATGCGCGCGCTCGGCGGCACCGATCAATGCGCGTTCGGCATCGATGAGCTCACGACGGGCGGTCACGCGCTCGAGGTAGCTGTAGCGTCCGCGGTCGTACCCTCGCCGAATTTCGCTCAGTGCCTGTTCCTGCTGCGGAATAATCTGGTCTTGCAGGGTGCGGACTGTTTCTATGGCTTGCGCCCGGGCCTGATAAAGCGAGAACAGTCGCGCCCGCGTATCCAACAGCATGGCGCGTCGCTCCGCGCCCACGGCTTCGCCACGAGCTTCAGCTTCAGCGATGGCACCCTCGGCACGACTGGGCGAAAACAGCGGCACACTTGCGCCGAAGACCAACGCGGTATCGCTGGTATCCTCCAAGCGCTTTACACCAGCGCGCAGACTGATGTTGCTGTGGGTTTGCGACTGAGCAAGACGCAACTCGGCCTGGCGTATGCGACTTTCCGCCGTGAACTGTAGGAAGTCCGGATTGGCCTCGATACGCTCTGCCAATACATCGAACTCGCCGGGTGCGCCTACCGCGTAGAGATCGGAACGAATGGTCTCGAAGTCCGGCTTCGGCATGTTCCAGAGCGCAGCGAGTCGTAACAGGGCGGTTTCTAACTCACGCTCGGCGTCGGCCCGATTCAGCTGCGCACGTGCCAGTGCCGCTTTGGCGCGCGCGGCTTCAGCACGCGGCGCGCGCGCCGCATTGACACGTCGATTCACGCCCCTCAGAGCGTCGCGAGCAAGCTCGGACGCACGCTTGGCGACCGCTAGGCGTTCATCCGCTGCCGCGACCGCGTAGAAGCGACGCGCGACCGAGGCCAAAACGTCGAGCTCCTGCGCTTTCTCTTGAATCGCAACCGCTCGCTGGCGCGCATCCACAACGCCGACTCGGGCATCGCGTTTACCGCCAAGTTCGATTACCTGCGAAAGCGCCAAGGTCGCTTCCGCGCGATCAAAGCCTCTCGCACTGCCTGTGCCGCCGAAGTCCTGTAGCTCGAACTGCAACTCGGGCGCGGGCCTTAGCGCGGCCGTATCGCGGCGACCACCGAGCGCGCGCTGCCTGTATGCGAAAACGCTCAGGCTCGGATTGCGTTCCAGGGCCCGTGAGATTGCATCGGAAAAAGTAAGCGGTGCTGGCGACGGGTTGACGTCCGGCGCGGCTGAAGCCGACACGCACCAAAGCATGAGACCCATCACGCAAGTGATGCGTCGAATACCAATATTCATTTGAAAACTCCTGCTAACGGCGCATACGCGCCGATGTGCCGCTGATAGAAAGCGGCAACGATTGCCTTCGATCAGGCCCTTTGATCAGGCAATAGCAGGCGGGCCACGGGTAGGCGGCCGCTGGTAGTAAGCGGCAGGGTGAGGCGTTTCCTGCCCGTCTGGGAAATCGGGCTTAACCGAGGAGGCGGGGCCATCCAGCAGCACGCAGGCCAGAAAGACCGGAAGAATCCAGCCCATGCTGCTCTGATACTTGGCCGAGGTCGCTTGGGTCAGATGATTGGATGCGTCGTCAGACAACTCGCTGTCTGACGCATGGCTGTCTGCGTGCGACTCGGCCGCCTGCAAATGGCTCTGGATCGAGGCCTCACTCGCGTCGATGCTGATATGGGCATGCAGACCTGCTGCCTGCATCATGAGCATCATGACCGCGGCCAGTTGCAACCAGTATGTCTTTTTGAGCTGCATGGAAAGCCTAGATCAAACCCCGGTCATAGCGTTAATTCTTAGCGGAACATCCTCGTTGCGGCGGCTAAGGTGTCACACGGTTTTTGCAAACCGAACCCTATCAGTAGGGTGGCACATATTGACTGTATCCTATCCAGGGGGATAGGATCAAGGCCATGAGTACTCATACCACACACCCCGAGATCATCCGGCGGCTCAAACGCGCTCACGGTCACCTGCAAAGCGTCATCAAGATGCTGGAAGACGGCCGCGGCTGTCTTGAAACGACCCAGCAACTTCACGCCGTCGAACGGGCCATCACGAATGCGAAAAACACTTTGGTTCATGACCATATCGATCACTGCTTTGATGAACGCTTTTTCGAAAAAGGCGCTGTAGAGGCACGCGTTTTGATGGAAGAGTTCAAAGCGATTACCAAGTACCTATGAAAAAACCAGCGTCGATTATCAAAGCGACTCTGAGCTGGCTGGGTTTCGGCGGTCCGGAGGATCATGCGCATAAGCATCGTGCCCATCATCACAATCACGATAGCGAGCATGGCCACACGCACGGCGTGGTCGACCCGAGCATCGCCACTACAGAGCGCGGCATCTGGGCGATCAAATGGTCGTTCGTAATCCTCGCGATCACTTTCTTAGGTCAGCTCGGGATCGTGTTGATCTCCGGCAGCGTGGCGCTACTTGCCGATACAATCCACAATCTGGGTGATGCCGCCACGGCAATTCCACTCTGGGTCGCGTTTCGTCTCATTCAACGCGGCACCAGTAAGCGGTTCACCTACGGTTATGGACGTGTCGAAGATCTGGCCGGTGTACTGATCGTATTGATTATTCTCTTCAGCGCGCTGGTGGCGGGCTATCAGGCGATCGACCGATTGCTGGATCCACAACCCATCCGGCATCTGCTCTGGGTGGCTGTCGCTGGAGTGATTGGTTTTATCGGTAACGAATTGGTGGCCGTTTTTCGGATCCGAGTCGGCCGCCAGATGAATAGCGCCGCCCTGGTCGCCGATGGCTACCACGCCCGTACCGATGGTCTGACCAGCCTTGCAGTAGTCGGTGGCGCGGCGGGGGTTTGGCTGGGATTTCCGCTTGCTGATCCAATCGTCGGCCTGCTGATTACAGCCGCGATTTTCGCTATTGTCTGGCAATCTGGAAAAGCCATTTTTAGTCGCTTGCTCGATGGCGTAGATCCGCAGGTAATCGACGATATCCGACATGCCGCTGCGCACGTCGATAACATCCGTGATGTGTCTAACGTTCGGGCGCGGTGGCTAGGGCACCAGTTGGTTGCTGAACTCGATATAACATTGGTAGGCAATGCCACGATAGATCAAGCAAATACTGTGGCGAGTGATGTGGAAAATGAACTGGTGAGTCATCTGCCCGCGCTACAGTCGGCGCACATCCGCATCCGACCGCCGTCTACAAACGACGCGGCTTGACTAGCCGAAACACCCGGCGCATATCATTAAGGACCTAGGTAATTGGCAAGCGCCAAAGCGCGTGGGCCGGCCTTTTGTACCGGTGGACAGTACCGCTGACAATAAAAGCCTGCGCCAAGCGATGCGCTCGACCCGATGCAAGGCAGACCAGATCGCCTAGCGCCCACGAGCACCACCCGTTTCGCTCGCGCCGATGCTGCCAGCCGGCGCCAACGGTAAACTCTCAAGAATCGGCCCAACTAAGCAACGACCGAATCCCGCAACACACCGGCCGGCATTCAGCCGAGATGAGGAGTGCTCCATGCACACCGAAAGCATCAGCAACTGGAAACACGATCACAGATTCGCTCAGGATCAATCCACGGCGGCTATATTGGCGCTTTGCTGCTGGCGATCTTACGGCGGTCATGGTTTGAATAGAGTATCGACCGCCCCCTGAGTCAAGTCGCGATTCAATCTACTTCCGACGCCCGCAACTCACGTCGTTACTCAGCACATCACGCTCTTGAATTTTACCTAACCGCAACTACCTTCGATCACATGCGTCTTCTGTTGGCACTAACACTTTTATTGACTACGTTCGCCACGCAGGCCAGCGAACAAACGGCGCCGAGCATTTCGACCCAGTTCGCCGGGGCCCACGCGCAATCCACAATCGGCAGCGAACCGACAAAAGCCGCATATACCATCGACGATGGACATCGCGATGGCTCAGAGGATCAGACGCACCAAGAATGCGCATCTGTCGGCCATTGCGCATCGAGTGCTCTAGGCGCTAGTAGTACTGTATTCATATCAGACTATAATTCTGCGCTAAAGCCTGCTGCGTTTACACAGGCGCAAGTTGGCAGCGGCTTTACGTCCCCACCATACCGTCCTCCCGCCACAGGATCGTAGCCTTTTCGCATTGACACCGGCTTAAACGCGCCTGGAATAAGCAAACGCTAATCAAATTTGCTTTTGTCCGCTGGCCTGAGCCGTGCTCTGAGCTATAAATGCGAATTGTCAGCCTGAGCCAACACGAGCTAGCAAACGCAGATCGCGCTTTGCAGCTTCATCATTGATATGAATTACGGGAGTGAACTCATGCACATCTCAAATGTTAATCCGTCCGCATCACATTGGTTTATCGCGACTTCTCTATTTCTCAGTAGCGTTATATTCATGACCGCCAGCGCTGGGGTAGGACATGGAGCCGAATCAGCCGACAATACGGCATCAAGAGATCCTCAGGCGGTGGTAAATGTCGAAGCCAGTTCCAAGACGGTTACCCCTAGTCGTGGCGACAGCGGTTCGAGAGGCGCCGACGATTACGACGTAATTGACCACTCAGGCGAGCCTGGGCGACCCTCCGAAAGCACACCCACACGTGGTGCGAAAAAGGAGAATCAGGAAGGCCAAGACCATACTGATCCGCAGTCGCATATTCACGCTGGCTCTCACAATAGCGACTAAATTTCGCTCGAAGAGAGCAGCGTAACGTCGCTTAACAAAGGGGACAGCGGTTAGCTGTCCCCTTCCCCTGCCTCGCAGTTTTGCCGCTATTGATGGCCCAGTGAATTCGAACAGATTAAGAATACGGCCCGGAATTCAAATTAACATCGCGATAGCGAACGCACTCTTGAGTGGTTAAGGCTGTCTATGGCCTTCGTAATGTATATAAGGATCTATTCACCCACTTACACATGAGCCCTAAGAAGTGACTCCTATCTCTGGCGTCGGTGAAACTTCGCGGCAAGTTGGAATGGCTGTCGATACGCTGCGCGGTTACGAGAAAATTGGGCTGTCGCCGCGCGTTGCGCGGTCGGTGACGGCATCAACGACGCGCCGGCGCTGATGCCGGCCGATATCCGCATCGCCATGGGGCCGGGTACCAACATCGCCATCGACGCAGCCGATATCATCATCCTCAATGGCCAACTCGGCGCGGTGATCACCGCTTGGGAGGTCAGCCGCTGGGGTATCGCAAGATGTCGCAGAACCTAGGCTTGGCCTTTTGTTTAACGGCATCGGCATCTCTCCGGCCGTTCCCGGTCTGATCTACCCCCGTTTGGACGCTGGTGGCCATGGCCGCCAGCGCGACCGCGATCTTCGTCAACTCACTCTGGCAGCGGCCAAGGATGTTCTTCGATGCGTTGGCGAGTAGCAAAAAGCGCGCTTAATAATGGGCTTATATCACGACATAGCGCTCTACCAAGGCTTCGTTACATGGCCATACTTAACCGGCACTTGGCGCCCTATCACCGGCGTGTCTTGCGCGCAGGCGACATACTGGAGATCGGCATCGGTTCCGGCTTCAAACTGCCATTTTATGGACCCGAATGTCCGGGGCCTCCACGACTTGGGCCCGTCTCCACAACTGGTTCGCATCACGCGGCGTGCGCCAGACCGCTCCGCCCGTTTGATTGCGCTGATCGAGGGTTCAGCGAAAGCCAGCCCGGTTGATGACAAAGGCATCGATCCGATCGCGACGACTCGGGCTCTGTGCAGCACCCTTCATACAAGCCGGGTGCTCGCAGAATGCGCGGCGGGATTAATGCCAGCGGCCAATTGTTATTCGCCAAACATGGCCGGCGCCGGATGGCCCACGGCCTAACGCCTTTCTCGCCGAAGGTGTGCAGTGGTTCCAACTTGGAAGGAATTGGTCGCAAAAGGTCGCATTGACTGAATACACATCGAAACCGGCTACATAAAACGCCTCGTGGCTTATATGTGCGAAGGCCGGGCCGTCCGGAAACAAACGCTGCATTATCCACCCGGCTGCCCGAAAAAATACCGACCCCGTACCACACTCCGGGTATTGTTTACAGCATATTCGTGGCATATATTGAAAGCATGAAGTCTACCGTGCTCCACGCGCTGATCTTGATGCTGGTATTCACCAGCGTGCTGGCCAGTCCAGCGGTCATGGCGTGGACCATGCCGGCCGAGAACGCGTCAAGCGATTGCTCGTTATGTCAGGCCGACACCACGAAGCCGCAGCACTCAACCGCGGCGACTTCGACTTGCGCAGTGGCCATCTGCGGCATGATGGCTGATGTTGCGCATAACACTGCCGGGGTTACGCCCCTGCCACCTGCGGTGCCCACGTTTCATATCGAAACGCATTTGGGCCGCCAACTCGAAGGGCCCGACCCTTTTCCCCCGCGAGCTATCCACGCTTGATCTGACTGACGCCTGAGCGCGTCACAAACTCCGGCTGAGCTTACACAGACCGCGCCTCTGCGGTCAGTGCTGGTCTGTCATGCGACATCAACCATTACGTCGCATGTGCACGCCTAACGGCTTTCCGGAACTCCCTAGATCACGTGGAGTTCTTCCGATGACCCAACTACGTAATGCGACCGTGGCGCGCCTAACGCTCATGCTCGTTCTGTTTATCTCGACCGGCGCGGCCATCGCGGCACCGGTACAGGCTCGCCTTTACCACAACCCGGGCTGCATGTGCTGTGAGCAGTACGCCGACTACCTCAACGCCAAGGGGTATGAGGTGGACGTGCTCGACACGGACGATATGGCGGCTCTCAACGAAAAGCACGGCGTCGAACCGGCGTTGTCGTCTTGTCACACCACTCTCATCGGCGACTACGTCGTCGTCGGGCATGTACCTGAGCCGGTCGTTGCCAAGCTGCTGCGCGAGGAACCCGATATCCGAGGTATCGCTCTACCCGGCATGCCGAGCGGCTCGCCGGGCATGCCCGGCAAAAAGAGCGAACCCCTTTTATTTGGTTTCGTTATCAAAACGCTAGGTGGTGACGTTTACACCACTCATTGAGTCCGTGTTAAGTCAATTACCGAGGTAAAAACGATGAAAAGCTGTAATTCCGAAGAATCGACGTCGTCGCCCGACCCCGTTCCTCCAGCCCGGCGCTGGCTCGAACCCCGCAGCGTATTAGTCGGCGGCGTGGCCGCCGCGGCGGTCGGGCTTGTATTCAACTGGGACTGGGTCGTGGCCATCGGAGCCGTCCCGCTGCTGTTCACCCTGCCCTGCATGATCATGATGGGTTGGATGATGTGGAGTATGCGGCCGACCGCTACCGATGACGCGACGTCCCGGCAGGAACCAGATACTCAAACCCGTTATACAAAGCAGATCGCGCCGTCGAGCGCACCTTCCGACCAATCCAAAGAGGACTAGAACCATGCGTACAACAGTCAAAACAATCATCGCCGCTGCCCTGATCGCGGGCGTGCCCGCCGTATTCGCCGCAACGCAAGGCGAAGACGCGAAGCCGGCATCCGAGGGCAACATGGGCCACATGATGCAAGGCCAGGAGGGCAAGGGCCACGGCATGGGCATGATGGGCGATGG
Source organism: Salinisphaera dokdonensis CL-ES53 (assembly GCF_040361215.1). Taxonomy (NCBI): domain Bacteria; kingdom Pseudomonadati; phylum Pseudomonadota; class Gammaproteobacteria; order Salinisphaerales; family Salinisphaeraceae; genus Salinisphaera; species Salinisphaera dokdonensis. Next base: position 447,571 of record NZ_APND01000004.1, read on the forward strand.
CAACATGCCCATGATGAAAATGATGGGTCAGATGAACGACATGATGGAAACCTGCAACAAGATGATGCAGAGCAAGATGGAGAATATGAACGGCCCGGACGGTTCGACCGACAAGGGTTAGACACAACCGCGCCGGCGGCCACCGGAATTGAGGCCGCCGGCCTCTTCTTCATCGAACAGGAGTATAGAAATGAGCCTACGTCTAGGCGATACCGCACCAAATTTCACGGCCGATACCACCGAGGGCCGCATCGATTTCCACGAGTGGCTCGGCGACGGCTGGGGCATGTTGATGTCGCATCCGGCCGATTTCACACCGGTCTGCACCACAGAGTTGGGCGCGGTCGGCGGACTCAAGGAAAAGTTCGCCCAACGCGATGTGAAAGCCATCGTGGTCTCGGTGGATTCGGTGGATGATCACAAACGCTGGTCGGCCGATATCGAGGAAACCCAAGGCCAGGCCGTGAATTTTCCGATCATCGGCGATACCGACCGCAAGGTCGCCGAGCTGTACGACATGATCCACCCGAACGCAGGCGATACGTCGACGGTTCGTTCGGTGTTCATTATCGATCAGAACAAGAAGATCCGCATGACGCTCACCTATCCGAAGAGCGCCGGGCGCAATTTCGACGAGATCCTGCGGGTGGTCGATTCGCTGCAGCTGACGGACAACTACAAGGTCACCACCCCGGCCAACTGGCAGGACGGCGACGACGTGATCGTGTCGCCGGCGCTGTCCAATGACGATGCCGAGAAGCTTTTCCCGGCCGGCTGGAACGAGCTCAAGCCCTACCTGCGCATGACCAAGCAACCAAACAAATAACGGCTGAGAGTGTGCTGCCCCGGATACAGGCACATAGCTGTATCCGGGGATTTAGGTACGAGTCTTTGGCGCGTCCTACGAGCTCGTGATAGCCCCCACCACACATAACGTCGGCCATGTATTCGCAAAATTGCTTTGCGCACGCGCGGATCAACGCCACGTATTCAGGTTTGGCCCTCGGCCAGAAGGCCGAGCGCCAGTGTGCGATGCAGCGCGCCTCCTCATGGTTTTTGATGGCATCAACGATGCGCGAACGCTAACGCAGGCCAATATCCGTATCGGGATGCACTCCTATAACGGTATCCCCATCGTGAACCGCCAGTTCGGCGCCGTAATCACCGCTTCCGAGGTCAGCCGCCGAACCTAACGCAAAATATTGCAGAACCCGGCCTAGCTCTATTTAGCGACATTGGCATTCCACGGGCCGTCAACGGCTTTGAGAATCCAGTATGAGCTATGTGATGACCGCACGCCTGATATTTTCTGAACCCGCCCCAGCCGCGGGCATTTGTTTTTTTATGCTGTAGCAAGTGTGGGTTTCACCCAGGGGTCAAAAGGTTTCTATGATGCCGGCCCATCACACCAATAAGCCAAAGGGCTGGTTTAAAACCAAAATCGGGAGCCAATCGATTGACTCCGTACTATGGTTCGGCCCTAAACTTAATCCAGATTTAGCCACCATCAATGTCGACTTTGAAATCGTTCCTTGTCTATCTTTTGCTTTCAGTACTGTTGGCGGCGTCTGCACCGTTGGCAGCGAGCAGCGTTGATGCGAGCGATTCTCAAGTCCGCACCCGCACGGTCTTTCCGCCTACTTCCATCGTCTCTCAGAACAACGCAGACGAAAACGCGGCATTGGACTGTTTAGACGCCCTTGCTTGCCAAGCGCCCTGCGCCTCGGGATGCATAGGAGTGGCAAACCACACGCAACCGGTGCTCCCGGCGACTCCTCGGGAGCATTCCCGAACCGTCGCATGCGCGACCTCCCCTAGCGCTGCTTATCGGGCCACATTGCTCCGACCGCCGAGACTACTTCAAAGCTAAGTCAAGACCGTGGGATGCGCACTCAAATGCGTCCTGCTTCCTTAGTTTTGGAGATCAATCATGGCCATCAGCCCTTTGGCGGAGGCGCTGCCTCTGTCTAAACCCGTGCCCACGCGCCTGGGTCTAGCGGTGTCTTTTTTCACATTCCTGTTACTGGCGATATCGTCTGTCATCGGCTCGGCATCAGCCTTCGCCCAAGATCGACAACCATCAACGAAACATTTCGACGTTGAAGAACTAGTTGACACGGTGTTGCGACAGAACGCCGGAATACAAGCCTTGCAGGCCTCGGTTTTTGCCGCCGAGGCACGGGTAACACCCGCCGGGTCACTGTCTGATCCGCGACTGTCCGCTGCGGTCGCGCCAGAAACCCTCGACGGCCTCGACACCCCGGCGGGCCGTACGCGCGGCCCGAATGTCAGGGTCGAGATATCCCAGGAGATACCCTGGCCTGGAACTCTAGGCTTGCGAGCCGACGCGGCTCGCAAAGACGCGCAAGCCGCGAGCCAAGATGTCGCGTCCCTGCGCCTACGTTTGGCAGCCGCAACTCGCACTCTTTACGCCGACTGGCGCTACGTACACCGTGCGCTTGAAATAAACAACGCAAACCAAAAGCTGCTAGAGGATCTGTACGACGTGGCTGAGAGCCGCTATGCAGCTGGACTAGGTCGACAACACGATCTCCTTCAGGCAGCCGTACAGCGCCAACGCCTAAAACACCAAGCCATCAAGCTTCAGCGTCTGCAAAGTGATGTCCGGGCAAAAATCAATCGGCTGATGACGCGTTCGCCGAACGCTGCGCTTGCCCCGCCTCCCGCCCTCCCTGCGTTGGGCAAGACGCGCACATACGATGTGCTACGCAAAGAAGCGATGTCATCGCATCCCGTGCTGGTAAGGATCGAAAAAGAAATCGCCGCGCACAAAGACCGCGAAGCGCTCGCGCGCAAGGCGTTCTACCCGGACTTCAAAGTGTTCGGGGGCTACAACAGTTTGTGGGATGCGGCAGAAAAACGCTGGGTGGTCGGGGTGGGGCTAAGTTTGCCTTTGGACCGCGGCAAGTACCGGGCTCAGCTCAATGAAGCGCGGGCTCAGCTCATGCAAAGGGAATTCGAGCTCAAAGACCAACGCTCGGAACTGCTTAGCGCACTGAAGCGAGCCTACGCTGCAGCTGAAGAGGCTGAACACACGATCAATCTCTACGAGGGAAAGCTTGCCCCGCTTGCCCGGGCCAACCTTAGCGCCGCGCGCGCTGCTTATGGTGCCGGCGACGGCTCTTTTCTCGACGTAGTAACTGCGGAAGAAAAACAGTTAGAGGTCGATCTGAATCTTGAAAGAGCAAGAACCGACTATTTTTCGGCACGTGCACAAATCGCACGCTGGTCGGGCACCCATATGAATGCAACGCACTCGGATACTCGCTTCAACCTCGACATGTTCTTTCAATGAGACATGTAACGCCGAAGGAGCGAATTAACTACGCATTAACCTCGATCAGACGGCGCATGCTGGTTCGCCTGATGTGCCAACACGAGACCTCGGCGACCACAGCGCACAAACCGCAGCAAACGAAAGTCCCCTTTACCGACATCACCCGGCCGAACCCGGAGCAAGACTTCGGTTACGGGGCAACACAAAAAAGAGCACATGGCTCATGAAAAATTTCAGATGGTTTACCGCGACACTCGTGTTGTTCGCACTTGCAATATTTCTCGGCTACGAAATCGGCTCACGCGATGTGACATTAGCAGGCTCAAGTTCGAAAGCCGCGACCGATTCATCCACGAGCGAGCGCAAAGTGCTGTATTGGAAAGCACCAATGGACGCTAATTTTCGCCGCGACCAACCGGGCAAGTCACCCATGGGTATGGATCTGGTGCCGGTTTACGCAAGTGAAGATGAAAACGGGGAATCGAGCGACGTCAAGATAAGTCCTGCGGTCGTGAACAATCTGGGTGTTCGCACGGAAGAAGTACAACAAGGTGCACTTTCTAATCGCCTCGAAACTGTGGGCTATGTCACCTACGACGAGGACACTATTACCAGCATCAATACGCGCGCCGACGGCTGGGTCGAGAAACTGGCTGTCAAGACCGTCGGCAGCGCGGTTGACTCCGGCCAGATGCTGTACGAATTATTCTCCCCCAAGCTCGAGACTGCGCAGCGCGAATACCAAACGGCCCTAAAGAGCGGCAGCCAGTCGCTAATCGCCGCGTCACGCCAGCGGATGCGGTCGCTAGGTTTTACTGCGAATCAGATAGCGAACGCTAAGCGTGGGCAGGATATCAGCGACCGTGTGTCTCGACGCGCTCCAACGTCCGGGGTCGTTGTTGAGCTGAATATTCGTGAAGGCGCGTACGTACAGCCAGCCACTCAGGTCATGAAACTGGCCGATCTCAGCAAAGTCTGGGTACAGGTCGAAATAGATGAGGGAAGTGCGGCACTGATAGAAAAAGGACAACCGGTGATCGCCCGATTTGAGGCGTTCCCCGGCCAGCAGTGGAAGGGCACAGTCGACTATATATACCCAGCCGTTGACGAAAAAACACGCACCGTGAAGGTGCGGGTGCGGTTTGATAACCCAGATCGCAAGCTACAGCCGAACATGTACGCGCACGTGACAATCAGGACAGCATCGCGGAACGATGCCGTAATCGTCCCGCAGATGGCATTGATTCGTACTGGTCAAAGTCAGCGGGTGATTGTCGCGCTCGGCGATGGCCGCTTCGATGTATGCCCGGTGGAGGTCGGAGCGAGCTCCGGCAACTGGGTCGAAATTCTCGCTGGCCTGCACGCCGGCCAGCGCGTCGTCACGTCGGCGCAGTTCATGCTCGACTCGGAAGCTAATGTCGATGCAGCCGCATTGAGGCTTGGCAACGACAAGCCGGGCTGCACGGCCGAGCAGACGTCAACAGAATCAGACATGGCATCCATGTCGATGCCGAATTCTGATACCTCGAAATCTGAAACTGCCGCAAAAACACCCTCCACAACATCAAGCCATGGCATGTCCAATATGAATATGGGCACCGCCGCGCAGATCGAGCCCAACAAGGCGGAACAGCCATGATCGCGGCCATTATCCGTTGGTCGCTGACCAACCGCGCCTTCGTCATTCTGGCGCTGGTGTTCGTCATTGTCGCCGGACTGTATACCCTTCAGCGAACGCCGGTAGACGCGATCCCCGATTTATCGGATGTACAAGTTATCGTCAAGACCTCGTACCCTGGCCAGGCGCCACAGGTGGTGCAAGATCAGGTCACCTACCCGCTCGAGACCGCGATGCTGGCCGTGCCGGGGGCAACTGCAGTTCGTGGCTACTCTTTTTTTGGGGATTCCTTCGTCTATATTATTTTCGAGGAAGGCACCGATCTTTACTGGGCGCGGTCCCGAGTGCTCGAATATCTGAACCAGGTGGCTCCCAACCTTCCCGCAGAGGCCAATCCGAGCCTCGGGCCTGACGCCACCGGGGTCGGGTGGGTCTACGAGTACGCTCTGGTGGACAAGACCGGTCAACACGACCTTTCCGAGTTAACCAGTATTCAGGACTGGTTTCTCAAGTATCAGTTGCAGACTGTTTCCGGGGTCGCTGAGGTCGCTACAGCCGGTGGCATGGTGCGTCAGTACCAGGTCGTGGTGAATCCCGACAAGCTACGCGCCTACGGCATTACGCTAGAGCGCGTTAAAACAGCGATCCAGAACGCGAATCAGGAAACCGGCGGCGCTGTAGTCGAACTGGCAGAAGCCGAATACATGGTTCGCGCTAGCGGCTATCTCCAGAGCATCAAAGATCTGCTGCAAGTGCCCTTGATGACGGATGCCAAAGGTACGCCAATACAGATCAAGGATGTCGCGGAGGTACGCCATGGCCCTGAGATCCGACGTGGAATCTCAGAACTCAATGGCCAGGGGGAAGTCGTCGGCGGTGTCATCGTCATGCGCTCTGGCGAAAACGCGCAAGAAGTTATCGATAACGTAAAGGCCAAGTTGACTTCGTTGAAGAGCGGCTTGCCGCCCGGCGTCGAGATCGTGCCCACTTACGATCGTTCGGAGCTGATTAACAAGGCCGTCGAGAATCTACGCGGCAAGCTGATTGAAGAATTCCTGGTGGTTGCACTGATTTGCGGCTTGTTCCTGTTTCATCTGCGTTCGGCCTTGGTCGCTATTGTCAGTTTGCCGGTTGGCATTCTGATGGCGTTCATCGTCATGTACATGCAGGGGCTCAATGCGAACATCATGTCATTGGGCGGCATCGCGATCGCAATCGGCGCGATGGTCGACGGCGCCATTGTCATGATCGAAAACCTACACAAACACATGGAGCGCGAGACCGTCACCGAAAAAAATCGATGGCGGATCGTTGCCAACGCCACCATCGAAGTTGGCCCGCCCTTGTTCTTTGCTCTGGTTATTATTGCGGTCTCATTCCTGCCGGTCTTTACGCTGACAGGCCAGGCAGGCCGAATGTTCACCCCCCTAGCCTATACCAAGACCTACGCTATGGCGGCAGCTGCGATTCTGGCTATTACGCTGGTGCCGGTACTGATGGGCTATTTCATTCGTGGCCGTATCATTCCTGAACACCGTAATCCGGTGAACCGGCTCCTGACCGCTATTTACCGGCCGGCCATCAACACAGTGATGCGTTATCCCTGGCCCGCCCTGATCGCGGGAGTGGTTGTCATGGCGGCCAGCATCTGGCCCGCTAATCAGCTGGGTTCTGAATTCATGCCTCCACTGGACGAAGGCGATCTCATGTACATGCCTTCGGCACGACCAGGCATCTCGGTCGATAAAGCACGTCAGACACTTCAACAGACTAACAAGCTGATCATGAGCGTGCCCGAGGTCGAATCTGTGTTCGGCAAGATGGGCCGCGCTCAAACCGCCACTGATCCGGCCCCACTGGCGATGGTCGAATCCATCATCCAGTTTAAACCTGAGTCGGAATGGCGACCGGGGATAACCAAGGCTGACATACGCAAGGAGCTTGAAGAACGCGTACATCTGCCGGGATTGACCAATGCCTGGGTGATGCCTATCAAGACACGCATTGATATGTTGTCCACCGGAATCAAAACACCGATCGGCATAAAGGTCGGTGGCCCGAATCTAGCTGAAATTGAGAAAATCGGAAAACAACTGGAAGAAGTTCTTCCAGAGGTTCGAGGAACAACTTCTGTTTACGCTGAACGCGTGGCCGGCGGCCGCTACATAAAAGCGGATATCGACCGCGATCGCGCCGCAAGGCTCGGTCTCAACATAAAAGACGTACAGGACGTAATACGCACGGCCATTGGAGGCATGAACATCACCGAGACCGTCGAGGGGCTCGAGCGATACCCGGTTAACCTGCGCTACCCGCGTGATTGGCGCAACTCCGTCGATACTTTGCGGCAATTGCCGATCGTCACAGCGCGTGGCGGCCATGTAAGACTTGCCGACGTGGCAAAGGTGTATATCGAAGACGGGCCACCGATGATCAAAAGCGAAGCGGCCCAACTCACGGGCTGGACGTATGTTGATATCGCGGATCGCGACGTAGGTTCTTATGTGGTTGAGGCGAAAAAAGTCGTAGCAGACAAGGTGCAACTACCTCCAGGCTACTCACTGACTTGGTCCGGCCAATACGAATATATGCAGAAGGCACGGGAGAGCCTAGCATTGGTAGTCCCAGTCACCATTGCGCTGATCGCTCTATTGCTCTACATGGCGTTCCGTAGCTTGGCGCAGACGCTGATTATTCTAATCACTTTGCCGATGGCGCTTGCAGGCGGGATATGGCTGCTCTTTCTACTGGGGTACAACATGTCGGTTGCGGTCGCCGTTGGGTTCATTGCTTTGGCAGGCGTGACTACGGAAATCGGCGTCGTACTGCTGATTTACCTGAATCTGTCTGTCGGAATGTATCTCGAAGGCCGCAAGGCCGAATCACTGCCGATCTCGTACGAAGGCGTACGAGATGCGGTACGCGACGGCGCACTGCAGCGTTTGCGTCCCATCTCTATGACTGTTGCGGCTATCGTAGCCGGCTTGCTCCCCGTGATGTTCGGCCATGGCACCGGCTCGGAAATCATGAGACGGGTTGCGGCGCCCATGGTGGGCGGGATGCTCAGTGCTCTAGTACTTACTATGCTGGTTATGCCAGCACTGTATCTACTGTGGGAATGGAAGCGAATTTCGCGAGAGCATATTTAAGCATTGGCTGACGGGTATACGTATCAGAATATTTATTCCTGCCTCCACCACTGGGGCCAAGGAGGTTATGAACTTACTCAACACGATTTTGCTTACCACGTTCAGTGCCTTTGCTGACATCGGCCATGCAATTGGCAGCGCTGGCGCCGGTCAGATGAACAATCCGGATATGATGAACGGCTCGATAATGCAAGGCGTCATGGCGGGTTCACCGATGATAATCGTCTGCGTGTTGTTTGGACTCCTCGTCCTTATTGTGTTTGTGCTCGTCGTTTTAACGCTGGTCAAGTATTTGAAAAGCCCACGCGGATAGTTCAAACATGGAGTTTGGCACTTGCTCCCAAGTGTGGGGCAATAATATAGCTAGAAGAACCTCGTGAAACAGATTGCTCAACCGGATGTAACCCTACCGGGCTGCATTGGGGAAGTTGCAGGCGTTTCGGTGCAGTCACCGACGTTTTCGGCGCGCTCCATGATCGCGCCAAATTCCACGGCGACGAAGCTTCCAACGACACGTCCCAAAAGGCGCTATACGCGGCCCCTTCAACGTCGAGCTGCTACGGTCGCAGCGTGGCGATAGCGTCTGGCGCTCGGAGTAAGAGACGAGGTTACAAGGGGTTTTAGCTGAAGACAGCCATGTAAAAAAGCATCCCGAGCGAGAAGTGCCCAGCGCCTGGTTTTTTATCTATATTGAAAAAGCCTTACATCTTATCGCAACCACATCGAGCACAAGGATGATGAGAGGTGGCGTCACTTTCACATATACCGAAAAATCGCTCGGGGTTATTCTCAAACGATATAAGAACCGTAGCCGGCTTTAGTCTTGTAACAAGTAGAGCTGGACTTTATATTTAATTTATGGAGAGTCTGCTCGCAAAATTTCTTGTGATACTCGTATTGCTCGGCAGCGCATTGGCGAGCCCGGCAATGATGACTCACTCTACCCAGCCGGCAGTGCAGCCCTATCAAACTGATACGTGCACACTTTTCTATAATGAGTCTCCAAATGGACTCGAGCAGGCCTCGGCGGCCACAAGTTGTTCCGCCTCAGCATGTGCAATGTTTGTCAGCATAGCCAATTTAGGCCTGCAACCCACCAAGCCTCTTCCTGCGCTGTTAGTTTCTGCGTTGCGAAACCATAGCGGCCGCCTGCTTGAAGGGCCCGACCCTTTCCCTCCGCGTTACTCAAATATTTGATCCTGATGGACATCTGAAATGCTAGGGATTCGGTTGACTCGTAATCAAGACCGATTTCCTGTCAACTTCGCCAGATCCTTCAAGGCTGTTCGTCACGGATCTGCAATATATGTTCATCACGAATACGTGCGCATGGGGCAATCCGACTAGATAACATCTAGAGCTGCGTGGAATTCTATTCCGATGTCGAGATACGCGGGCAAAAGATTATCTGGGTCCAAGATCCTCAGGCGTTGGGGTGATCGTATTAGCAGTCAGCTGAAACTCATTCCTGAAAGTCGGTACTACATAATCGGGTTTTTCACTCTTACGGGTATTTAAATGCCGGATAGATGACGTCGCGTATGCGCCCATCTCAGCGTGAAAACACGATTAGTCTTTGGTTATTGAAGACCGAATGACACTGAAGATCGATCCCCTAATTCCACATTGATTATTAGTTTCAAAAGATTAAAGGAACATACCCATGAAAACAGTTATTTACTCGGTTATCACTAGCGTACTAATAAGTTCTAGTTTCGCATCGACAGCCTACGCCCAACAGAAATTCGCCGAATCCCAAATAATAAAAGAACAGGAAGTCCAATCTAGTACGGCCCGATCAGATGAAATGAAGATAATGCGCACTTCACATATGCAAGATATGGTGCTTCACATGGAGGAGATGCTGGCGAGTTGTGAAGCGCTAATAAAACGACAGTCAACAAACAACCCTGGTGTTTCCGAACGCTCCGGCGGGGCTTGACAGGCGATAGCTATATAAAGAGCAGCCCCGACTATAGGGGCTGCCCTCTCAACGGGCGTTAGGCGCGAACATGCCCCGCCATCCGTGATTGGCGTAGCCCCCACGATAATAAAGCCGGCCGTTTAATCGCAGGGTTGTTCTCCGATATGCAAACCGAAGCTCCGAACAAGAACGTGGCCGAGGAATACGCTCGGATTGCCGGTCACTACGACCAGAGGTGGTCGTACTATATTGATGCGACAACGCGCGAAACGATCGCACGTTTACCGCTGGGCAAGGATGATCGGCTGCTCGATATAGGGTGCGGGACGGGCACCCTGCTTTCTCGTCTCGCGGTCGCTCATCCGACGACTCGGCTGGTTGGGGTGGATCCTGTGCCCGCCATGCTTGAGATCGCACGCCAAAAACTCTCGCCCACCGTTGAAACGCATGAAGCGTGGGCGGAGCAGCTCCCGTTTGCCGACGCAGAGTTCGATCTCGTGGTTTCCTGCAGCATGTTTCACTACGTCGCGCGGCCGCTAGACGCACTGATTGAAATGCGACGGGTGTTGCGCCCTGGCGGCCAACTCGTGCTCACGGATTGGTGCGGCAATTATCTGATGTGCCGGCTGTTCGAGCGTTATCAACAGATGTGTGCCCATGCACACACGCAAATCTATCGAACAGGCGACTGTGTTCGAATGCTGGAAGAAAGCGGCTACACCGCCGTTCAGATCGAGACCTACAAAATCACCTGGCTCTGGGGGCTTATGACCGTGCGTGGTACCCATGCCCAAGCTTGAATTTTTACTAAAGCAACAAACCCAGCTTAGAACTTTATGACAATGAGCGCCGATCTGCTGCTTCTCTGCCTGGCATTAGCCGCGCTGGGCATCGTCTTGTTGGTCTTGGCCCTGCGCGCATTGCTACGCACCGCGCGTAGTCGTTGGTTGATAGCTGCTGCTGTGCTAACCGCGGCATTGCTTTGGATCGATATCGTTATCCTCTGGTGCTTGGTTGAATACACCCTGTTTGCTGTCGATTTTAGTAGCGATGGTTTGCACGCGCTCCTTGAGCGCGCTGGTCCCTGGGCGCCTGCGGCTTCCATCGGCCTGATGACGGCTCACTCTTTCGTGCCGTTTCCGGCCGAGGTGATCGCAATCGCCAATGGCGTTGCCTTTGGCACCTGGCTGGGTGTAATGCTTACCTGGGCTGGCGCTATGATCGGCGCATTACTGAGTTATGAAATCGCACGGGCCCTGGGCCCGGCCGCTCGGTCACGCTTGATTCCGCAGCGTTACCAGGCGCGGTTGGATGCATTCGTGAGTGATAGTGGTATTTCGACACTGCTGACCGCGCGCCTGATACCGATCATGTCCTTCAATCTGGTCAATTACGCCGCGGGACTCGCCGGTGTGCCACGGTGGACCTTCGTTTGGACAACTGGCGTGGGCATTTTGCCGCTCACCGTACTGAGCGTACTGCTCGGCAGTCAGGCGCTGCACTTTCCGGCCTATATCTGGATTCTCGCAGGCATTGCCGCGCTGATCTTGTTTGGCACGGCGCGACTCACTCGATCGCGCGTCGCATATGAGAACGACGGCCGTCGCGCCGAATCCGAGACCCGGAATCGCCGCCGAGAAAAGACCACACGATGACGATCTGGACGAATCTCCTATTGGCGATGTTTGCCGGCGTGCTGCTAAACCTCACGCCGTGCGTTCTTCCCGCTTTGCCCATCAAGTTGCGCACGATCGCACGTGTGGTGGGCAACGGTTCGCGACAACGCTTTTTGGCAGCGATCGCGCTGCTGGCTGGCACGCTCACCTTCTTCGGTGCGCTCGCTTTGGCGACCGCCATGCTGAACTGGACCTGGGGCACCCTGTTCCAGGCATTCTGGTTTCGAGCGGCACTGGCTTTTCTGCTTGCCGGCCTCGGCGTTTACAGTCTCGCGGGACGCGGCGTGCAACCGCCCCAATGGGTCTATCGCGTCCAGGGCAACGGCTATGCTGAACCCTACTTTGCGGGTTTTCTGGCGGCCGTCTTATCCGCGCCCTGCACCGGACCTTTCCTGGGCGGCGTTATGGCATTTGCTCTCACGCAGACGCCAAGCACGATCTTTGCCCTGTTCATGGCGGTGGGCGTTGGGCTGGCCTTGCCCTACCTCATCCTCCTCGCGCAGCCCGGGCTATTGACACGTATACCGCGCAGCGGCGTGTGGCTGTCGCGAGTCCAGCAGGTCATGGGCTTGATCCTCCTTGCCGGCGCGACATTCTTTGCAACAACCGTTCTCGTCGAGCGCGTCGGCACCCTGCTGTGGACCGCTTGGCTCGGGACTCTGGCTTTCTGGTTGATCCGTGCATTGGTGGTCGGCCCCGGACTCGGCGCACGTTTGGTACCGGCGCTCGTTTTGGTGATTGGCCTGAGCGGCGCCGTCGCACTTGGCTTTCATGGGAACTCGCACGGCCAGAACACGCTACCTTGGCAACCGTTGACCGAACGCGCACTGACTGACGCCCGCGCCGTAGGCGCGCCGGTGCTTGTCGAGTTCACGGCGGATTGGTGTATCAACTGCAAGGTTCTGGAACAGACCGTATATGCGGACGCCACGATTGCGCAAGCCGTCGATGCAGCCCAGATGCGCGTTCTACGCGCCGATCTCACCCGGCCGGACGCGACGCTTGACGCCTACCTACGATCCTTCGGTGGCGCCGGCCTGCCCTTCGCCGTGGTCTTGAAGCCGGACGGGACCGTGCACCGACGCCTACCCGATCTATTTACGGTGGGCACTTTGAAAACAGCCATCGAAACCAGTGGAGAGCAGACGCGTGTCGACCCGTAAGAGTTTTGTCCTCACTTGGCTGTTGCCAGCAACCATCGCGGTCACGGTCAGCGGCCTTTTTCTTTTCTCGCAATGGACCGCGCCTAGTACGAAATCCGAAGTGCAATCGACGACCGATCAGTCGACCGTTAATAACCGGGATGGCAAGCGGAAGGTTGTTGACCTCTATACCGCGTCAGAGTCACCAACAGCCTCGAAGTCCGCCCCGCCGCAAACACAACGTTTTAGCGCGGCCCACGTGGATCTCGATGCAACGCGCGCCGGCAATACGATCCAAATAGAACTGGACATCGCTTCGGAGTGGCATATCAACGCCAACCCCGCCTCCTTCGATTTTCTTATTCCGACCGACATCAAAATATTTGCGAACGGCGAGCTGTTATCGACCGAGGTTGCGTACCCAGCGGGTGAGGAACTCAGCGTCGGCCTTGAAGACCCGATCCGGGTGTATTCGGGCAAGGTTAAGTTGATAGCGGCCCTGGATGAAGTTGTCGACAACGACGTACCCACCGTCGAGGCCGTGGTACAAGCCTGTAATGACTCGGGGCTTTGCCTTCCGCCCTCAACGCTTTCTGCGTCGATTCCGAGCACCGTGAACCCATCGCTACCTTAAGCTGCATATGAGCTTCAAAAAACCTCCAAGGCCTCCGGTCGATAATGCAAGCAAAGCCGAGAACATGTCCGACCTTGCATGCGTGCGCTTCGCGCCTTAGAACCACCCAACCTCGATGATTTAAAACTTTCTTGCTCGAGCAAAAACTTAGGCGACGGCCATTGCTAGCCTCGTCTATTTTGATATAGTCAACATGATGCGTGCCTTCTTGGTTCTAATTTTGCTGTTGCAAGCTTTGGTCGCCCAGGCGGGCGTTCCGGGGATATCTTGCCTGCACGATTCCGAGCACGCTAACGCGGAAACATCCGCTGTTACGAACCCGGGTGCCACGGCCAGCGGTCATTCACACGCGACCAAGCACGGCGAGGGTAGTGGCGACTCCCCATCGCATGATCGATGCTGTTGCTCGGTCATGGGCCATTGCTCCTCTAGTGCGGTCGACACCAGCTTCCCAACCGATGCGCTGTTTCCCCCTGCGGCGCACTTGGTAAGCCGTGCGCTTGTCGCGGTCGCCCCCGGGTTCGACCACCCCCCCTATCGGCCGCCGTCTATCCGCGTCTAATTGAAGCTTCTGGTGCATTTCACATGCGCCAAACATCAATCAGGACGGTGGTTGCGGCTTCTGCGAAGTGGTCTACCGGGATTTGTCGAGTGGCACCAAAACTTGGTGTTGATCTTGGCTAATATTCCCTAGATCGCTCCACCGCGTCACCGTTCCGACGGAGACGCAGCGTGCGAACTTTGAAAATTATTGTTGCGACGTTAGTCGTGAGCCTGCTAATCGCAGGCGGCGTGGCAGCGGGCGCAATTTATTCCGGCATCTACAACGTCGCGGCCACCAGCGAACATTGGCGCATCACGCGCTGGGCATTGGAAGAAACTGTTCATAAATCGATCGAACAGCAGGCCTCCGGTATCGACGCCCCCGAGCTGGGCTCTCAAGACCAGTTACTGGCAGGCGCTGCCAACTTCGACGCCATGTGTAGCGCGTGTCATGCCCCACCTGGTAGGCAACAATCGGTTGCCGCGCGCGGCATGTATCCCAAACCACCCGAACTTACGCACGCCGCTGAGGAAAAAAGTGCAGGCGAAATTTTCTGGGTGATCAAGCACGGCATCAAGGCGTCCGGCATGCCCGAATGGGGCTCGTCACACAGCGACGCAGACATGTGGGCTATGACCGCGTTCGTCGAGAAATTGCCGGGAATGTCAGCGGCCGACTATGACCAAATGCTGGCACGGGCCGAAGCGAGCGGCGTCGGACACCACGCCAGTGGCGGCGCACCCGATCATGGTGGTGGAAACGCAACTCGCGAAGTGGATGCGACGACCGGCTCCAGTAAAGGCCATAACGACGCGCACAGCGCCGGCTCGAACGAGGAGCATTACGATGAGGGCACCAAGGGGCCAGAGAGCGGCGGCGACTCAACCGCGGGTCACGACGATGGGCACGCGCATTAGGCGTGCAATCGTCGAAACACGGCTCGCATGTCATCCGAACCAATTGCATAACGAGGATATTTAAATGACTCGACATACACACGATAGCGACCGACGTCGCCTGTTGCGCGCCATGGGCGCGACCGGCGTGCTGGCCGGCTTCAATGCGTTGTTACCAGCCTATGCCCGCAACAGCATGGCCGAAGGCGCGGCAAGACACCTCGACACCGCCGCCGCTCAAGTCCCGGGCGGCGCCGCACGCGATGTGGTGATGGACGTCCATGTCCGCCGCGAGACGATCAATATCGCCGGCGGCCGGGCATCCGCTATCACGCTCAATCACACCACGCCCGGCCCGATCGTCGAACTCTGGGAAGGACAGAACGCCCACCTGCGGGTGCATAACCATCTCGACGAGTCGACCTCGATCCACTGGCACGGCATATTGCTGCCATTCCAGATGGACGGCGTGCCCGGCGTGGTCTTCCCCGGCATCGATCCGGGCGAGACCTTCGAAGTCGATTTTCCGGTGCGCCAAGCTGGCACGTACTGGTATCACAGCCATTCCGGGCTGCAGGAGCAAGTCGGCCAGACCGGGCCGATCGTGATTCATTCGCAAGGCGACGACGGCATCAATGCCGACCGCGAGTACGTCATCGTACTCAACGACTGGACCTTCGAGGATCCGCATCGTCTGCTCGCAAAGCTCAAGGAAATGAGCGATTACTACAACTTCAGCGAGCGCACGCTCGGCGATCTGGCCGAGGATATTCGCCAATCCGGCGTCGCCACCACGCTGAAGGATCGCCTGGCCTGGGGTGACATGCGCATGAGCCCGCGTGATATCGCCGACGTCACTGGTCATACCTACAGCTACCTGATGAACGGCGTGCATCCCGACGCCAACTGGACCGGCCTGTTCACGCCCGGCGAGCGTATTCGCCTGCGCGTGATCAACGCCTCCGCGATGACCTATTTCAACGTCCGCGTGCCAGGCCTGCCGATGACGGTCGTCGCGGCCGACGGCAAGGAAGTGGAGCCGGTCGAGACCGACGAGTTCCAGATCGGCGTGGCCGAGACCTTTGACGTGGTCGTACAGCCGAAGGCCGATCAGGCCTACACGATCATGGCCGAGACCATGGATCGCAGCGGTTATGCCCGCGGCACGCTCGCGCCGCGGGTGGGCATGGTCGCGCCCGTGCCGGCACTGCGCGAACAGCCGCAGCGCACGATGATGGATATGGGTATGGACATGAGCCAGATGGACATGGGCGGCATGGACATGTCGCACGGCAAGAGCCCGAAACAGATGGGCCACAGCCAGATGGCTATGGATCACGGCTCGATGCAAAAGATGGACATGCCCAAAAAGGAATCCGGCATGGCCGGGATGTCGCATCAGGGCCACAAGACGGCCGACTCGAAGATGTCGGACAAGATGACGGGTATGGGTCACGACATGAAGAAGATGGCCCATGGCACAGGCCCGAATGCCGGCACCATGGGCACTGGCGCAATGATGGAACAATCAGGCCCGGTGATCGCCAAGCACGGCCCCGACATGCACGGTGCCGGCAATATCAACATCGCCAACGTACAGCGTGATCGCCTCGCCGAACCGGGCACCGGGCTGGAGGACGTCAATCATCGCGTGCTCACCTACAGCCAGCTGCGTAACGTCGTTCCAATGCAGGACCGGCGTGAACCGTCGAAGACCATCGAGGTCCACCTGACCGGCAATATGGACCGCTATATGTGGTCGTTCGACGGTGTGAAGTACTCCAATGCCACACCGATCGAATTTCCGTACGGCGAGCGGATCCGGTTGATCATGGTCAACGACACGATGATGGAACATCCCATCCATCTGCACGGCATGTTCATGGAGCTTGAGAATGGCCAGGGCGAGCACCTGCCGTTCAAGCACACCCTGAGCGTGCTGCCGGGTTCGCGCGCCTCGCTGCTGGTCACGGCCGACGAGCCCGGCCGCTGGGCCTTCCACTGCCACCTGCTCTATCACATGGAAATGGGCATGTTCCGCGTCGTGCGGGTAAGCGATCAATCGGGAGAAAACAATGCTTAAACAATCGACCCCAGCCATCCTCAGCGCGACTGTCCTTTTCTTGGGATCTACGGCCCCGGCTCTTGCCGCCTCCGATGGCAAAGCCGATCTCGACTCAGTGATACCCGCGGGGCCTGCCGACCCGAACAGCGGCGCACCGCTCAACTGGAAAAAACCGATCCACGATCAGCAGGTCCATAAGTTCTTTCTGATCGATCGCCTCGAATACGGCGATGTCGACGGCACCAACAACTATCTCTGGGACGCCCAGGGTTGGATCGGTGGTGATTACAACAAACTTTGGCTAAAGACCGAGGGTGAAGGCCCAATGCGCGGCGGCTCGCCCGAGGACACCGAGTTCCAAGCACTCTACAACCGCACGATCACGCCTTTCTGGAGCGCCCAGGCCGGTCTGCGCTACGACGTCAATCCAAACCCGGACCGCGGCTTTGCCGTACTCGGCCTGCAGGGGCTCGCGCCCTACTGGTTCGAATCAGATACGGCGTTGTTCGTTAGCGAAGACGGCGACGTGAGTTTCCGCGGCGAATTCGAGTACGAGCTGTTGCTTACCCAGCGTTTGATCCTGCAGCCACGGGCCGAAATCAATGCCTCAGCCCAGGATGTGCCGGAATACGGACTGGGCAGCGGTCTCAATAACACCGAGATGGGGATCCGGCTGCGCTACGAGATCAAGCGCGAGTTCGCGCCTTATATCGGCGTGCGTTGGGAGCAGACCTACGGCGAAACCAAGGACATCGCCCAGGCCGAAGGTGAGGAAACGTCGTCGACCGCTTTCGTGGTCGGTATCCGCGCCTGGTACTGATAGGGAAATCACCGGATGTATGGAGGGCGTTCATCTCGTTAGCATGTCTGTGGACTTTGCGTACGGGCTTGCAGCGAGCCAAAGAGGATAAAACGCAATGGCGTTAACGGGCCTACTCACCATCATGGGCACGATCGTGGCGGGCGCCCTGCTCTTGCAGTGGGTCGCGGCACGCACTCGTCGCGATCGCGTGGTCGAGTCGCAGAAGATCCCGTTTCTCGGGGGTAGCGCACCGAACACGCACGCCTGGCAGCGTTTTCATGTGCGTTACTACTCGATGACGCTACTGTTCATCGCCTTCGAGATGGAGATGATGTTCATGTACCCATGGGCGGTCGTGTACGTCGCCGAAGGCGTCAAGGCGCTCGCGGAGATGGGCATGTTCCTCGCTATCCTCACGGTGGGCATCCTCTACGGCTGGCGCGAAGGCATCTTCCGGTGGCAGTGAAGATGCTCGAACGCCTGGCGGCACGCGCCCCCGTGCCGGTATTCGTGGCCATGGGGCGCGACCGCGCCCCTGCCGTCGAGCGCTTGCTGCAGAGTGCGGATATCGACGTGACCGCCACACCCCGACACGCCAGCATCCTGTTGGTTGCGGGCCGCGTCCGGGATAGCGACCAGGCCTATCTCGACCGGCTCCACGACCAGCTGCCGCACCCACGCGCTACGTTCTGGTGGGGAGACGAACAGGGCGACGACGTGGACGAAGCGCAGCGCGCTGCGTCATCCGACGATCCAGTAATTTCTTTACGTGCGCTTTACCGCAACCTGATTTCCGGCGCCCATGCGTCGGAGACCCACCGGCTCGCGGACGAGCCACCCGCTCCCTGGCGCGGCAAGGGCGATCACGGTCAAGGCGGCGAAGGAATGATGGGTGGCGTGCCCTATGGACGCATGATGCCCATGCCGCCGACGCCCGATATTCGCGACGGTCTGGCGCTGGATGTCTACACCACCCAGATCGGCCCGTTCATGCCGTACTGGCCCGCTGGGCTGGTACTAGAGGTCACGTTCCAGGGCGACGTGATCCAGTCAGCCGAAGTGGTTCACCCACCCTATCCGCCGCGCGACGTCGATCGCGTACCGTTCGACCGCTTGTTGCACGAAACGACGGCCTTGGCTCAGATCGAGCGCGCACGCGCTGCACACCATCTCGTGTGCATCGCCCGCGTACTGTCGCTTGTCGGATTGCCGACATTGAGCCGCCGCGCCCAAATTTTGGCGGTGCGTGTACGCGCTAACGAAAGGGTCACTATTGAGCCACTGCGAAAAGCCGCCGCCCGCGCGGGTTTGCGTGCTGCGCTCGCGCCGGGGCTCGGTCGTATCGATGACCGACTGGCGCGTGAACTCGGTGGGCCGGCACAACGCGCTGCCGGCGACGCCATCGACGACCGCAGCGATAACCCAACGTACACGCGACTTGACTTCACGCCGGTTACGCAAACGAAGAGCGACTGTCGAGCGCGTCTGGCGCAATGGTTCGACGAAGCCGAACAAGCGCTGGCACTCGTTTCGGCGGCACCCGACGCGATGATGGACCAAGGCGCACTTGTCGAGGCGCCCTGGGCGCTTCGGGCACCGCCGATCGACTATCGCGTAACCGAGCTGTTACCCGGACTTGAATGGAGTGAGGCGCTGCTGGTGCTCAACAGTTTCGATAGCGCCGCGCTGTGTCGCATGGGGCCACTGGAAACCCCATGACCCCAATCGCTCTAACCGTGGCCTGGGTCGCTTTCCTCCTCGGCATGGCGTGGTACATCGCCGTGCTCGACGGTCTATGGTCGGCCGCGCGCGAAGGCCGGTCGCCGCGCGCGCCGCTCGCCAACCCGCTCTACCGGTGCGCCACGATGCTGCGCCACCAGTCCAATCTGACCGAAGCGCCGGATTTGCTGAACTGGCGTCTGGCGCCTCCACTGTATGCCGGGCTGGCTGGTACCGGTGTCGCACTCGTGCCTTTTTCCAGCACCAACGTACTTGCGGACCTCGAAGTCGGCATCGTCTGGTGGGGTGCCATCGAAGCGCTGACGGTCGTGATCGTCTTCCTCCACGGTTGGTCGGCCAATTCCCAATTCGGCCTGATCGGCGCCTACCGCTATGTCGCCATCGGGCTGCCGGTCATGCTGATCAGCATGTTCGTGCTTATCGCCACGGCGTTGCCCGCCGAGTCGCTGGCTATTCCAAAGATCATCGAATCCCAGCGCGGCCTCTGGAACGTCATCCGACAGCCGCTCGGGCTGCCGCTTTTCCTGCTGCTTGGCCTGTCTCTAAGCTTCAGAGGCCCGTTCAACTATGCCGACTCGGCGGATATTGCGGACGGCACCGCGGCCGAGGTATCCGGCGCGCCGCGACTGGTCTGGGAATTCGCGCGGCTCGCGATGCTTACAGCGGTAGCCACCGTAGCGGCCAGTGTATTCCTGGGCGGCTATCTGGGGCCCTGGTTGCCCGGGCCGATGTGGCTGGTGCTCAAGACTGCAGCCGTGCTTCTGGTCCTGGTCGGCCTCAGCCACCAGCTGGCTCGGATTTCGCCGAGTCGGATGATGACTTTGATCTGGACGGTGCTACTGCCGCTATCGTTCGTGCACTTGGTATGGGCCGGAGTATTGGCGCTATGAACGTCACCGATATCGCATTCTGGATCTTCGCGGCGATCGCCGTGGTAAGCGGCTGGCGCGTGTTCTGCACCGACTCGATGGTTCGCGCCTCGTTCCTCCTGATGCTGTCGTTCATCGCCGTCGGCTTGATCATGGTCTTGCTGAACGCGCCGTATCTCGGCATCGCGACCGTTTTCATGATGGCAGTGGAGATGATGGTGATGGCGCTGTTCATGGTCATGTACATGATGAACCCGGCGGGCCTGAATCCGATGATGATGGTGCACCAGCACCGTTTCTCGATCGCGGCCGGCGTCTTCCTCTTCGCGGCACTGACCGGTCTGATCATTGTCACGCGCTTTACCTCCAACCCGGTCGCACCGGGCACCGAGGTCGTCGCCGGTCTCGGTAAGGAACTGCTCGGCGACTCGATGCTCATCTTCGAAACCGCCGGTGTCACGCTGCTGGCAACCATGGTTGCCAGCGTCATTCTGTCCAGCCGCAGCGGACGCTTCGGCGCCGCCGATACGGGCTCGGTACCGCCGCCCCTGGAACCGGGTGGCGAACCGGCCGGGCGCCAGCCCGGACAGGCCAGCGGCCACGCCCATCACCACCATTGATCGGGAAGCGCTCATGACACTCACCACGATATTGATCGTCGCCGCCGCGCTCATTGGCATCGGGCTATACGGCACGTTGTCGCAGCAGTCCTTCGTAATGCTGATGATGGGCCTCGAACTGATGCTCAACGGCGTCATGCTCGCAGCGGTCGGTTTCTGGTCGCTTACCGCAGGCGGCCTGCCGACAGGCCAGCTGCTGACCATTGTCGTGATGGCGGTGATGGCGGTCGAGATGGCTGCGGGCTTCGCATTGATCACTGCGGTCTACCGCAATCGCCAGGCTGATGTCACCGAAGGCCTGACAACGCTGAAGCATTGATCATGCTCTGGCTTGTCGCCCTGTTTCCGCTTTTCGCTGCCGTGATCGTTCATGCGTCGCCGATGCAGCGCCGCCCCGCTCTGGGCGCTGCGGGCCTTGGTGTGCTGCTCGCCACACTGTTGCTGACGGTTTTTGCGGGCCTGGAGGGCTGGGTCGGACGATTCGCCTGGAGTACCCCGCTTCAGTTCGAGGTGGTGCTGACCTCACGGTCGGTCGTCATGGCGTTGCTGGTACCGGTCATTGCGCTACCCGTGCTGGCCTACGCCGCGGCCCACGAACGCTTGCAGGGTTTGAACCGTCTGGTATCGCTGTTACTGCTGTTCGTCGGCGCCATGCTGTTGCTTGTGATCGCGGCCGACCTTATCACCCTGCTTATCGGCTGGGAGCTAGTCGGCGCCTGCTCTTGGGCGTTGATCGGGCACGAACGGCAACGCGTATCGCATGCGGCTTCGGCGCGCTACACATTCGTGATGACCCGTTTCGGCGATCTCGGACTGTTCGTCGCGGCCATGGTCGTGTTCAGGGATACGGGTACCTTCGCTTTTGCCGCGCTCGAAACCCTCGGTGGGCCGCAGCAAACGATTCTGGTTGCCGGGATCGTACTGAGCGCGGCCGCGAAATCCGGCCAGCTCCCGTTCGCGCCGTGGTTGTTTCGTGCCATGGACGGGCCGACGTCGGTGTCTGCCCTGCTGCATTCGGCCACCATGGTCGCTGCGGGGGCCTATCTGTTGATCCGGCTCGAACCGATACTCGCTCAGATGCCTTGGTTTGAACCTGCCACAATCGGCATCGGTCTCGCCACGGCGCTTGCAGGCGGTCTGACCGCCCTGCTCCAGCCTCACGCAAAGAAATTGCTCGCGGCTTCCACCTCTGCACACTACGGTTTGATGTTCGTCGCGGTCGGCGCGGGCTATCCTGAAATAGCGCTGCTGCATCTGGTGGCGCACGCGGTCTTCAAGGCATTGCTGTTTCTAAGCGCCGGCATCGCGGGCCGCCAGGCCGTGAGTTTCAGCCTAACGGAGATGGGCTTCGGCCGCGTGCTGCCGGTCACGGCCGTGGCAACTGCGGTCGGCGGGCTCGCCTTGGCCGGCATACCGCCGCTGGGCGCAGCGTGGACGAAGGAAATGATGGTCGCGGCGGCCGGGCATTTCAGCCCTTGGTTGGCGTTTGCCGTCATGCTCGCCGGCGCCCTGAGCGCAGCCTATGCCATGCGCTTTGTCTATAGCGTCTACGGTCCCGGTGCCGACGATATCGCCGCCACGTCGCGAACGACCGAAACAATAGCGATCGGTTTGCTGGCCACAGCCAGCCTGGCGCTAGCCCTACTCTGGGTGCCGGTCATACAGCAGGCGTTGGGCGGCTGGTTCGCGACCCCGTTTCCGGCGCCTCCGGCCTGGGAGACCATTGGCTCGTTGTTGGCTGTCGGCGTCGGTCTTTACGCCGGCCTCATGATCGCGCGCCAGCACCCGGCCCTGGGCGCGAGCGGCGCGCTCGCAAGCTGCGCCGACTGGCTTGGCCTGCCCTTCGCGATCGATCGCTTGATCGGGCGCCCCATTCAGGCGCTCGCACAGCGCTGCGCAGGATTCGACGATGCCATCATCGATGGCGCCGTGCGCCGAATCGGCGCCGGCGGGCTCTTCACAGCGCGTGTCGCCTATCGAGGGCTAGACCGTCTTGCCGACGGCCTGCCGGAGGGCGCCAATCGCTGGTTTGCCCTGAGCGGCGATGACAGCCGCCGTTTCCAGACCGGGCTTTCACACCACTATCTTGCCTTCATGGCCGCGGGCGCCGTGGTGTTGGCGATCATTCTCTTTGTGGGGCGATAGCATGCTCACGGCCACCATTCTGATCCCGCTGCTGGGCGCGCTCGCGTTCAGTTTCTTACGCCTGAATGAACCAGCGTACCGATGGCTCGCCTGCGGCGTAGGCAGTGCGCCGTTACTCCTGCTCGCAGCGGTCTGGCTCGGCTTCGATACCAGCGCAGGCGCACCCGCGTTCCAGTACGTCATCGACTATCCCTGGATTCCGGCACTCGGCATCGGCTGGCGTATGGGTGTCGATGGTATCGCACTGGTAGTCGCCACAATGAGCGCCCTGCTGTTCGTCGCGGCGATCGCTTGGCCTGCGGAAACGCGGGGTCGGGCGCGAGAATACTACGCGTGGTTTCTATTTCTCGAAGCGGTATCGCTCGGCGTGTTCCTTACTCTGGATCTGGCGCTGTTCTATGTCTTCTTCGACCTGAGCCTGGTTGGTCTGTTCTTCCTGATCGGGCGTTGGGGCCACGGCGATGCCGAGCGAGCCGCGATCAAGTTCTTTGTCTATACGTTCGCCGGTTCTTTGGCCATTCTGCTGGCGATCATCGGCCTGGTGCTGGCGACCGACCCGCTGACCTTCGACATGCGTACGCTGATCGCCGAACAGGCACTCGCGGGCATGGACCTGCGCGCGACGCTAGTCCTTGTGGGATTCGTCGTCGGCTTCGGTATCAAGACGCCGTTCGTACCCCTGCATACCTGGCTGCCGCCAGCGCATGTGAATGCACCCGGGCCGGCTTCGGCCGTGCTCGCGGGTGTACTGCTCAAGATGGGCGCCTATGGTCTCATTCGCATTCCCTATTCGATGCTCAGCGAGACCTTCGCACGCTATGCTTTCGCGCTGGCCGTTCTGGCGGTCATCTCGATCCTATGGGGTGCGCTGGTCTCGATGGCGCAGCGCGATCTCAAACGCCGCATTGCCTATACGTCAGTCAATCATATGGGCTATGTGCTGCTGGGTATCGCCGCAGCCGCTACGATCGGCGGCGAGCAGGCCGCGCGGCAGATGGCGTTGACCGGCGCCACCGTGGAAATGGTCGCGCACGGGCTGATCACCGGCGCGCTGTTCTTAATCTGCGGCGCGTTCTGGCAGCGCACCGGCGACTACGACCTCGAGCACTACGGCGGGCTGAGCCAGGTCGCGCCGAACCTCACGCGTTTCACGGTTCTCGCGTCGTTCGCGAGCCTGGGTTTGCCAGGGCTCGCCGGTTTCGTTGCCGAACTGCAGATATTCGTCGGTGCTTTCAGCGTCTATCCGTGGCTGGCCGCCACCGCGCTCTTGGGTATTCTCATTACCGCCGCGCTCTTCCTGCAGATGCTGCAGCAGCTGTTCTTCGGTGAGCTGCCGGCCGACCGCCAGGGTTTCGGGGATCTCGCGCGCGTCGAAATCGGTACCCTCGCCATACTCGCACTGCTGATCGTGGTGATCGGCATATATCCAAATTGGCTGCTGCAACCGATCAACAGTGCAACCGACTTTTTGACGGCCGGGTTCTAGGATGCCGGTCGGCGACGTTCTCCCCGAACTCAGCGTTCTGGTCAGCACGGTGGCGCTGCTACTGGCGGCGAGCTTCATGCGCGAGCGCGATCAATGGTTGGCCGCCCCGGGCGCGCTCATCGGTCTGGCCATGGCAGCCGCGTTCTGTATCGCCCAACTGGGCGAAGCCCCGAGACTGACTTTTTCAGGGGTCTGGGCCCTCGACGGCGCCAGCATCTGGGCGCGCGTGATCATCCTGGCCACGGCCGCCTTGAGCGTTCTGCTGACGCCCGAGTGGCTGCGCAGCGACCGGCGCCACGGCGAATACTATGCGATCTTGTTGTTGGCCACACTCGGGGCCATGCTGCTAGCCGGCGCGGCAGATCTGATGCAATTGATCATGGCCGTCCTTCTGTCCTCGGTGACGGGCTATACGCTGGCCGCCTACCACCGTAACTGGCCGCTGTCGGTCGAAGCCGGCATGAAGTATTTTCTGGTTGGCGCGCTGGCGAACACCCTACTCGTACTTGGTGTGACGTTGATGTTCGGGCTGTTTGCCACCACGGACTACGGCGAGCTGGCCGCCCGCACGAACGACAGTCCGCAATGGATGACGCTCGTCGCCTTCGGCCTCGTCGTTGTGGGTGTCGCGTTCAAGCTCGCGGCCGTGCCGGCCCATACCTGGATGCCGGACGTCGCCGAGGGCGCCCCGCCGCCCGCCGCCGCCTTTCTCACTATCGCACCCAAGGTCGGCGCGGCCATCGCGCTGGCCCGCTTCGTCGACCTGTTCCCGCAGCAAGACATTGCCTGGCGCGCCGTGGTTGCCACGATCGCGGTCGCGACGATGACCATCGGCAACCTGGGCGCGCTTGGTCAGAATGACGTGCGGCGCATGCTGGGCTGGTCCTCAGTCTCGCAATCCGGCTACGCACTGATGGCGGTTGTCGTGCTGGGGCTCGACCCCTATGCCCTGCCGGCTTTGCTGTTCTTTCTCGCGGGCTATGCCGTCGCGAACCTCGCAGCATTCGGTGTCGTGACGCAGCTACGCGGGCGCACGAACCTAGCCGACTATCGCGGCCTAGCCACCGCGCATCCGTTGCTCGCGGCCGCACTAATCCTGAGTTTCCTATCGCTGGTGGGTATTCCACCGCTTGCCGGTTTCGTCGGCAAGCTGGCGCTGTTCGTCACCACGATTGAATCCGGCTACGCCTGGCTGGCGGTGGTCGCGCTGGTCAATACCGTCGTTTCGCTAATTTACTACCTGCGCGTGCTTGCACCCGTATATTTCGCCGAGCCGGCACGGCCTATGCACATACTCGGCTACTGGGCGGCAGTCTCTGTCTTCTTATGCGCCTCGCTCACCGTCGCTCTGGGCGGCTTAGCAGATCCGCTATGGCGGATGCTGTCACAAGCCACCATTCTTCCCTAGGCAGCTACTGAAATAGCCCTTGAGTGTTCGCACGGTGCTCGGCCGGAAAAGTGAGCCGATGCCGACATCGCCTATTCTGAGCAGATTTGCCAAATGACTTGTTCTTTCAGAACATTTCGACGGTCGCACGTGTTTCGAACGGCACAAGGCGTAACACTTCTAATTTGGCCGATGAAACACCCGACTAGAAGTGGTGGCATTAACCGGTTTTTAGTCTTCGAAAGCCTCGGCCTGCTCAGGCGCGAACGCTTCGAGTCCAGATATTGGTTTTGTGGCTCCTACACTACGGCGACTCGCCACTTGGCGATCATGAGCTTCATTCCGATTAAGCGTCTCGCTCCGGTCTGCAATCAGAGTTTCGGCTCGTTTGATTTGCTCGTCGGACATTAAGCTCAGGATGAGCGCCTGCTCTTTTATAGCCGCTTCTAGCCCTTTGTTTGCTGCTAATGAAACCCACACGTAGGCCTCGACAAGATTGACTTCATCGCCCTGCGCGCGCTGGTACAGCTTACCAAGGTTGTACTGAGCGACCGCAGAATTCTGTCTTGCTGCGCGCTTAAACCATCGCCGAGCCTGCGTCAGGCTTTTATCAACGCCCCTGCCCTGGGCGTACTTCACCGCCAAGTTAATCTGGGCGTCGACGTGACCCTGGGTCGCGGCTTTCAAGTACCACCGAATGGACTCAACGTCATTTTGGTTTACCCCAATTCCTTTTTCATAACACCATCCGGTATAAAACTGCGCAGCCGCAAACCCCTGCTTTGCAGCTAATAAGTAATACATTGCGGCGCGCTCACGTCGATTGTCGTGAGCTGCTCTACCTTTGCGATAGAGTTCTGCGAGACTGAATTGCGCAGGAAGAATTCCTTGATCGGTCGCTTTTTGCAACCATTGCATTGCAGCCTCCGAGCTTTCCCCAAGACTAGGGCTTTGGCGCAACAAAAGGTACAAATTGTATTGGGCAGCCGCATGACCTTGCTCAGCTGCCTTGCGCAGCCAGCGATACGCCGCGGCGGCGTCCTGTGTCACGCCTCCTCCCACAGCCAATGCGCCGCCTACTGAATTTTGTGCGTTAGGGTCGCCACGCTCGGCGCGCTGCAGAGTCGACTCAAAACGCTCTCGGATCACTTCGCTTTTAGCAGTAATTTCGACCGCGAGAGCGTTGCTATGGTCCAGAGTAAGTAAGCTAGCGAATATGGCAATAACAAACCGAACCATTCCAGACCTCTTTCCCATGGTTACCACCGTTAAAGCTGCGCAATCTAGTAGCGTGCTGCAGCGTCCGCGGAATACGAGCTAGCTTCTTGGTGGGTTTCCGGCTGCAATGTGCTGTGTCCGACACCAAAATCTCGCTGCAGCAGTTCTTGCAGCTTGGGGAGAACCTCTTCCCACAATCCGATCTGGTCGAGCTTTATTTGCGCCGATAACGCATGTCGGCTCGATGAGAGAGACCAAACGTGCACGTGGTGCGCCTCGACGACACCGTCGACCTCAGCTATAGCCCGCTTTAGCTTATCGATATCAATGTGACTCGGCGTGCCTTCCATTAGTACGCGCAGCACATCTCGCAGAACATTCACGCTTGCGAAACCAATCAACAGACTAATGAAGAGTGATAACAGCGGATCGATCGGCAGCCACCCAGTGAGATAAATGACCAGCCCGGCAAGAAGGGCCGCGACAGATCCCGCCAAATCACCCATCACATGCAACAGTGCGGCCCGCACGTTCATGTTTTTTTCGCCCCGCATCAGAATCCACGCAACGGCAACATTTACGAGTAAGCCGATGAAAGCGACGATCATAACGGTCGTTCCGCCAACTTCCTGTGGATTTGCAAGTCGTTCGAAAGCGGCAAAAACAATCCACACCACAATACCCAGCATGAACAGAACGTTGACCAACGCGCCTATAACTTCGGCGCGCGCAAATCCATACGTATGCGTTCTCGATGCGCGACGCTGACTTAGCCATGCCGCAAAAGCGCCGATTCCGAGAGATAAGGAGTCGGTGATCATATGTCCCGCATCGGCAATCAGGGCCAGTGAGTTGGCCCAAAGGCCACCAGCCACCTCGACGCCAGCGTATGCACTCGTAAATACCAGCGATACGATCAGCAGTTTGGTGCTACCGCTATGGCTATGCCCGCTATGGTCATGTTCACTCATTTGAGCTCCCCGATTCCGGCGATATTTGCACTGCGGCCTCGTTGCGATGACCGTCGCTAATTCGAATGGCGTCCCGTAGGTCCGATATGAATACCTTCCCGTCGCCTGGATGGCCGTCGCCGGTGCGTCCGCTGGCCACGATTGCGTCAACCACTGTCCTAGCAAGTGATTCCGGCACATCGACTTCGAGCTTGGCCATTTTGACCCGCTCTAACCCGCCATCCTGAACGTGGCCATATTCTTGTAGATGCACCACGGCGATTCCTGGTATGCCTTCAATATGAGCCAGCTCTGAAATCACCTGTTCGAGCATGATTTCACGTACATAAGCCTTGATTTCCTTCACCATCAGTCTCCTTTTGCTAGCTTGAGTTCGCAGATGTGTGCCGTTGGCGTGACTGGTGACCGTAGTAGCTCGGTCATACCGCCGTTACGTACAGCTCACGCGACGTGTTTGCTCTGCGCTACCCGATTTTCATCATTCTTGTGTAAAACCAACCAAAGTAATCCCAGCCCCGCCAATGCGGCGATTAAGGAGCCAGCCAAAATGCCAACGCGTGCGGCCGATGCGATCGCCGGATCTGTAAACGCAAGGCTGGTCAAGAATAAAGCGATAGTGAAACCAACGCCGGCGAGAAGCCCAAGACCGGTCAGAGCTGACCAAGAGAGTCCATCCGGGAGTTTTGTCCGGGACGAGAGGGTGGCCAGCCGTACGGCCATCACAACGCCAAGAGGTTTGCCAACCACCAGACCGACGCCGCTCCCGACTAGAACCCATAGGCTGGCATTATCAGCGAGACTAATTTCGCTCAGATCAACCCCTGCATTGGCGAGCGCGAACGCCGGCATGATCAGGAATAACACCCACGGCTCTAGGCGATGTTGCAGGATATTCAGCGGCGATAATGCGCCTCGCCTAACGCGTTCCAGTTCTTCTAGGAGCCGACGTTTTGAGGACGAGGCTTCGCGCAATAGGTGTGGAATGCGTTCAGCGGCCTGTTCATTGTATGAATGCGTATGGCGTGGCGCGGAAAGCGGCGTCAAGAACCCGAGCAAGACGCCCGCAACGGTCGGATGAACGCCGGATTTCTCCATCGCCAGCCAGATGGCAGCGCCAACCAACCAATAAACTAAAAATGCGTGGACCCCGGCACGGCGCATCGCGTAAACGAGAGCTAGCCCGAAAGCTACCACGAGCAATGGAATAATGGTGATCTTCGCCGAATAGAACAGGGCTATCACGGCAACCGTGCCGACGTCATCGATAACCGCAAGTGCCAGTAGGAATGCCCGCCAGCTCGGGGGCACCCGTTTGCCTAGTAGGGTGAGAAGCGCAATAGCAAAGGCGACATCTGTCGCCATTGGTACGGCCCATCCCCCGGGATCCCCCGCCGGTAGGTTAAGAATCAGAAAAACTGCGACTGGCGCTAGCATGCCGCCTAGCGCTGCTACCACTGGCAGGACCGCTTTGTCTCGGGTGGACAGCGCACCGCGAAGAAATTCGTACTTTACCTCGAGACTGACGTGAAAGAAGAACAGCGCCATCAATGCATCATCAATCCATTCGTGGAGCGAAAGTGACAGCTCTACATCGCCCAGACGAAGAGAAAGCTCAGTGTTCCAAAAGTCTGCGTAGCCTGGTAATAACGATCCCGCAGAGTTGGCCCATAGCAGCGCGAGCGCAGTAGCAATAACCAAAACAATGCCGCTGGATGGCCCATACGCCGCGAAGCGGCGTATGGGCCGTAACAGCCGCTCGGCCAAGGGATGCTGATCTGAAGTTACATCAGACATGGGTGGCCTCTCCTAACAAACCTACCGACCTGTCAAGGCGATGGCGCGACATGCAGCAAAAATGTCCTGCCCGGGCCGGTAGACCTGTGTCTGTACCGCGAACAGACCTAGAACCGTGTCGAACAAATTATCCTGGCTATACTCGTCGTCACTCATCTGCCTCATGCACTTGCGCTCGAGCCCTCGCTCGCTCCTAAAATCAAAAGAGGTCCAAACCATCAGCGGTACGTGGGTTTGTTCGTGCGGCGCGATTAAGTAAGGTAAGCCGTGCAGGTAAATGCCACTCTCACCGAGCGACTCGCCATGGTCGGACATATAAATCATCGCGCTTGCATAGCGGTCGGATTTACTCTTCAGAACCTTCAGCACCTGCGAGAGCACGAAGTCAGTATATAAAATGGCGTTATCATAGGCGTTTATCAGGTCTTGGCGACTACAATCCTGCGGACGATTGCTGCGGCATTCTGGCCGGAATTTGCGAAATTCAGGCGGGTATCGTTTGTAGTATTCAGGGCCATGGTTGCCCTGCTGATGAAGCACAACGAAAGTGTCGCCCTGAGATTCGCTTAACCATTTATCCAGTTGATACAATAGAATTTCGTCAAAACAACCATCTGTATTGCAATAAGTCGGTACGGTCATTTGAGTCGTGTTTTGTGTTTTCACCCTCGCGCAAACACCCTTACAGCCGGAGTTGTTTTCGCGCCATAGCACACGAATCCCTGCATGTTTTAGGACATCTAGTAAATTCTCGCGGTTATCTGACGCAAACTCGTCATAGCTGCTCCGATTTTGTCGGGAGAACATACAAGGCAGAGACACCGCGGTAGCGGTGCCGCAGGAATATACGCTGTCAAAGCTGACAATCTCTTCTTGGGCCATGAGCGGCATGGTCTTCCGCTCATAACCTTCGAAGGTAGCGTTATGGGCACGCACCGTTTCCCCCAGCACGAAAACCACGAGTCTTGGCTTGCCGTCGGGCGAGCGATCCGGAGGCTGGTAGGCGTCGCGGCCCAGCGGGCGAAGTGCTACCTCACCGGCGCTTAACTCAGCAGCCAGCAACTTGCCAGCCGCGTAAATGGAATAAGTCGGATTAATCAAATAACGTAAACTTCTATTTTCTCGTCCTACTAATGAAAATTCTTTGTAATGACTATAAAGTGCCGCCCCGACGACCCCTAACGCGAGCGTCATCGTTAATAGTTGCCTGCCCAGTTGCTTAGGAAAAGTCGCATAGCGCACTGGGAGCCAGTACACGACCAACGCCGGCAAAACTCCGGCCCCTAACACATGCCAGAACAAGACCGGGCTTAGTAAACCGTCAACCTCACTAGGGTCCGTTTCTATGGTGTTGCGCAGCATGCCGGCATCAATGACGACCCCATAGGTATCCATGAAATAGCTATTCACGGCCGCCAGGATAAGCAGACCCGAAATAACCGGCTTAAACAGAAAACGGAAGCCAAATGGTGCGATAACTAATGTGAAAGCTGCGACAAGCATCACAAAGATTGCCACAGCAAACCTGAAGTTTTCCCTCCAAGAAATTTCCGCGGCGCTTGCCGTCGCACTCCAAAATGAGTTATTGCCGGTACTCACCAAGAATAACGCCACGACCACTGCGAGCATTGGGGTCGTCACACGCAGACGCGGTAAACGGTGTGCAAAGGATTTGCCCGCTAGCATCGCAACCACCCCAGAACGCGTGAGATATGCCTTTGTAGCCCAGCCGAAACCTCTCGCCACATGCGGCTTGCGATATCTTCGACAAGGGGCGACATAGGCCCAGTGGCACCAACGACCTTGGGCGTAATAAGTGTGTCTAGCGCATGGGTATCTGGACCAGGCCTACCAACTCGCTCCACAGCACCATTTACACCGCCGATGCATTCGTGAAAATTCCTCGCGGTACTTCGCTGCGCTTTGAGCGTAGCCACTTGCCCCAAAATCGAGTGTTCGAGCGGATTTTGAGTCGGAAGGCTCTGGGTTTCCTTCATGGTCAGTCCTCCTCACAACTCAACTTCGCGCCGTGGCTCGGCGAACCAGCGGTACACGGCCGGCAACACCAGTAGCGTCAGGAGCGTTGAAGTCACGAGACCACCGATCACCACAGCAGCCAAAGGCCGTTGCACGTTGGAGCCGATACCGTTGGCCATGAGCAGTGGAATCAAACCCAGAATCGCTGTGAGGGCCGTCATGAGTACGGGTCGGAGCCGATGCTCTGCGCCGGTGCTCACTGCTTCATCAAGCTCCATACCGTGATCACGCAACTGATTGATATAGGAAACTAGGACTACCCCGTTCTGAACGGCCACGCCGAACACGGCGATAAAGCCGACAGCAGCGGGCACGGATAGATACAATCCCGACAACCAGAGGGTGAAAATGCCGCCGATGATTGCGAACGGCACGTTCAAAAAGATCAGCGCCGCATAGCGCAGGCTCGAGAATGCGCTGTAGAGCAACAAGAAGATCAGCGCCATCGTGACGGGCACGACGAGATAAAGGCGTTTCATGGCCCGCTGCTGGTTCTCGAACTGGCCGCCGAAGTCAACGAAATAACCGGTGGGCATGTCGATGTCGCGATCGATACCGGCACGAAGATCGTTTACGACGCCACCCATATCGCGTCCGCGTACGTTCATCTGCACGTACAGACGTCGGCTGGCGTTCGATCGTGATATCTGCTTGGGACCGGTATAGACTTCCACGTTCGCAACTCGTGAAAGTGGAATCAGTGCGCCACCAGGCGCCCGAAGACTCAGATCGCGAATCGCGTCGATCCGCTCGCGTTGGTCCGCTTGTAGGCGCATGAAAATATCGAACCGCCGCACGCCATCGAAGACCTGGCCGACGGAGGCACCGCCGACGCCAACCGATACAGTGTTCAACACGTCGTCCACGCTAATCCCGTAACGAGACAAGGCTTCTCGGTCTGGCTTTATGACGATCTGCTGTTTGCCGCCCTGCTGCTGAACACGCACATCTACAGCGCCGGTGGTATTGCGTGCGAGTTCGGCGACCTGCTGGCCGACCTCGGCTAGCTTGTCGAGGTCGTCTCCGAAGATACTTACGACGAGCTGTGCTTGAACGCCTGAGAGCAGCTCGTCGGTTCTAAGCTGGATCGGCTGGGAAAAGTTGTTCGCCAACCCGGGAACACGCGCTGCGAGCCGCTCGGACATCGCGTTCTGAAGACCCTCGTACGAGCGTCCGCTTTGCCAGGCATCGAGCGGTTTCAAGTTGATGGTGGTTGCGACCACGTTGACCGGTTCGGGATCACCGCCGACTTCGGCACGACCGACGCGTGAATAGGCGCCGGTGACTTCGTCGAATTCGCCGACGGTATCCTGTATGCGCTTGCCGTATGCAATCGCGGAATCCAGGCTCGCCCCGGGCGGCAGCGTGGAGCGAACCATGAATGTGCCTTCCCGTAGGGTCGGAATGAACTCCGTACCCAACTGCGGAAACACAGCGAGGCTGGCGATGAACAACACGACCGCCGTCCCCACTACGACGACCGGAGCCTTAAGCGCGGCATCCCGCATCGGCCGATAACCCGCTTTCATCCATGACACGAACCGTGGTTCCTGCATCGTGGTCACCCGTCGGAATGCCAGCACGGCCAGCACGGGAACCAGCGTCAGGGATAGCAACAGCGCTGCGGCCAACGCGAAGCTGATCGTATAGGCCATCGGCGAGAACAGTTTGCCCTCGACACCTTGGAGCGTGAACAACGGCAGGAACACGAGGATCACAATCGCGACAGCGAACACGATCGGCCGACCGACTTCACGCGCCGCGGCCCCGACCAGATCGGACATGCTCGCGGCTTTAAGGTCACGCTCCTCAAAATGCCGGAAGATGTTTTCGATCATCACGACCGAGCCATCGACCATCATGCCAATGCCAATGGCTAGGCCACCGAGGCTCATCAAGTTCGCGGATAAGCCCGACACGCGCATTGCGATGAATGCCACGAGCAGCGATAGCGGCACACTCGACACCACAATAAGCGTTGACCGCACGTTGCCGAGGAACAGATACAGCAAAACAAGTACGAGTACAGCGCCGATTAACAGCGCTTCGACGACCGTGCTAGTTGCCTTGTCTACCAGTTCGGCCTGCGAGTAATAGACCTTGGCGACCATCCCGTCGGGCAACGACTTGTTGATTTCCTCAAGCTTGGCATTGGTATCCTCGAGGACACGCTGTGTATCCGTTCCGATCAGCTTGAGAACATAACCACCAACGGATTCCTCGCCGTTAGCGATTTCCGCGCCGCGTCGAATTGCCCGGCCATAACCAACTTCGGCGATGTCCTGAATATAAACCGGCTGGCCATTACGCGTGCCGACACGGGTGTTGCGCAGATCGGACAAACCCTGATCGCCCGACGACACCCAGCCGTAGCCGCGAATAATGTATTCCTCACCACCGCGCTCGATGAACGAGGCACCGACGTTACGATTATTGCGCTCCAGCGCTTGGCGCACATCCGCCGGGGTCAACCCGCGGGCGGTCATGGCACTCATGTCCAAGCGCACTTGGTATTGCTTTTCGTAACCGCCGATCGAGAGCACGCCCGTGACACCATCGACCGTGCGCAGCTGTGGCTTGATCAGCCAATCCTGTGCTGTCCGTCTTTCCGTAAGGGAGTAATTCGCACCCTGCTCGTTCTCGACCGTGTACATCAGAATCCGGCCAAGACCTGTCGTAATAGGCCCGAGCTGTGGCTCGCCTAGACCACTTGGAATATTGCGACGCGCCTCTGATAACCGTTCGTTCACAAGCCGGCGGGCAAAGTAGATATCCGTGCCGTCCTCGAAATAGACATCGACACGCGACAGTCCGAAAATCGAGGTGGACTGTACTTTTTCGAGGCCCGGCAGCCCGTACATGCTGATCTCGATCGGATAGGAGACCAGCGTTTCAATGTCCACCGGCGACAGGCCCTCGCTAGCGGTATATACCTGTACGAGGGCCGGCGTCGCGTCCGGAAATGCATCAACGGGTAGTGCACGCAGCGAAAAATAGCCGCCGATAGCTAGCGCGAAGACTGCGACGAGCACCATGAGCCGGTTCGCCATAGCCAGGCGAATAATTGCGTTAATCATAGCGCCCTCCTAGTGGCCGTGTGCGGCGCTACGGCCACCGGCAGTGAGTGCAGCTTTAAGATCGAATGCGCCCCGCACGACCAGGGTGTCACCAGCTCGAATCCCTTCCCGGATTTCTACCTGGCCTTGGTTTTCTGCGCCGGTACTTACCGGTTGAAACGTGTAAGCACCCTCGTGTTCGGCGGGCACAAACACGCCTTCACGCTCACCGATTTGTTGCACCGCGTCCACGGGAACGAGCGCAATGCGTGAGCGCTCACCGCTAGACGCCCCGGCGTCGATGTTGGCGTCTGCAAACATGCCGGCTCTAAGCAAACCGTCGGGATTTTCGACGACAGCGCGGACACGTACCGTTCTGGCTTGTTCGTCGAGCTGTGGCGAGATCCAGTCGATCGTGCCCACAAAGGTTTCATCCGGCAGTGGCCGCACGGTGAAGCGCACTTCCTGGCCTTTTTCTAAGTGCGGCAGCGCTTGCTCGGCCGCATCGATCATCAACCACATCCGCGTGTTGTCCACGACGTGGATTGGTGTTTCGTTAGCACTCAGCGTTTGGCCGGCAACCAGATCGCGTTTCGCGATAACGCCGTCGCGGGGCGCGACCAACTCAAGTCGCGACAAAGGCTCGTCCCCGCCACTACTAATGGCATCGACCGCTGCATTGTCGAGGCCATAGAGCTTGAGTTCGGCACGCTTGGCACGGCGCTCGGCCTTGGCTTGTTCGTATGCGGCACGAGACTCGGCCAAATCCGAATCACTCACGATCTGATCCGCAGCCAATTTACGGTCTCTCGCATAGGCGGCCTGGCGCGTGTTAAAGCGCGCGGCCGCGGTGAGATATGCCGCCTTTTCCTTGCCTAAGGCGACACTATCGAGTACTGCAAGCGTTTCACCGCGCGATACTGCTTCACCCAGATCCGCCGATACCTCGACCACCTTGGCTTGCAATCGCGGGCCCACACGAGCGACGCGGTCAGCATCGAAATGCAGGGTCGCTGGGGCTTGGATCGACGCGTTCGCCGTACCGCTCTCGGCCGGCCCGGTGGCGATATCCAATTGCTCAAATTGCTCGGCGCTGAGCTTGACGCGATCCGGATTTTCTTCGCCGTGCCCCTCGTGGCCACCTTTGCCTTCGCCCTGAGCTGATTCGTGTGCGCCTTTTTCGGCGTCGCCGTGTTCCTCTCCTTCGTGGCGGGCTTCGTCTTGATCTGCATGATCGCTTTCTTGCGCTTGCGCCGACCCGGCGGCCTGTGGCCCTTCGGCGTCGGCGCTATTGGAGTTACAGCCCGTTAGCAAGAGAATCGCGGCGACCAGTAGAACGGGGATTCGGATGTGACTCATGGGTTTCTGTCTATTCATTGCGATGCTCCGCGGCTGTCCATCACGAGCAAACCACCCGTGGCGCGCTCTAGGTCGGTGCCGGCCGTAACCAGCGCGCCGAGCGCGTCGAGATAGTCGCGGCGGACATCAAAAAGGTTGTTCTGAGCGGAGGTAATTGCGGTTGCCCCTACCTTGCCGGCTGCGAATGAGCGTCGGGTGAGCTCCAGAGAACTCTCCGCGGCCTCTAAAACCGCATCACTCAGCGCATCTGCTCGTTCGCGCCCGGCGTCATATGCGCTGATGGCCGAAAGCACCTGCAGTCGAACCTCGCGCTGAAGGTTGTCCTGATCGAGCTGTGCTTGCGCTAGATCAGCGGTCGCAATCTGGCGCTCGCCTTCATAGCGATCCAGCAGCGGCAGCTCGAAACCAACACCGCCACCGGTGATATCCGAGCCACCTTTGTCACGACCACCCGCTTCTTCACGGTAAAAACCGAACACGGTGAGGTTCGGTATGATTTCGCGATTGGCCAGCGATAATTCTTTCCGTGCGGCAATCACACGTGACGCGGCGGCCTGCAAATCCGTGCGCCGCTCGACAGCGCGCGTCAGCAAGCGATCACGAGCCGGCATATCGAGCAGCGCAAAACTCAGATCGCCCTTGATGGCGAGCCGGCGCGTGGGATCGATCGCGAGCAGGTCCTTGAGTTCCAGCCGCGCTTGGGTCGCGGTATCCCGGGCCGCGGCGGCGAATGCACGTGCTCGCTGCAACCCGAGACGAGCTGCATTGGATTCGATTCGGGTACCTGCGCCTGCGTCGAGTCGCTTCCTGGCGTAAGTCTCAAGCTGCTCGTTGGTATCAACGACGCGCTCGGCGGTGTTTACCGCCTGCTCCGCGACCAAGACAGAAAGGAACGCCGCACGCACACGCGCCGTCGTTGTGGCCGCCAGGAAATCGTAATCAGCTCGAGCGGCGCCCAACCTACTTGTCGCGGCGTCCTCGCGTAGACCGCCCTGCCCGGCTATCCAGAATTCTTGGCTGAGCTGAATACCGATGTCGGTACTTGAGCCGTTCGGCTGATCGCGCTGGCCAGCTTCCAGTTCCAAGCGTGGGTTAGATGGCACAGGGACATCCGCGTGAATGGCCTCGCCACCGAGGCGTTGGATACGCAGACGAGCCGAACGCAGCGTTGGATTATATTCGCTCGCCCAATTCAGGGCGGCATTGAGAGTCAGAGGTTGAGGTATCTGCGTGACCGCGGAGGCGGACAGCGAAACCCATAGCATGCAAAATCCACAGGCAGCTTTGCCCGGGAGAAAACGGGGGAAATACATTGTGAATCCTCATCGCAATAGAAGAGGCGCCTGCAATGAAGCAGCGCCCGGCGAAGAAGATTCAGGCTATGGGGGGGTCGACTAGGGGGGTGTGAGCCAAACTGCGATAAAGATCGCGGTGCCGTCCATTACGCGACGATACCTTGTGGACATCCATATCCGGCGTGCCACTTTGTATTCCTACCAAGTGAGCGGATGCATGGCTGCAGTGATCATTATGTTCAGCGCTAACGCCGGAATCGGCACCATCTACCGCAGTGGACTCAACGTGAGAGTACGTTTCGCCATCAGATGACGGCCAATCCACGTGGCTCGCCCACGCCTGCGCACTCAGTGCCACAATCACTGTGAGCACTATCGCCACAAGTCGTTGTAGATTGGTGCGGGACGACGGCATGCGTTGGAAGGTACCACACACGCTACCCGAAACGCTACAACGACCGTGACGAGAAATTCCGTAATGCAATCTGCGAGCATACCCCTGAGCGCTATCGCGTATGGCAAGGTCCGGCTACCGACCAGTAACGGGAAATCATCCACCGCTGATCATGAGTCAACCGAGTTGCTGAACTCCCGCGCGCAAGAACATGCGAACGCGATCTATCCGCTTGCCACTATGCATCGATGACTTTCCTTCCTCGATACATCGACGGGGCCACCTACGCCACGGCACCTAGAGCCACGCCTTAGGTGCCGTGGAGAATACACAAGCGATAAATACACGTACTGACATCGCCTGTATCTCGACTCGCCCGTTGACAGGATCCGATTGCCCCAAAAGCTCCGTCCCCGCGGCATTAACTGGCCCCCTACCGCTTACCGCTATCACGACCGAAGCATTCGCCCGAACCTGTCGAGTTCTCAAGGCCGCTCGCACGCTCTGCAGTCTACCGCCAGACTTTGCACCACATGCCAAGTCGAATAGTCACACTTTCGCAGGCGGCAATACCCTAAAGACTGCCTCGGCAGCGCCCTAGCATGCAGCGAATTTGGTCAATACTTATTGTGTACGACCTCTGCGAGCTTTCTCCTCGATTGGGATAGACAAATGTGCCCGCTCAGCTACGCAGGTATTTGACCAGCGCTACGATAGCGAGCACCAACCCGACAAGCACCAGGAGTACGAACAACATCCAGACGATCATCATCGGACCACCCATCATGCTGCATTGCATCATTGATTCGTTCATCATGCCGCCGCCCATGGGGTCCGGGTCGCTCTGACCCGCGGCTGGGGCGATGCCCACAATGGTGCCCAGCAGGCTCAACAGTGGTGCTACGAATAGCTTCATTGTTTACTCCAAACTTGTGCTCTAAAGAGCTTGTATCGCGTCTTCTGAGCCATGGTGGGGATGCAGGCAGCCCGAGCTGGGACTGAGTAATACGGCCGATACGCTCAGTTGCCGTATTTTCTATGCGCCCAGATCAGTAAT
>NZ_APND01000005.1:0-336206 GCF_040361215.1 Salinisphaera dokdonensis CL-ES53
CGGTTGATCGATCGAGCCGTTGTTCGTCTACCTCTTTCAGTTCGGCGCGGGGCGAGCCTCGCAGCGCTGGATTCGCGGTCGAGTCTTGGGTATTTAGCGTGACCCGATGTCTTTGGTTGGGGCACCACCCAATACAGACTTGCAAAGAGCGGCTCACCTAGTTTGCCCTGATGTATGCGATGCGAGCACAAGCGTCACGTCGTATGCGGGGCCCACAGAATGATCGCTGCGCCGGCAAGACAAACCACTCCGCCCAGTGCGTCCCAGGCGTCTGGCGCGTGCCCTTCTATAGCCCACATCCAAAGGATTGAAGCGACTATATATAGGCCTCCATAGGCAGCGTAAGCGCGTCCTGCTTGATCAGCGGGGCTGAGCGTTAATAACCAAGCGAACGCCGCCAGTGAAACCATGCCCGGAAAAAGCCATAGCGCACTATTCCCCGATCGGAGCCAAGACCAGAACGCGAAGCAGCCGGCGATCTCAGCAAGCGCAGCGCAGGTATAGACCACAAGTGTCGGCATGAGTAACCAGCAGATTTGCTTTTGGCGATGCAGTTTAACGCGAGCAAACCAGCATTGAGTGCCGGTGTAGAACGCTAGATTACGGCCATCCGGCCCAGCGCTATCAACGTGTTATTGGCTCGATCGACTGAATCCAACGCCGAACCCGGCCATTCGTCTAGCGCAATCCCTGAAATCACGAGTACGTTTTGAGGATCATGTAACCCGCTGTGAGCAGCATGGCAATCGAAAAAGCCAGTTGCAACGACGGGCCAGCGATATACCGTGACAACGTACGGCCTCCGATCATGCCCATAACACCACCGAGTATGAATAAGCCGGTCAGTGCCCAGTCGATATCACGACCGGAAAAAACCGCTGATGTGAGTCCGGATAACCCAATAAGCGTAATCACCAAAAGGGAAGTCGCGACCGCTCTGTGAATTCCCATTTCGGTGATCATGATCAGCGCCGGTACGATTAGAAAGCCGCCACCCACGCCGAAAAAGCCGGAGAGGACACCGACGAGAACTCCGACGGCTACAAGCGCTGCGCTACATGGCGCATTCAGCCGGAGTTGACCATCGCGGCTGTAGTGACAAACGGTGCCCGGGTCGTCATGAGCGTCGGCGGCCGGCCTCGCCCGTACGACTTTCGAGTCATCACCCGCACGGCGCGCGCTTCGAAACATCCTTGTAGCCACGAGGATCATCACGCCAGCGAATAGCGCCGTAATCGTAGCTTCGTCAACTAGATCGCCCAGATAGACCCCGACGGGCGCAGTCGCAACTCCTGCCACTGCAAAGATGAGTCCTGCCCTGAGCTCGATTAAGCCGCGCCAATAGGACTCTGCTGCGCCAAACGCCGCGGTAAATGCGACTGCGCCGAGGGATACCGCTACCGCAGCCTGCGCCGGTTCGCCGAGGCCGTAAACCAATAGCGGCACTGCGAAAATTGAACCGCCTCCGCCTGTCAGGCCAAGGGCAAGGCCTACAAGAATTCCGAAGATCACACTCATGGCGCTCATCGACCATCTGCAGATTAATTCCGATAGAACTAATTGCTCTATCTTTATGCCTCGGTAGTATACAGATACGTGTAGGGGTACGATGGAATGGTCCAAGCGGAGGCTCTAACAATGGCAATACGTAAATGCACCCTTTCTGCGCTTGTGTGGCTTCTATCGGTCTCGCCTTGGGTACAGGCAAGTCCAAGCGATATAGCGAATCAAGGCCTCGGCGAGAACATCGCGCCCTGTAGTAGCTGCCATGGCGCGCATGGCGAAGGCAATGCGGCCGCCGGCTTTCCCCGCCTTGCCGGGCTCGGCGCGCCCTATCTCGAGGCGCAGCTCGACGCCTTTGCCAGTGGCGCGCGCGGGAATGCGGTCATGCAGCCGATTGCTAGTGCGTTGTCTACGGACCAGCGAAGCGCGATGGCCACCTATTACAGCCAGCTTCCAACAGAAGGCGCGCAGGCAAGCAAAGGACAATCGGATAACCCACCCGATACTGGCGCCGAGCTCGCGGAACATGGCCGTTGGGCGAGCGATATTCCCGCGTGTGTCCAATGCCATGGCCCGGCGGGTGTGGGTGTCGGCGAGCACTTCCCCGCCCTCGCCGGCCAACCAGCAGCTTATCTCGCAGGTCAGTTGCGGGCCTGGCGCAATGGCAAGCGACCAGGCGGCCCGATGGGCTTGATGGCGTCGATCGCAGCTAAGTTGGACGAATCCGATATCAAGCCGGTCGCCCAATACTTCGCTGCGCAATCACCGGCACCCGCCAAGGGGCTAGATCATGAGTAATCGTATTCCGCTTCTAACGGTCGCGGTGTCGTTTGCAATGCTCGCCGCAGTCATTTTCTGGGTTGGCACGCGGGATCAGAGCGCGCCGACGCAAGCACCGGCAAAAACTGCCGACGTCGCTTCCGCAGATGAAGACGACACGACAGAGAGCGCCACGAAATCTGAGGACGTGGCTGTATCGGGTAACACGCCGTCCGAGAGAAGCGAACCGCTTCCGGGCGCGGCGCAGCCCGGCGCTGCGAGTGCGGCTGCCGATTTTGCCCCACCCGCACGCAGCGAGATCCCGGACGACGAGTTCGGCGCCATGGTTCGTAAAGGCCGCGACATCTTCACCGACACGCAGCAGCACGCCGATCAATTCGTCGGTAACGACCTGCAATGTGCCAATTGCCATCTAGACGAAGGCCGTCGGCCGGATTCCGCGCCGCTCTGGGCGGCGTGGGCGATGTACCCCGCGTATCGTGGCAAGAACAAGCACGTCAACGATTTCGCCGAGCGTATCCAAGGCTGTTTTCGCTACAGCATGAACGGCACACCGCCGCCGCGCGGTGACGAGGTGCTCGTCGCGCTCGAGTCCTATGCCTATTGGCTGGCCAGCGGCGCGCCGGTTGCCAAGAATCTCCCGGGGCGCGGCTATCCCGAACTCGAGGCCCCCGAACAGCCACCAAGCTTCACACGCGGCAAACAGGTGTTCGCCGACCACTGCGCCCTGTGTCATGGCAGTGACGGGCAAGGTCAGCGAGCAGCGGACGGCAGTCTGGCGTTTCCGCCTCTGTGGGGACCGCGCTCCTACAACTGGGGCGCGGGCATGCATCGCGTGAACACCGCCGCCGGTTTCATCAAGGCCAACATGCCGCTGGGCGCGGCGACGCTATCCGATCAACAGGCTTGGGATGTGGCCCGATTTATCGACAGCCAAGAGCGCCCGCAGGATCCGCGTTTCACCGGATCGGTCAGCGAGACCGCGGAGCAATACCACGGCGAGCACTCGATGTACGGCCAGACCGTGAACGGCGTCGTGCTCGGTCAAGATGCCCCACCCTCGGGAACGGCCGCCAAGGTGAACCGGCCGTGACCAATCGCGCATTCGAACCGAAGGAGACCCCATGACCGATTACGCTTCGAACATAGCCAATGCCCACCCGCTTGAGAACAACGTGGTCGCAGCCGGCCAGCCGTCAGCGGCACAGCTGAAAGAAGCGTTGGCTGGCGGTGTGCGAACCGTCGTCAATCTGCGGCCCGCCGGCGAATTCAATGAGTTCGATGAAGCCGCGCTGATAGCCGATGCAGGAATGCATTACGTTCATATTCCTGTCGCCGGCCCCGAGGACATCAACGACGCGAGTGCGCGCACGCTTGACGCAGCACTCGCAGAGGATCAGCGCCCGGCAATCGTGCATTGCGGGAGCTCGAACCGCGTGGGCGGGCTTATGGCCTATCGTGCACGCTACCTTCAGGGTAAAAACGCGGACGAAGCGCTTCAGGTCGGCTTGGATGCGGGCCTAAACCCCGAGTCGCCCCTGTTCGCCGCGATACAAAAGAAACTCGACTGAGTCTGCCGCATGGGTCTGTACAACCGCTATATCCTGCCGCACGTGCTTGATTGCGCGTGCGGCCTGCCTGCCGTAGAGCGTGAACGCGCGCGTCTGGTTCCTCAGGCGCGCGGGCGTGTGCTCGAAATCGGTATCGGGACCGGCCGTAACCTGCCCCACTACAACCCAGCGAACGTGGATACGATCGTCGGGCTTGATCCCGCGGCTGAAATGCATCCGCGTGCGCGGCGACGGCTGTCCGAAACGCGCCTATCCGTATCGCTAATGGCCGTTAGCGCCGAACAGATACCGGCCGAAGACGACCATTTCGACACCGTGCTAGTGACTTATAGTCTGTGTAGTATTCCCGATCCGTCCTTAGCCCTGCGCGAAATGCGCCGCGTGCTCAAACCGAACGGCACGATGCTGTTCTGCGAACACGGCCGCTCGCCGGAGGCGAAAGTGGCGCG
Organism: Salinisphaera dokdonensis CL-ES53; assembly: GCF_040361215.1. Classification (NCBI taxonomy): domain Bacteria; kingdom Pseudomonadati; phylum Pseudomonadota; class Gammaproteobacteria; order Salinisphaerales; family Salinisphaeraceae; genus Salinisphaera; species Salinisphaera dokdonensis. The sequence goes on from NZ_APND01000005.1 coordinate 4,304, forward strand.
TTGGCAGCAGCGCCTTACGCCGGCGTGGCGGCATATTGCAGGCGGTTGTCACCTAGATCGCGACGTACCCGAGTTACTGACCGACGCAGGCTTTTCCATAGACACGCTCGACGCCGGCTATATCCAAGGGCCGAAACCACTCACTTGGCACTTCCGTGGCCTTGCTAGTAAAAACCCCGCCAAATAAGCACTAGTTGGATACAAACGTTGCACCTTGGCGATACCAGGTCACGCGCTGCACGAGAATAAAGCCTCTGCCGATTTGATCCATTTGGTGACGACATCGGCTAGCTCGACCCAAACAACAACCGGGTTTTAGTCAAGGAACGTTATCGTGCTTGCAATTAGCCGGTGCGCTTTAAACCTGCCGCCCTGTCTCTCCCGGAACCGCAGATAGCCTGTGGCGAGGCTGCCACTCAGCGGAGCCGAACCGGCCAGCCTTTGTCTACTCACTCAGCCACGGCCCGAATGAGACGTACCTCGTTCATTGGAGGTGCCGTCAGAATGTTCCGTGTTTTCAGCGCTTGGGCCATCACGTCGGTCACAGTCAGATCGTGAATCGTCATATTTTCGGCGTTCGTAAAGGCAGCGTAACGGTGCAAACCGCGCGCCATGCCTGTGTTCGTGGCCACCGTGTAGGATCGGTTAGGCTGGAGCGACCGGCCGTCGATAACGATATCGTGAACGCGTTCTCCGATTGGCTTGCGGAAATCGATCGTGTAGCCGATTCCGGCGGTTTGCACCAAGCCGCCCACCTCGTCTAACGGTTCGGCGGGCGCCAGATTGGTGGCGCTCTGCTCAAGCACCGACCCGACCTGAGCACCGGTGAGCTCGAGAGTGACGAGCTTCGCGGGATGCGGAAGCAGCGTGTAGAGTTTCTTTCGCGTCACCGGACCCGGCGAGATCGATACGCCGTAGCCCACACCCGGCATAAGCGCAACGTCTGTCCCAGTTTGATCGCGCATCGCTTCACCCACGATCCGGTCAAACGCGCTCGGCGACTTGTACTGCCGGTCGATCCGGTCTACAGCAAGACTGAGCACCGCCTCCATACGCCCGCGATGCGGTTCGACGTACCCAGCCACGAGTTCGGCGACCGCCGGATCCGCTTCGAAGTCCGCATGCCACACCGGCTGCGCTCGCGATTCGACGCCCTCGAGGCGGCCGTCCTCGTCGAAGACCAGTTCGGTCACACCAAGCATAGCCCCGTCGGCCATTGCCTGGACGATGAACGTATCGCCGATACGCTCGGGCGGCGCAATGCGATCGTGCGAATGCCCGCCAACGATTAAGTCGATACCGTCGACCGAACGCGCCAGCGCACGATCTACCGCTGTTCCCTGATGCGAAAGCACGACGACTACGTCGGCAGCCGCACGCATTCGGGGTAGATACTCGCGCGCGGCAGCGATACCGTCGCCGAATTTCAGCGTCGAAAAATTGTCCGGATTTCCTGTCTCGTTGGTGTTTTGGTAGCCGAGCGCGAGTACGGCCACCCGTATCCCACCGCGTTTGAACACTTGCCACGGTCGGCCAAGTACGGGCGTGCCATCAGGCTCGCGAACATTTGCCCCCCGGATCGGAAACTCTGCCGTTCTGGCGAGCGTTTGTGTGCGTTCTAATCCGTAGTCGAAGTCGTGATTGCCGAGTGCCATCATGTCGTAGCCGATCGCGTTCATCGCTTCGATCATCGCTTCACCACGCGTCGCGTTGCCGATATAGCTGTCGCCGAACGTGTCCCCAGCGTCGAGCAGCACTACGGTGTTGTCCGGCCGTGTCTCGCGCTCGCTTTCTATGGCCTGCGCCAGCCAGGCCACGCCGCCTATCGTGCCAGCGCCATCAAATTGCGCCTCTTCCCTTCCGGGGTCACCCGTCTGCGAGGTCGCGCTGCCCGGCGCGACATCAAACGGCAACAGACGCCCATGCAGGTCATTGGTATGCAGCAGCGTCACGCGCTCGGCGGCCAACCCCACGGTGGAGATAGCCCAGACAGACAGCAGGCACGTCAGGAATCGTATGGCGTATGTCATGAGTTCTCTTGCGACAGCATTTGCAGGTAGCTTCCTCGCGCGCGATTAAGTCAGGATGACGTGAAATCTCTTCCGGCCAACTACGACAGCTAAGACAATGCCGGCCCAAAACCCGACCAGCGGGCCGTTTCCCCAACGCACGAACGGTGTGATACCCGCGCGCGGCTTAATCGTGGCTTGCAGCACGCCCGGGCGAAACGGTGCGATCGTGGCGTTCAACGACCCGTCGGCGCCGATGACGGCGGTCAGCCCTGTATTGGTCGCGCGGGCTACGGGGCGGCCGGTTTCGATAGCGCGCATACGTGCGATCTCGCGATTCTGCCAAAGGCCTATACTCCGTCCGAACCAAACATCATCGCTGGCATTAACCAGCAGCCCGCTCGGGGCCGCCGCGGGACGAACGTCGCGCGCGAAAGCGATCTCGTAGCAGATCGGCAGACCCACTCGCGCGCCCGCGACCGGGAGCGTGCTCGTGGCGTGGGCCGCTGCGAAATCAACGGCCGGCACCGTCGCGTCGCCAAGAAGTGGACGCAGCCATTCACCGAAAGGTACGTACTCGCCGAATGGCACCAGGTGGCGCTTGTCGCTCGCTTGGCCCGATCCGATATCGATCATGCTGTTGTAGAGATCGCCGTCGCCCCGACGCAGCGTGCCCGCGATAAGTCGAGCCCGGTGATGATTCACTAAGTGTGCAAGCTCGACATAGGGCGACGATCGACCGTTTACATACACGGCGGGAATCGCGGTTTCCGGCCAGACGATAAGATCCGCGCGATCCCAATATGGCGCGCTGAGCGCACAATATTGATCGATTATCGCCTCACGCTCGTCAGCCCTCCACTTTCGCGTCTGAGCAATATCGCCCTGTACCAGAAGGATCGTGATCGAACCGCCCGTAGCATCTGTTCCGATCGGCTGTGCCGGCCCCGGAAGTGCGTAAAGTCCAACCCATAAAACGCCTGTCGCCAGCGCAGGCCAGGCCCTGCGGGTGACGGTAATCGCTGCTAGGCCGGCCGCGACCACGGCGATGACGGAACCCACACCCAAGACGCCGACAAATGGCGCGATCCATTGCACCCAATCGGAACTTATCGGAGCGTACCCGAGTTGGAGCCAGCCAAACCCGGTTAACAACCACCCTCGCAACCACTCGGAGAGTGTCCACAGCGCCGGCCAAAGGGCCAGCTTCGTCAGAGGCGCCGCGCGTGCACCAGCCCACGCCGCCAACCCAAACGCCGTCGCCGGGAAGACGGCCAGTAGCGCGGCCAACCCAAGCGCGGCGGCCCAAGCGATGAACGGACTGGCCCCGAATATCTCGACCGCAACATGGATCCAGTTCACCCCGACACCGAACAGGCCGACCCCAAACACATAGCCTGCGGCCGCGGCGGCCAGCGGCCGCACAGTCATGCCGACTCCGAAGACGAGCGCGAGCGGCAACGGCGCGAACCATCCCAAGGAAAATGGGGCAAATGCCCCGACCAGAATCGCTCCCGCCAGCAGCGCAGTACTCAGCTGGAGTGCGAACCTCAAGGTCATTAGGTTATTGCCTCGTCGCCAGGTCAATCCTCAGAAAGTGCAGCTCGAGGCCAAGACAGACGCACCGCCAGGCCGCCGCCGGGACGTGGCTCGAAGACGAGCTCGCCGGCAAAGCGCTCGGCAATCGCGGCAGCAATGGTTAGACCCAAACCGCTGCCGGCGCCCGCGCGCGACGCCGCCCCGCGCCAGAAGCGCTGGGTCAGGGGTTGCGTGTCACGATCGGCAGGCCAGTCACCCTGATCGCAAACGACGAACGTCACGCGCGCCGCTTTGAGCTCAATGGCCAGCGAGACCTCACGATCGGCTCGCGTATGCCGCAGCGCGTTATCGAGCAGATTGCGCAGGGCGGCGGTGGCCAACGCCTTGGGCACCGCAACGGGTATCGCCACACCATTCTCATGAATCCCGACGCGCCCGCCGTTTGGCAGATCAGCCAATGCCGCGGTTGCGATCGCCGAACTCGTCGCCTGCTCCATATCGAAATGCGACTCGCCAGCCTCGACCCGTGCGAGCAGTAACAATTGCTCGAGCGTGCGCTGCAGCCGCGCGATACCGGCCTCGGCCTGCGCGAGCGCGGCGTAAGCCTTATCTCCGTCAAGCCGCTTGGCAAGCTGAACATGAGTCTTGATTGCCGTCAGCGGAGTGCGCAGTTCGTGTGCGGCATCGCTGGTGAAACGCTGTTCGCGGGCGAGCGTCTCGCCGGTTCGGACGAGCAGCTGGTTGAGCGTATCGACCGCAGGTCGGAGCTCTGTGGGCGCATCATCGATTTCGACTGGCGTGAGTGTATCCGGCGCTCGTCGGGATAGTTCGCCACGCAAACGCTCGAGCGGGCGGAGTCCGCGTCTTATACCGAACCAGAGCACTACCAAACTGCCGAGCAGTGCTACGGCAAAGGGCACAGCTGCGACCGCGATCACGTTGCGTTGGAGGGCGCTACGCTCGACGAGTCGGTCAGCGGTAGTGATATGCACGCCGTTCTGAACGTAGGTGAACAAGCGCCAGCGTTCGCCGTCGATATCGCGGTCGGTGAAACCGGGTGCCGGCGACTCAAGGCCATCGTCGAATTGGCCGTGGGTGCGCATCAGAACGCGTCCGCTCGGCGCATTGATCTGACACGCTACGCCAGCGCTGCTCGGTACCGAAAGAACAGGGTCGCCCGTATTCTGCCAAGCCGATTCCGGTAATTGGGCGACCAGGCCCGCCACCATCCGGGCGGAAGCGGCCAGACGCTGGTCCAACGTATCGCGCACCTGATCCTGCAAGTCGCTGTATAGCCAGACGGCAACGAGCCCCCACAGCGCCGCAAAGGACAGGCCCAGCGTTAATAAAAGACGCCAGCGTAGACTCAAGGCGTGCTCCGCTTACCGATGTCCGAAGCGTTACCCAACCGATAACCCAAGCCCCGCACCGTGCGCACGAGGCCAGCGCCTAGCTTGCGCCGCAGATGATAGATATGGACGTTGATCGCATTACTTTCGACCTCGGCCTCAATACCGTAGAGGGCATCCTTAAGTTGCTCAGCTGTGAGAATTGATCGCCGGGCATGCAGAAGCTTGGAGAGGAGTGCATATTCGCGCCGGGTGAGTTCAACCTCCCGCTCCTCGCAATACACTGTTTGCGTCGTGGGATCGAGGGTGATTGGACCATGCTCGACAATCGGTCCGGCGTGGCCCCCTGCGCGCCTTAGCAGTGCCTGTACTCTCGCTATAAGTTCATCGAGATCGAAGGGCTTCAGTAAATAATCATCTGCACCCGCTTGCAGCCCGCTCACACGATCTGCCAGACCATCACGCGCTGTCAGGACTAGCACCGGGAGGGCGACACCGCGCTTGCGCCAATCCCTTAACAACGCGACGCCGTCCATATCCGGTAAACCGAGATCGAGTATGGCGATATCGCTCGCCACCGCATTCAGAGCTAACCGCGCCTCTTCCCCGCTTGTCGACCAATCGACCGTGTACCCAACGGTTTCGAGCGCCGAACGAATACCGGCACCGACCAGCGCATCGTCTTCGATTAAAAGTATATGCATTCAGTCGTTCTTTCTTACGTAATGGGCATTATCCCGAGACCGATGAAGTAAGGATTAACCGCCGGCAGATGTTTGTTGCGTAATCGTTGCTGGAATACCCTTACGGGTATACGTTGTTGGATAAGAACCATACTGCCATAGAACCCAGATCGCTATGGTCGACGCAATATCCGACACGCCCACCCGTCTTCCCCCCCTCCCCCGAATACATCGCTGCCTAGGCCCCGGTATCGTGGTTACGATACTGAACATGCGCGCCCTGGACATGCCACTGCTCAAGATGCCGCTGTTCGTGTGGACCTGGCTGATAACGGCCTACCTGCTGATCGCGGTCATGCCCGTGCTTGCCGGTGCAGTGACCATGCTGCTGACCGACCACTTCTTCGGCACGACCTTCTTCGATGCCGCGGGTGGTGGTGACCGGGTCTTGTTCCAGCACATCTTCTGGTTCTTCGGGCATCCGGAGGTCTACATCATGATTTTGCCGGCCTTCGGCATCGTGTCGACCATCATCCCGACGTTCGCGCGCAAGGCGCTGTTCGGCCATGACTCGATGGTCTACGCCGTGGCCTCGATTGCGTTCCTTAGCTTCATCGTGTGGGCGCATCACATGTTTACCGTGGGCATGCCGGTCTCGGCCGAGCTGTTCTTCATGTTCGCGACCATGCTCATCGCCGTGCCGACAGGCGTGAAGTGTTCAACTGGGTTGCAACCATGTGGCGTGGCTCGATGACCTTCGAGACGCCGATGCTGTTCGCGCTCGGTTTCGTAGTGCTGTTCACCATCGGTGGCTTTCGGGCCTGATGCTGGCGCTGAACCCGGTCGCCTTCCAATAAATCTATATCCCGATGCTGCCGGTCACCCACGGCCTCGAGTACATCCGCACCCAAGTGCTACGGTTAACCGTGTCGCTGCTGCCGTTCGCCACCCGCATGACTGGACCGTAGTACCTGATCCGCGCGATCGGCCTATCCGGGCTGGTTTCTGATCTATGCGATCCGCCTGAAATACACGCCGAAGCGTGGGTTGGCGTCGCGTATCTTCGGTTACTCGATTCTTTACCTGATGGCGCTGTTCGCGACCCGCTCGTGGGGCACTACCTAGACCATTTCCTCACTTGGGGAATTATTTAATCCTGACTTAACCGTGGCCCTTATCTTCTACATCATTGAAGACAGGAGCGCGTTGAATGACTCTTTTTCCGTATCGTCGGCTGGCCATTGTGGTCTTGATTTTGTTGTGCGGTCCCAGTGCGCTGGCCGCCGGTACGGCTTCGTCAAACGATTTCCTTTCCGTGGGCGAGGCCTTTACTTATGACGTCTCGGTCAACGCGGACGACACGCTGACCGTAAGCTGGACGATCGCTGACGGCTACTATTTGTATCGGCATCAATTCGATTTTGCCGGCAAACCGGCACCTGTGGCCGCCGTCGAGATGCCGCACGGCCAGCCCATCGAGGACGAATTCTTCGGCAAATCCGAGGTATATCACGACTCGGTCGCGGTCCGCGTCGACCCCGGTAACGCTGAAACCGTCGAACTGACCTGGCAGGGCTGTGCGGAGGCCGGCCTATGCTATCCACCGCAGCGCGCAACGCTGGATCTGGCCGACTACAACTTGGGCGGCGGCACGGCCGCCCCCGTGGACTCGAACGACGAAGGCGCCGGCACTACGACGACGCAAGCCAAAGCTGGGAAATCCGACGCCCTCGGCGAGGACCAGTCGTTGGCCGCGCAGCTGTCAGACAGCAACACGGCCTGGGTGCTACTGGTGTTCTTCGGGCTCGGGCTGCTGCTGGTATTCACACCCTGCGTACTGCCCATGGTTCCAATCCTGACCAGTTTGATCGTGGGCAGCGGCGCGCGCGGCCGGCGCGGCCTGACGCTGTCGCTGGCCTATGTGCTGCCGATGGCGTTGACCTATGCCCTACTCGGCGTCGCCGCGGCGCTGGCCGGCGCCAACTTGCAGGCCGCACTTCAGACCCCCTGGGTGCTGGGCGCATTCGCGCTCGTGTTTGTGGCACTCGCGCTGGCGATGTTCGGCGTCTACGAGTTGCAGCTGCCGGCGGCCCTGCGTAACCGGCTGGATCGCGCCAGCAGCGCCCAGCGCGGCGGAAGCCTCGGCGGCGCGGCGGTCATGGGCGCACTATCGGCGCTGATCGTCGGCCCGTGTATGACCGCGCCGCTGGCCGGGGCGCTGCTGTTCATCGCCGAATCCGGCGACGTGCTAATCGGCGGCAGCGCGCTGTTCGCGCTCGGCCTGGGCATGGGCGCGCCGCTGGTCCTCGCCGGCAGCCTCGGGGCCCGATTCCTGCCACGCCCGGGGCCGTGGATGAACGGCGTGAAGGCGGTGTTCGGTTTCGTCCTGCTGGGCATGGCGCTGTGGTTCGTCGCCCGCGTGACGCCCGCCCCCTGGATGCTCGGACTGTGGGGCGCGTGGCTGCTCGCCATCGGCACCACGCTCTATCAGGTCGCGCTGCGCGCCGCCCAGGCGACGCTACCGCTAGCGATGATCGCGCGCGTAGCCGGCCTTCTGATCGGCCTCTGGGGCGCGCTGCTGGTGATCGGCGCCGCCGGTGGCGCCAGCGATCCGATGCGGCCGCTGGCCTTTGCCGGCGCGCCCGCGAACACGACCGACGCGGGCGGCGAAGCCGGTGCGCAGACAGACGACTTCATGGCCCGTTTTGAGCCCGTGGCCGATCTCGACGCTCTTGATGCGCAAGTGGCCAAGGCCGGCGAAAACGGCCGCTGGACGGTCGTGGATTTCTACGCCGACTGGTGTATCTCGTGCAAGGTGATCGAATCCGAAGTCTTCGGCGACGCCCGCGTACAGGCGGCACTGGACGACGTGCAGCTGCTGCGCCCGGACGTGACCGACAACGACGCCGCCGACCGCGCGCTGATGGGCCACTACGGCGTCGTCGGCCCACCCACCCTGCTGCTGATCGGCCCGGACGGCGAAGAGGCCCGCAGCGCGCGCATCGTCGGCGAGCTGGACGCCGAGGCCTTCCTCGATCACCTCGAGCGCGCACGTGACGACTTGGAGAATTCCTGATGCTGTCCTTCAACCTCGGCCCGCTGGCGATCTCGGTCGCCCATGCCCTGATGCTTTTCGCGCTGATTACGGCGTTGATAGCCGGCAAGGTTGCCGCGCGCCGGCGTGAAGTGCCGATCACCGACACGCTGTTCAACCTGGCGCTGGCCGGCGCGGTGGCGGCCCGGCTGGTGTTCGTGATCCGCTATTTCGGCGAATACCGCCCGGCGCCGCTGGGCATTTTCGACATTCGTGACGGCGGTTTCGATGCGATCGGCGGGCTGCTGGGCATGGCCGCCTACGCAAGCTTCGTGGTCTGGCGCCGGCCGCTGCTGCGCGCACCGCTGGCCGCCGCGCTGGTCGCCGGCGGCCTCGCCTGGGGGCTGACCGGCGGCGCGCTCACCTTGATCGAACAGCAGGCGGCGAGCCTGCCCGAGGCACGGCTGCAGACGCTGGATGGCCGCGCCACCGATCTCGCTACGCTACAGGCCGAAGCCGAGGGCCGGCCGATGGTGGTCAATCTATGGGCGACCTGGTGTCCGCCCTGCCGTGCGGAGATGCCCGTCCTCGAGGCCGCTCAGAATGAGCGCGATGATGTGTTGTTCGTATTCGCGAACCAGGCGGAGGCGACGCCCACCATCCAGGGTTTCCTAGACAGCCAAGACCTGCACATCGACCACGTGCTGCGCGACCCGGCCGGACGTCTGGCCAAGCAAGCCGGGTCTGCCGCACTGCCTACGACACTGTTCTACGACGGCGAAGGGCGACTGGTTGACAGCCATCTGGGCCAGCTGTCGCGCGCGACGCTCACCGCTGCTCTCGAACGCTTCAACACGGGATCCATCGCTTCTAACAATGACGAGGAACAACCATGACCCGAATCGCACCCCTATCTCTAATCCTGACGATTACTGCTGCCGCCATCGGCATGTACACGCTAGTGGCGTGGGCCGCCCCCGATGAAGACACCGATTCACCGGCGCCCGTGGCGGCGATGGAGGATCGTGGAATGAATATTCTCGGCTCTTTCGATGCCCCAAGCGGGCTGACCGGATACGCCGCTACCGTCCAGGGCCGGCCAATGGCGATTTATGTAACGGAGGACGGCAAGCATGCAGTACTCGGCACGCTAGTCGACGAACAGGGCAACAATCTGACGGCCGACCCTCTGGAGCGTATATCGTCGGGACCGCAGAACAAGAAGGCTTGGGACCAGTTGGAAGACGCCACTTGGGTCCGTGATGGTGACGCCGAGGCGCCCCGTATCGTCTACGAGATCACCGATCCGAACTGCCCTTACTGCAACGAGTTCTGGCAGACAGCACGCCCCTGGGTGGAAGCGGGTGACGTCCAGATCCGCCACGTCATGGTCGGTATTCTCAAAGCCGACAGCGTGGCGAAGGCGGCCACGATCCTCGGCGCCGATGATCCCGAGGCTGCACTGGAACGTCAGGAGCGCAACTATGCCAGCGGCGGGATCGAAGTCGCCGAGAATATGTCGGACACTGCTCGCGACAAGGTCCGGGACAACAACACTCTCATGGAAGCGCTGGGTTATTTCGCCACGCCGACGATTCTCTATCGCAAGGCCAACGGCGATGTCGGCCTCAAACAGGGCATGCCACGCGGCGAGGACGTGGAGAAAGTCCTGGGGCCCAAACCCTGATTGTGGCTCTCACCACGGCATTCGTGGCCCTCACGGCGTCCTCTGCTGACGCGTGCTGCCTGCCAACGGCGGTCACGGCTCAGCACAAATCCATTCCGGCGTTGTGTAATCGGATGAATGATCGCACGGCCGCCGACGCACTTGAAACAGCGTCGGCTAAGCGCACCGCCATTCAAGCGCCTGAGCGCCGCGTAACGCTCGAACGACGGTTGGCCGGTCTGGATTGCGCGCGCGGCGCATGGGTTGCCCATTGCCGACGATACCCGACACATGCCCGGCTGACACCGACCCAAAGGCTTGGGGGCAGGGAATCGGACACGCCCAGCCTATTCTTTCAACCATTCCGTTACGCATAAAGGAGTTCGTTATGAACCCGATATTTCGCATGACTGTGATTACTTTCAGCTTGGTACTGGCTAGTGCTGCCCCCGCCGTGGCCGCAGGGGGCGACTGGCGGCATCCGGCCATCGAAAGCTATGGCGGCATCAAACCGCTCCCCGAAGCAGCCAATCAGCCCTCAGTCAAGGCCGAGCACAAAGCCGTATTCGATGTGACCAAAGCAGCGAAGAGCCCCGACCAGCTGAACCCGGGCTTGGAACGCGTCGCACGGGCCGTGAACGTGTTCGCATCGGCCGGCGTGCCCGCTGAAAAGCTCGACTTCGTGGTTGTGGTTCACGGGCCAGCGACACCCGGTATTCTGAACGACGCGCAATACAAGAAACAGTTCAGACAGGCCAACCCCAACACGTCGCTGATCGCCGCACTGAGCAAGGCGGGCGTCACCCTGCACGTATGTGGCCAGGCGCTCGCAAAGCATGCGTTCGATCAGTCATGGGTCAACAATGACGTCGATGTCGCGCTGTCTGCGCTCAGCGATCTGGTGATCTTTCAAAATCGCGGCTATGCGGTGGTGCCCCAGTAAGCCTGTTCGTGCTCTCCCCTAGCTAACCATCGGCCGCAACATCCAAGCCGTCTTCTCATGCTCGCGCATACGATCGGAGACAAGAGCCACCGAAGATTCGTCGTCGGCATGCGGCGCGCGTCGCAGTGCATCGCGCATATATTCACGACCTTCACATGTCCCGTAGCTATAACCTCGACCACACGGTCTGCATCGGGCACGTCTTCGGCCTCGGAGATCGAGCTCGAACTCGAGAACTGCCGTCATGTACCCGGCGCGACCTGATCGAGCGAGCGTATGCGCTCCGCGATCTCGTCCACGGCCGCAGCCAACTCCGTGTACTGCTCCTCGAACATAAGATGCAACTCACGAAAGCGCGGGCGGGTTACGTTCCAATGGACATTTTGCGTTTGCAGATACAACGTATAGCAATCAGTGAGCACTTTTTTTCAAACCTTCGCCGGCGCTTATGCGGCCTTCTTCCTCTATCCCGATGTTAATCGAGCTCCTATCGTTCTCCCCCTGCTGAATGAGTGGGTATGCGACTGGCGCCGGCTCTTCGGTGAGGAACGTTGCGCATTGCCTCGCTCTCTTTAGAAGGCGTTCACTGGGATCTTCAGGTACGCGATGCCGTTATTCTCCGGCGTAGGGAGGCGCCCTCCCCGCGTATTGATCTGAAGCGCGGCGAGCATGAGCGCGGGCAGCGGTAGTTCCGCATCACGCTTGTTTCGCAAGCCCGTATACGCGGATTCGTCCATGTTCTGCAGATGCGGGTTACGCTCCCGCTGTTCGCCCACCGTGGACTCCCAGCGCGGTTCTCGCCCATCCGGCATGTAGTCATGACCGGTGAAAAGGCGAGTCTCGTCCGGCAACTCAAGAATGGCCTGGATCGAGCGATAGAGTGTGGCTGCATCGCCGCCTGGGAAATCTGCTCGTGCGGTACCGAAGTCGGGCTGGAACAGCGTGTCGTGCACGAACGCGGCATCGCCGATCACGTAGGTGATCGAGGCCAGGGTATGACCCGGCGAATACATAACCCTCGCCTCAAGCTCGCCGACAGTGAACGTGTCGCCATCGCCAAAAAGCCGATCCCACTGGTGTCCGTCAGTTTTGAAGTCGTCACCGAAGTTGTAGATCTTCTTCCAGAGCTTTTGGACGTCGATGACGTGCTCGCCGATCGCGCGCGGCGCGTCGAAAAGCCCCTGAAGATAGATCGCTGCCGACAGATGGTCCGCATGCGGATGTGTGTCCAGAATCCAGTCGACCGTGAGCCCGCGCGACTGCACGAACGCCGCGATCTTATCGGCGGATTCCGTGCTCGTGCTCGCCGATTTCTCGTCGTAGTTCAGTACCGGGTCGATGATCGCACAGCGTTTGCTGACTTTATCGACACAGACGTACTGAACGCTGAAAGTCTTTTCGTCGAAGAATCCGACGACTTCCGGAGTGCCGCTCGCCATGGTTGTCTTCCTTCTAATCTGTGGAAACCAGGATTGCACCAACCTAAGAATCGGTTATTTGCAAATGCCTTCGGGTTCTATTATACCCTTAGGGGTATACGTAGCAAGACGGAGTAAATCATGTCGAGCAACACAAGCCATCATCGCGTCGTTGTCGCGGGCGGTGGTACAGCCGGGCTATCAGTCGCCGCCGCCCTACTGAGGCAATCGCCTCAACTTGATGTCGCTGTAATCGAGGCGAGCGACGCGCATTACTACCAGCCGGGCTGGACGCTCGTAGGTGGTGGCGACATGCAGGCCGAAGACACAAAGCGGCGCGAGGCAGAGGTTATGCCGGACAAGGCCCGCTGGATCCGGGCCACGATCAGCGCGTTCGCACCGGACGACAATCGCGTCGAGTTGGCCTCCGGCGAGTCGGTCACCTATGACTTTTTGGTAGTGGCACTAGGCCTCCAACTCGACTGGCAAGCCATTCAGGGTCTGTCCGAGACACTGGGGCGCAACGGCGTAACCTCGAACTATCGATACGACCTCGCACCCTATACCCACGAGTTGGCCCAATCGCTGACCGATGGCGCCAAGGCGTTGTTTACGCAGCCGGCTATGCCAATCAAGTGCGCCGGCGCGCCGCAGAAAGCGCTTTACTTGACCGCCGATACACTACGCAAACGTGGGATTTCGGCGGAGATCGGGTTCTATAATCAAGGCGGTGCGATGTTCGGGGTCCCCGCCTATGCGCGGGAGCTCGATAAAGTTATTGCTTCGTATGGAGCGACGCCCTATTTCAAACACAATCTGGTGGCCGTGGACGGTGAAAAGCACGAAGCCACCTTTTCGACTGACGATGGGCCAGTAACGCGTGCGTTTGACATGCTTCACGTCGTGCCGCCGCAGTCTGCGCCGGACGTTATCAAGGGAAGTCCACTCGCGGGCGACGCCGGCTGGGTCACCGTCGATAAGAACCGGCTCACGCATACCCGCTACGATAATGTGCTGGCTTTGGGTGACTGCACCGACACCCCTAATGCGAAGACCATGGCCGCCGTACGCCGCCAGTTCCCAGTCGTGGTCGCTGAACTGCGCGCGGCCCTGGGGGAATCGGCTAAAAAACGTACTTACGACGGTTACGGGGCGTGCCCACTCACGGTCGCGCATGGCAAGGTCATGCTGGCCGAATTCCGCTACGGTGGTCAAGTGGTCTCTAGTTTTCCACTGGATCCGCGGACCTCGCGGCGAATGTACTGGCCAATCAAAAGCCAATTTTTCCCGGCCTTGTACTGGCAGGTCATGCTCCGCGGACTGGACTGGCACTGGCCGAAACCCAAGCCACGCCCGGATCTAACGGAATAACTTCGTGTTCGACGTGTTTGATTTCACGCCGCTGACTGCGTCGGCCGGCGGTGCGCTTATCGGCGCGGCGGCGGCATTGCTATGGATCGGAACGGGCCGTATTGCTGGAATCTCCGGCCATTTGCACGGTGTCGTAAGGCGTCGCACGGACGACCGTATGCGGCGAGGTATGTTCCTGGTTGGCATAGTCGGCGGCGCTGTACTAATCGCCCTATTCAGCGCGAACGCCGTGCCGGAACGCACGAACTTTCCGACGCCTCTGCTCATAGCTGGCGGAGTGCTGGTTGGCATGGGCACACGATTAGGGTCAGGCTGCACCAGCGGCCACGGCGTGTGCGGAATTGGGCGCGGTTCGACGCGATCCATTGCTGCCACCCTTGTCTTCTTTATCTGCGGCGTGGTTACAGCGGTTATCACGCGACATCTTTTTACGGGCTGAGCGGATGCAGTACGTGATCACGCTAGCGTCCGGCCTGGTCTTTGGTATCGGGCTGACGATTTCTGGAATGGTGAACCCGGAGAAAGTGCTCGCTTTTCTGGATCCCGTCGGCCGGTGGGATCCGAGCCTTGCTCTGGTCATGGCCATGGCTCTCGCCGTATTCAGCCTTACGAATGCTTTCTTGGGAAAACGGATACGCCCGCTATTCGGGTCTACATTCCACCGACCCAGCTCGCTGACTATCGATCGACGATTACTATCGGGCGCCGCCCTCTTTGGAGTTGGCTGGGGGCTAGCAGGTTATTGCCCCGGACCGGCCTTGGCCGCCTTGGTATTCAACTTTCGAGAAGCCGCTATCTTTCTCCCCGCCATATTATTGGGCGGGTGGCTAGCCGATCGGTTTCTTTCGGGAACTCGTACCTAGCCGTAGCGTGACAATAGCTCCGTAGCGTACTTAAGACGCTCGCGCGCATCGGCCGCATCAAGCTTCTGGCAAGACAGCTCTCGCTCGATTACGCAGGACAGCATGTTATAGAAGGTCCGGTCGAGCGCTTTGCGGGCAGCGGTCATTTGAACCGCTACGTCCTCGCATTCGGCATCACGTTCCAGCATAGCCTGCAAGCCGCGAACTTGCCCCTCGACGCGTTTCAGACGCCGAATGAGTGCGGACTTGCTGGCCTCCCATTCCTGGTCGAGAGGAAGGATGTCGGCATTTTCGGACATTGCGTTTACTAGCTAGGAAATAAGCCTTACTAAATTATACATTGCCAGTCTACTTAGTGCGTCATATCTGAACTCAGTATCTCCCTGCGGTCCGACTTATTCCCCATAGCTGCGATGTAATTAGGGTCGCGATTGCATAGTGACGGGAGATACCCTCTCGGGTCTAATGCGGCGATTAGACCTCGGGTCGGTCGCCCGTTCGGCGTGCTGCTCAATAATCGGGGATAGCCGCGGCGCCTTTGATACTTACTCACGCATTAGAAAAATCAAGACCCAAAAGCTCAGCGATCATCTTCGCTCGTGCCCGAGTTTCCTCGGGTTGCTCCGACGTCATCTGCCCCTCAAGCAACTCATTAATCAGCTCGACGTCGGCACCGGCTGCACTACTCAAGACCGTCCGCCAATCCTCTTCACAAGCCCGAATTATATTCGATGATTCATGGTCATCTAAACTAATCAATGGACTAAGAAGCCGCGTTATCGCCACCCTGTTCGCCTGCGCCAAGGGCAGTTCGCGCAACGTATGAGCATAGCTAGTTAAAGCACGGCTGAGACCTTCGAGCGAAACCTGCTTGCCACTTAGACTTTCCAGCATTTCTAATTTTACGCTTTCACTAGTTGTACTGGGGAGTGCTCGCAAAAACACGTCGAACTCGCCGCTCGGCTCGACGTTCCCGGTCAAAACCTCCACGAAGTGATCTCGCAAAGGCCTCTGGAATTTTGAAGGAGCCAAGGTCAGACCACCCCGCGCAACTCTCACTCTCAACAGGTCCAAGCGCGGGTCCTCCCGTTCAAAAACCACCGCCCACTGCTCAGCATCCGTCTCGCGCAACCACCGATCAACGCCCTCAAGAACGTTCCGCCACGGCTCTTCCTTCTGAGCACTTAGGACACCAACGAAAGTCGGCGAAAGAGCGGCTACATCGAGACGTTTCCAATTGTCCTTCGGCCAAAGATCTACACACTTAGTGAGGAGCCCCTTAAGCGCCTCTGTACTCAATAGTCTTACGAGAAAGTCAAAATGCGCCACTAGCACATCCACAGTTGGAACAGCCTCTTTCCGATCCACCACGCGTATCACTACGCGTTGAAGCAATTCGTGTGCTCTTGTTGATGCCGCCTGAATGTACTCGGACAGCGTGTCGGTCAGAATGATCTGCGCCGCAAACATGTCAAGCGCGGCTTCGTTGCCAGAACCACTCTCTCTCCTACTAATCCAGTGCTTGATCTCATTTAAATCGCCCAACGGATGATTTTGAAGGTTTTTATCCGGTAGTTGCAGATCCTTGTGTATGAGTGTCACTAGAAACAACACTAACCCCTCTACGTGTGCTGTCTCTGTACCCGAGTCCCCTTCCTCCTCCTCAACTTCTACCGCATGCTTGAATAGAGCATAATCATCAACAAGGCTTTCGCAAATGCTAAACCTCTCCTGGCGATTCGCGGTGGTGTCCGCGTATAGAATAACCAAATTCTCTAGCTTGTACGCCAATGGCTTCGGACTTCCGCCTTGCGGTTTTCCCTTTAAATCGTCGGCCAAGATTCGAAAAAGCCTGTCTACGACGTCTTCGCCAATTTCCGAGCCTATCTGACCCCAAATACGGAAAAACTCGATGGGCTTTTGGACAACGTACGTCTCCAGCTGCACAGCGATCGCACTATGATCTAAAGTAAGATTCATCCTTTTGATGGTCATATCGTTAAGATCTGATGCGCATGCTGCTCCTAAGACGAAAGTTGTCCCTTCAGGAACGTCAATTTTAGTAAGCAGTTTTTCCACACTCTGGTCCCCTCGCTGATCAACTACGTCCAGCAACGTACGAACTACAGAGGCCCACTTTTCACCAACCTTGAAATCCCTATCCGTGCCCTCTGGCAAGGAGCGACGAAGCCAATTAGTTAGGCCGACGAACACTCCTGGGACATCATAATCTCGGCATAACAGAACCACTTTAAACACCAAATCGAATGTTTCTCGCCGAAAACGCGCTTGAGGCGCCAAACTCGATATGGCTTCAATCAGAGGCCGGACGCTGTCTCTTAAAACGGTTTCCGAGATATCAATTAGCGTCAGCCCGGCGACGGCATGTGAGAAACTAGTTACGGATTCAGCTGCCCACCGCCGAGAGCTCTCTTCGAAGACGATGTGAAGCATCGCATCGAAGCCGGGTGACTCCGCGAGGCTGGCTATCGCTTTTTTATCGTATTCAGTGAAAGCGCGTTCTATCTCTTTATCGAGCAATACCTGATAAGCGACGGAAGTTTCGACGTTATAAGCAAGCGCGGCCAGATACCTGTGTAAATCCGCGCAGTTGGCTTGGTCCTCATACCTGTGGCCAATCAAGCCCGGGCGCCGTAAATTGGCCGGATTACGCTCAATCTGCTCCTGGTGAACCACATAAACAGCGATCGCTTCCAAAGGTATGGTGCTTGCACGCTGAACCCAAAGCGCCGTAACTGAATTAATAAAGTCCACTAGTTGCCGAGGAGTTGAGGGAACCCCCTTGTCCTGAAGGTTAAGATCAAAAATACGGTATATTTTCCGGGCGGCCTCTACGCCAGCAAACCCCTTGGTCGCTATACCGATCTTCTCATGAAAAAATGCGGCAGCATCCGACAATACAGGTGGCGCAACGGTGAAAACCGCGTCAAACGATTTACGAAACACGTCTTGGCTTTCCAAACTATGCGCTGCCCTCTTTGCTGAGTCATTTAGCCCGATATCGCCTTCGGTGACATTTTGATCTGTAGGTCGATGCGCCTCCAGAACATGCTTCGCGTCGAACGGAATAATGACCGTTACTGCTTCTCTGAGCCTTTTAACATGGCTCTCACTTGTTACATATACGCTGCGTATTTCAGACCAGGCCTTTACAATCAGATCGGGCGGTAGCCGATCTACGTTATCGAAAACAATAATCAGGCGGTTTTCATTCTTTTGAATTTCCGAAACGATCTCGCGGAAGTGATGATCAAATTCGTACTTAGTCGGATCTTCTTCGCGAATATTTTGTGTAATACTCGTTGTTTCTGATTGCTTAGAAAACGGGAGCAAAGCACGGCCGAGCGCTTTCGCAAAGTGAGCTCTCGCCCAATATTTCCCACCGATTTTTGGCTCGTGAAAAAAGAAGTTGTAAACCACGGCAATAAAAACAAATATTGCCATAGCTGCCAATAAATAAATGGCGAAAAGCGAGGGCCGCGTGAAATTTAACTGGTTTTGGTCGCCAAGTATCGCCAAAGGACTTAACCATGAATAAATCACTGGCAGGGCCAGCAAAAAAATAAACAGCGCCATCCCATAAAAACCCGTAAGCTTTTGATTACTAGTTTTTATTTGTATTTTTCTATCACGAATTTGATCGCGTTTAGTATCCACAAAACGATCCATATGTGGAATATTACCCACCGTCCAATCGAGTAAATTCTCCAAAAAAACCCTTCGGAAATGGTCGTTATAATTCGCCCATAAATCGAAAGTAAACACAGCGAAATTTATTTTGGTTTTCCGAGTCCTAAGTTCTTTTTCTGCTATTTTAACGATAGTGGATTTACCCGCCCCCCATTTACCCTTCAGCCCAATTGATCGATTGTTCCCCTCAAAATCAATTATTGTGTCCGCTAGTGCCGATGCCGATCTAGTGTGTCCCCCACTAGCAAAGCTATCTTCTCCTTCCGGGTCATCGAGTAAAATAACGCGCTCGGTTTTATTTTTTTCGCTCATATAAACTGCTCTTAACGGCTAATAGGTAATCCCGCTATTTCGTTATAGGCCGGCCTGAATCCTGGTTGTGCGCGGAATTCTCACCGCCCCGTGAACCACACGGCTGGCCAGAGGTGACTCGTCGGGTCCAGGATTTCTGCCGAGGGCTTCCGCCAGACGATAATCGTTTTCGAAGCACTCGTCCTCGACGTAGTGGCTTAAATCCAAGAAGCGCGCCCCTTGGGTGCCGAACTTGGATGTCTTCTGGAAATATGTCGATTGGGGTTCGCCACAGAAGAAGTGGTGCCCCAACGTAGATTGCTATAGCCGCACTCCTTGATGCCATAACGAATGATCATCTTGATACGGTCGTCGAATCGATCCGGTGACTCACCGGCGACGCAGGTCTTGTCGACGCTGTCGCTCTCAAGATCGAAAGTGACATCGAATACGCTTTCCACGTCAGTAAGCGCCCGTACCGCCTTGCCTCGATACAGACCGATAGCGATGCGGACTGTAGGACCTGCCGGAAGGGTGGAAGTACACGCCGTAGCGCAGGTTCAAATCGAATCTGTCTCCGCAGGGCACGACCCGCATCGTATGCTTGCTCGTGTCGAAGAGATTTTCGTCGGCGCAGTAGGTCTGATAATCCTCCGCCCAGCCCTTCATCTCTGTTTCATGTTCGCTGAACAGAACTGTCATGGCTTGGCAGAGGTCCGCGAATGTCGGGCGTCGGGCACGGACTAGCGTGACGACGAAGCTCGTTGCTGTTGAAAAGTGAGGCCGATAGAGATGTCGGTACCGTCAAACAGCTCACTCAGGAGACTCTCGAGGCGCAAGGGCGAAAAGCTGTAGATACGAGACAGCAGCAACATCGTGTTGTTTGTAACAGTGTTCTCACGTCCCGAGTACCGTTGAGATAGCTGCGTCCTCGCCATGGTCGTTCCTTGGGTCTTTATTCAGTATCTGTAGCCAGCCGAATCCGCTCGATCGGCGCCCTTATCGCGCTTTTTTCCATTGTCGCCGATTCAACACGAGTAGGTCTTCGACGATCCGGCCCGCCTGAAGACGAAGAGCCGGCCTAGATCGGTCAACCGAAACGGCCTCGCGTCGACTATGGCCACCAAAACCATGCGTGATCGAATTCGGGCGGGCTGAATGCTCTTCGCGCGTGCGCCATGCAATACCATGAGACCCCTCTATGAAAGTTGCTACAGCCACATGCGAAAGTCGCTGCGTGGGATCCGCGTGATCCAGTAGCCAACTCGAATACGCAAGCGCAGCTGCGAGGCGCTCCTCGACAACCTCTTCTATGAGAGCTGGGAGCCCTCCGAACACAGCATCCGATCGCCGAGGATCTTCAAGAGGCACCCGTATAGAGATGGCGCCGTTTTCATCGATCGATACGCATCCCCCCGCTTCTTGCGAAAGCACGAGCCGGGATTGCTCGACCCGGGTCTCGGTCCCGGCTTTTCGATCAAGTAACCGTTCTTCGCCGAACAGTGCGCGTTGGTGTGACGCGTCTGCCAGGGCCGGGCTTTCGATTTCAACCGGACGCAGCACGGTTTGCACCGGACCCGGCACCACCGACAGACAAAGTAGCGGTGCTGGGCTGAGGCGATGCCGGTCAACCGGCTCCACCATCGCGATGGCGCAGTCGATCAGCTCTTGTGGATCAAGCGAGCCGACCGCTGTGGCGAGCTCATAGTCATGTAACGCTCGTACGATTTTTTGGCGGAGATCATCCGGCCTGTCAAAACCCAAACGCAGGTGACCGCTTGCCCATGACTGGACTTCCGATATGAAGTCCCTCTGTCGCAGCTCCCTTTCGACGCCTTCCTGTACAAAGGCCAGCACAGGCTTAGTTTCCCGTGCTTCACGATACTCTTCGTGGGTTGCTGACAAGCCGGACTGGTCTTGAAACGGCCCATAACGCTCGCCGAGCACAAGTATGACCACGTCGGCCTCACGTACACCACCGAGGCAAGCGATCTGCGGCGACGAGGGCTGCGCGCCAAAATCTTCCGCCATCACCGGCTCATGGCGCAGGGTTTCCACTGCCTCTCTCGCCGAGTGCCGAACCGACTCGAAGCCTGTGATCACTGAACTGATAAAGACTTTCATATCATCTACGCACCGCTCGACCGACCTTCCAACGCTTACCCCTTGGGCGGGAACGGATCGTTGCCATAGCTATCGCGCTCGCGAACCTGGCCATCTCGCCCATGCACGAGAAATTCCACGTGGTCTCGCTTAGCCACGGGACGCCCGGCGTCGATCGCTTGCTGTTGCGTCTCGTGGCGCCCGCTTACGCGCTCCGAGCCCGCGCGACGCGTGGCCCAGCCGCCATCGGGGTGTGGGACAACATGTACGTTTGCTTTCTTGTCAGCCATGGCTTGCTTCCTCTGGTTAGCAGTCCGGTAAATCGTCGAGATTGTTCTTGCTCGTGCTGTCGCGATCCGTACGCAAATACTTGCCGCTCGGACCGTCGACGACCCGAATCGCTGTTCGATCACCGCCGTTCCAGCGCACGAAGTAGCTGTGCGTATTGCTCTCGATATCGTTGATCGCGTCACGCTTCATACGCGGACTCCAGCTCTGCCCTGAATTGCAGAGCTTCGTGATATCGCCGTCGCGATCCTTGCCGGAACGTTTTACTTCTCGATCAGCCATTGCTCATCTCCTTGCGTCGCACTTAACCACTGCATCCGTTAAAACAGAATTCAGCGATTTTTAATATACTCCTAGTTATTCGATTCATCAAGAAACTAGACAAACAAAGGTTGCCACTTGAACGAACGTACTAATCCTCCTACCGCTGGCCGCTGGGGGCCTGAACGCCGATTGGCATTTATCGAGTTTCGCTTGCTCTGGGACGGCGAGATGAATCGATCCGACTTGGTCGATTTCTTTGGGATCTCGGCTCAACAGGCATCGGCCGATATACAGCAATACAAAGAGCGCGCACCGGGCAACCTGACCTATGATCGCAACGCTAAGCGGTATGTAAGGGGCGAGCATTTCGCGCCGGCACTGGTTTCTGATCGAGCGGAGGCCTATACGGAGGAGTTGCTTGGCCTCGGCACAACTACCGGCCACGATGGCTCAAGCTGGATTGGCTCGCCGCCGCCCTACGCGGCACTACCCTCGGCACGACGCAGCGTCGACCCCACAATCCTGCGAGTGCTCTTACAGGCGATTCGCCGCAACCACATGGTCGAGGTGGAATATCAATCCATGAACCGACCGAGCCCGACTACGCGGTGGTTGAGCCCGCATGCACTAGGCTACGACGGTCAGCGTTGGCACGTTCGGGCCTACTCTCATCGGCATGAGATGTTCCGCGACTATGTGATCGCTCGCATCGTCTCGACGGGCGCGCAAGAAACGTCAACGATCGATCCGGCCACAGATGCCGAATGGCATCAGACCATCACCGTTCGAATCGGGCCGCATGAAAAACTCTCTGACGGACAGAAGACCGCTATCGCATGGGAGTACGGGATGCGTGACGGTAGCGCTGAGATAACAGTCCGCGTCTCGATGGTTTTCTACCTATTAAGAATGCTGCGACTCGACAATGATGCAGGTAGCCGAAGTCCTGAGGCCCAGCAGATCGTACTTTTGAACCCGGAAGACATACCGGGCAATACCCAGTAAGAGCAAAGGCCGGAATGGCCAACTAGCGCCAGGGCGCGCCGCCCCAGCCAACGTCTCAACTCGGCTGACGACTGATCGACAGAACACTCGATTCATGGCTTTCCTCAACCGTCACGGCAAAACGGCGGATAGAGTCAGCTTCTGGCCAGAGACGCATGCGTTCGCTGAGGTCGTTCACACGTGCCTTTCCAAGAGCCTCCGCCTTGCGCCTAAGTTCGGCGAGCCGGCCTTGCTTTGCACGCGCACGTTGTTCGCGAGCCCGCCTCTCCTGCTGCAGCCGCTTTGCTTCAGCAATCGAGTACAGACGGATCATGAACTTGTTCAACCGGTTTTCGAGCAGCCTGCGGACATGGGCGGCGATTGCTTACAAGCAATAGTTCCATACTTCGGTGTCGAGTTCCGCCCCATTTCGGGGTGGGCCGGAGCGTACTAAGCACAAGGAGCCCGCGTGCGTGGGCTTCGGCTTAATCATAGCCCGTTCGTGAGACCTCAACCGTTTCGTAAGAAACGGCCGGCGGTGGCCCATAGACTTGATCGTTAATCCATTGCCCGTCGTATCGCTGGCCTTTGAACCACATTTGTTCAGGGCGCCAGAAGCAGATATCGCAGAGGAGAAAGCTAGCAGCCTCAGGAGTTAGAACCGGGGTTCTACCGCTATAAGCAAAGACGGTCGTGTTGCCACCTATGCTTTCAAAGGCATTATCTTGATCGAAGTCGCTTTCCTGCCATTCGCCCTTGAGATCCGGGTCCTCATAGAAGACGGCAGGCGACGGGCTAGCCCGCTTTTCGGCAAGGTACTCCTCGACGAGCTTCAAACATACGAGGTGCCACATGAGTTGGTCCTCGAGGAAGCCTTTCGATTTCTCGAATTCGAGCGCCTCCTTCACATCCATCGCAATTACGAAGCCCTCGGCCAAGGTCTGCTCGGCGGCTTCCGAAGCTCGCCGTATGAAATTAATCTCAGACCAGTTTTTAAAGCCGTCGCGACGCGCCAGTGCGTCTAGCGCCTTACTGTGCGAAAGCACGTCGGCACGAGCGAGCAACTTGGCTTCACGCCGATAGCCGCGCATGTTGCGCTCGGAAAGATAACGAGGATAGATCATTGCGAACTCCGTAAGGCCGTGACGGTGCCCACTGCCGCATAGCCGATGGATTAGCAATGACGGGTATTAGAGAAGGTGCAGACCGTCCTATGAGGTTCGCCGAGGTGGGCAGCTGGCCACGGTCAGCGGCACGAACCGAGTATGTCCGCAACGACGATAGGTTGTAAATAGTCAGTTACGAACACTCGAATGCGCGTTTGCATCGGTTATTCACTCCTCCTCTGGCATATATTGCGTCAATCGCTCGGGTGGCGGCGCGGCGTTGCTCGACCATCCCCCACTATTGAGTAGCACACCGTTCTGGAGTCCAATCACCTGAAGCCTGGAGATTGCATGAATCGATCGCTTCTGCGTATTCCCGCGCCCATGCAAGCGATTGCATCAGATCGTCCGATGATTGATCGGCGAGTTCACCCAACGCATGACCTTCCTCAACCGCTGCAGCGAACCGGCGAACGGATGCAGCTTCTTGCCAGACACGCATTCGCTCGCTGAGACTATCGATCCGGGCCTTTTCAAGCGCTTCGGCCTTACGCTTGAGTTAAGAGCGCATACGCGGACTTTGTTCTACAGTGCAAAGCGACACCGAGACCACTAATACAGAATAAGAGCGGTAGGACGGGTGGTAAGTCATGAGCGCATACAGGGAGCTCCGACTAAACGAACAGGCCATCGATTTGCTGGGCAGAGAACGCCTTACTCAACTCTCAGCCCGAAAGCTTGGTCAACCGGCCATGGTTCGGGACATGGTTCTCAAGGGCCTGCTCGTCGAGAGCGCGCACTACGTGTGCGAGACCAGCGGCGTTCCGCGAAGACTATTCGACCAGGTTATTTCGCGCTCCACTCTCAGGTCGGCGTCCAAGCGTAAGTCGCAACGTCTATCGAAAAGAGCGTCAGAAGCACTTTTGCGGTTGGTCAGGACCATCGCCTTAGCGGAGGAAGTGTTCGGCGATCGTGAACGTGCGATTTTTTGGCTCACCACACCCAATCCCGTGTTCGAGGAAGAAGCTCCGATCACACTGGTCGATACGGAGAGCGGAACCGATTGGGTAGAGCAGACGCTCGTCCGTACGATGCACGGCGTCTGCGCATGAGCCGCCGGCCAAGTAAACGAGCGTGGCGGCCGCTGGCGCCGGTCTCGATATAACCTCCTATGTCGATGGGAGGTGCGCGATTCCGCATGCACACCTCCCGGTTGCCGCTAGAGATTGACCCTTTCGATCACCGCGAGATCATCGTTGGAAGGATTGCCGACTCGCGTTGGCACGGGCCAACTTTCATATGCCTGGTACCGACCGTCCGCGAGAATCTCGTGCAGGTGCTGATTGCTTGAGTGGTGGAGCCACGCTCGCGCTGCGTCGAAGGTTAGGGCCTGCGGCTGCCGGTTATGGATATGCGCGATATCGTCATTGGGCTCACCGGTCAGAATGGCGTAGGTCACTTGTCCGGCCGCCGGATGGTCAGCGGGCAGTCGAGCGGCCTTGCTCCATAGGCCGGCGAAGAAGAACGGCCCGCCTTTTTCGGGCCGAATCGCGAAGGGCTGTTTTCGGTCACCGTCGCGCTGCCATTCATACCACCAGTCGGCAGCGACCAGGCAGCGCTGGTGCGCGAACGACTTGGCGAAAAGTTTCTTGTCCGCGACCGTTTCCGACCGGGCATTGATCGGCGCAAGCTTGGTATCGGTCGCCCAGTTCGGGATGAATCCCCACCACGCGGGTCCGAGCTTGACCTCTCCCGTGTCGGGACTCTTCAGGGCGCATAGCTGAAACGTGCCAGGCGGTTGGTTGTATCCCGAGTCGCCCAGGGTCTTTTCGGAAACGACGGCGTCCACGATTCTCGCGAAGTCCGTCGGCGGGCTGGTTCGACCATAGCGTCCACACATGCGGCTAGTGTAGCCATGACACGAATACGTTCGATAGCTAAGCCGCCGCGCTTCTCCCTTCGAACGATCCGCTCAACGGGGTCATGTGCTGGTAGAGTTGATTTACGCCAATAGGCGATCCGAACAGGCCTAGCCTGGGCCCGGTGAAGGCCAGTGCCGTAACGCTCTTTATGAGTATTCGTCCAGGAGTTACCGCCGGGGTTTTATGTCGAGGACAGCAAGCGCGACATTTCGCCCCGGCGTGCGGCAACCAAGCACCATTGAGCTTTGCACAGATCTATTCGGATCCGCCGAACTCCAAAGTGCCGATATCCGGCCACTGGATCAAACGGTCGGCATAGCGTGTGAAGGTCGTCGCCGGTACAACACTCCGGAACCATTGCAGGCGATTGTATGCCGACACGGCGGCTTCGCCGTCCCCCGCCAGCACCCGGGGCGCCTCCGTCTCCACCCAGTCCTGCAGGATCACGTAGGCGTCGATGCCACGCTCGGCTAGATAAAACGTGGTCGACTGACCGGGTGCGTCGTAATCCCAGTCGATATGCCGCGGGGCGTGGTTGCTGCCGACCAGCGCGATAACGAGCCGGTCGTCGGTAACTAGGTCCGCGATGTGCTCGGCCATGACGAAGTCGCGGCCACCCGGATGATCGATTGACTGGGTCGGGATCGAGTCGATGGCATTGAGCTTCAGACAATCCTGATGCGCGAGCCTGGCCGTCGTCTGTAGCAAACGTCGCAAGCTCGGTGAGTCATGGATCGATGGCAGGCTCATCGAGCCGATTGCTTCGGGCTCGTTAGCGAGAGATCGCCACGTGTCGGCCTGGTCGACCGGAATCTCAAGTGCCAAGGTGACACACCGATCGTGGTGGAGCGCGCGACGAATCAAAGCCGACGTGAAGGCATGCGATTTTGGGCGCCGGTGGCTTTCGCCCACCATGAGCACCGGAGCCCCGAACGCCGGCTCGGGGATGTCAGCCACGACGTGGGCGACATCTGTTGATGTGTCCGCCTCAGCGGGATACGCAGCGTTCGCCAGTAATACGGCAAGACCGGTAACGGCGAGCCATCGATACATCGGCGGCCCTAGCGGCGCTGCCGCTCGATTTGCCGCCGAGCGCTTGGGTCCTTTTCCAAGATGTGTTGCGCCTCGTCGCTGTCCAGCGGCCAAGCACGTCGCGGCGCACCGCCGCTGGCTTGCTCGACGCCGTCGCTCAAACGAAAGCACACGACACCCCGCCCAGGCACTTTCGACTGTTGCATGGATTGCCGCGCGATCAGGAACGTCTCTTTCACTTGGCTGACCGTCATCGTCGTGAAGACGTGTAGTCGACCGTTGAGACGGCGGACCAGCACCTCATCGCCGGGATTGAGGCCGGCAAGCACGGAAACTGACTCAAGCATGGAAGACCTTTTCATCGCCATGAATACGGGTCGGAATAAGAAGTACGCGCTGTTTTCCCTGCAGAAATCGGCGTCACCGCGGTTTGCGTTTGCCGACTCGAAGACTAACCCCTGTCTCGATACGCGGTCGATCAGCACCAGCGACCTGAACGCTTCGCGAAAACGTCCGCACGCTAGGTCAGGGCCTCTGTGCGTGCATCGCAAGCGCGTTTACGTGGCCCGGCGTTTTGGCGATGCACGGCTTCTCCGCGTTGTCGACTAAGCGGCCACGGCAGACGAGGCATGCAACGGGATTTATAGAACGACCGCGGCGTTTAGCTACAGTAAAAAATATGAAGCCAGATACACGCTTCGATTTCGACGCACAGCTTGCGCGCTCCAGCCCCCGCCCTGAACGCATGAGTCCGGAAGAAAAGGCCAGACAGGAGAAACGGCATCGCGCGCTCGTCGCCGAATGGCGCAAGGACCCCGAGTGGGCGGCGGCCGAGAAGCAGCTCGGGGATGAGCGCTTCTACTTATCTGCCAGCGGTCTTGGAAAACTGGCTGGCAACGTGAGCGGGTCGACGGTTCATCGCTGGCATAGGGCGGGCAAAGTGGTTGGAGTGCCTTACCGCGGCCACGGCTATCGGTACCCAAGAGATCAGCTCGATGACACCAATCAGCTACCCGAGGGTCTCGGCCAGGTTATCGCGGAACTTGGCCACGGCAACTTCATCTGGGTATGGCTGACGACGCCACATGCCGGGCTTCGCGCTACCGCGCCACTCGATGCGCTCAAATCGGGCCGCATGGACCGCGTGCTGGCTGTGGCGAGCTCGGACGCAAGCGGGGCATTTTCTTAGGGGATCATGCCCATCGAAGCTCGTCTGCGGCTCTGGCACTAGGCCTTGACCGAGGCGACCTTGGGTCATGCAACACTTGCCGTCTGACTAGGCTATAAGCCCACGTCGCTACGAGCTATTCGGCTGCCGCGTCGCTCGTTATACCGCCAATTACAGATTTTGTATAACGGGTCGAATCGAGTAAATGCGACCGCCTTTACCCGAGGGTTGTGCATGCCATCGGCTGCACTTGCCGGTTGAGCATCGCCGCCAGCAGCGCTTTTGTCGTGCCCGGCGTAGAGTAGATCCAGATCAGTCAATCAGTGTTTGGGCCATTTGCCTACCGGTGCGGGAGTTGTCATGCGAATCCCTCGACTTACCTTATTCAGAGTGGCATCCATCGCGACACTCGCGTGGCTCGCGACGCGACGGATCAGTCCAGCCCACGCCAGCGCTGAGATCGTGCCCTCACGGCTTGTAGAAGACGCGCGCCGCGATGCCGCTGCTGCCAATCGCTCTCTGACGAATCAACTCGAGCGATGGTTGCGCATGGGCCAGTTTTTGGACCAACTTGAGGAGATTGGTTACGACCGCGTCCAGCTTGCGCTAACAGGATCGATATCGCCGGATGAACTCAACGCATTGGAACGCTCGATTTTCGATACGGCGTTCGAGCAGCGGATGCGCGCCCCCGGCCCCGAAGAAAAGGAGTTCTTTGCCGAGCTCGGACGTCAACAACGTGAGGCCGGTTTCGATTTATCGAAACTGGGCACTCGATGAGCGCGCTGACACAGCTGGTTTTGTTTGGTGCCCTGTTACTGGGGATCGGCATCGGCGGCTTATCTATCGCCCGACGCCTAGATCGTCGCGACGAGCTACGTCATCGGCGCAATCGGTCGCGGTAGTTGTCGAGACAAACAGGTCAGGCAAATCCCGCGGCATGTCGGATGACGCGCTGGCGGAACAGAGGCGAGACAATACTCGAAGATCGACTGCATTACTTTCCTGATCGGCTGCACTGTGAGAGCCCTAACGAATTTGAGCGTGCTCGGCCGGCAGGCACGTTTTAGAGGAAGATCGGATCTTGCGCCAGTCGGTTACGTACCTTGGTATGGCCCGTAGACGGAAGAGTCCTCTGCTTTCGTCGCTCGGCGGGCCTGCAACTAGCCTTCGCCGCCCCCGGCATACTTCATTCGTTCTCCAAACTCGGCGTCGTAAAGCGCGCGCTCGATGGACGATAGACGATCCGGCGATATGTTCCCTCGAAGCGCTTCAGAGACATTCTCGTAGTCGAAATCAGGTCGCAGGTCCCATACGCGACCAATATGAGCCCATCGTTCGATCTGCTCGGCGGCAGACCGGCCCATCGGTTTCGTATCGTGCTCTGCAGCCTCGACAAGCCCCGTATCCAAAAGGATTGGGCGTCCTTTAGCCGCTTTTTGTTTTCGGTTTTTCATATCGTTCCGGGCGCTGCGCACTACAGCCAGGATCACGAACCCTGCGGCGAAAAGCGCGAGCAATACACCTGTCATGATCTATTCTCCGGTAAGCGTAATTGAAGCGAGGGTCAAGACGGCTGTTGCCAGAAGAACCACGCACCGCATGCTTAGTATTTCCTATTCACATATCGGACCCAGAGTGTGCCGCCCGACGCTGTCACGTACGAACGACTCTCTAAGGCCGTGCAATGTCACTCATCATCCTTATCCTTTGTGCAGTGTATATACGTGCCGCGCGGCCGATTCTCGCGAACCATTTCGACCTCGCGCCCCTCCCGCGCCTTCCGGCGAGCGCGGGCTTCGCGCTGTTGACGTGTACCGACCCACAGGGACAGCAGCATGCCCAACACCAGAAGTAGCGTTGCGATTAAAAGCGGCCATTCACCCATGCGGTTTTCCTCTTTCTTGGTTTCCGACCTCATACTTCGCACTCTGGGACATCCGGGCTAGCCCAACTGCCTCATACCGCTCAACGTATGCTTCGAAACAAGAGCCCACAATCACTCGTGAGCCTTAGATCAACGGCCGGACACGTGCTCTGTACGGCGTTGGTGCGTGATGATCGGGCGATAAAGCCGGCAGTAAAACGCTAAGGCCTACACGTTTGAACCCCGTGGGGCAGGCACCAAAGCCCGGGCGATCCGGGCTTGGCTAGCCTCGGCTGGTGACTCACAACAGTGCACTCTTTCTCCGTCTCACCAGTGCATATCTCGACCGATTATGAGGAGTTATATGCAATGTAAACCTCCCTATACAGGAGGAAAAAACACACCTCGATATGGAGAGAGTGCCTGTTCTACAGGGGGCTGACCGTACCCGGTGTGCGGTTAGTAACTCCCGTGACGCGGGGAGACACAAGACGATTTATCATCTATCAGGTGCGTGCGTGGGCAGCGCAATAGGCACTGCTCGTGATGGAATCACAATGCTCAAGCACGTGGGTGGATGTCCCCCAAAAAAGCCAACGCCCGTGCTGTGTTCCAGGACATGGCAGCGTGGCTTGACCGTTCCTGCGGCCGCCGTGGTAGTCATATTGCGCGGGCGCAATAACCCCATGAATGGGATAACCAACGCCTCGGGGCCTGCAGCGCATCGATGCCAATGATGTTGAACGCCCTGCAATTCCGCGGCTCTACACCCGATACCGCTCTGCCACGCCGCCGGCTAGCGGCGTACCACCAGGCACTGGTGGAGCGTTGCCCAAATGTGTCACTACAGGGTCTCCGACGCCATCATTGACACTGGGGTGGCCCCAAAAAAAGCAGCTGGTAATGCACGACGAAACGTGTGCCGCCTGCATCACGGCACCGGCCAGACCGTGAGCCCAAATAACCGGATACCGCACAGAATTTCCCGCCGGAAACGGGTCTCAGTCTTAGGGTACAGGTGCGGTTCGAAACGGAGATTAGAATCGCCTGGGACGACTCCCTCGCCCCCAGGGGGCGCAAAAAGTTTGCTCACCTTGAGATGATTCTATGCGTTCACACATGGCCTGCGTGTGCGCGCCTATTAGAGATGTCACTGGCCGCAGGGCGAAGGTGGCTGGCCCGGTGCAGCGAGCAATTATGGGACCAAACCGCTGGCATGAGCGGCGCTCAGACCGCGGTGCAGGCGGGCTGGGGAGACCAGAAATAACGCCGATTGCGGCGTCGCTATTAGATGCTCGATAACCCCGTGATAATCCACACGAGCAACGCAGCGAGCAATAGTTTATGTACTCGCGTCGACGCTCCGAGACGGAACAAATCGGACATCAACCGGCATCCTGAATCCGCATCCGGCGACGTCACGAATACCTTTTAGAGGCGGTTCGCGAAGCCGGTTCGAGAGCAAAATTTGCACCCTAGATCGACTCCGGAGGAGCAGAAAATGAATCACGAAACGACTTTAATTTCGCATCCAGTGACGTCTCGGGGACTCCAGATAGGCCGGGTGCCCAAGGTATGTTCCGACCGAGCCGGACCCATTTTTATCACGCCAAAATTGGGCCGATGTGACCGAGGGAAAAAATCTTAAAGCCCCCCTCTGCCGAACTGTAAGTCATAGTCATGCTTTCGTGAGGGGGACGCTCGCTGCGTTGGCATTGGCGAAATAAGGCTTTCTGGTTATCCCAAATAGGGCCTATGAGCTACGCCGGCACAACCCAGGTGACGGATGACCGTGTCGGTCGCGCGGCGCGGTCATTCCCATTGATCGACATGAAGTGTTACATCGTCGTGTTCAACGAGACTGTAGCCACCGCCGTAGACCGCAGGGGCATCTACCAGGCGACCGGCGAGAAGTGCCGTCATCCGCACCATCAGACGACGAACGAGCACAGTGACACCGCGCCGAACGTTGGGCCCTACGTCAGTGGGGCCGATGATGCATCGGTCGAAATGGCGCGGACGACTAGCCTGGTAACTCCTTGATGCTTCCCCGGCGGTAACAGCGATGTCGCCACTCGCGTCAAACTCAGCCTGATGCGTTTTCTGGGTCACCGCGGCGTGCCAGGTCTGGCCGCAACGCTGCCAAGCTTCGCCCACGGCCCATGTGTCGAGGGCACGTGCTGGATGTCCGAGCAGTCATCATTCCTCAACTCTACGTCGTCGGCATCGGGCCGGCCGATGACCCCACGCGCAAACGCACACATGATTACGGCAACAATCTCACCGATTACGTGCTGCTGTGCCGGCGCACGACCCGCACTTACCACCTCACACCCCAAGGCACGACATGGCGAACATTTACGCGCGTCGGAGTTCGGCAACAAAGGACGACTGCGCGGCACGGTGATGGTCAAGGCGGCTACCATTGCCGATGCACTCGACGCGATTCGTCAGCACACTAGGCACTTCGTGTTCAAATCGAACAACCGGGATGAGGTTGGACTGATGAAGCCGCTGTGACACGGGCCCTCCGCGCGGAACTACAGCACGCCGCTGACCAGTCCCGGCGAGCCGGTCGAGTTGCGTGACGACATGAAAACCATGGCCTATGGCGCCTCGTAGTTCATCCTCCAGTACCTCGTTGTGGCGTTCGGGCCGGTGATCATCGTGGTCGGTGAAAGGCGCGCCGCAACCAACTGGCCGTGGCCGATTTCGCGCCACCGTTGACGTTGCAGCACGTGTCTCTAGTCCCTCGGATTGGAGACTACGATTGCCTTGTTCGTGGATCGGCGCCTCTTCGGCAGCATGTCACTCACCCAGCGCGCACGGCACACCCACGATACGCCGGGCAAGGCCTGCAAATTCAAGTCGCCATCCTGTCACACGATCGATGGACGTATCGGTATCGATATCAGCGGCGGTCACGACCCGCCAAGTTGCGCGAGGACATGCCCTGTCGATGAAAATAGATTTGTCTGCGCCCGCGGCATATCAGCCCCATTGAGCATCTTAGGCAAATCGAGGAGACCGCCATTGGGGACCGTGACACAGAGTACCCGGTATTCACAGGGAGCCCGGGAGCGCGCTATAAAACCTTCGAGTGCGGATAAGATCGGCTGCGCAACGCCACTGGGTTCGCCAAGCCGAGCTTGCTCGCGGGCTGTGCGAGGGCGAGACCACCGAGGCGCGTGGGCGCATCAAAGCGCTCGAGCACGAGAATCGCGGATTGGAACGCGCCAACCAGATTGTGCGTATGGCATCGGCAATTTTGCGCAGTCGGAGGCCAGCCTCCGACGCTCGGCATTGTGGTCTTTAGCGACGATTATTGCGGTGTCTACGGTGTCGAGCCCATCCGCCGATGGCCGATCACACCGTCGACGTATAGCTCTGACAAGGCCCAACAAGCCGAGCCCGACCGCCGATCTATCCGAGCGCAACGTACTGCCGCGCTCGCAATCTGTACCTTGGAGCAAATCATTTTTTATTTTACGCCGGGCCATCCGGCCGCGTTGCTCCGCCATCGCAACGCAGTATCCAGTATCTCTCGCTGCGTTATTTCAGACCTCTGAGCGATGCTCAGTTCACGCTATCTGTCGGGCATATCGGCGACTCTTACGACAACGCAACGGTCGAGACCGTGATCGGCCTGTCGAAAACGGTAATACTCCCCCAAACGCCGACTTTAGCGCGGCTGCGCCGGCGTCGAGCACGCTACGCTGGAATGTGTCGATTGGTGGTAACTACCGGCGCTCACCGGAACCGATTGGCGATGTGGCACCGACTGAAGTCCATCTAATTTCGTAGCATCCTTTAAGGCTGAAATAAGGCCCGCCATAAACGGATTGACCCTCGTCAAACCAGTGGCCATTCGAGGTCTTTCATATCGTTCTCAGTTCTCAGCAACGCGTGACGTTCATGTTCGATGTATAAACAATTGAAGGGCGCCGCACTCACCTGATGAAATTTGCGTCAGCGGTGGAAAGTCACTGATTTCAAGAACAACGCTGTATCACCACAAGGCGATAATTCTCCCGGCCGGTGCCCTATCCAATCTGATACGAGATGACGCCCGGTACGTTACCCATCAGGCTGAACAGGCCGACCTGGAAACACTATTGCGCACCGCGTCGATACAGAACGGGCGTAGCTGGCGTGCCGGGTGCGCAACAGCTATCAGCAGGCACGTGATTTCCTGGCGGGCTTCGTCCCGGTCTCGGTCGTGCTGCCCAAGACACGCAATCGCGCTAGGCGTGGCCGATGCTTTTGATCAGCACCGCTGCCGCCGTTGTCGGAGAAGACACGCCGGCTGGAATCGGCGCTAGCTAGACTCTATCTCTAGGGTGTTTCGACCGACGAGATGTACGAGGCGCTTACGTCTTTGTTCGGCGAATCAGTCAAGGGCCTGTCGGCGTCAACGGTCAGGCGCCTAAAAGTCGGCTGGGATAACGAGTGAGATATCTTTTAAGAATGCGCCTGGCGCGGCCACGAGATGGCGTATCTCTGGACGAGCGGCAACCATGTCAATGTGCGCGCAGCCGAGCGGCGTCTTGTATTCGTTGCGACCGGCTGAGACGGGTCTTGCCGCAAGAATTTCCCCGGCGGAGAGTGAAGAACGTTCTCGGGGACCACCCGAGGCCGAGAACCATTGCCGTTGAGCCTGCGTGATCGCGGCCGGGCCGTCGTGCCGACGCTGGCCGACGGCGACAGCGCGATGGGCTTGTAGGCCACGCTGGCCGAGGTCTATCCCGAGGCTAGTGTTCACGTTCAGCAGTACAGGCTCCATAAAGACCGCTAACGTGCTCGACAAGCCACCGAAGCAGATTCAGCCGCACGCCAAAGGCCATCTCCACGGGAAGTTACTCTACTCCACTGAGCAGACCTTTGACCGATTCGTCGCGACCGATGATGGCAAACATCTCAAGGCCACCGAGTGTCGGCACGAAGACCGTGATGCGCAACTCGCGTTCCATGGTTTGTTAGCCACGCGCTGCCAGTCCCTACCGATAAGCAAGCCGATCGCGTCGAACTACGCCGTGATTCACTAGCAAACCGCGGATACGCGCAACTGTGAAAGTGCGAAAGCGTAAAAAAAAACGCGTACTGGCGCAGCTAATAGCGATGCATGCTCAGAAGCGCTAGCGTCAATTACGCGTCTTCATACAACTAGCCGACCTTCTCTCAATCACGTGCCATTGATCGATGGGCTAGACGAACCGCACGTAAGCAGGAGGCCGTCTAACTCTTTTTCCATACGTTCGCTTTACAGTCACTCCACGGAGCTAACGGCTCTTGAGCCACGCGACCACCTCGCCCTCAAACCATCGCCGAGCGCCACCAATTCGCACGTAGGGTGGCATCGGCCGGCCCTGAGAAACGCGATTCGCGATGGTTTGCGGAGCGATCTGTAAAAACTGCGCAAGCTGCGCGTCAGTCCACAACGGGACCACCGAATCTGGGCTGTCTTCCCTACGCATAGTAACGAGTATGTTGACGGGGCCACATCGGCCTCATTCTTTCTATGTGTAGAAATCGGACAATTCGGTGGCGTCGCAGTTAGTCCGACTAGTTCCTCACGCGTGGCCGGTTCAAGGCTACGTAGGGAGATTCACACCCGGCGATTCATAGCGAAGTCATCTCTATCGCACCGCCACTTACCCTGCTAGATTGGTTGTAGTGGTTGCACGAACCGACCCAAACACGGGTAGCGGTTGGTAGTCGCGAGTAGAAATTGGTAAGAATTACAGTCGCATGCTTCGTATGTTGCTGTTTTTATTAAGGCAACAGCCATCTTCGGGAGGTGGAGGTCGTAGGTTCAAATCCTGCTACCCCGACCATCTAGTCGTCTTATTCCCGATTTTTCATGAACCTGCCCTCTACACGCGTGGCGATGTAGGCTCAAGCGGGTTGCGCTTTATTCGGCATGGCCTACCGCCGGTTGGGCGTTCGTCATGTCTGCTATGCCAAACATGGCAGTGAGCAGCAGAAGTGTCACCACCGCATCTCGCCAGCGAGATGCTCGAAGACCTTCGATGCGACGGCCGGACAGCGCCCTGACCGGCCCCGCTTGAATCAACGATTCAGAAACTAGCCACCTTCCTGTTCGGCCATCATGGCGTCATAGCTGCCCGCCAGATCCGTCTTCTGTGCGTCGGACAAGGCCTTTCCTGCCACCTGAAAGACTTCCTGCTCCTCCTCGTCCAGATGATGGACGACCAAATGCTGGAGCTTCTTCGCGTTCGCAAGCCAACTGGGCGAACTGAAATCGGTCTGCTCGAGTGTTTCCACGAGTTCGTCGATTTCGTGGTGCTCGGCCACGCTATGCCGGGCCTTTTCCTGTGTGTTGTCGTATTTCATCAACGGCACATAGAAATGACGCTCCTCCGCATTCGCGTGGTGCTCGAGTTCAGCCTTAAGCGCGGCGAACAGACCTTCTCGCTTACTCGTATCGCCATGGGTATCCACGAGCGATTCGAATAGGCGGCGCTGTTTATCGTGGCTTTCACGCAGGGCTTCGAAGATCGTTTTCATACCAGTTTCCTTTGGGGCATCGGTGTTTGGAGTCGAATCAATGGTACCTTTCTACCAAACGCCATAGAATCCGTAGCATCGCGTAAGCCACGCCCAAAGCAGGTACGGCACGCAGGCACGGACAACGCAGACACGACCCCGGTTTTCGGTCGTGAAAACGCTCACGGGTAGACATAGATGGCCACGAACAATCAGAAAGTTGCCGCTCCGACGCTGGGCGGACTGGCTCGTCAGCTGGTCGAGGACGGCCTGATCGATGCCGACAAGGCACTCGAGATCCAGACCGAGGCACATCGTGAAGGCGAGTCTTTCGTGGCTCGGGTCGTGGCACGCGGCGTGCTTTCCGCCGCCGTTCTGGCCAAGGCTGCATGTGAAGAATTTTCCATGCCTTTGCTGGACCTGCGCGCCGTGGATCTCAGCCAGGCGCCGGTCAAGCTGGTGTCAGAGGCCCTCATCCGCAAACACGGTGTCATGCCGCTCTACCAGCGGGGCCGCAACCTGTTCGTTGCCGTCGCGGATCCGACGGATCTGCAAGCACTCGACGAATTCAAGTTCAGCACCGGGCTCAATATCGAGCCGATCCTGGTCGAACAGGACAAACTCGCCAAGGCGATCGAGGGGGCCTTCAGCGCCATCGACAGCGCCATGGCTGGCCTCGACGATGTCTCGCTCGATAACCTCACCGTGGATACCGCGGGCGAAGCCGATGCTGGCGACGGCAGCCGTATCGATTCCGACGATGCGCCCGTCGTGCGCTTCGTGAACAAGGTGATGCTGGACGCGATCAATAAGGGCGCCTCGGATATTCACTTCGAGCCCTACGAAAAAAAATATCGCATTCGCCTGCGCCAGGATGGCGTGCTGCGCGAAGTCGCATCGCCGCCCGCTGCGCTGGGCATGCGTCTATCTGCGCGCCTGAAGGTCATGGCACGCCTCGATCTCGCCGAGCGACGCGTGCCACAGGACGGGCGCATCAAGCTCAACCTGAACAAGAACCGGGCGATCGACTTCCGTGTATCCACCTGCCCCACCCTGCACGGCGAGAAGATCGTGCTGCGTATTCTCGACCCGACCAGCGCCCAGTTGGGCATCGAAGCGCTCGGCTACGAGCCGGATCAGCGCGAACTCTTTGAGCAGACTATCCACCGCCCCTACGGCATGGTGCTGGTTACGGGCCCGACCGGCAGCGGCAAGACGGTATCGCTCTACACCGCGCTGAACATGCTCAACACCAGCGACCGGAACATCTCGACCGCCGAAGATCCCGCGGAAATCAACCTACCGGGGATCAACCAGGTGAACGTCTACCCGAAGGTTGGGCTGACGTTCGCGAGTTGCCTGCGTGCCTTCCTGCGCCAGGATCCGGATGTGATCATGGTGGGCGAGATCCGTGATCTGGAAACTGCCGAAATCGCTATCAAGGCCGCACAGACTGGTCACATGGTTCTCTCCACGCTGCATACGAACGACGCGCCGCAGACGCTCACGCGCCTCGTCAACATGGGCGTGCCGGCCTACAACATCGCCGCATCAATTTCGCTGATCATTGCGCAAAGGCTTGCGCGGCGACTCTGCGCGACCTGCAAGCAACCCGCCCAGATTCCGCCTGAAGAATTGATTGCCGAAGGTTTTCGCGAAGACGAGATCGAGACGCTACAGCTCTATGAGGCTAAACCCGACGGCTGTGACAGCTGCACCAACGGCTACAAGGGCCGCGTGGGCATCTACCAGGTGATGCCGGTCACCGACGCCATCGGGCAGATCATCATGGAAGGCGGCAACGCTGGTGATATCGAAAAGCAAGCGACAAAAGACGGCGTAATCGACCTCCGCGAAGCCGGTCTTCAGAAAATGCGCGCAGGCGTGCTCAGCCTCGCGGAGGTCAACCGCGTAACTGTCGACTAACGGGCGCGGTACCCGAGATCGTGCAACACGCGATTGCGCAATCTACAACGAGGTGCCCGCGACAACCATCCGTCAGTAGTTAGGCCAGATACCCGGCGTCACGACTTCCAGCAGGTGATCATCCGGATCGCGAAAGTAAAGGCTCACCGCCCCTTTCGGCCACCGCGTACGGCCTTCGATTTCTACCCCGCGCGATGCCAGATGGTGCTCCCAGTCCTCGAGCGCTTCGTCATCTATACCAAACGCAATGTGCTGGCGGCCCGCACCGTCGTGCGGCGGGATCGTGCCCATATCACCAGGCAGCTCTACCGTTTCGCAGGTCTTCCCTTGCAGAAACAGGAGCAGCATGCTTTTACCAAGCGGATAGGCAGTAAAGCGGTGATCGGAAACGTGTGGACTCAGTCCCAGAACCGACTCAAAGAAATATCGGGCGCGTGCCATGTCAGCGGTATAGAGAATCGTCTCCAGTACGCCGTTGAGCTTGGGCGGCCTCGTGCTCTTATCCGTCATTGATCGAAACCACGTTCCAGCGTGTCAGTCTCCACTACGATCGCATTCTCCAGCGTGACTTCGCGCAGCAGGCGGTTGCCGCCGAAGTTGAAGACCCAGCGTTCGCGATAGACCGGTACGAGGCCCCGGCGCAGGCGGTAGTCGTGGGTGCCGGCTCGCTGGCGGGTGCTATAGACGAATCCGCCGCTCTTCTGGATCGGCTCACCGCAGGCTTGCAGCAGCCGGTATTTGCTCATCCCGCGACCGATGTCTGACGGACGGCAGGCCGGCGAGCCGCGCGATTCGATAAAGCCATAGCCGTCCTCGCGGATGCGTTTCAACGTGCCGTCGCGGAAGACGAGGATCTGGAGAAGACGGCTCGGGCCCCGGTTATAGGTCCATTCCTCCATAGCAAACGCCTGACCATAGGCCACGCCGTTGCCGGCTATCCACGGATCGACGAAATCAGGCGCGCCGCAATCGTTGCGCACCGCCGCCGCCGTATCGCCGACCTGTACGAGCGCGCCGCCACAGCGCAGGCTATCGGCATACGCCGGTGCGCCGGACAAAAGCATACCGACGGCCAAGACGAGCACGCCGCAAAACCTCTGACGCGTCGTTATTGCACCCCTCATGGGCTAACTCGGCCCCTTCACGTGATAACGGTCGCCGCGATAGTTCAGGGTGGCCCCCGTAGCGTCGATCGTCTCCACCGCAGGGCCCTCCGCAAGTCGCTGCCCCTCGTGATAGCGCCGGCCATTGACGAGTATAAAGCTGCGTCCCGGCACGGTGCTGTACAGATGCCCGTTGATTGCCACGGAAGGCGCCGACCCTCCGCCGACTTCGCCACCGGCCTGAGCTTCATTCGTGCGCGCGCTGCCGTCGAGCGGCGTCTGCGAATAGGTAACCCGTCCACCACCGCGGGCTTGCTCGCCGGACAAACGCAAGCCGGATATACCCTCGCGGTTACTCGGCGGCAAGGTCGGGCTCGACGGCACCGGATCGGGCGTTCGCGCGCCGCCACGCGTCTTCACGACATCGCTCGATCCAGAGGCCTGTGCGTGTTGCGGCGTACTTGCTGGGGCCTCGCGTCGCGGCATTTCAACCGGCGATGGGGTCGTTGACTTCTGGGACGCAGCGGCCGCTGGCTGATCGGGCACTCCGCCCTGGCTGACCGTGCGCGGGGCCTTGTTACCTTCTACTCGGGCCGTCTGATCCGGCGTCTCCTGTGATGTGTCCACGAACGCCTGCGATACTCGGGGCGGTACGAACAGATAGATCAGCAGCGCCGCGTTACAGACGACCAGCAAGCCGACCAGCCAACGAAGCGCGTGGCCCGAACCAGCCCCCGGGGTCGGCGCCCCACCCTCGGCCAATGACCGCAGATCGGCACGCTGATTCTCGTGCCGGTCCCGCTCGGCCTTCTTCAAAGCATCGACGAGATACGACACCCTATTCCTCCACTGCCTTCAATGCAGGCGACCCCGGCGACGGTACCGCACCATTGAGCATCATCTGCGTACGCGGCCCAGCCATCGCATCCGACTGCAACCCATTGGCCGCCTGAAACTTGCGCAGACGGCGCTGCAAGGCGTCGTCGTAGACCGGCGATGCGGGGCCCAACTGGGTTTCCGGATTGCGCCCGTCAATACGGTCGAGCCGCTTGCGCAGCCACACCACTGCCGAACCGACCGCGCCCGGCTGGATCAGACTGACGCCCGAATCAGCACGCCAGACCACCTCGAACTCGCCGGTCCAGATACGGCCGAGCGCGTTACGCGAGATACGGCGCGTGCCATCGGCGCCCACAAGCGTGGCATTCGGACCATCCAGCGAGCTGAGCAACACCTTGCGGGTGCGACCTTCGTCCTCGATGGTCAGCAGAGCGGGACGGTTGTAGCGCTCGATAACCGTGAAGCTGCCGCTATCCGCCAGGCAGCGCAGGTCGCCGATCCGCAGGCTGCGGCAGTTCGTACGTACTTCCGAGCCAAATACGCCCCAGAGCCGCAATAACTGCGTGATATCGGCGTCGCCGCCGGGCAACCCACCCGGCGGCGGGGCCGCCTCCGCGGCCGTGGTGCCGCCACTGCCGCTGCTGACGTCCGTATCCGGCGCGCTACCGGCCCCATCCGAAACGGGGCGATAGCTGTCGCCGCCCTCCCCGGCAGCGACTAATGTGGGTTGTCCATCGTCGCCCGCGCCGATGGCGTTCGCAGGATCGCCGACTGCCTCGCCTGCAACCGGCGTCGACGCCCCGGCGCCGCCCGACTGCATCCATTCCGCCGCGCGGGTCAATTCGATACCTGGGTACCAGGCCAATGCCCCCACCACGGCAATGGCCGCCAGACTTGCAGCCGGCAAGGCGACGCGCCGCCAACGTGAGGCCCGCTCCCTGGGCAGGGTTTCCAATGCCGCCCGGGACACAATCATCGGTCCGATCTTCGAGCGTGCGTGTGCGTAACCACCCATCAGCGCCCGCTCGCAGACCATATTGATCAAACGCGGTGTGCCACCGGTATAACGTCGCAGTGCGATCAGGGCGGCACCGGTAAACAGATGCTGGGAGCCACCGACCAGCTTGAGCCGGTGCTGGACGTAGGCACGAGTTTCGCCGTAGCCGAGCGGTGTGAGCTTGAAGCGCGCGGTGATGCGCTGGGAAAGCTGGCGCAGGTCGTGGCGGGCGAGAAGCTGCTCGAGCTCAGGTTGGCCGACCAGGATGATCCGCAGCAGCTTGTGCTTATGCGTCTCCAGGTTGGTCAAAAGCCGCAGCTGCTCGAGCACGCCACGGCTGAGGTTTTGCGCTTCGTCGATGATCAGCACCGTCCGGCGATTGTTCGCATGGGTCGCAAGCAGATGCTGGTTGAGCCGGTCGACCAGGTCCTTGAGCGACGTGTCGTGCTGCCGATCGTACGCTGCGCCCAGTTCGTCGCAGATCGTGGCCACGAACTCGCGCACCTCGAGATGCGGGTTCCAGCACAGTGCAATATCCAGGTCCGGCATGTCGTTTTCGACGAGCGCGCGAATGAGCGTCGTCTTGCCGGTGCCGACCTCGCCGATCAGGGCCACGAAGCCGCCATGCTCGCCTGCGCCGTAGAGCAAGTGCCCCAGCGCCTCACGATGACTCGCGCTCAAATACAGAAACGCCGGGTCCGGCGTCACCGAGAACGGATAGTCTTCAAGGCCGTAATAGCGCAGATACATGCAAAAAACACAGGCGGGCGGTAACTCGGCAAGTCTAACCCGCACCCGCGACACGGCAAACTCGAAGGCGGTCGGCAATCGGGCTGAGAGTGTGGCCGCAACGGCGCTTTCGTGGGGTAGACTCCGCCCCATGGCCGTTGAACTCTCTCGCGACGCGCAGCGCTGGCTTGGCCGCCTGCCCGAAATCGCCAACATCCTGCTGGTAATACTCATTGCCCTCGCGGCCGCGCGGCTGTTCTGGCTCGCCTGGCCGGCGGGTGCGAACGAGCTCACCCCCGCGGTTACCGGGCCCTCCACCGATACCAGCCGCGACAGCGTGGATGTCGACACCATCGCCAGCGCTCATCTGTTCGGCGAGCAATCGGTCACCGATGAATCCGCCGAGCAGCGCGAGATCATCAATGCGCCGGAGACGCGCCTGAACCTTGTATTGACCGGCATCGTCTCGGAGGCCAATGGCAATCGCTCGCGCGCGTTGATCAAGAGCGGCCGTTCCGCGCAGGAAGGCTATGCCGTCGGCGATGCCATCAATAACGGCGTGAAGCTGCACGCGATCTACGCGAATCGCGTGATTCTCGATCGCAGCGGTCGGTTCGAGACGCTGACCCTGGAGAGCGTCAAGCAGGCGAAATCGCTCAAGGGCATAGAACGCACCCAAGCCGTGTCGAGCGAGCTCGCCAGCGACCTCGGTGACGTACGCCAGAAAATTCTCGCCAATCCGGCAAATGCCTCGCGATACATTCGCTTGCAGCCGGAGCGTCAAAACGGCAATCTCGTCGGGTACCGTATTTATCCGGGGGCCGACCGGGGGCTTTTTGAGAAGGCCGGCCTGGAACCGGGGGAACTGGTCACCGCCGTCAACGGGCAACCGCTGAACAACCCGGCTGCGTCGCTCCGACTACTGAGCAACCTTGCCGAGGCCAGCAGTGCGTCTGTAACGCTCCAGCGCGATGGCCAGCAACGTACCGTCACGGTGAATTTCTAAATGACAGCCATCGCCTTGCGCCGGTTTTTCTGCCTGCTCGCAATCTCCCTGTTCGCCGCAACCGCGGCAACGGCCCAGAACGGTAATTCGGATCAGGGGGACGCGTTCACGCTGAATCTCAAGGATGCCGACATCACGACGCTGATCGCGACGGTCAGCGAAGTCACCGGGCGTAATTTCGTGGTCGACCCACGGGTCAAAGGCGACGTGACGGTTCTATCGACCGACCCGATGACGCCGAGCCAGCTCTACGAGACCTTCCTGTCGGTGCTCGAGGTGCATGGTTTCGCGGCAGTGCCCTCGGGCGAAGTCACCAAGATCAT
The DNA here is from genome assembly GCF_040361215.1 of Salinisphaera dokdonensis CL-ES53. NCBI lineage: Bacteria > Pseudomonadati > Pseudomonadota > Gammaproteobacteria > Salinisphaerales > Salinisphaeraceae > Salinisphaera > Salinisphaera dokdonensis. The sequence continues at coordinate 47,346 of NZ_APND01000005.1, forward strand.
CCCGCAGATCAATGCGAAACAGGATGGCGGTTTCGGCCGCCGCAGCGGCAACGCCACCCGTGAAGACATCGTCACCCGCGTGATCAGCGTCGACAACGTGCCCGCCGACCAGCTCGTGCCGATTCTGCGCCCGTTGGTACCGCAGTATGGCCACCTCGCCGCCTACTCGGCGTCCAATACGCTGGTGATCTCGGATCGTGCCGCGAACGCTCAGCGCATGGCCGACATCGTCGCCAAGATCGACCGTAACGGCTTGCAGGATGTCGAAAGCATCCGATTGCAGTACGCAAGCGCGTCCGAAGTCGCCCAAGTGGTCGAACAGCTCAAATCCGGCGCGAGCGGTAATGCGGCTGCCGGCAATTTCAGCATCATCCCGGATGAGCGCACCAACAGCGTGATCATCAGCGGGGGTCGGCAGGAACGCCTGCGTCTACGCGCGATCATTGCCGATCTGGATACGGAAACCGAACAGACCGGCGGTACCCAGGTCGTCTATCTCGACTACGCGGACGCCGAAGCGATCGCGCCGGTACTACAGAACTACGCCGAAGGCTCCGGCGCTACCTCCGGCGGCGCGAGCTCGGGCGGTGGCAATGGCAGCGCCGGCGCGGCACGTCGCCCCGGCGGCGGCGCCAACGGCGTGAGTGTCATTGCCGAACCCGGCTCGAACGCACTGGTTGTCACGGCCCCGGCCGATACCATGCGCCAGATCAAGCAGGTCATCGAACAGCTCGATATCCGCCGCGGCCAAGTGCTCGTCGAGGCGATCATTGCCGAAATCAGCCTTTCGCGTTCGCGTCAGCTCGGCGTAAACGTCGCCGCGTTCAACAACAACGGGCCGGCTGCCGCCAGCATTCTCGACCAGGACACGCTGAACGCCGTGCCTTCTCTGGCGATGGACGGCACGCCGCTCAGCCTCATTCAGCAGGGCCTGAACGTCGCCCTGGGGGACGTTGACGGCAGCGGCACCGGTTTCGCCGTGCTGGTGAATGCCCTCTCCGGCAATACGAACACGAACGTGCTGTCCACGCCGTCGCTGATCACCCGCGATAACGAGGAAGCCGAGATCAAGGTGGGCCAGGAAGTACCGTTCGTCACCGGCAACTTCACCAGTGGCACGACCGGCGGCGGCACGAACGGGCTGACCAATCCTTTCCAGACCATCGAACGCAAGGACGTCGGTCTGACACTGGCGTTCACGCCGCAGATCAGCGCGGGCGATACGATCCAGCTCACGATCGATCAGGAAATTTCCAGCATTGCGCAGGGCTCGAGCCAGACCGGCGCGGTCGATCTGATCACCAACAATCGCACGCTGACCACTTCAGTCGAGGTCGAGAACGGCCAGATCCTCGTGCTCGGTGGTCTGATCGATGACCAGGTCACGGAATCCGAACAGAAAGTGCCCCTTCTTGGTGACATTCCGCTGCTCGGCGCGCTGTTCACCTTCCGCAACGTGCAGAAGAACAAGCGTAATCTGCTGAACTTCATCCGGCCGACGATTCTTCGCGGCGGCGGCGAAGCCGATTACTACACGCGCAAGAAGTACAACTACATCCGTTCGCTGCAGGAGCAGCAGGCCGAGACCAGTATTCCGCTCATGGGTGAAGAGCAGCGTCCGCAGCTGCCGCCGATCAATCAGTATGACGACAGCGACTCCTTTTCAGAGGATTCCGGCGTAAGCAACGACGAAAGCACGCAGCGCGATAGCGACCCTGATGTACGAAGCGGCAAGCGTCGCGGCGACCAGTTCTAGCCCGCGGGCAGGAGCCAACCATGAGCGACAGCCTCGAAACGCTCAGCCTGGAACCGATCCTGAACGATACGGCCGCGCCGGCGCCCGTTGCCGGGCCGAGCGGCATCGATCGCCTTCCGTTCGCCTTCGCCAAACGCCACGGCATCATGCTCGGCGCAGAGCGCGACGGCGCGGTGGAAGTGACAGTGCGCGCGCCGGTTAATCAGGTCGCGCTTTCCGAGGTTCGGCGCTACTGCAAGCGCCCGCTCACCGTGCATCGTGTCGATGCGGGCTCGTTCGACGCGCTGCTGCAGAACGACTACGAAGGCAAGGCCAACGAGTCGATGCAGATCGTTGAAGGCATGGACGAAGATATGGATCTATCGGATGCCGCGCGGGCGCTGTCCGAGCCGGCCGATCTGCTGGAATCCTCGGACGACGCGCCTATCATCCGCCTGATCAACGCGCTGCTGACCGAAGCGATCAAGGAGAACGCCTCCGATATCCATATCGAGCCCTTCGAATCACGCCTGACGGTGCGGTTTCGTGTCGACGGCGTACTGCGCGAAGTGCTCAGCCCGCCCCGCCAGCTCGCCCCGCGCCTGATCTCGCGCGTGAAGGTCATGGCCAAGCTCGATATCGCCGAAAAGCGCGTCCCGCAGGACGGCCGTATCTCGGTGCGTATCGCCGGCCGCCCGGTGGACGTGCGTGTGTCGACGATTCCGTCCGGCAACGGCGAACGCGTGGTCTTGCGTCTGCTCGACAAGCAGGCCGGGCGTCTCGATCTGCCTCAGCTGGGTATGCCCGAGGAAACGCTCAAGGGCATCGACGAGCTGATCCATAAGCCGCACGGCATCATGCTCGTTACCGGCCCGACCGGCTCGGGCAAGACCACCACGCTTTATGCGGGACTGACGCGGATCAACGACCGCACCCGCAACATCATGACCGTCGAGGATCCGATCGAGTACTACCTCGACGGCATCGGCCAGACACAGGTCAACTCGAAGGTCGACATGAGCTTCGCCCGCGGCCTGCGCGCCATCCTGCGTCAGGATCCGGATGTTGTCATGATCGGCGAAATCCGCGATCTCGAGACTGCCGAAATCGCCGTCCAGGCCTCACTGACCGGCCATCTGGTGTTCTCGACTCTGCATACCAACACGGCGGTCGGCGCGATCGCGCGTCTGCGCGACATGGGCGTCGAGCCGTTTCTGCTGTCGTCGAGCCTGATCGGCATCATGGCGCAGCGCCTCGTGCGCACGCTGTGCAAGGACTGCCGCGAGTCGTATGTCGCCAACCGGCGCGAATGCGAGTTGCTACACGCCGACCCGGAAGATCCGCCCATACTGCACAAGCCGGCCGGCTGCGAAACTTGCAATCAGTCCGGCTTTCGCGGGCGTACCGGCGTGTATGAGCTGGTCGTGGTGGACGATGAAATGCGCAATCTCATCCATGAACAGGTCTCCGAACAGGCGCTGGAACGCCACGCCCGCAAGACCACGCCGAGCATCCGTGCCGACGGCGTCGCCAATGTACTGGCGGGCAACACCACACTCGAGGAAGTGTTGCGCGTGACCCGTGAAGGTTAGGTTCTAGGCGTGGGCGCCTTCGAATACACCGCGCTCGACCCGCGTGGGCGCGAAAAGAAAGGCGTGCTCGAGGGCGACGCCGCGCGCGCCATTCGTGCCCAGCTGCGCGACCAGGGCCTGACCCCGATCGAAGTCCACGAAGTTGCCGATCGCAAGAGCGGTCGCGCCCGCGGGTTCTCGTTCTCGCGCGGCATCAGCGTGACCGAGCTGTCGCTGTTCACCCGCCAGCTGGCCACCCTCACCCATGCCGGGTTGCCGATGGAGGAAGCGCTGAAGGCGGTCGCCGAACAGACCGACAGCGACAAGGTCCAGCGCATCATCGTCGGCGTGCGCTCGCAGGTGGTCGAAGGCCATACCTTTGCCGATGCGCTGGGGCATTTCCCCAACAGCTTCGACGAGCTCTATCGTGCGACCGCGTCCGCCGGCGAACAGTCCGGCCGTATCGACGAGGTGCTAACCGGGCTGGCGGATTACGTCGAGGATCAACAGTCGATGCGCCAGAAGATCATGGCCGCGCTGATCTATCCCGCTTTCCTGAGTGTAGTGGCCATTGGCATCGTGATCGCCCTGCTGACAACCGTCGTGCCCGACCTGGTCGCGGTATTCGATAGCGTGGACGCCGAGCTGCCCGCACTCACGACCGGCCTGATCTCGGTCAGCGATTTCCTGCGCTACTGGGGCTGGCTGCTCGCGCTAATCATCGCCGCGACGGTGATCGCCTTCATCTATGCCATGCGTCGACCCGCGTTCAAGCGCGCGGTGCAGTCGCGCATCCTGCAGATGCCGCTGGTCGGTCGTTTCGTTCGTGGCGTGAACACGGCCCGGTTCACGCGAACGCTATCCATTCTCGCGAGTAGCGGCGTACCGGCGCTCGACGCCATGACCATCGGCGCTGACGTGGTCACCAATCTGCCCATGCGCGACGCGATCAAGCGCGCGGCGGCCCGGGTACGCGAAGGCGACGCCATCCATCGTGCGCTGGGCCGGGAACGGCTTTTCCCGCCGATCACCCTGCACATGATTGCCAACGGCGAAATTTCCGGCGAACTGGAAATGATGCTGGGCCGCGCTGCCGACCATCAGGAACGCGAGGTCGAAACCCTGCGCCAAGGCGTGATGGGCATTCTCGGGCCCGCCGTCATCCTGTTGATGGGCGGACTCGTACTGATCATTGTGCTTGCGATTCTTCAGCCGGTCTTCAATCTCAACCAGCTGGTCAAATAAGCGGAAGCCGCGGCATTCTCGCGAGACGCACGCCGCGTACACTGGCTATAACACTTCATCATCAGGAGACAACGACATGATCCGAAAGGGCCTCGAACCCAAAATGGCGCGTGCACAGCGTGGCTTCACGCTGATCGAGATCATGGTCGTGGTGGTGATCCTCGGCATTCTGGCCGCACTGGTCGTGCCACAGATTATCTCGCGCCCGGATGAAGCCCGTGTCGCCAAGGCGCGCCAGGATATTCGTGCGGTCGAAAGCGCGCTCAAGCTCTACCGCCTGGATAACTTCCGCTACCCGAGCACCGAGCAGGGTCTCGCCGCGCTGGTCGACAAACCGACCACCCAGCCCGAGCCCCGCAACTGGAAATCCGGTGGTTATCTCGATCGTATTCCGACCGATCCGTGGGGCGACGTATACCACTATCGCAACCCCGGCGAGCACGGCGAGATCGATGTCTACACGCTGGGCCGCGATGGCCGCCCTGGTGGCGAAGAAAGCGATGCGGACATCGGTAACTGGGCTCTCGACAGCTAGCCCCGGCGCCGCGTGTCCGACGTGCGTCCACCGCGGCTAGGTTCTCGCCAGCAGACCGGGTTTACTCTTATCGAGGTTCTGGTCGTTGCATTGATTATCGGCGTGGTGATGGCGTTCGTGTCGTTGTCGATCAACCCGACCGGGAACGCCGATCAGCTCGACAAGGAAGCGCGTCGTCTAGAAGCACTCATCACCACGGCGGCGGATGACGCGGTGCTCTACGGCCGCGAGATCGGCCTGGACATCACCCGCGGCGGCTATCGCTTTTTACGTCTCGGCGACGACGGCTGGCAGCCGCTTGCCGGTCCGGATACGCCACTGCGCCCGCGTGAACTGGGTGGCGAGCTGGTGCTCGCACTCATCGCGCGCGATGAAGACGCGCCCCAACTCGTCAGCGCCGATGAGGATGAAGACGAGCAGGACGTCGTACGACCCGAGGCGGTTTTCCTCTCCAGCGGCGAAATGATTCCCTTCGAACTGGAGCTGTTCAGCCCGGATGTCGAGCACCGCTATCGTCTGGTAGGCGATGCGGCCGGCACGCTGGAACGCGAGCGTATCGAGGGCCGGCGATGACTCGCCAGCGCGGATTCACGCTGGTCGAGGTGCTCGTGGCGACCGCGATTCTTGCGCTCGCACTCGGCGCATTCATTTCCGGTGGCGCGCGCTACGCGGACTACGCCCGTTATATCCACGACCGCACCCTTGCCCAGTGGGTGGCCCGCAACCAGTTGGTCGAATACCAGATCGCCGAACAGTGGCCCGATACCGGCACCGATGACGGTGATACCGAAATGGGCGAGCGGGATTGGCGCTGGGTCGCGGAGATTTCCGAATCCCCGGATCCCGACGTACGCCGGGTCGACTTGCGCGTCTATCGCATCGACAACAACAGCGGAGAACCGGAAGCGGATTCCACCGCCCTGCTCAGCGGCTTCGTCACCCAGCATGTCGATCCCGTCAACGCACCCGGCGACGGTCAGGCTGAAGCGACCGCCGACGATGCCGCCGACTACGGTTCGAGCTTCTGATGGCCACGCAACGCCAGGCTGGCTTCACACTCATCGAGTTGCTGATCGCGATCGCCGTGTTCGTCGTGATGGCCGCCATGGCCTACGGCGGTCTGTCTTCGGTGATCTCTGTGCGTGAATCGGTTACCGCGGCGCTCGATCGCAGCAAGACGCTGCAGATGTCGGTCTGGCGCATGCGAAACGATATCGAACAGATCGTCGACCGGCCCGTGCGCGACAGCTTCGGCGACAGCCAACCCGCCATCAGCGGCAGCCCGGACCTCGGCATACAGTTCACCCGCAACGGCTGGCGCAATCCGTTGGGTGATATCCGCAGCAGTCTCCAGCGCGTGGCTTATCGTATCGACGAGGATGACAATCTCGTGCGTGCCTACTGGCGCGTACTCGACCAGGCGCAGGACAGCGCGCCGGTCGAAGCCACCCTGCTCGAGGATGTTTCCAACCTGGAATGGCGTTTTCTCGACGGCGACCGCGAATGGCAGGATCGCTGGCCCACGGATGCCGCGCCGGGGGCCGTTCCCAATGTTGATCCCACGACCGGCAGCGCCCAACAGACTTTGCGCTATGCGCCGCCGCTGGCGATCGAGCTACGCGTTACCACGCCCGAATGGGGCGACCTTCGCTTGGTGTTCATGGTGCCGGGGGCCGAAAAGTGATCCGGCCCGTTCGTAAACAAGGCGGCGTTGCGCTGCTTACGGCAATGCTGATCGTGGCGCTGGTCACGATCATTGGCGCCGGCATGCTCTCGCAGATGAATCTGGCCCTGCATCGCAGCGGCAACATTTGGCAGTCCGAGCAGGCCTGGTGGTACGCCGTGGGCATCGAGAACTGGCTCGGCAAGCTGCTGCGTCAGGACGCGGAATTCACCGATATCGACAGTCTCGACGAGCCCTGGGCCCAGCCCGTCGACTACCTGCCGCTGGACGGCGGTGCCCTGCAGGGGCAGGTGCTGGATCTGCAGGGGCGTTTCAATCTCAACAATCTATCCGGCAACGATGTCGACGGCGCTCTGGAGCAGTTGCAGCGCCTGGTCGAGCTGGTCGGCAACACGGATCAGATCACCGCGCGCACCGTGGCAGCATCGACACGCGACTGGATCGACCCGGATATCAATCCCACCGTGCCCGACGGCGCCGAAGACGATTATTACCTCGGCCTCGACCCGGCGTATCGCGCCGGCAACATCGAGATGTCCAGCGCCAGCGAACTGCGAATGGTCAAAGGCATGACGCCTGCCTTGTATGCAGCGCTCGAACCCTATATCTGCGCGCTGCCCGAAGTCACGCGCATCAATGTCAACACAGCGCCCGCCGCGGTTCTGACCACCATTGCGCCGGAACTGCCGCCCGGCACCGGCGAAGCGCTGCTCGAGTCGCGCGCCGACGAGCCCTGGGAGTCGGTCGAGGCGTTCCTGCAGGACCCGGCACTGGCCGGGCGCCAGATCGATGCGGAGCAGCTCAGCGTGACCACCAATTATTTCCTCGCGACCGGCCAGATTACGGTCGATCGGGCGCAGATCCAGTTCTTCAGTGTTCTGGAGCGTGCAGACAACGGCGCCGTACGCACGCTCCGGCACAGCACGAACGTGGACTAGCCCATGCAAGCAACGCCGTTCGATACCGCAGTGTGCACTGGCCGCGCGAGGCGCGACCGCGCAGGCCTCGACTCGAACGGGAGCGGTGCGCCTCGCGTGAGCCTCAACGCCTTATTTCAACGCGGTTTGCTTAGGGTAGACTGGGCGCGGGCCAACGGCCGAGCCCGGCTCAATGCCGCTGCATCGGCGATCGACAAACGGCCTGAATACCGGGGGTAGTAGTTTCGTGTCCGAGCGATTCATCGTGTACTTCGACGGCGAGCAGGCAGCGTGGCTGAACGCAGCGGAAGAGCTCGTGCGCGGCGAGCTTACCGAGGCAGCCATCGCCGCCGACGGCCGCGAGACCATCGTGCTGCTGCCCGGCGAAGATGTCCTCGTAACGCGCGTGTCGCTACCGCCGATTCGCCAGGCACGGCGCCGCCTGCAGGCCGCCAGCTTCGCACTCGAAGACCAGCTGGTTACACGCGTTGACGACCTGCATTTCGCGCTTGCGGCCCGCGCCGATGCCGACGGCGAAACGCCGGTACTCGTGATCGAGCGTGCGCTCATGCAATCCACGCTGGACGCCTGCCGCGATGCCGGACTGGACGTCGTCCAGATCATTCCCGATATGCTCGCGCTACCCCGCCCCGGCGAGAACAGCTGGCAAGTCGCGGTGATCGGCGAGCGCGTGCTTACGCGCACATCTGCGCTTCACGGCTTCGCCTGCGAGCGCTCGCTCTGGTCGACCCTGGCCAACGGCTCTACGCCGCCCGAGCATATCGTCCTGCATGCGGTCAGCAGCGAGATCACCGCCGAGCGCCTGCTCGACGAACTGCGTAGCGATCCGGCGCCCGAGGTCGAGCACGCAACCAGCCCAGACACCGACATGCTGCTTGCCAGTCTCCTCGTGGCCGCGCGAAGCGCCGACGCGGTGAATCTGCGTCAGGGCGTATTCGCCCGCGCCTCGGCAATGCAGGCCTGGTGGCAACCGTTCCGGCTAACTGCCGGCCTGGCAGCCGCGTGGCTGCTGGTCGCGCTCGCAGCACGCGGCATCGAAAGCTGGCAGCTCTACGACCGTATCGATACGCTCGAAGCCACCAGCGAGACCGCGTTTCGCGAGGCATTTCCCAACGTACGCACGATCAACGATCTGCGCGTGCAGGCCGAGCAGAACATCCGGGCACTACGTGGTTCCGGCGGTAGTGGCGGGATGTTTCCGTTGCTTCAGGCGACAGCAGAAGTCGCCGGCCAGGCTGGTGACCTGACTATCCAGTCGCTGCAGTATCGCGACGGTGCGCTCTATCTGAGCCTGCGCGGCAAGAGCGTGCAGTCGCTCGAAGCGCTGCGTGCCGGCTTTGCCCGTCAGCGCGGCGCGGTGCTGAACGTGGAAAGCGCGGATGCCGCCGCCGACGGCGTCCAGATCCGTGCCAGCGTCAGCGGAGACGCCGCATGAATCAGCTTCGAAGCTGGTACGAAGGCCTCGCCCCCCGTGAGCGCGTCGCCGTGATTGTCGGCGCGATCGCGGTGACGATCGCGGTGTTCTACTACGGCATCTGGCGACCGCTCGACGGCAGCGTGACGGAAGGCCGCGTGCGTCTGAACGCGCAGGCAGAAGAAACACGCTGGGTGCTGGGTATTCGCGACGAAGCCCGACTGTTGCAGGCCAACGACACCGGCAGAAAGATTCAGGGCCGCAACGATTCGCTCCTGTCGATCGTCGATGCGACCAGCCGGGACAACGGTCTCGGCGACGCAGTGCGACGCATCCAGCCGGATAACGACGATCAGGCCACCGTGACTCTTGAACAAGCCAACTTCAATCAGATGCTGTTCTGGCTGCGCAGCCTGCAGCGCGACTACGGTGTGGCCGCCGGCCAGATGACCGTCACTCGCGACGACGAATCCGGCACGGTTCAGGCCCGCCTGACCCTCACCCGAGGTGGCGCATGAACCGCCGCGCGCTCCGCTATGGCCTCATCGGTCTGGTCGCTTTCACGATCGGCCTCGTCGCCTTCCTGCCAGCGCGCGTCGCCGCCGGCTGGGCCGAGCAGATGGCACCCGTATCGCTCGGCGGCGTGACCGGCACGATCTTCGAAGGCCGCGCAAGCTACGCCTCCGGCCCCGGCGGTGCCGTCGAGAACCTGATGTGGACGCTGCACCCGAGCGCCCTGCTGCTAGGCCGCGTCAGCGCCGATATCGAAATCGATTCGGATATCAACGGCTTCAGCGCCGAGGTATCGCGCTCGCTGTTCGGCACTACGGTAATCGAGAACGTGACCGGCAGCGCCTCGGCCGGCTGGTTGGCCAAGCTCGGCGGCTATACGTTCCTGCCGCTGTCAGGCGACGTACGCGTCGATATCCAGCGCGCCGCCTTCGACGACGAACTGCAGTTCGATGCCCTGTCCGGCCAGATCAGCCTGGGCAACACGCGCTGGGACCTGCTCAATCCGCCAGTCCAGCTCGGGCAGTTCACTACCGCCCTGACCCATACCGAGGCCGGCCTGCAGTTGACCGTGGTCGACAGCAGCGGCCCGCTGGCGCTGGACGGCGAGATCATCATCGACGAAAGCCGCCGGTACACCATGGAAGCGGGCTTGCGCGCACGCGCCGGCGCCGACGAGCGCCTGGGCCAGATGCTTGACCAACTCGGCCGCGCGGATGGCGACGGCTGGCATCGCGTGCGTGAACAGGGCCGATTATGACCCTCGCGGGGAGTTCATGGCTGCTCCTGCCATGGCTCGTATTCCTCGCCTACGCCGTTCTGGTACTACGCACGACACCGGCACGCAGCGGACCGATGGCCTTCTTCGGCGGCCACTCTCTTGCCGGTGGTGCGCCGGGGATCTGGTTGCTCGGCGCGTCGGCGGCCGTTTCGTGGGTCATGGCCAAGAGCGTCGACAACGCCATGAACCTCACCGTCGCCTTCGGCTGGTGGGGCGGCATCGGTTATGCAGCGTACTGGTTGGCGTTCGTGGTGGTGGCCGTTGCGGTGTACTTCATCCGCACACGCGGTGGCGATACCTCGCTGGCCGCGTTCCTGGGGCGCAAATACGGCCTGCCGGCGACCCGGCTGTTCCTGATCGTGATCGGTATTCGACTGTTCAACGAGGTCTGGTCGAACACCAAGGTCGCCGCGCTCTATTTCGGCGATGAAGGCAGCGCCGGCTACTGGCTGGCCGCGCTGTCGTTTACCGGACTGACCCTCTACTACAGCCAGCGCGGCGGGCTGCGCTCGTCGATCGTCACCGATGCGCTGCAGATGATCATGATCGCGCTGCTGTTGCTCATCACACTCACGGTGCTCGCGCCCAGTGTCGCAGGCAGCGGCCTGCCCAGCGTTGCCAACGGCTCGTTGACGCCCGACATGGTCGCCGGCGGCATCACCTTTTTCGCGCTCGCGCTCGTACAAACACTGTCGTACGGCTTTCACGACCCCGTACTCACCGACCGCGCATTCGTCAGTCCGCCGCTCAAGATGGTCGCCAGTTTCGTGCTCGCCGCCCTGCTCGGCGGCGCGCTGATCGCCGGCTTCAGCGTGGCCGGGCTTTATGCGCTCGTGAACGATATCGCGCCTACGCCATCGGTCGCAGTGGCTGTACCAATGGCGATCGGCCTCGGCATGACGCTGCTGTTCAACGCGGTGATGCTCGCGAGTGCTGGCTCCACGCTGGATTCCACTTTCGCATCCACAGCGAAATTCACGGCACGCGACTGGCGGGTGACCCGCACGGCGCCCACGATCCACGACCAGTCCCGCGGACGACGTGCGATGTGGGTCATCGCTTTGCTCGGCAATCTCCCCCTGCTGTCGTTCTATATCGACGGCGTGGGCCCGGCCGTCATCGCGGCGACGACGATCAGTGGCACCGCCATCATGGGGCTGGCGCCCATCTTTCTGCTGGCCTGGGTTCGCCCGGCTTCTACCCTGTCCTTCCACCTTGCGCTGTGGCCGGGCGTCGTGATCGGCGTGCTGCTGGCCCTGCAGAAACTCGCTGACCTGCCCACGATTCCAGACTGGGTGAGCATTGGCGCCGGGAGCTATGCCCAGACGCTGGGCATCAACGTCTGGGGCCTGGGCCTGTGTACCGGGATGTTCCTGACCGGAGCAGTGGTCGATCAGCTACGCGGGCGTAACCGCTACCCGGTGCACTCGAACTCGTTTTCCTGAATCCGGCGCGGCGCCTGTGGCAGGTCCTTATAGAGATAGTCACGGGTGACCGGCACGATATGGTTGCGTCGAGCGAGCTGCAGGTGGAACACGACCAGGTCGCCCCAGCGAAAGGTCGCCTGACAGCCAAGCAGGTAGAACTCCCACATGCGACAGAAGCGCTCGCCCAGGCGTTCACGAAACGCGTCGCGATGGTTCTGGAAGCGCCGGCTCCAGCAGTCGAGAGTGCGCGCGTAGTGCAGCCGCCAGATCTCCAGATCGGACAGGCTCATGCCGGTCTGCTCGATACAGGGTGCGACCTCCGAAAGCGACGGGATATAGCCGCCGGGGAAGATGTACTTCTCGATCCAGCCCTGCGCCGCCTCGATAGGCGGGCCGCTGCGGCCGATGGTATGGATGAGACTACGGCCGTCCGGCTTGAGCAGCCGCCGAACCTGATCGAAGAACACCTGGTACTGCGGCCGCCCGACATGCTCGAACATGCCGACGCTCACGATCGCGTCGTAGCCCCCGCTTTGGGTGCCGACATGCTCGCGATAGTCCTGCTGGGCAAAGTGCACCCGATCCGCCAGGCCTTCGCGCTCGGCGCGTTCGCAGGCGTACTCGTACTGGTCGTCGGACAGGGTCAGCCCGGTGACGTGCACCTCGTGATGGCGGGCGAGATATAGCGCCAGGCCACCCCAACCGCAACCTATATCCAGCACCCGATCGCCCGGCTGCAGGCACAGCTTGCGGGCGATATGTCGACACTTGGCCTGCTGGGCCGCCTCCAGATCCATGTCGGCGGACTCGAAATAGGCGCAGGAATACTGCATGTCCGCATCGAGGAATTTCTCGAACAGATCATGATCGATGTCGTAATGGTGTTTGACGTTGCGCCGCGCGCGCAGCCTCGAATTGGCCTCGCGCAGCCCGCGCAGCGCATGCCGCGCCAGGTCGAGAATACGGCTCGAACCGAAGTTCTCGACGTTGGCGAAATAGAGTTCGAACAGCGCCAGCAGGCCGCCCTCGCCCGGCCACCAGTCGCCGTCCATATAGGCTTCGCCAAAGGCCATTTCCGGGTCCGAGAGCAGGCGGGCGAGCACCCGTCGGTCACGCAGATGAATATGCGCGGTGGGCGTGCCTTGACCGATCAGCTGGGTGTTGGCGTCCGGGTAGTGGATGACGAGCGTGCCGTGATCGATCAGCCGATCAAAAAAGCGTGTCTTCATGTCGACCCCGCATCGGCAGACAACGCACGCTGGCGTCACCCGCCTATTTCATGCCTGTGGAAAATATTACACAGAAAAAATGTCAATGCACAATACACCTATAGCGAAAGATACTAGGGACAGGGGCTTTTGTCTTAAGCGCGCGGGCACTGGCCGCTGTTGTAGGCTGGCTGGACACATCCCAGGGGAGGCCCTGATGTTCAAAAGGATTCTGATAGCCGTGGACGGCTCCGAGCATTCGAAACGGGCCGTCGAGCTGGCCTGTGACTTGGCGCAACGCTACCGATCGGCCCTGCACGTGATCCACGTGCCCCAGCACACCGGCCACGAAAAGGCGCTGGTGCTCGGCGGCGCGACGATTACCGTGCCGCCCTCGCCCGAGCAACTGGAGTCCGCCGGGCGTTCGGTGATCGATGCGGCGCGCCAGATCCTGGAATCGTCCGGCTGCGAGGCAATCGAAACCGAGATTGTCGGCGGCGATCCGGCCCAGCGAATCGTACAGGCGGCCGAGCGCGAGGGCGCCGATCTTATCGTCATGGGCCGTCGGGGCTTGAGCGATTTCGGCGGGCTGATGATCGGCAGTACTTCGCACAAGGTCGGCCATCTGGCGCCCTGCGCCTGTCTGACCACCCGCTAACACCGTCGCCCACAGCATGTTCGCATCGCCGGGCTCGGCAAGTTACATTTCGCGACGTTCTCGCTGAACGTGTTCCTGATACGCCCGACGATGCGGATGACGCCGCTCGTGACGCTGCACGGATCCGTATGCGCTGCCCTGTTTCGATCCTTGAGCCTGTCATGCCTGAGCCCATAGCCCGCGCCCTGTGGCTACGACCACCCGGCGAGGCCTTCATTGCCGAGGAAAGCGTGTCCGAGCCTGCGGGCGGGGAGCTGCTCGTGCGTAGCCTCTACAGTGCGGTCAGCCGCGGTACGGAAACGCTCGTCTATAGCGGTCAGGTACCGGCCAGCGAATACGAGCGCATGCGCGCGCCGTTCCAGGCCGGCGATCTGCCCGGCGCGGTCAAGCACGGCTACGCCAACGTCGGCGTGGTCGAACACGGCCCGGGCGATTGGCCGGGACGCAGGGTGTTCTGTCTGTATCCGCACCAGACGCGTTATCGGATCGACGCGGACGCAGCCATACCGCTGCCCGTCGATGTGCCGCCCGAGCGAGCGGTGCTCGCCGCCAACATGGAGACCGCCGTGAACGCGCTCTGGGATGCGGGCGCGAGCGTGGGTGATCGCGTGACAGTGATCGGCGCCGGCGTAATCGGCGGCCTGATTGCAGGCCTCGCAGCCGGCCTACCGGGCGTGGATGTGGAGCTTGTCGATATCGACACGCGCAAGCAATATCTCGGCGACGCTCTGGGCGCGCGCTTTCGGCTGCCGGACCAGGCCACCCCCGAGCGCGATATCGTGATTCATGCCAGCGCCAGCGAAGCCGGCCTCGCCACGGCGATCGATGTCGCCGGCTTCGAGGCCACCGTGCTGGAAATGAGCTGGTACGGCGCGCGTGCGGTCACCGTGCCGCTGGGCGGCGCATTTCATTCGAAACGCCTGACCCTGCGTTCAAGCCAGGTCGGCGCCGTTTCGCCTGGGCGACGCCCCCGACGCGATCACCGATCGCGGCTGGCTCTGGCCGTGTCTCTCTTGAACGACCCGCGCTTTGATGCCCTCATCGAGCCCGATGTCGCGTTCGATACCCTGCCCGACGTGATGCGGCGTATTGCAGACCCCGGCGATGCGACGCTGTGCCAGCGCATACGCTACGACTGACCGCCTGTTTCGCCCTCAAGATAGACAAGGAAATCGCATGTTCAGCCTGACCGTTCGCGATCATTTCATGATCGCCCACAGCTTTACCGGCGAGGTCTTCGGCCCCGCGCAGCAGACCCACGGCGCGACCTATGTAGTCGATGTGACGTTTATGCGCTCCAAACTCGACGGCGACGATCTCGTAATCGATATCGGCCTCGCGAGCGCGGCGCTCAAGAACGAGCTCGGCGATCTGAACATGCGTAACCTGGACGACGTCGCCGAGTTCCGTGGGCGCAACACAACGACCGAGTTCATGGCCAAGACTGTGTTCGACCGCCTGCATGCGGCAATTCGCTCGGGCGATCTGGGTCAAAGCGCGAAAGGGCTCGAGGCGATGCGAGTCACGCTCGCCGAATCCCATATCGCTTGGGCAAGCTACGAAGGCGATATTTGACGACGCTGATACCAAAGCGGCTCGTCTTCATCGTTGCCGGGGCGCTCGAGCAGCCCACCGGCGGCTACCGCTACGACGCGCGCATCATCGCCGGCCTGCAGGCAGCCGGCTGGCAAATCGATACGCGCATGCTCGACGGGCATTTCCCCTGCCCCGACGAGACCGCGCACGCCGCGCTCGATACTGCGCTAAGCGCCTGCGCTGATGACGCCACCGTTGTGATCGACGGTCTCGCCTGCGGTGGCCTGCCCGAGGTGATCGAGCGCCACGCGGCGCGCCTGACGATCATCGTTCTCGTACACCATCCGTTATGCGACGAAACAGGCCTCGATCGCACTACCGCCGAACGGTTGGAGAGCAGCGAACGTCGCGTACTCGCCTGTGCCAGGCGCGTGATCGTCACCAGCATCCATACGCGCGATCGACTGCAGGCGCTCAAGATGACGGACTGCCCGGCGCGAGTCGCGGAACCCGGCGTCGACACGCGCGACGTGCAAGGCACGCGGGTCCGCCCGCGCGAGTGCGCAGGCGGACCTTGGCGGCTTCTCTGCGTAGCCACACTGATTCCGCGCAAGGGCCACGACGTACTGCTTGACGCCCTGGCACAAATGACCGACCTCGACTGGCATTGCGACTTGGTGGGCTCGCTTGATCGCGATCCGGCCCATGCCCGGGATATCGAACAGACGATCTTCAGGAAAAACCTCGCCGACCGAATCACGCTTCACGGCGCGCTCGATGCGGCGCAACTCGAAGCCTGTTACGCAGCCGCCGACGTTTTCGTTCTCGCCTCGCATTACGAGGGTTACGGCATGGTTGTTACAGAGGCCATCGCCGCGGGACTGCCTGTTGTCACGACGACTGGCGGTGCCTTGGCCGATACGCTGCCAGCCGGCGCGGGATGCAGCGTGACGCCGGGCGATGCGACCGCTTTTGCCCGGTCTTTGCGCCGTTTGATGACTGATCGTGCCTGGTACGACTCGACCTGCACGGCCGTACTGCGGGCCCGGCACGCCCTTCCCGGTTGGGACGACGCCACGCACGCTTTCGCGGCGGCGCTGGAAACCCCGAACACTGTCGGTGGTCGACCATGAGCGCAGACAACGCACACGCACACTTCGCGGGCGACTGGCTCGCGCTACGCGAGCCTCTGGATCACGCGGCACGGAACAGCCGACTCACGGCCGCCGCAGCCGAGCGTTTGCATACCTCGCGCGAAAAAAAACCGCAGACCATTGTCGACCTGGGCAGCGGTAGCGGCTCCAACCTGCGTTATCTCGCGCCGCGGTTTCCGGGCCCGCAGCACTGGCGGCTACTCGACCACGACCCCGCCTTGCTGGCCGCCGCGACCCGCGCCAGCGCGAGCACACGGGATGCCGCGGGCGACCCGGTCGACATATCCGCAGATGTCGTCGATCTCGGCCAAGCCGGCTGGCATTCGCAGCTGGACGGCGCCGCGCTGGTTACGGCATCTGCATTGTTCGATCTGGTGACGGCCGATTGGGTGCGTGACCTGGCCCGGGCATGCGCTAGCCGTGAGGCGCCAGGGTTGTTTGTCCTCAGTGTCGACGGCGACATCTCGTTGTCGCCATCCGACGTGGACGACAACGTCGTATTCGCTTTGCTGCGTGCCCACCAGACGCGCGACAAGAGTTTTGGTGCAGCGCTTGGCGTGCAGGCTCCGAGCGTCATCCAGGTCGCCTTCGAGGACGTCGGCTATACCGTTGAGAGCGCGTACGCGCCCTGGCATATCGAAGGCTCAACCGATGCCCTCGCGGGCATCGCGCTCGTCGAGGGTTGGCGGGACGCCGTCATCGAACAATCCCCCGCCGACGCTGACCGAATCAACGCCTGGGCCCGCCGCCGAATCGACGCGCTAGAAGCTGGGGGGCTACGTATCAGCGTTGGCCATCGCGACCTGTTTGTCGCGCCGCGCTGAAATCCCGCGGCGAGCGCTAGCGGCCTTCACTCAGATCAAGATCGAAGAACATATCCGCCCCCATGGACTGGCTGCGACACGGTGGACGTAGCGCGGTATCCAGCCGCTCGATGGGTGCGAGCCTGACGGCAGGCCGGCCAGAGCCGATAAGCATCGGCGCGACGACCACGTGCAGCCGATCGAGTAGGCCAGCTTGCAGGAAGCGCGAAATGGTTTCGCCGCCGCCCTCGACCAGTACCCGCCGTAACCCCCTTGCCGCCAGACAATCGAGTATGGCCTGCGGGGCGACGCCACCGGCACCGTTCTCCAGTTGGACGCGCTCCACGTTCGAAGGCGCTGGCGCGCGCACGCCACTGGCGATATGCAAGGTCGGCGCCGCGCCGTCGCTAAAGACTTTTTGCTCGCCACTCACGCGGCCTCGCGGGTCGAGCACGACACGCACCGGATTGGCACCCGGCACATGGCGCACGGTCAGCTGCGGATCGTCGGCCGCCACCGTGCCCGCGCCCACGATCACGGCATCCACAAGCGCGCGCAAGCGATGCAGATGCACGCGGCTGGCCTCGCCCGTCACATAGTGCGAATGCCCGCTCTCCGTGGCGATACGGCCATCCAGACTCTGGCCAAGCTGTGCCACCACGAACGACGCCCCGCCGAGTGCCACGGGCAGCAAGGCGTTCAATAGATCGCCGGCCTCGGGCGTGACTTTTGCCGTGCTCGTCCAGCCAAACTGCGCATCCACATGGATCGACGGCGCATCGGCAGACCGCCCGTCGAGGATCGCAGGCGCCAACAAGCCGCGACAACGTGCATCCTGAATCAAATGCCAGGCGTAGCTCTCATCGATCACAGCCATGATTCAGTCGTCGCTTGCTCCAGGGAAAACTCGCGACGAGGCATCGCCGCGCGGGCACAAACTCTAGGATAATGCGGCGCGCCACGCGAGCCGGCAGGATGCCGGTCCGCGTGAAACCTTGATTTTCTGCAACTGGGCCACATCGAGAGACAGCATGCGACAGGTGGAACGTTCGATATTCGATTTGCGGCGCGGGCTGCCGGTGCTGGTACGCGACGCGCAGGATTCCACCCGCAGCGCCACGCTGATTGCACCGCTCGAAGGCATGAACGACGAAGCGCTTGCTCGCCTAACCGAGCATGCAGGCAATGAGTGCACGCTGGTGCTCACGAAGCATCGCCTGGAACTGCTGGGTATCGAGGTTGACGACGACGCGGCCTGCCTTCCGATCACCCGCGACGACAGCGCCGCCTCGGTAATCGACTGGGCCTGTGCGCGTCACCCCGCGTCGGGCCCGAATCGCGCGACCCGAGCAGTCGGTCCGGACGAAACAGCGGCGCTTACGCTCATGCGCCGCGGCCTGCTGATTCCTTCGGCGATCACCGTACCGATCGCGCCGGAGCGCATGGCCGCGATCGAGGCGCGCGTCGAAGATGGCAGCCTGCTGTCGTTGAATACGGGAACGATCGCCGACTACGAGCAGACTTCACCCCGTTTCCTGCGCCGCATCAGCGCGGCCGACGTACCGCTGGCCGAAAGCGAGCAGTCACGGTTCGTGCTCTTTCGCGAAGCGGATGGCATGCGCGAGCATATCGCCATCGTCATCGGCGATCCGGAACAATGGGCCGACGCGGTGCCGGTGCGGCTGCATTCGGCCTGTCTGACCGGCGACCTGTTCGGCAGTCTGCGCTGCGACTGCGGCGAGCAGCTGCGTTCCAGCGTCGCCAAGATCGCCGAGAATGGCGGCGGCGTGCTGCTTTACCTCGCCCAGGAAGGCCGCGGAATCGGCCTCGCGAACAAGTTGCGGGCCTACACCCTGCAGGACGAAGGCCTCGACACCGTCGATGCCGATCATGTGCTGGGCTTCGGCGACGACGAGCGCAGCTACAACGTCGCTTTGGAAATGCTTGCCCAGCTTGAAATCCGGCGGATCGAGCTGCTGACCAACAACCCCTCGAAAATTGAGGCCATGAGCCGTGGCGGCGTGACCGTCGTACAACGCAGCGGCGTCTACGGGCGGGTCACGACCCAGAACCATCGTTATCTCACCGCCAAGGCCACACGTGCCGGGCACTGGCTGGATCACGTACTCGGTACGGCCGCGGACAACAACTAGCCGCCGCAGCAGTGCGCGCTGTGCTCAGGGCGCGCCGAGCGTAGCCAGGTCGAAATCCATCGTCTCATCGATGATTACGCCCAGGCGGCCGGCGAAATGGGCGCACAGCGCGGCGCCCTGCTCCGCGCTCGCCTGACGCGCGTCGCCGGCCACGCCCTGAGGATGCAGGTCCTGCGCCAGCCAGGCGAACGCGACGTCGCCTTCTGGCAGCAGCGTAGCGCCTGCCTCGGCACGCCGCTGGCCCAACGGCTCGAAGTTCGCAATGGCTGTACGCCGTACCGTGTGCGGTGCGAAATGCAGCATGAGCGCTGTTTCCAGCGCCCCGCCGTGCAGCCCATGCGAGAGTTCCTCCGCCGAAAGGGCATCCGCCGGTGGTGCAAAGCGGAAGTAGTTCGCCTTGACCACAAGCAGCCGATGCGCGGCCCGTAAATTGAGGGCCGCGATATCCAGCACTGCCTTGTTGCCGCCGTGGCTGTTGAACAGCAGCAGGCGCTGCACACCGGCGCGTGCGACGGCCGTACCGATTGCCTGGATCTGGTCGATCGCCTGTTCGGGCGACAGGCTCAGTGTGCCCGGAAAATCCGCATGCTCCATGCTCGCGCCGATCGCCATCGTCGGCAGCACCAGCAGTGTTCGCGGATCGTCGGCATAACGCTCGAGAGCCGCCGATACGAGTCCCTCGCCGATCATCACGTCGGTGGCGAGCGGTAAATGCGGGCCATGTTGCTCGATGGCGGCGACCGGCAGAATCGCAACCGTGTTCTCATCAGCGAGTGTTGCCAACTCCGGCCCGCTCAGATCGCTCCAGTGATGAACAGTCACTACGAGGTCTTGCCTTCGCGCGGCGCGCGGCCCATCAGATAGAACTCGTCATTGGGGCGCATGGCGGTGAGATTGGCCATGCGGTTGGACAGCGCGAAGAACGCGGCAATCGCACCGATATCCCAGATATCGTCTTCCGAGAAGCCGTGTTCGCTCAACCGCGCGCGATCCTCGGGACCGACGGTATGCGCAGCGTTGGATACCTGCACGGCGAAATCCAGCATCGCCCGCTGGCGCGGCGTGATATCCGCCTTGCGGTAGTTCACCGCGACCTGATCGGCAATCAGCGGATCGGCCTCACGGATACGCAGGATCGCGCCGTGGGCCACCACGCAGTACTGGCACTGGTTGATGCCGGACGTGGCGACGACAATCATCTCGCGCTCGCCTTTGGTGAGGCCGCTGTTTTTCTCCATCAGCGCGTCGTGATAGGCAAAGAATGCACGGAACTCGTCCGGGCGATGCGCCAGCGCCCAGAACACGTTGGGCACGAAGCCCGCTTTGTCCTGAACCGCGAGAATCCGCTCGCGAATATCGTCGGGCAGTTCGCCGAATTCCGGCACGGGGAACTGGCTGATCGATTGGTCCATGGCTACGGGCTCACAGTGTGGCGCATGAAAAACAGGGCACAACGGTAGCAACGTCAGTTGCTGTTCTCACCATCGCGTGGTTCGGGTGCCTGTACGAAACCGAGCGTTGCCGGGATATCCGCGCGATCACAGCGATACACGGGCAGCCTGTCGTTGCCCACAACCAACGTCAGATCGGTCTGCGTACCGCTCGGCACCGCAAGCGCATTCGATAGCGCCTGATCGTCGATCTCTTTGTCGCTATCGTCCGCGCGCAGACGATCGAGCACCCAGGCCAGGTCAGCGCCTTGAACCAGCGCAGCGCCGTCCGGCGTGTCGAGCACGGCGGTGCTGTCTTCGTCCAGATACAGCGCGCTCACGCTTTCGATTGCACGGCCGGTATGGGCCATGAGTGTGTCGTCGGCCTGTACGGACGCGATCAGCGGTGTGTACTCGAGCGCGATATAGCCGCGCTGGGGGCCGTTCTGAAAAAACCAGCGGCCGTGGTCATCCACGCCGTAGTTGCGAGCGATCGTCTCGACGATGCGCGCATGGCTGATGCGCTCACCCTGAATCAGCCAGTGGCCGCGACGATCCAGGCCGAGCCAGCCGAACAGTGCGGGCACGTTCGGAAATCGTGCCAGAGCGCGTTCTACCCATTCGTCCATCGTGATGATCGCACTAAAAACTCTGTGTCGATGATAGCGGCATTGCGGCGCGGCGTGCTCGCAATTCGCCGCCGCTGATGCGAGACCAATCAGCACGCAAGGCAACATGATCGTCTACAGTCGGGCGCTCTTCACTCCCGGTACAAAAACTTACAAGGCATGTACGACACGATCATCATCGGCGGCGGCATCGTCGGCCTGGCCACCGCGCGCGAGCTGCTGCAACGGCGGCCCGGCGCGCGTGTGCTGGTGCTCGAAAAGGAAGACCAGCTGGCCGCGCATCAGACCGGCCACAACTCGGGCGTGATCCATGCAGGCGTCTACTACGCGCCTGGCTCGATGAAGGCACGCTTCTGCACCGCCGGCAATGCCGCGACACGTGCCTTCTGTGCCACGCACGACATTCCGTTCGATATTCGTGGCAAGCTGCTGGTGGCCGCCGATCATCGCGAGCGACCGGGCCTGGAACGGCTGTTCGAGCGCATCGGCGAAAACGGCATCGAACGCCACTGGCTCGATGCCGGCGCGCTGGCCGAGCACGAGCCGGCCGTGCGTGGCACCGCCGGCATCCTCGTGCCCAGCAGTGGCATCATCGACTATCGGGCCGTCTGCCGCGCTCTTGCGGTGGATATCGAAGCCGCGGGCGGAGAGATCCGCTGCGGCTGTGCCGTAACCGGGCTGGCCGAATACGCCAGCGAAGTCGTGGTCGAAACGGCCGCCGGCGTCTTCCATGCCCGGGAGCTCGTGGCCTGCGCGGGCCTGATGGCGGATCGACTGGTGCGCATGCTCGATATCGAGCCGGATTTCATCATCTGCCCGTTTCGCGGCGAGTATTACCGGCTGGTCGCGAGCAGGCACGATATTGTCCGGCATCTGATCTATCCGGTGCCGAATCCGGATATGCCGTTCCTCGGAGTGCATCTCACGCCGATGATCGATGGCTCCATCACAGTCGGTCCAAACGCAGTGCTCGCCACCGCGCGCGAGGGCTATCGCAAGCGCGATTTCAACGGCCGTGACCTGGCCGAGATGCTGGCCTTTCCCGGCGTGCGCCGCATGCTCGGCCGGCATATCCGCCCCGGTCTGGTTGAGTTGAAGAACGCACTGTCCAAACGCGGCTATCTCGAACAGGTGCGGCGCTATTGCCCCGAGCTCACGCTGGACGATCTCGAGCCGCATCCGGCCGGCGTGCGCGCCCAGGCCGTGGCCCGCGACGGCACGCTGATCGGCGATTTCCGCTTCATTGACACGCCGCGCAGCCTGCATGTCTGCAACGCGCCCTCGCCGGCGGCGACCTCGGCGCTACCGATCGCCGCGCATATCGTGGATCGGCTCACCGAACGCGAGTGAGCTGCGCGGTTATCCGCGTTACGATCGCTGCCCTGATGTTTCGATAGCCCCCGGCCTGCGCCGGTTCAAGGAGCCACATGAGCGACGACGTGCATTTCTACGAGCCGCGCAACGGGCACGGCCTGCCCCACAATCCGTTCAACGCGGTGATCGCGCCGCGGCCGATCGGCTGGATCTCGTCGCGCAGCCGTGAGGGCACGTTGAACCTCGCGCCCTACAGCTTCTTCAACGCCTTCAACTACACGCCGCCGATCGTCGGGTTTTCCAGCGTCGGCTACAAGGACAGCGTGGCGAACATCGAAGCCACCGGTGAGTTCGCCTGGAACCTCGCCACCAAGACTCTCGCCGAGCCAATGAACGCCAGTTGCGAAGCGGTCGGCGCAGACGTGGACGAGTTTGAATTGGCCGGCCTCACGCCGGAGCCTTCGCGCGTGATCGAAGTGCCGCGCGTGGCTGAAACGCCTGTCTCCTTCGAATGCCGGCTCAGCCAGCTGCTGCGCCTGACCGGCGCCGACGGCAGCGAGACCGATACCTGGCTGGTACTCGGCGAAGTGGTCGGCGTACACATCGCGCGCCGCCTGCTGGTCGACGGCGTGTATGACACCGCCGCCGGCGAGCCGATCATGCGCGCCGGCGGTCCAGCGGATTATTTCGAGATCTCGCCGGATCAGCTGTTTCGCATGCACCGGCCCGGCTAGCTATCATCGCCGGCGTCGGCGGCCTGGATTTGGTCCAGCACCGGCTGGCACTGGCCGCTCTCGCCCGAAGTCGGCGACACCAGCGCGAGTAGCGCGGCGGCCGGCGTGGCCACGGTGCCCAGCGCGATCGCAGCCGCGCCGCGGGCAATCAGCGGCCCGGCCTTCACGCCCGGCGACGGCTCGGCAAAGGTGCCGCGCACATAGAGCGGCGAGCGCAGCGTGAACAGCCGTGGGCCCTTGCTCTTCGGCGTGATGGTGAGATCCAGCGATTCCGGGCCGAAGTCGATGTCGCCGGTGATATTGATGATCGCGTTCTCGGTATCGAACACGAACACGTTCGGCGTAGCCAGGCCGTTCTCGATCGGGATATCCGCTGCGGCACAGTTGATCTTGACCTGCTCATCGCCGAACAGCTTACCGACGATGTAGTTGCCGACGTTCAAGCCGGCCAGTTCCATCAGATTGCGGCTGATCGCGCCACGATCGATGAGCACGGTGAGGCGGCCATTCGCACCACCGAGCAGCGCGGCCACCGAGTTGCCGGTACCGCTGATGGATGCATCCCCATTGATCTGGCCGAGGCTACCTTCCAGCGCTTCCACTTCCGGCACGATCTCGTCCAGCTGCAGACGCCGCGCGTGCAAATCCGCGCGCGCCACCAGCGGCGACTTGTCACCTTCAAGACGTACCGTGGTGTTGAGCTTGCCGCCGGCAACGCCGAAGCTCAGCGGGTCGAGCAGGATCTCGCCGGCATCAAGCACCAGGTGGGTATATAGATCGGTCAACGGCAGCGATTCGCCGTGTTCGATGCGTTTGGCGGTGAATTTCACGTCCGCATCCATCGCGGCCCAGCTCTCGGTTTCGAATTCCTCGACCGGCAGCGCCTTGTCGGCGGGCTGGCGGCTTTCCTCGCCGCGTTCGGCTTTCTGCTCATTGGAATCCGCACCGATCAGCGGCGCCAGATCGGCAAATCGCAGCTGCCTGGAGAGCAATTCACCGCTGAGTTTGGGCCGTTCGCCGGTCTGATCGAAAGACAGACTGCCGGCGATATCGCTGTCGCCGATCTGCCCCTGGAATTCGCGGTAGGCAAAAGTAGAACCGTTCTCGTGATCGAGGTCGGCGACCAGATGCCCGCGGGTCGAATAGGCCGGCGTGGGCGGCAGGGTCACGCCGGTCAGGCGGCGCAGCGCATCAAGGCTCTCGCCAGAGAAGGACACGTCCAGATCCGCACCGCCGAAATTCAGCGGCTGGCTGATCGTGCCGGCCAGCTGCACGCGGGTGTTGCCCGAGCGCACGTCAGCCTGCACCGGAAACGGCGTGGTCTCGCTCTTGAGCGCCAGCACGCCGCCGATCTTGCCGTTGCCCGACAGTGGCTCGCTGCGATAGCTGCCGTCGATCTTCCAGCCGAAAACATAATCGCGCACCGACGCGGCGTCGGCTTCGACCGCGCTGTCGTCGCCGCTGATCTGCGCAAACGGCACCGGCTTTCCGAGCGGGTCGACGACAAGGGTGAAGTCCGCGTCCAGCGTTGCATCGCGGTAGCGAACCTGGCCCTTGTCGAAGGCGATCTCGTCGACGTTGACCGTCCAGCCCGAGCCTTCGGATGCATCTTCTTCGGCGGCCTCTTCACCGCCGCCCAGGTCGAAGGTCCAGTTGTCGCTGCCGTCCGCCTGCTTGATCAGCGTGGCGTCGGCGCCGTTCGCTGAAATACGCGGAATGGACACGCGCTTGCCGAGCAGGCCCAAGGGCGCGAGCCAGACATCAACACGGCCCACGCTCGCCATGGTGTCGGTATCGAAGCCGTCCGGATTGCCCAGACGGATATCCTCGGCATGAACATGCGGCCACGGCACCCACGCGGCCAGGCCCTGGGCATCCTCGGGGCGGGCCCAGTCGAGACCGAGATCGCCACGGATCTCGAACGGTCGATTGAGCGCCGTGGACACCTTATCGTTGATCGTCGGCTTGATCTGATTCCAGTCGAACAGCAGCACGAAGACGACGAGCAGGACAACGAGACCGACGAGCACGCCGGCAATACC
The DNA here is from genome assembly GCF_040361215.1 of Salinisphaera dokdonensis CL-ES53. Taxonomy (NCBI): domain Bacteria; kingdom Pseudomonadati; phylum Pseudomonadota; class Gammaproteobacteria; order Salinisphaerales; family Salinisphaeraceae; genus Salinisphaera; species Salinisphaera dokdonensis. The sequence goes on from NZ_APND01000005.1 coordinate 72,847, forward strand.
GATTCCGATTTTTGGTGCGCGTTTCACGACACACTCCTGAATTCACGCGGCCCCTCGCCCGCTAGAGTATGGCGCGAAACGCATATCCGATGTGAACAACTGTCGCAAAAAGCGCAATATGCGAGCCTAGAGTACTGATCCGACGAGGGTAACGACCATGCCTGCATCCCTGCGCCCACTAGCCGCCGTAGCGACGCTCGTCGCGGGCGGACTGCTCGTTTCTGGCTGCGCGAGCGATCCCGCGCCGCGCCCGTCGACGGATCAGAACAGCGAGTCCACCGTGACGCTGATGACCTACCGCTGTGAAAGCGGCGCCGTGATCCGGGCAACCTACCCAACCGACTCGATCGCACTCGTGCGCTATCGCGGCGAGACGCATCAACTGCAGGTGACGCGCGCGGCCAGCGGCGTACGGTATGTCGACGACAGCCTGCAGTGGTGGACGAAGGGTAGTGGTCCGGGCGCCACGGCAATGCTTTCCGAGCGTGCCGAGAAAAGCGAAACCATCGAGCACTGCGAGGAAGTGAACTCGCCCGACCGCGCCTGATGTCCGGTGCGTGTAGCGCCATTGGACGCGACATCCAGCGCGGCCAGACGGCGCTGCATTGCAATGCTTCGGATGCGACCTGGCCTTGAAGGCAGGCGCCTCCGACCCGAGTTTAGTCACCCTATCCATTTGAACGAGCCGGGCGCATACGCGCCGCCGAAGGAAAACATCGCATGGCCAAGAACAAGTCCATCCTCACCGACGACTCGCTGGATTTTCTGGAGCGCTATCTCAACAACGCCTCGCCGACCGGCTATGAAAAGCCGGGCCAGAAACTCTGGATGGACTATCTACGCCCCTATGTCGACGAATTCATCACCGATGCCTATGGCTCGGCAGTCGGCGTCATCAACCCGGATGCAGATTACAAGGTCGTCATCGAAGGCCATGCCGACGAGATCTCCTGGTACGTCAATCACATCACCGAAAAGGGCCTGATCTACGTCATCCGCAACGGCGGCTCGGATCATCAGATCGCCACCTCCAAGCGGGTGAACATCCACGCGAAGCACGGCATCGTCGAAGGCGTGTTCGGCTGGCCGGCGATCCATCTGCGCGACCCGATGAAGGAACAGGCGCCGAAGAAGGACAACATCTTCGTCGACGTCGGTGCGAGCTCGAAGGAAGAAGTCGAGGAGATGGGCGTGCACGTGGGTTGCGTGATCACCTATCCGGACGAGTTCTTCGTGCTCAACAACGACAAGTTCGTCTGCCGCGCGATCGACAACCGCATGGGCGGGTTCATGGTCGCCGAGGTGGCGCGCCTGATCCACGAATCCGGCAAGCGGCCGAACTTCGGCTTGTACGTGGTCAATTCCGTGCAGGAGGAAGTCGGACTCAAGGGCGCGGGCATGATCGCCGAGCGCATCAAGCCGGACGTGGCGATCTGTACCGACGTCACCCACGACACCACCACGCCGATGATCGAGCAGAAGAAGACCGGCACCGCCAAGATCGGCGCCGGCCCGGTGATCACCTATGCGCCGGCGGTACAGAACCGGGTGCGCGAGCACCTGATCGCCACCGCCGAGAAGCACGAGATTCCGTTCCAGCGGCTGGTGAGCGCGCCGGCCACAGGCACGGATACCGACGCCTTTGCCTACAGCAATCAGGGCGTGCCGTCCGCGCTGATCGCGCTGGCGCTGCGCTATATGCACACCACGGTCGAGATGGTGCATCGCGAAGACGTCGAGAACGTCATTCGTCTGATCCACGAGTCCGTGATCAGCATCGACGCCGGGGAGACGTTCAGTTATTTCGACTGATTGACCCGGCATTGTCGGCCCACCCGGGCCGGCGATATGGGCTAGCATCGATAGCGATGACCGACGGGGCCGTCACACAAGTGCGGCCCCGTCTTCGTGTTGACGCTGTCGGAGAGCCCCATGATCGGAAGTCTGGCCGCCCTGCTGCTATTTCAGCTCGCGGGCGAGATCGTTGTCCGCCTGACCGGCCTGCCCCTGCCTGGCCCGGTACTGGGGATGATCCTGCTGTTTGCCGGCCTGCTGGCGCGCGGCTCGGCACCACGGGTGTTTACCGATACCAGCCGCGGCTTGCTCAGTTACCTGGCCCTACTGTTCGTGCCCGCGGGTGTGGGCATCATCAGCCACCTGGCGCGTGTCGCCGATGAATGGATGGCGATCGCCGTAACCCTGATCGCGAGCACCGCGCTGGCCATGATCGTGACCGCGTTCACCCTGCGCGCACTCACGACAACGCGGGGCGAATGACATGAATCGTCTCGCCCAGATCTGGGTCTATATCGAAGAGACACCGCTGCTGTGGCTCGCGCTCACGCTCTGCGTGTTCTGGCTCGCGCAACAGCTCTATCGGCGTCTCGGCGAGTTCCCGCTGCTTAATCCCGTACTCATCAGCGTGATCGTGCTGGTGGTGATTCTTGCGGTCACCGGCACTCCCTACAGCGACTATTTCGACGGCGCGCAGTTCATTCATTTCCTGCTCGGCCCCGCCACGGTCGCACTTGCCGTGCCGTTGGCCGGTCAGGCGCGTGAGCTGCGCCGTTACTGGCTGCCGATCACGATCGCACTCACGGCCGGCTCGCTAACAGCCGTGGCCAGCGCTATGCTGCTGGGCTGGGCGCTGGGCCTGGATTCGCAGACGCTGCTGTCGATGCTGCCCAAATCCGTGACCACGCCGATTGCCATGGGCGTGACCGAGCAGATCGGCGGCCTGCCGTCGCTGACCGCGGTGCTGGTGATTCTGACCGGCATCACCGGCGCGGTCATCGGCATTCCGTTGCTGCGCCTGCTCGGCGTGCGCGATCCGGTGGCCAAGGGCTTCGCGATGGGCGTAGCCGCCCACGGCATCGGCACCGCGCGCGCCTTCGAGCACAGCGAACGCGCGGGCGCCTATTCCGGCCTGGGCATGGGGCTCAACGGCGCGCTCACCGCGCTACTCGTTCCGCTACTCGTGTGGTTGTTCGGTTTCTGAGGCCGCCGCGCGAGCGCGCTTGTTTCCGGCCCCCTCTGCACCCATGCTCGAAAAATTGGTGCAAAAACCACACGACTCATGTCCGCACGCGATCTGGAAAATTTCATGTGGGGCGAAGCCATCCGGCGGCTCGACCGCGCGGACCGGATTCAGCGCCAGTTCTTCCGCCCGGCCGGCAACCGCGCCGAGCGCCAATGGGAACCACCGGTCGACGTGTTCGAAACACGCGAGGCGGTCTATGTGACGGTTGCCCTGCCCGGCGTCTCGTCGGATGCACTCACCGAACTGGAAGTGCGTGGCGACACGCTTATCGTCGCCGGCGAACGCCGGGTGCCGGCGCCGAATGCACGCGCTGCACTGCATCGGCTCGAAATACCCCACGGCCGTTTCAGGCGACGCGTGACGCTACCGCATTCACGGCTGGCAATCTCCGGACACGAGCTGCGCGACGGCTGTCTCTATCTGACCCTGCGTAAACACTGAAGGATTGATCATGGTGACCTGCTATCTGCGTTATGTGATCGACCCCTATCGCCTGGCCGAATTCGAGCACTACGCAAAGCTTTGGATACCGCTGGTCGAACGTTTCGACGGCGACCACCACGGTTATTTCCTGCCGCATGAAGGCGCCAATAACATCGCCTACGCACTGTTCAGCTTCGAATCTCTCGCCGCCTATGAGCGGTATCGCGAACAGTCGGCGACCGACGAAGACTGCATGGCAGCCTATCGCTACGCAGACGAGACCCGTTGCATCGTGTCCTGCGAACGCAGCTTCATGCGCCCGGTCTTCGAGTAGACCCGGAGCGAACCCCTTCAAGGCGAGCGCGCCTGAAAACTCCGCGCGCCACTTTTCAAATTCGATAGTGATCATGAACGACGAAACGACACAGACTCACGAAACCCATACGAGCGAGCACCAGAAGGACGAGATCAGCCACACGCTGGTCCATAGCGGCAGCGCACCCAAGCCGGAGGTGATCCATATCCTGCCGATGCGCGAGGTCGTGCTGTTTCCGGAACTGGTGATGCCCGTCGTGCTCGATCGCCCCGCAGCCATGGCGGGCGCCCAGCACGCCATGCGCAACGAACAGCCGGTCGGGCTGGTTCTCGCATCGCCCGACGAAGGCGACGACGCGAACGGCGACGAGCCGGAATCGCGCCTGCACCGTGTCGGTACCGGCGCCAACATCATGCGCTATGTCACCGGCTCCGACGGTAATCATCACCTCGTCTGCCAAGGCATCGCGCGTTTTCGCGTACGCGAATTCCTCAAGGACGAGGAAGGCCGCTTGAGCGCGAAGGTGAGTTGGATCGACGAGCCTGCACCCGAAGGCGACAAGCATGTCGATGCGCGCATGGACAACTTGCGCAACAGCGCGCTGGAAGCGATCGAGCTGATGGATCAGCCCTCGCGCGAGCTGGCGCATGCCATTCGCTCGATCACGTCTGCCGCCCTGCTCGCCGACGCCGTGGCGGGTTATCTTGGCCTGAAAGCCAAGGACAAGCAGCAGATCCTCGAGGCAATCGAACTCGAAGCGCGGCTGGATCGCGTGCAATCGTTCCTCGACTACCGCCTCGAGGTCATGCGCCTGTCGCGGGATATCAATCAGCAGACCCAGCAGCGCATGGGCGAACACCAGCGCAAGGCGATGCTGCGCGAGCAGATGCGCTCCATCCAGCGCGAACTCGGTGAGGACGAATCCACGGCCGAGGAAGTCCAGCGCCTGCGCGAACAGCTCGACGAGGCGAAACTGCCCGAGGAAGCGGCCGAACAGACCGACCGCGAACTGCGCCGGCTGGAGCGGATGTCCGATGCCTCGGCCGAGTACTCGATGGTGCGCACCTATCTCGAACTCATGGCCGAGCTGCCCTGGGCGCAGGCATCCGAAGACCGGATCGATATCCAGGCCTCGCGCGAAATCCTCGACGAGGACCACTACGGCCTGGACAAGATCAAGCGCCGCATCCTCGAGCACCTGGCCGTCCACAAGCTCAATCCAGAGGGCAAGGCGCCGATCCTGTGTTTCGTCGGCCCGCCCGGCGTGGGCAAGACATCGCTGGGCCGCTCGATCGCGCGCGCCATGAACCGTGAGTTCGTGCGTGCCTCGCTGGGCGGCGTACACGACGAATCCGAGATTCGCGGCCATCGGCGTACCTATGTTGGCGCCATGCCGGGCAGCATCATCAGCCATCTGCGCAAGGCCGGCACGCGCAATCCCGTGTTCATGCTCGACGAGATGGACAAGCTCGGCGCCTCGGCCCATGGCGACCCGGCGTCCGCGCTGCTCGAAGTCCTTGATCCCTCGCAGAACGACACCTTCAACGACCACTATCTCGGCGTGCCTTTCGACCTTTCGAAAGTGATGTTCATTGCCACCGCGAACGTGCTGGATGCGATTCCCGGGCCGCTGCGGGATCGCATGGAAGTGATCGAGGTGCCCGGCTATACGCACCAGGAAAAACAGCAGATCGCGCGGCGTTATCTGGTCGGCCGCCAACTCGAGCAGGCCGGGCTGACCACCGAGCAGTGCGATATCAGCGACGACGCGCTCAGCGCGTTGATCAGCGATTACACACGGGAAGCGGGCCTGCGGAACCTGGACCGCGAGATCAGCGCGGTCGTGCGGCATGCCGCCGTGCAGGTCGCCGAGGGCAAGTCGGGCCCCGGCACGATCGGACCGAAGGATCTGGCCGATATCCTCGGTCCGAAGCGGGTGGATAACGAGATCGCCCTGCGGACCAACATCGCCGGCGTGTCCACCGGGCTGGCCTGGACACCGGCCGGCGGCGATATCCTGTTCGTGGAAGCCTCACGTGCGCCCGGTTCCGGTCGGCTCACGATTACCGGCCAGCTCGGCGACGTGATGAAAGAGTCGGCGCAGGCCGCGCTCAGTCTCGTAAAGGCACGTGCCGAAGAACTGGATATCGAGCAGGAACGCCTCGACAAGTCGGATATCCATATCCATGTACCGGCCGGTGCAATCAAGAAAGACGGGCCGAGCGCAGGCGTGGCGCTCTACACGGCGCTGGTATCGCTGCTCACCGACCGCAAGGTACGCGCGAACGTCGCCATGACCGGCGAGATCAGCCTGCGCGGCCAGGTGCTGCCGATCGGCGGCGTGAAGGAAAAGACGCTGGCCGCCCATCAGGCAGGCATCAAGACCGTGCTGCTGCCTGAGCGTAACCGCAAGGACGAGGACGATATCCCGGAGAACGTGCGCAGCGCGCTGGAGATTCACTACATGAGCCATGTCGACGAAGTGATCGACATCGCCCTGCAGGAAACGGCTGCTGCCGCCTAGCCACCGGCGTCACGCGTTTTCGATCGCACGCAGCCGCGTTTCGAGATCGAAGACGTGTGGGTCCTCGGCGCCGAGCTCGCGCAAGCCCGCGGCGAGACCGAGCAGGTAGTCGCGGTTCGGTCCGCTTGGCCCATGTGATTCCGCGATCTGACGCGCAATCTCTTCGGCCGGGGCGTCGCCGAGGTATGCCTCGTTCTCCGGTGTCGCGATATAGACGAGGCCTTCGTCGTGACTGCCGTCGGCGAAAGTCATTTCGGTCGCGAAACGCAGATAGCCATTCTTTTCGCGATGATCGAGATGACCGAACACCGCCGGCGTGATGCGATAGGCCATGCCGGTGCAGACCTCGCCCGGTGCTTCAACCAGGGTCACGACACGGCCCGGCGCATCGGGCGTGCCGCGATGATCGTGCGAGCCCTGCCAGAACCGGCGTTGCCAGCCGGTAATCGTCGCCGGGCGGCGTTCGATATAGTCGAAACCGGCCTTGTAGATCAGCGAGCCGTAGCCGAACAGCCACAGCTGCTCGCGATCGGCGAAGCGGCCGTCACGCCGGTTCGCCTCGATGGTGTTGAACGACACGGCGGCCCTTTTCGAACGATCAGGCCGCGCGGGCCTCGGCCTCGCCGGCCACGCCAAAGTGGGTGTAGATCCGATCGAGCACGCCGCGCAGCGCCTCGCCCTGGAGCGCCATACGCGCCGTCAGCTCGGCCACGGCGTCGTCGGCATCGAGCGAGTCCAGATCGTCCTGGATGAGATCGAGCGGACGGATGCGCTTGAGATCAAGGTTCTCGTCGAGATCGAATTCAATCGCGTCGTCCACGGCCACGTTGAGCTTGACCACCTGCATGCCAGCCGCCAGATGGGCGCGAACCTCTTCACGCTGCAGATCCATGGCGGTCACGCGCACGCTGGATTTCACTTCGTCATCGGACTCGAGCACGCAGCGATCACCGCATTCGAAGCCGTTGGGCAATGTATTCACGTCTTCGAGCCAGCGCGACAGCTCTTCGGCCGGCCGGACCCGCGCATCGGCTCGCGTGACCGGCAGGCTGCCGAGCGCTTCACGCAGGCCGGAAACGACCTCTTCGGCGCGTTTTTCCGAACCCACATCTACCCAGATGCGATGCGCGCGCAGATCGATCACCACCGGCGTGCGCTTGGCGCGCGTGAACGCCCGCGGCAACAGCTCGAAATGCGCCTCGTCTCGAATATCGGCTTTTTCGCGACGGCTGACCTTGCGACCTTCCTTCGTTTCGATCTGCTCGATGCGCTCGTCGACCGCCTCGGCAAGCACGGCGTTCGGCAACACACGCGTGATCTGCTGATGCACGCAGACCGCCAGGCCATCGACGGCAAACGTCATCGCATGCTCGCCCTTGATCGGGGGTACGAAGCCCGAAACACTCGTCGCCTGATCACCACATTCCGGGCAGAGCGCGTCAGCCAGCTTCTCGTCAAGTTCGGCCGCGCTCCAGACGAACGGCTCGGTACCAAGAAACACACAAAGGTTACGTATCCACATAGCGATCGGGACCATGATCGGCTCGGCCGGCAGGTTGCGAGCCGGCAGGAATTGAGTCGCGACAGGTGCACCCCGCCGCTGGAAGAAGCGCGACCATACCCAACCCGATGACCGGCCTCAAGCCGACATCGCATACGGTATGGCCCGCCTGCCGGCTGTCGCTCTCGCCCGCGCTGTGGCAACATTCAGCGCGCATCGCGCGGGCAGAGCAGCGTCAGGCAGCGATCGGCGACAAACCGGTCGCCCAATGCGCCGGCGACACCGTCCTTGCAACGGCTACCGGCGATCGCATGCCTCGTTCTCACGCCAGCCGGCAACCGTCATGTATCGATCCCCCGCTATCGCCCGTTCCTTCCTGTCCGCGCTGCTGATTGTCAGCGCTTCGCTGCTGCTGGCTGCCTGCTCGTCGGAAAACAGCGACAGCACATCCACCGATAGCGTGCCGGCGGAGATCGGCTACATGCCGATCCTGCCCGATTCACAGCTGTTCGTCGGTCTCGAGGACGGCTCGATCGAGGCAGCCGGTATCGAGGCGAAACTGGTGTCGTTCCAGAATGGCCCGGCCATGGTCCAGGCACTGCTCGGCGGCCAGCTCGATATCGCCTATTTCGGAATCGGCCCGACGATGGTTGCGCGCGGCAAGGGCGCAGATATCAAGGTCGTCGCCTCGAACATCATCGAGCAGATCAGCTTCGTGGCCCTCGGCAATCTGGCGCCCTACTTCGAAAACGGCGACCCGACCACGGCCTTCAAACGCTTCGAACAGGACAACGGCCGCAAGGCCAAGGTCTCGACCTTCCCGGTGGGCTCCGTGCCGCAGACCGTGCTGGCCTACTGGCTGGATCGCGAGCTGGGTATCGAAAGCGACGCGATCGACGTGATCTATCAGGGCGCTTCGCAGGTACAGCAGGCGCTGCTCACCGGCGCCGTCGACGGGGCAGCGATTCTCGAGCCGGTCGTGAGTATTGTCGAGCATCGCGCGGACGACGCACGTTCCGTGGCGCACGGCGAGTCCATGTTCCCCGGCCAGCCGGGCGCCGTGCTGGCCGTACGGGCGGAATTCATCGACGCCCATCCCGAAGTCGTGCAGAAGCTGGTTGCCGCGCATAGCGCAGCGACCGAAAAACTGAAATCCGGCGACGAGGCAGCGATTGACGCCGTCCATAAATACGTGGGTGGCGGCCGGCTGCCGCGCGAGATCGTCGCCAAGGCCGTCGCCAGCTCCGCCGACAGTTTCGTCGCCGATCCGAACCGCATCATCGACGGCACCCGCCGTATGCGCGACTTCCAGCAGGAAACCGGCACGCTTGGCGCCGATACCGATATCGATGCCCTGTTCGAGACCCGCTTCTACGACGCGATCGAATCCGGCAACTCGAAGACATCTACAAGCAACGCAGACGCGTCCGGTTCGTAACGCGTGGCCGAAACTCGAGCCAACGTGAACGATTCGCGGGGCCGCCGCCTGCCGCGTGTCGGCCCCAGTCGCACACGCCGTGTCGCTTACGGGGCGTTCGGAGTCGCTTCGTTCATCGCGCTCTGGAAACTGGCGTTCGTGTTCAACTGGGCCCCGCGCGGCACGATTCCGGACCCGTTCGTGGTACCCGAGGCGCTTTGGCAGGAATATGCCGGCGGGCGACTGCTCCCCGCGATCGGATCGAGCCTCGTTCACTATGTATGGGGCCTTGGCGTAGGCACCTTCCTGGGCTTTGCCGTGGGCCTCATGGCCGCAAGCGCGCGCTGGTTCGACGATGCCCACTACATGCTGGCTCGCATCCTGCGCCCGATCCCGCCGCTGGCCTGGGTGGTGTTCGCGATCGCCTGGTTCCAGGTCAGCCACGCGGGCGCAGCCTTCGTGATCTCGATCGGCGTGTTCTGGGTCAACTACTTCGCGACCGCTTCCGGGGTACGCGACGTCGACCCGCGCTACTACGAACTGGCCCGCGCTTTCGGCCACGGCGGATTCATCAAACGCGTGACCAGCATCACCCTGCCGGGCGCGGCACCGGGCATCCTGTCGGGCATGCGTACCGGTGTCGGCCAGGCCTGGATGACGCTGATCGCCGCGGAGCTTCTGGGCGTGCCGGGCATGGGACAGGAAATGAACTCGGCCGCCGGCGTGGGCGCCTACGACGCCGTGGTGGTCTACATGCTCGCGATTTCGTTGATCTACACGCTGTCCGACGGGCTGTTCGCACTGATCGAGAATCGTGCCCTGCGGTGGCGGCCATGAGCGATACCGGCCTGGAACTGCACGATGTCGGCTATCGCTACCCGAACAGCGACAGCGCGGTGTTCGAACGGCTTAACTTCAATATTGCGCCCGGCGAATTCGTCGCGCTTGTCGGTGGGTCGGGCGTGGGCAAGTCCACGGTATTGCGCTGCGTCGCGGGTCTGATTCAACCCTCGAGCGGCCGTATGCAGGCGCCGGCCAATACGGCAAAGGGCACCCGCCCCAGCGCGGTGGTTTTTCAGGACACTCGCCTTCTGCCCTGGCGGCGTCTACGCGCAAACGTAGGCTATGGCCTGGCGGGCCTGGGCCTGTCCAAAAGCGAGCGCGATGCGCGTATCGACGAAGTGCTGGCTTTGATCGGCATGAAAGCGTTCGGCGAGCGCTGGCCGCACGAGATCTCCGGCGGCCAGGCCCAACGGGTAGGCCTCGCCCGGGCGCTGGCGGTTCGCCCGCATATCCTGCTCATGGATGAACCCTTCTCGGCCGTGGATGCGCTAACCCGGTCGCGTCTACAGGACGAACTGCTCGCAATCTGGAAACGCCTGAACATGGCAGTGCTGTTCGTCACTCACGATATTGCCGAAGCGGCTTATCTTGCCGACCGGGTCTGTGTGATGGGCGGCAGCCCGGCGCGCATCGTGTTCGACGAACGTGTGCCGGTTGAGCATCCACGCGCCCGCGAGAACAGCGAGCTGCAGTATTTCGCTCAGCGCGTATCGGACGCGTTGTAATACCGATCGAGCGTTACCGATGACGAAAACACCGTTGAAACTGCTCATCCATGCAGCGGACGACGCATCGCTTGTCCGCGCACGCAGCAACGCCGCGAACTTTCTCGCTGCAGACGAGACCGGTCAGGTCGAGATCGTGGCCAACGCGGGCGCCGTAGCCGCTGCCATAGCGCAGCCGCATGCTACCGACCCACACCTGCGTGTATGCGCCAACACGCTACGCAACAACGCCATCGACACGCCTGCCCATCTCACCCAGGTACCCGCTGCCGTCGTGCACATTGCCGAACGCCAGCGCGACGGCTGGGCCTACATGCGGGCTTAGCGCGCCAAGGGTGGCGCATCGTAAGCCGAAGCTGGCGCGCGTTCATCGTGCAGCAACGTTGCCGGCTATCGCATTGCCGCCTCAGGCTGCGGCACGAACCTGTTCGATGATATCGACCGGACTGGCGACCAGCGTTTCGATCTGCGGGCGCGCGTAGAGAAACCCCTGCTGCAGATGAATACCGCGCTGATAAAGCCAGCGCGCTTCGGCCAGCGTTTCCACGCCTTCGGCGATCAGCGTGATGCCGAGCTTTTTACCCATTATCACAAGCGATTCCACGATCGCCTGGCGACGCGGGTTACGATCGATATCGATGATCAAATGCCGATCGGCCTTCACCACATCGGGCTGCATGTCCACCAGCAGCTCGAGATTGGCATAGCCCGCGCCGAAGTCATCGATCGCGGTGAGAAAGCCCATAGCGCGATAGGACTCGACGATCCGCTGCAAATGCTGCCGGTCGCGCACATGCTCGGTTTCGGTGACCTCGAACATGATCTGTGCGAGCGGCCAGCCCAGTTCACCCGCAAGCTTGAGCGTCGCCTGGATACAGGCCTCCGGCTCATAAACGGCATTGGGCAGGAAGTTGATCGATACGGGCCGATCGCAGCCCAGCCGGTGAGCGATCTCGAGCGCCCGGATACGACAGGCCTGGTCGAAACGGTAGAGCGAATGCGGCTTGACCCGGTTCAGAATATCTCGGGCACCCTCCCCGTTGATGCCCCGCACCAGGGCCTCGTGGGCAAAGACTTCGCCGGCGGCCACATCGATAATCGGCTGGAAGGCCATCGTGAACTCGAAATCGAGTTCGCCATCGCAGCGGCGGCAGCCGCCCTCTTCGTCACGCAAGCACTGGGCCATGAGCAAAAGCCGTTCAACCCGACAACGGGCAGGTGTATTTCATGGGATATCGGCAGGCTGCCTGTATATGACAGCCCCCGAAGCAGCTTTTCTGAAGTCTGCTGCGGATCGTTCGGGTCACGCAAGCCGACGCGCGGCTGCCGCACGCCCGTCGACCGGCTGTCGAGTGTTCCGGGAAACGCGCCGGAAGCCGCACGCAGCCGATATCACGGCTCGATTTCGATCTCCTGGCCGGCCACCAGCGTACCGCCGGTCCGTACCGCGGCACGCATACCGCCGATACGGTGCAGGCCGGTGCGCACATCCTGGCCGAGCAGGCGGGACAGGTATCCACAAGGCGGGCAGCTACTCACGATTTCCAGGCGCACGTCGCCGATTTGCAGTAACCGCCCACGCAGGGTCATCAGATCGAGATTCGAAACAACCAGATTACGGCGCAACGCCGCTGCCTCGATGGGCGAGCCGAGACGTTGACCGCAGGCAATAACGGCTTCCTTGGTCACCAGAGAGACTTCACGCGCGCCCGCCATGACCGCCGCACGCGACGAGAACGTGCCCCGCCCTGCGGCGTAGCGGTCCCCGCTCAGGCCACGGCCCACGACAGCCTCGACACGCTCGAGTGCTCGCATTGGCGCACCGCGGTCGCCCGCAATGAAAATCTGCGCCAGTCGGGGCCGGTCTGCAGGTCGATGTTTTTCGCCCGCCACGCGGTCCATGAACGCGATCATGTCATGCCCATCAGTCCGACCCGTCGCGCCATCTGCTTGAGCGCAGAGCACAACCCTGCTGTGATGTCGCCGATGAACGTGCGTCCGACCAACACAGAGTCGCCCTTGCGGCGACCACCGCGCCTGCCGGCATGACACTCCGCAATATCGACGCGCTGTTCCATGCCGAGGGTGTGGCGATCTTCGGTGAGCCCGACAGCGAGGCCCAGCAGCAGCTCGTGCGCAACATCGAGGCGAGTGTCGACGCCGACAAGCGTTGTCATGTCGTATCGCGGGCGGGGCTCAGCCAGCTCAGCGAGTTCAAACCAGCGCTTGCGGTCGTGCTCGATGCACGCTGGGGCACGGCGGCTCGTATCGGGCGCCTGGGCGAGAACGGTTGTCGCGCGGTGCTCTGGGTGTCGGACGATCGCATCTCCGGCAATGCCCTGCGTGCGGCCCAGCCCTACAATCTGCGTCTGCTGGGCTCACGATCCGCCGGTATCTTCCAGACGCGCGCTGGGCACAATTTCAGCACGCTGCCCCTGGCACCGCGACCGGGCAAGGTCGCATTGATCACCCAGTCGCAGTCGCTGGCCGCGGCCGCGCTGGACTGGGCGCTCGGACGCAATATCGGTTTTTCCTGGATGGCCTGCAGCGGCTCGGAAGCCGATATCGATGCGGCCGACCTGCTCGACTACGCGGCGCTTGACCCGCGTACCCGTGCGGTGGTGCTGCAGGTGGGCCATATCCGCTCGCCGCGCAAGTTCATGTCGGCCGCCCGCGCGGCGGCGCGGGTGAAACCCGTACTCGTGCTGCAAACCCGGCGTGCTGTCGACGACGGGCCCAAAGGCCCGGACCCGGCGCGATCCGCCGCGTTCGCCCGCGCCGGGCTGGTCGAGTGCGAGAATCTCGGCGGGCTGTTCGACGGCCTCGCGGCCATGGAATTGCTACCCACGGTCGGCAGTAATCGCATCGCTGTACTCGCAAACGGCGACGGCGCCTGTGCGTTGGGAACGGATGCCATGTTCCGCCACCAGATCGAACCGGCGCGCCTGTCCTCGGACAACCGAGATGCTCTGCTCAAGGCGGCCCCCAAGGCCAGCAACCTTGGCGTATCAATCGATCTGGGCCGTTCCAGTATCGAACACACGATTGCGGCCCTCGAATGCGCGACGGACGACGCGAACATCGATGCCGTGTTGTTCGTTCACAGCCCGGTCGCCGGCCAGCCCCACGAGCCCATGGTCGATGCGATCGCCGATACCAAATTTGCGGGCCATCTGATGACCGTCTGGCTGGGCCTGCACACCGCCCAGCCCGCACGCCGCAGCAGTGCACGGGCGCGTCTTGCGACGTTCGCCTCGGCCGACGAGGCTGTACGCGCGGTCCGTTATCGGGCGCGCTACCACTTCACCCGCGAACTGCTCACCGCAACACCGCCGCCCGATCCGACCGTGACCGCGGATGTCGACGGGCTGCGCGAACGCCTTACCATGCTGTCCAGCAACGGCGTGGAATGGCTGTCCAGCGACGAAGCGGCCCATCTGCTCACCGCCTACGGCATCGCCGGCGAGATGCCCGCCGAAACCGATGTACAGGTCCGCGTGCGCGTCTACCGGCACGACGAACTCGGCATGGTCATGAGCGTGCGCGACGAAGCCTTGGGCATCGCGCCTGCCTACGGCTTCGCGCCACTCGACGCATTGCTTGCCCGGCGCATGCTCGAAGGCGCGAGCGCGGGCCGTCTGCGGGGTACGCGGGCCGCCTTCGAAGCCCTGGCGCAGGCGCTGGTCCGCCTTGGCAAGATGGTCGTCGATCTGCCGTCGCTGTCCGGACTGGACGTGCGGGTTGCGGCCGGCCCGCGCGGTCGCCTCCAGGCGCCGTCGGACAGCCTTATCGAGATCACCGGCAATCCGCTGCCCGCGCGGGACCGGCTGGCCATGTCGCCCTATCCGGCGCGCATGCGCCATATCGTTTCGCTGCGTAACGACACGCGTTATATCGTGCGTGCCATACGGCCTTCGGACGAACCCGCGGTGCTTGACCTGCTGGAAAGTCTCAGCCCCGACGAGATCCGGCTGCGCTTCTTCAACTTCATCCGGCATTTTTCCCACGACATGGCCGCGCGTATCACTCAGGTCGACTACGACCGCGAAGTGTCGCTGGTGGTCAGCCGCTACGACACGCCCGACAGCCTGGCCGGCATGGGAACGTTGATCTGCGATCCGGACGGTACGGAAGCCGAGTTCGCGATTCTCGTCCACCACGACCATGCCGGCGTTGGGTTGGGCCGGCATCTGCTCGACTGCCTGTTGCGCCAGGCCAGCGCACGCGATATCGACACGGTGTACGGCGACGTGCTGGCCCAGAACAAACCCATGCTGAAGCTGGCACGCAGTCTGGGGTTCAAGGTGAAGCTGAATATCGAGGATTCCAGCAGCGTGCGCGTGGAGATCCCCGCGGCCAACTACGCCCGCGAAAAGAACTGACGATCGCTGCCGCCGATTGGTGGTCAAACGGCCCTGGTTGTAGAATGAGTGATCGTTCAAACGAACACCGATAGACCATGGCCGGCTGCTGCAGCGAAGACGACGCCCATCTCCAGCAAATGCGCGAAAGCCAGAAGCGGGTGCTCTGGATCGTGCTTGCGCTGAACGCGGTGATGTTCGTGGGCGAATTCACCGCCGGGTGGATCGCCGGCTCCACGGCCCTACTCGCGGATTCGCTCGACATGCTCGGCGATACGCTCGTCTACGGCCTGAGTCTGGCTGTGATTGCCCAGGGGGCGCGCGCCAAGGCCATATCGGCCGGTTTCAAGGGCGCGATCATGCTCGGCTTCGGCCTGCTGGTCAGCGTGCAGCTGGTGTTCAAGCTGATCTACGGCCTGCCGCCCGAAGCCACGCTCATGGCCGGCGTCGGCGCGCTGGCGCTGATCGGCAATATTGTCTGCCTGATCCTGCTCACCCGTCATCGCGAAGACGACGTGAACATGAGCTCGGTCTGGGTCTGCTCGCGCAACGACCTGTTCGCCAATAGCGGCGTGATCGCCGCCGCCGCACTGGTCGCCCTCACCCACAGTATCTGGCCCGACATCATCATCGGCGCGGCGATCGCCGGCCTGTTCATTCGGTCATCGATCGGCGTACTGCGCGACGCGCGAACCGCCTACGACGCGGCACCGTCGAGCAGCGCCCCGGTGGCCGATAGTCGTGGATGACAAGACCGGCTACGCCGCCGGTCAGAATGAAAACCAGGCATTGCCGGTATCGCCGGAAGCGGTGAATCATTTCTGGTTTGACGAACTCTCGCCTCGCGACTGGTTTCGCAAGTCAGCCGCACTGGACGAGCAAATCAGCACCCGCTTCGGCGTGACGCTCGAGGTTGCCGCCGCGGGCTGCCTGTCGGGCTGGCGCGAATCGCCGCATGGCCGACTAGCGGAAGTCATCGTGCTCGACCAGTTCTCTCGCAATATCCATCGCGATAGCGCCCGTGCTTTCGAGAACGATCCTGCCGCACTCGCGCTCGCCCGGCACGCCATCGACACCGGCGCCGACCGCGGCCTCAGCGCTCAGCAACGCGCTTTCCTCTACATGCCGTTCATGCACAGCGAGGCGCTGGCCGATCACGAGACGGCCCTCGCTCTGTACCGATCGCTCGGCATGGAGAATCACCTCGACGCAGAGCGAAAACACTACGCGATCATCGAACGCTTCGGGCGCTACCCGCACCGCAATGCCTTGCTCGGGCGCGAGACGAGCGCCGAAGAAGCCGCGTTTCTAGCCGAGCCCGGGTCGTCGTTCTGAACGACTGAACCGCTGGCGGCCCCGGTCACGCAGATAGGCGAAGACCGAGAATGCCCTGATCCCGTGGCGACCAGAGTACGTTCTGGTGCTCTCGCGACGTGCTAACTTCGATGCATCCCACTGTCATGTGCGCATCCGAGACGCGTCCGGAGAAATCCCATGCACCACGAAGGTCGCCCCGAACAAAAGGCTCAGCGCAGCCTTGTCGTACAAGATTTCACGAACAGCCTGCTCGACCCGAATGAACCCATGGCCGGTCGTGTCGAGAACGGCGGCACGATCATCGCCAATACCGCGCCGGGGTGCTGGGGCCCCATGATCACGCCACGCTTGCGCGGCGGCCATGAAGTCACGCGCCCGGTTCATGTGGAAGGCGCGGAGCCCGGCGACAGCATAGCCATCCGGATCCGCGACATCACCGTCACCTCGATTGCCACCGCATCGGGCCACGACAGCTCGCCGGAAGGCTTCTGCCTGGGCGATCCCTATGTTGCCGCGCGTTGCCCTGCCTGCGACATCCTCTGGCCCGAAACACATGTCGAGGGCATCGGTCAGGATTCGGTCAAATGCGACAACTGTGGCAACACAGTCACCCCTTTCGAGATTGTGCACGGCTACACCGTGACTTTCGACGACACCCGCCAGGTTGGCGTAACGCTGCCGGCGTCTGCGGCTGAAACCATGGCACAGGACGCCAACCACTATGCGGCCCTGCCCGATGCGAGCCGGCAGCATTCGATCCTGAGTTATGCGCCGTCCGATATGCCCGGCCTGCTGGTGCGCATGCGTCCTTTCCTGGGTCAGCTCGGCACCTGCCCATCGACCGCCATGCCGGATTCACACAACGGGGGTGATTTCGGCGCGTTTCTCGTCGGCGCACCGCATGAGTACGCGCTCACTGCGGAACAGCTCGCCGAACACAAGACCGACGGGCATATGGATATCGACGCAGTCCGCGCCGGCGCGATCCTTGTCGCACCGGTAAAGGTCAAAGGGGGCGGCATCTACATGGGCGACATGCATGCCGGTCAGGGCGACGGCGAAATTGCCGGACATACCATGGACGTCTCCGGCAGCGTGACGCTGCAGGTGGAGGTCGTAAAGAACTATCCCATCGACGGGCCCGTGCTGTTTCCGCTGCTCGAAGATCTCCCACCCATGGCGCGGCCGTTCACCGCCGCCGAAAAAGCCAAGGGCGCACGTCTTGCCGCCAGATGGGGCATGGACGCCGTGGAGGACGTCGCGCCGATATCAGTGATCGGCACTGCCGCCAATATGAACGACGCGATCACTAACGGCCTCAACCGTGCAGCCACGCTTCTGGGGTTAAGCGTTCCAGAGATTCGCAATCGCGCCACGATAAACGGCGGCGTGGAAATCGGGCGTGATCCCGGCGTCGTCCACGTCACCTTCCTCGCGCCGATGGCACGGTTGGATGCGGTGGGCCTTGGCGACTACGCGCGCGAACAGTACGAACTCTGAAAAGGTACGTTCGAATTGATTCGCCCATCTCGGCGAGATAACAGCGCTCGAGCGGACCCGACGCTACGCTCCGCGGTTCGGATTCGCTAGGCGAATCCGTCGAACCCGCTTGTCTGCCTGTCGCAGGTTCGACACGTGTTGCAGAACCATTGCTAAGAGCGGCGCTACGGCCGCTCTTAGCAATGGTGCCCCGAGCAGGAGTATTCGCGGCTGCGCCGCTCACCCTTCGGGCCCGCGTCGCTACGCTCCGCGGTTCGGATTCGCTGCGCGAACCCGTCGAACCATGCTTTTCTATCTGTCGCAGGTTCAACCCTATCCAAAAAACCAATAAAAAATACCGGCGCTAGGCCGGCATTTTTTATTGGTGCCCCGAGCAGGAGTCGAACCTGCGACCTGCCGCTTAGGAGGCGGCTGCTCTATCCTGCTGAGCTACCGGGGCGTGCTTTGCGCGCCGCTAGACTAACGCAAGGCGATGTATATCTCGACCTGTTATTGGTGGCAGTCGCGATCAAAGGTGCCCGAGTAGACGGGGAGTTGAGCAGTCAAACCAGCACTCGATGGACCTCACCCCTCGAGGAGCCACGAGACCATTACCTTGCGCTCACTGCCATCAACCGTTTTCCCAGCGAAAACCTCGCACCCATCGCGGGGATCGATCAGCAACCGTGATACACGGGGCGGTCGACGACGAGCCAGGCAACCACCGCTGCCGTCGCATGCAACCGCCGACGTATTACCTGACCGCTGGTGGCCCTGTTTCGATTGCGGTTGTCGGTAGCTCCAAAGACGAATTCCGCATTGCGCGAGCGTCCCCCTGCACCGCGCCCGTATGCGCCTGATTGACAGTATTTGTAGAGGACAGCTAGCATCCAACTGAAACATGCATCACTAGTCACCTTTGCCATGCCGAGCAGCGACAGTGCGTCACTGAAGCCGATGACCGCCCGTGGCGAAGCGACCCGCCAGAGAATTCTCGGCGCGGCCGAGGAAGCCTTCGGCAAATCGGGCTTCTTTCGGGCCTCGATCAGCGATATCACCCGCGGTGCGGGCGTCGCTCAAGGCACTTTCTATCTCTATTTCCAGAACAAGGAAGAGGTGCTGGGCGAACTGGTGCGGCATATGGGCCGGGAGCTACGAAGGATGCTCACCCACTCCATCCCGCAGGATCTGTCGCGACTGGAAGCCGAACGCGAGGGCATCGCGGCTTTCATGCGTTTCGTGTCGCAGCGCCAGAACCTATACCGCGTGGTTCAGGAATCGCTGTTCGTGGACGAGCAGATCTATCGCGACTATTACATGGATTTTGCGCGCGGCTATATAAGCGCCCTCGAAAAGTCCGTCGAGAAGAGCGAGATCCGCGACGGCAATCTGGAAGTGTGGGTCTGGATTCTCATGGGCGTCGGCCATTTTCTTGGACTGCGCTACGGCCTGTGGGCCGAAAACGGGCTCGGTGACGCGGAGCTCGATGCCGTGATGGACTTCATCCGCAACGGCATCGCCCGACCGGCGGACCGAGATTAATGCCCCGCGCCTGCGTGACGGGCCTGGGGGTATACATTCCCAGTGGCCGGATCAGCGCGGACGAGATTGCACAGGCGAGCGCCCTACCGCTCCAGGTCATCACGGAGAAGCTCGGCCTGCTACAAAAACCCGCCGCAGACGAGCAGGATCATCCGACGACAATGGCCTTGCACGCCGCCCGGCGGGCGCTCGACGAATCCGGCATCCATGCGCGCGAGATCGATGTCGTCATCTCGATCACCGAGGAATACAAGGAATATCCGGTCTGGACGAGCGGGATCAATCTCGCCCACGAGCTCGGCGCGCACAATGCCTACGCTTTCGATGTCGGTCAGAAGTGCGGTACCGGTGTACTCGCCTTGAAGCTCGCCCGCGACCTGATCGTGGCCGACCCGCATGTCCGGACCGTGCTGGTGGCTGGCGGGTATCGAAATGGCGATCTCATCGACTACCGCGACCCCAACGTGCGCTTCATGTACAACCTCGCGGCGGGTGCCGGCGCCGCCATCATCCAGGCCGATGCACCTGGCCACGAGATTCTCGGTAGTTCGATCATTACTGACGGGGCCTTGTCACGAGATGTTCTGGTGCCCGTCGGCGGCACCAAGGCGCCTATCACCGTAGCCACGCTTGGCGATTACCGCCTGACGGTCACCGACCCGGCGGGCATGAAGCGACGGCTCGGCGAGTGCTCAGTGCGCAACTTTCTGCAGGTCATTCGCGAAGCGGTTACCCGGTCCGATGCTGCGCTTTCGGATATCGCCTATCTCGCCCTGCTGCACATGAAACGCAGCGCGCACAAAGAGGTATTGGCATTGCTCGATCTGCCACCGGAGCGATCGATCTATCTCGAACATCACGGGCACATCGGCCAGGTCGACCAGATTCTGAGTCTGATGCTCGCGCGCGAAGCGGGCCGCCTGCACCATAACGAACTGGCGGTGCTGGTCGCGGCCGGTATCGGCTATGTCTGGAACGCCCTGTGTCTTCGCTGGCACGATCCGGCATGAGCCCGCGCGCGACGTGCCCGCACCGCGGCGATCGAGGACAATAACCACTAACGCGCAAACGGAGAGAGCCATGGAGATGTTCGACCTGCTCGGCCACCGTGCCCGCGTCACGCCGACGCGTATCGCGCTGGAGGATCTGGCGAGCGGACAGCGCTACTCCTATGCGGGCCTGAACGAGCGGGCCGCCCGTTTCGCGGCGGCCGCCACCGAGCGATGGGAGCTCGAGCCGGGCGACCGTATCGTCTATCTCGGTTACAACCGCGCCGAGTTCTTCGCCATGTTGTACGGCTGCGCAAAGGCCGGCCTGATACTCGTGCCGCTGAACTGGCGCCTCGCCGAGGCGGAGCTCGCCGCGTTGCTCGACGATTGCGACCCCGCCGCGCTCGTCCATGGCGATGAGTTCACGCCGGTCGCCCGTAATCTGGCGACACCGCGTACACGCTGCCTGCGGATCGCAATCGGCGACCCCGCGACCGATGCCCGCGACTATGATCAGGACCTGTCCGACGTAGCGCCCGATCTGTCCATCTGCGCCCCGCGCGACCCGGACGCGACCTGGTATCTGCTCTATACCGCCGGCACGACAGGCCGCTCGAAGGGCGTGATCCAGACCTTCCGGATGATGCTCGCCAACTATCTCAACATCGGGCTGGCCATCGGACTGACCGGCGACGACGTGCTGCTGAACGTGCTTCCGGTGTTTCATACCGCCGGTATCAACCTGTATTCCAGCGCGCTCCTGCTCGCCGGGGGCACCGTGCTCGTATCGCGCCAGTTCGCGCCGGAACAGGCGCTAGACGTGCTGGAGCAGCGGGCAACCGTCTTCTTCGGCGTCCCCGCGGTTTACCAGGCATTGCTGGAGCAACCCGGTTTTAGCGGCGAGCGCCTCGCGCGCGTGCGCTCCTGGGGTTGCGGCGGCGCGGCGCTCTCGTTGCCGGTGGCGCGGCGATTTGTCGAGCACGGAATCCATGTGCGTACGGGCATGGGCATGACCGAAACCGGCCCGACCGTGTTCCTGCTCGATACTGCCGACGTGCTCGACAAGATCGGCTCTGTAGGCCGCCCCCAGCTCCTGGCCGAAACGCGGATCGTCGACGCCGAGGAACGAGACGTGCCCACAGGCGAAGCCGGGGAATTGCTGATCCGTGGACCCGGCGTCACGCCCGGCTACTGGCAGCAGCCTGAAGCCACGGCCGACGCATTCACCGCTGACGGCTGGCTGCGAAGCGGCGATATCGCCCGCTGCGATGCCGATGGCTGCTACACCATCGTCGATCGTCGCAAGGACATGTTCATCTCCGGTGGGGAAAACGTCTATCCCGCCGAGGTCGAAAAAGTGCTCGAGCACCACCCCGCACTCGCGGAACTGGCCGTCACCGGTGTGCAGGACGCCCGCTGGGGCGAAGTCGGCAAGGCATGGCTCGTGCTCCGTCCGAGCGCCGCACAACCCAGCGATGACGATTTGAAACACTTCTGCCGCAAGCAACTGGCTTCGTACAAGGTTCCGGCACGGTTCGAATGGCTCGACGCACTGCCGCGTAATGCCGTGGGCAAGATCACCAAACAGGCGTTGCGCGAGCACTGATCGCACGCTCGACGTCGAGGCGCCGAGTTCCCTCAACACGTTTAGCCTATGTTGCGACCGTTACGTATCGAGGCCGTGGCGACCGACCACGCTTAGATACCCGTCCGCCCTTCCCACCACCAAATCCACAACTACGAAAAGCCTGATTCGCAGCGGCGGATAACACACCTGGCGACGGCACTTTCACGCGCCACCACCGCGCACTTCCGCGATGTTAACCCTCTTCATTTGCTGGCGGAATCCGCGCGCGTTCGTTGCGTTATACAGCAGTTAGTCGATTTACGAAATTTAATTTCGATAATTTTTTCTTTGCAAATGAGAGCCGTAGCGATAAACCCCAATTTTGTTGCAGTGCATTCCTTGAATATACAGCGATCTGCCACTAACTTTAGTCGCGTACCAATTTTCAATACGACTTTTGTCTACGCCGCTATCGAATATCGAGCGTAGCGTCCTTCAAGGAGACAGACATGCAAAATCGCACTGTGACCCGTATCGCTTCCGTCGCTGTTCTGGCCAGCCTTCTCGGCTTCTCGACCTTGGGCTTCGCACAGTCCGAAGCGGTTGAAGCCATGAACGCGCGTGCCGACCAGGCAACGACCGCCACCACGAGCCCGCAGGCTCATCCGATGGCTGATGCTCTGGCCGCCGACCTGGACGCGCATAACAAGCAGGACACCGAAGGTCGCCTGCCGGAGACCCACGTCCCCGCCGATGAGGCACCGCAGCAGGTTGCACAGCAGACGCGTCAGCTGAGCGCTGACCTAGACGCCTACAACGCCAGCGCCACCGATGGTCTGGTGCCGTCCACGCACATGCCTGCGAACGCCGACAACCATTCGGCCGATCCGCAGGCGCAGGAACTGGCTGCTGAGCTGACCCGTTATAACCAGAGCGGTGGCAGCCTGAACAGCGTGCGTTTCTAAGCACTAGAAACTCGCGTTAGCGAAAGAGCCGGAGGCCCTTGGCTTCCGGCTTTTTTGTGCGCAATCGAGTTATACTCGAACTAGGTCGGTGTGGGGCCGACTTACCGGCGGCTGAACGCAACAATGGCGTACGGCAGACCGGGCATGACAATAAACGAGGCCGCTGCCGCCGCGCGCTGCAATGCCGGCCTCTCAGGAGAAACAAATGCAGAAATCGGGATACAAGAGGCAGTTAGTGGCTTACGGTCTGGTTTGCGCCGGCACCCTTGGGGTATTCGGCAGCGCTCTGGCCGGCCATCACATGGAAGACGAACAGACCAAGGCCGAGGCGATTGCAGAGGACGTGAATACGTTCAACGAAAATCGCGCGTCGCTCAAGGAAGAAAGTGCGGCTCGCGCCGGCACAACCACCGGCAACCTGAACGGCTCGGCCCGCATGG
Source organism: Salinisphaera dokdonensis CL-ES53 (assembly GCF_040361215.1). Taxonomy (NCBI): domain Bacteria; kingdom Pseudomonadati; phylum Pseudomonadota; class Gammaproteobacteria; order Salinisphaerales; family Salinisphaeraceae; genus Salinisphaera; species Salinisphaera dokdonensis. The sequence goes on from NZ_APND01000005.1 coordinate 96,296, forward strand.
AAGGCGAAGCCGCCATGGGCGCTCAGCGCGACGGCGCGCTGTCCAGTGATGTGAAGCGGTTCAATCAGAGCGGCGGCTCGCTAAATGCCGACAGCGCGGCGAGCTCGGATCTCGATGATAATACGCAGGCTTCGGGCCATGCGGCGCACGGCGCAAGCGCCGAGAGCAAGGAGCTGTCGCAGCGTATCGAGGAGCACAACAAGAACGCGGAGTAGTTCGTATCTTGTTCGCCTGGTCACGCAGAGGACCAGGAATCAAAGCCGGGAATAGCGATAACGCTTCCCGGCTTTTTTTATTCTCAAGTGCCTAAATGATGGATTTAGCCGCAGGCCAGTCACCGACGGCACTCGGCGGCGCCGAACTCCTGGCGTGACTCTCGACTGGCAAAGCCTGCAGACGTCCATCTGTGGCGAACTGGAGCTGATCTCAGCGTTGTCGAACGCTTAAAATCTCGCAGACCGTCGATGGAAACGACCTCGAATCGGTGGCCCATCTGAAAACCGCGAACTACTCCACCAGCGTCAGGCGATCCTTTGGCGTTGGCATACGGCCCGAAACCTGTTCGGCGACCGCCACGTTCTGACCCACGAACTGCTTGATGCGGATCCGACCCTCTTCAGGGCCCGGCTCCCACGCGATGATGCGCCCGGCCGGTGAACGAACCACCGAGCCCTCGCCGTGCACCGCCAGCGTGCTGTCGGCTTCAAGACCGGAGCTGCGCCCTGCGTTGATATACATATCTTCGCCATTGAGGGCAAAGCTGTGTGCAAACCACGGCGCTATCGAAATACGATCCGCCGCTGTACCCAGGACGTGGTCACTCCACACCGTAACGTCGGACCCATCGCCCAACGTCTTGGCACGCAGCGCAAGTTCGGTGCTGACGGCGTCGTACTCGATACCGAAATCGGTATCGACCATTCGGGCGCGCACCTGCGCTACACCGCCGCTCGTGGAATTGATATCCAATACGAGCAAGGCCCGGATACCCGGAAAGATGCCGAGCAGTTCGGGGCAGCCCATCGGCGTCGCTGCGCCGCAGGCATCCGAGCCGCCCACGGATTCATCGAGTTCGTTCGGCTTGACCAGCGTCAGTCCATTCGCTGCCGCATAGCGATCAAGCGTATTCATCAGGCGATAGGCAGATAGCGAGTCTCGCTGGTCCGCCGCGATATAGACGCCCAATTTCGGGCGCAGACCATCCAAGTCCGGACGCATGGCGACCGGCATGGCAGCCGATCCACCTCCCACCTGCGCGGGTGCGCCCGCCGTCGGGTTCTGTCCGACTACCGAGGCACGGCCCTGAGCACGCGCCTCGTCCATCCACCGCTCCCAGAACGGCTTGCCCCATTCAGTCTGCTCATAGCCGAAAGCGGCCTCGGAATCGGCCAATGGCATCTGTCCTTCATCACCGGAAGGCGAACCGTTGGTGGCACAACCACTCACGAAGGACACGGCGAGTACCGACAGCGCCACCGAACAAAGCCGCTTTGCTAGAAGATCCGACAAAACAAGTACTCCAAAAAAACAGGGGCCTTCGCGAACGAAGGCCCCTCAAGATTACTGACTCTTAGAATTCGACGCCAAGATTCACGCTGCCCGCGATCACACGGTCATCCGCGAAGCTGCCGCCATTCGGCAAGGTGCCGACAAGGCTGTTGCCGCTAAGCGTGCCGACATCGTTTTCCTTGAGCATGCCGAGCGTGGCCCAGGTCCGAACCACTTCATTGAGCTGGTAGCTCGCCTGCAGGTCATAGACCGTGCTGGAGTCACTACCCACGCCGGGGACATCGATATCCAGCGAACCCAGCGCGCCGCGAAGGGCGAACTTCGGCGTGACGTTGACCGCCACACTGCCGATGATCAGCGACTGGTCGTAGCCTTCGCGACCCAGGAAACCGCCCATGCGGTAGAGGCTGGTCGGGTTGGCCGTGGACTCGGGGCTGGAGTTGATCAGGCTCGAGTAGGTATCGAAACCCGACGAGATCAGACCGCCGTCCCAAGTGCCGACGTACTGGCCCTTGAGTTCGAACATGCCGACGTCGGCGCCGATCCGGAAGTAGCCCGCATAGGAGTCGTCGGTGAAGAAATCACCGTCTTCCGGGGTCTGGTTGGCGTTCACGTTGCCGTTACTGAAGTAGTTACCACCGAAGGCGATATCCAGCGGACCGACCTTGCCCTGCATGTAGGGCGAGAACAGGTTGGCGTTCGACAACGCATAGGCGCTGCGCACGCCCGTGGAACCGTCTGCGGCGGCGTCCGGAATGCCATCACCGTCGGTATCGATCAGCACGGGATCCGTGTCGACGAGGTCGCCGTTGTAGCTGTTCAGGTAATGCACATACAGGAAGCCGAGCGACCAGCCGCTATCCCACAACGGAGCGACGAAACCCGGAAAGATCTGGTCGCCGTTGTCTTCGTTGTAGAACTGGTCGCTGTCCTGACGGCGGTCATAGCCGATAAACGCACTGATATTACCCAGCTTGGTCAGGAACAGCGCACGGTCGCGACGATCATCGCAAACGAGGAAACAGTTGTTCCAGTTGGCTTCCTGACGGCCGACACGCAGCAGGCCGAACTTGAAGGGAATCTGGACAAAACCCAGGTCGAGACGAACGTTGTCGCCGCGATTCGTGTTGTTGAAGGCCTGGCCGCTCGTGCCGGTATAGCCGCGGTCGTCGCCGCTCCAGCGATCGCCCGCCAGTTCGATACGGGTATGAACCTCGACGCCCGTCTCTTCATGCTTGAGATTCGCCTTCAAGCGCAGGTAGTGCGCGAAACCGTTGTCGCCATCGTCCGGATCGGTCTGATCGTCCAGACGCTGGCCGGCGTTGGTCGGCGCCGGCACCGCAAACGAATCGGACTGCACATAGAAACCCGTGGCCCGGTAGTCCACCCCGAAATCAGTTTCGATGGCCGCATTGGCCGTGGTCGCGCAGCCGAGAGCGGCCAACGCGGATACGCCGATCACACGGGGCAGATGCCCCAGACGACCGGGCTGTTTCGCCTCGATTGCTTTTTTGATATCGCGGATCATTTCTTGTTTCTCCCCTCCGTTACAACGGGAATCCCTTGGATATTGTTCTTGAGTACTCCGCATGCCTGTCGCGGGCATCGTGAGCCGGGCTGGCACTCTTGTCAGAGGCTCTTCCCGTTTCCCGCTCGCACCGCCAGCTGGCCTTTCCCTGCCTCGTGCGCACACTTTCGTGGCACCCGAATGATGGCCGTCTGATGGTCGATGCTGAATACTCCCCCTGCAGTGACTAGTGAGTCATAAGTCACGAGTTACTGTTTATAGTATTTTTTTTAGAGCTGCAACCCGTTAGTGAACCACTGTTTCAGTTTATCTTTTGCAGGTGAAACGACTTCTTTTCGAACCAAGACAACCCATTTGTATCTGGTTGATTTGCTATGACTATTTCGATTTCCAAGCTATATTGCCTGAACCCTACAGGTTTTCACCGCATCAGCTGCACAGTCTGGAGTGCACTGCACCATGCGCGACCGCTGGTTTGTGCACACGGATTCTCACGGAACGGGCGCGATTTCGATGCGCTGGCGAGCGCGCTTTCTGACACGTACCAGGTCTATTGCCCCGATGCCGCGGGTCGCGGGCACAGCGATTGGCTGGAACAGCGCGAGCACTACAACTACGACCAGTACCTGCGGGACAACGCCACACTGCTCAGCCATATCACCGCCCCGCTGCCCGACGAGCCCTCTCGCCCGTCGCCAAGCGTCGACTGGGTCGGCACATCCATGGGCGGGCTGGTCGGCATGATGCTGGGAGCGCAGCCGCACAACCCGATACGTCGCCTGGTCCTCAACGACATCGGTGCGCAGATCAGCGCAGCGTCGCTTAACCGGATCGGCGAATACGTGCGCGAAACCCCTACCTTCGAGACAGTCGCGGACTACCAGGCGCACCTGGCGGATATCCATGCCAGCTTCGGTCCGCTCGACGAGACGCAGTGGCAGCATCTGGCCCACCATTCGCACCGGATGGAAGACGGCCGCGTGGTGCCCCACTACGACCCGAAGATTGCATCGGCGTTCGACCAGCCCGTCGAGGCGGACGTCGAACTGTGGTCGCTATGGTCGGCGATCGATATCCCGACGCTGGTCATTCGCGGCGGGCAGTCCGATCTGCTTGCATCGGAGACGCTCGATCGCATGGTCGAACTCAAGCCGGACACGCAAGTGCTCGAAATACCGGACGCCGGTCACGCGCCCGCGCTCATGCGCGACCACGAGATCGCGGCTATCCGCGCGTTTCTTTCGGATCCGTCGCTGGGCCCGGATTGATATCGGCGCCGACACGTCGGCGTCGACTCTCGCTGCGCAATCGCAGCTGGCCGACGATGCCTCGGGGGAAGAAATACACGCTGAGCACGAACAGCAGCCCGAGCCAGAGATACCAGCGTTCCGGGTCGAGCATCGCATGCACGAGGGGCAACGAAGCGCTCGCCTCGTGCGCCACCGCCAGCAGGCTCTGGAGATAAGTCTCGGCCAACACGAACAGCGCGGTGCCGACGATCGCCCCGTAGAGCGTGCCCATGCCGCCGATCACCGTAATCAGCAACACGTTCACCATCAGGTCGAACGATAGCGTCGACTCTGGATTGATATAGCGAAGCGACAAAGCCGCCAGCGCACCGGCGAAGGCCGCGATCATCGCCGATATACAGACATTGATCGTACGAAATGCCACCGTTCGATAACCCAGCGCCTCGGCCCGGAACTCGTTCTCACGGATTGCCTTGCATACCCGCCCGAACGGCGAGTTCATCATCCGTAGCAGCGCGAAGAATATGCACACGGCCGCAACGAACAGCACGTAATAGATCAGCACCATGCCGCTGGTACGCACGTCGAACCACGCCCCGGCGAAGTCACCCGAGGTGAGAAAGCCGATGAGATTGAACCCCGGCACCGGCTCGTCGGTGAGGGTATAGCCCGGCCCGAGCACGAACGGCACCTGGAAAGCGATACCGTCCTCACCGCCCGTGAAGTGGTACAGCTTCGAGACCAGCGTCATGAAGCCCACCGCGACCGCCAGCGTCACCAGCGCGAAGAACACCGCCCGTACGCGCAGCGAAAACAACGCGATAACGAACGCCACGGCAAGCGCGGTCGCCAGCCCGGCGGCAAGGCCGACGCCAATCGCGCCCCAGCCGCCGCCCAGATCACGCAGCGAGATCGCCATCGCATACGCACCGATGCCATAGAACATCGCGTGCGCGAAAGAAATGATGCGCGTATAGCCGAGCAGTATGTCGTAGCTGAGCACCAGCATCGTGAACAGGCAGATCGACGAATAGGTGCGATACGCGAGCGGGCCGGGAAACAGGAACGGCGCAAAGGCCAGCGCGAGCACGATGATCACGAGCAGCACCGTCAATGCGGGACTGCGCGGCGTATCCCCGGAAAGCAGGCGCATCATCAGACCTTCACCACGGGAATGAGTCCCTGTGGCCGCCACATCAGCACCAACACCATCAGCACGATGCTGGAGAACTCTGAAAACGTCGGCGCAACGAAACCCATGTAGTTGGTAAGAAGGCCCACCACCAGCGCGCTGTAGAAACAGCCGGTAATCGAACCCAGACCGCCCATGATGATCACGATGATCACGTCGACCAGCAGCTGTTGGCCCAGCTCGACGTGGATCAACTCTTCATAGAAGCCCCAGAGCACGCCGCCGAACGCGCCCAGAGCGGACCCCACCGCGAACACCGCGATGAACAGAAGCTTGATGCGATAGCCCAGTGCCTGAACCATCTCGCCGTTCTCGACACCCGCGCGGATGAGCAGGCCGACGCGCGTGTACTGGATCACCGCGAGCATGCCCCAATAGACGGCCAGTCCCGCCCCGACCGCGAATAACCGATACTTCTCGAACGCGACGCCGCCAACCACGAATGCACCGCGCAGCACCTCCGGCCGCGGTAACGGGATCTCGTGTGCGCCCCAGAACACGATGATCAACTGGGTGATCACGATCGCCCCACCCACGGTGACCAGAATCTGGCGCAGATGATCGTCGTAGACCGGCTTCACGATGACTCGCTCGAACACGAAGCCGAGCAGGCCAGCCACAACGAGCGTGGCCAGTGCGGCCGGAAAGATCAGCAGCGCCTGGGATACCGCTGCCAGCGGCGCCCAACCGGCGAGCATGAGGAACACCGTGCCGCCGACATACGCGCCGACCGTGATGAACGCGCCGTGGGCAAGATTGAGCACGCCCATCAGGCCAAAGATCAGCGTCATACCCGATGACACCACAAACAGGATCAACCCCATCGCCAACCCGGCAACGGTCAACGACAACCAGACATGCCAGGGCATGATCGCCACACCGATCGCCGCGACCAACGCCAACAGCAGGTAATGCGGCCGCGCGTCCAGCGCCTGGCGAATCCTGTCCCCCAATGCAGCCCGGTCGGTCTGCTCGGCAACATTCATATTGGCTGCACTCCTAGGCATGGGCGTCGAGGCTAAGGCCAAGCAGCCGCCCCTGCAGTTCGGTGTCGTCAGCGAGATCAGACATGCTGCCCGCATGCACCACGCGGCCATCGTCCATCACCGCGACATGGTCACCCACCGCCCGGGCGAAGCTGAAGTTCTGCTCGACGAGCAGGATGGTCGTATCGGTCTGCTTGAGTTCACGGATCGCCTGCACCAGATCCTTGATGATCGCCGGCGCCAATCCCTTGCTGGGTTCGTCGATGATCAGGAATGCGCGCGGCTCGATGATCGCGCGCGCAATCGACAGCATCTGCTTCTGGCCGCCGGAGAGCAGCCCCGCTGGCGTGGTCCAGAATTTCTTCAGCGCCGGGAACAAACCAAATATCCAGTCCAGCCGCGCCGTATCGAAATGCCGGCGTTCGGCGGCGAGGCGCATATTCTCCTGCACGGTCAGCAGCGAGAATATGCCCATGTTCTCCGGCACATAACCAATGCCCTGGCGCACGATTCTGGGCGTACGCCAGTTCGTGATGTCCTGGCCATCGAACACGATCCGCCCTTTGGACGCCTGCCAGAGATTGATGATCGTACGCAGCGTCGTGGTCTTGCCTGCGCCGTTGCGGCCAAGCAGCACGGTAAGCTCGCCGCGCGGCAGCGTCAGATCCACGCCCTGCAGGATGTGGTAATGGCCGATGTGCGTATGCACGCCTTCCATGGTCAACAACGGCGCGCTCATGCCGAGGCCTCTGGCGACTCGGTTTCCGGCGCATCCAGCACCTCGCCAAGATACGCCTGCTGCACCAGCGGCGAGGCAATCACCTTTTCGGGCTCGCCCTCGTCGAGCAGTCGTCCCTCGTGCAGGACGATGATGCGATCCGCCAACGAGCGCACCACGTCCATCTTGTGCTCGACCAGCAGAACCACCTTGTCCCGCGTTTCGCGGATCGCCTGGATCAGATCGAGAATCACCGGGACCTCGTCCACGCTCATGCCGGCTGTCGGCTCGTCGAACATGAATACCCGCGGCTCCAGTGCGAGGAGCATGCCGACCTCCAGCTTGCGCTGGTCGCCATGCGGCAGAGTCGCGGCGAGCCAGTCCCCGCGATGGGCCAGCGACACGCGTGCGAGATAGTGGTCGACCTTGTCGCGAATATCGCCATAACCATCCGCCAGCCGGTGCATGACCAGTCCGGCGCCGGTGCGCGCACTCGCAGCCAGCCACATGTTTTCCCGCACGCTCAGTTCCGGGAACAGATTGGTGAGCTGAAAAGCACGACCGATGCCCATCTGCGCTCTCTTCGGCGCCTTCGTGCGGGTGATGTCCTGGCCGTCGAACCACAGCTTGCCGGCCGTGGGCATGAGCTGACCGGACAGCAGATTGAAGAACGTGGTTTTGCCCGCGCCATTGGGGCCAACGATCGCAGTGAGCGTGCCGTTATCGAAGGCGCAGCTGACCGCGTCGACCGCCGTGTGGCCACCGAAACGGATGGTCAGATCACGCGCTTCGAGCAGCGTCCGTGGCGTTGTGTGTGAAGAACTCATATGTCCTTGATCAGCCGCCGGCAGATGACGGATGACCGGCCGCCCGCAGGCGACCGGCTCCGCTTCTCCCCCGAAACCTGTTCAGCCGTTGTCTACCGGAATCTCCATCTCGCTGGCGGGAATCTCGCGCACCAGCTCCGGCACGGCCCATTCGACACCGTCCTCGACCTTGATCTTGAAGTGATACATCGGCTGCATCGCCTGATGGTCGGCGGCCCGGATATGCATCGTGCCCTTGGGCGACTCGAAGTCCAGACCCTCGAAAGCCTCGATCAGCGCTTCGGTATCGGTGCTGCCGGCTTTCTTGATGGCGGCCACGATCGCCATCGCCTGAGCCATGCCCTGCGCGGTAAAGAAGTCCGGCGGGCCGTCGAACCGTGCCTGGTGCTGTTCGACCAGCCAGTCGTTCACGTCGTTATTCGGGTTCTCGTAATAGTAGTAAGTCGCGCCTTCCATGCCCGGGAATTGCTTGTAGGCAACCAGCGCGGGAATGATGTTGCCGCCCGTGGTGAGCTTGATATCGAAGCGCTCGGGCTGCAGATCCTGGATACGGCTCATGGGGTTACCCTTGCCGGCCCAGATCGTGAAGATATATTTCTCTTCACAGTCATCGCGGCCCTTGAGCGTGTCGAACAGGCGCTGGGCGGCGGCCGTGAAATCGGTCGTCTCCGCCGGCAGATACACCTCCTTCACGATCTCCGCACCGCGGGCTTTCGCCGCCTTCGTATAGGCCGCGACACCATCACGGCCGAAGGCATAGTCCTGCGCCAGCGTGGAGATGCAAACGCCCTCGTCGGCCACCGCTGCCGCATTCGAAATCGCATCCTGCGAGGAATTGCGGCCCACGCGTACGACATAGCGGTTGTAGTTCGCGCCCGTAATCGAATCGGCCACGCCTTCCGGAATGAGCAGTTTTTGGTACTGGGCCGCGACCGGCAGCATGGCCAGCGCCACACCGGAAGACACGTCGCCGACTGCGATCGTCGCGTCGTCCTGCGTATAGGCCTCGGCCAACAGTGCCCGCGCACGCGGCGCCTTGAGCTGGGTGTCCTTGGTAATCAGATTGATCTTCTTGCCGAGCAACTCGTTGCTGCCATCGGTCGCGTATTCGAAGCCCAGTTCCATGCCGTGCTGAAGCTGCTGGGTGTAGGCCTCGAGCGGGCCGGTAAAGCCGGCGACGTGGGCGATGGTGATGCTGTCGTCCGCGGCGTTAGCCTGCAAGCCGATCACCGTGAGCGCGCTCGCCATCAATGCGCGTGTCGTGTTCTTCATGTCCCCTCCGTTTCCGACCGCATGTCGCGATCGCATGCCGTTATTGTTCTTGCCGGACGCCATACATGACGTTTGACTCAGTCGTCATGTTTTGAATATAGCTCGCTTCCTTCAGACGAGCAAGCCGACGCTCCAAGCTCTCGTTCATCGCGCCGAAGCGACCATAAAGCCACGCCGCTTCAACGTCCTCCCGCGCTACCTGTCGACAACCAGCCTCGAGAACCGGATACGCAGAGAAAACACGCCAGCGGTCGACCGGGTCGCCGCATGACCCACCATGCGCGCTAGACTCGGGCCCTCGCTTTTTCGGACGCCGATCGACACGCCGCGATCATGTTCTATCTCTATCATCACAACGACCTGGCCCGTCTGGCCGAACTGTTCGGCGCGCTGCGCCAGCCGTCGCCCGAACGTCCGGTCTCGCCGCTGGCTGTCGATACCGTGCTCGCCCCCAACCCCGGCATTGGCCGCTGGCTGTCGATCCAGCTCGCGGAAAGCGAAGGCATCGCCGCCAATCTGGATATCGCCCTGCCCGGCGGTTGGATATGGAATCTGTTGCGAACGGTGCGCGATGCGGAGGTAGCGACAGGCAAGCACTTCGAGGCCGATTGCCTGCCCTGGCATCTCTACGCGGCACTGCCTGCAATGGCGACAGAAATCCCGGCCGTTGCCGACTATCTCGGCGATCCGGTCGACGAAGTACGCCGCTACCAGCTCGCTCGCCAACTCGCAGACGTTTTCGACAAGTACCTGATCTATCGCGCCGACATGCTCGCGCGCTGGGAAGACGGCGAAACCCCGGCAGACAACCCCGGCCGCTGGCAGGCCCAGGTCTGGCGCTGGCTCACCCATGAAAGCCGACTCGGCCGCCGCCATCGCGCTCGCGTGCTCACCGACTTCATCACCCGCCTGCGCGACGACGAGACATTGCAACGGCGCGTCGTCGCCTGTTGCCCGGACAAACTCTATTGCTTCGGCCTCGTTGCGCTCGCGCCCGATCACCTGCGGCTGCTCTATGCGCTGGCCGAACATATCGACGTGCATTTCCTGTTGCCCAACCCCAGCGAGGCCTACTGGGGCGACGTGACCACCGGCCGGCTCGCACTCGATCTGCCGACCACCGACGACGGCGATACCCTGCTGCCGGGCGAAGCCGCGGTGGAAACGGGCCACCGACTGCTCGGCGCGCTCGGGCGCATGGCCCGCGACACGCTGCGGGTACTCTATTCAGACGAGTTCGCGGGCATGATCGAGCCGGAGCTGGGCGAGCTCATGGCCTACGACGCACCCGGCCACGACAGCCTGTTACATCGTATTCAGACCGATATCATTCAGCTCGATTGTAGCGATCCGATCCAGGGCATGGCCGACGACGACACCTCGTTGGAAGTACACGCCTGTCACAGCCCCCTGCGCGAGATTCAGGTGCTGCAGGATCAACTGCTCGACCGCCTGGCAGCCGACGACAAACGCGTCGCGGCCGGCGAGATCGAGACCAAAGACCGGCTCGCGCCGCGCGACATCATCGTCATGCTGCCGGACGTCGCCGCCTACGCCCCGGCTATCGAAGCCGTATTTGGCGGCGCGCCGGCGGATCGCTATCTGCCGTTCGGACTGGCCGATCGCGCACGCTCGGCCGCGCACCCGATCGTGACCTGCGTATCCGCCCTGCTCGATCTACCGCTCTGGCGCTGGGAAGCCAGCGCGCTGCTCGACCTGCTCGCCGTGCCGGCCGTGATGCGCCGCTTCGGTCTGTCGGCCGGCGAACTGGATGCGATCACCGACTGGATCGGCCAGGCCGGCATACGCTGGGGCCGCGACAAAACCCATCGCGCCCAGCTCGGCGCCGGGGCGTTCGAACAGAACAGCTGGCGTTTCGGCCTCGACCGCCTGCTGCTCGGCGTGGCCCAGTCCGACGAGGAAACGCTGACCGACGGCGTCGCGCCCTGGGCCGATCTGGAAGGCGGCATAACCGCCGCACTCGGCAAGCTCTGGCGCTTCGAAAACACGCTGTCGAAGATCGCCGACGCCTTGGCGGAAGCTGCCACACCGGGCGACTGGCAGATCCGCCTCAACCGCATGGTCGACCTGCTCATCGCACCCGCCATGGACGCGCCCGACGAACAACGCGCCGTGGACGGGCTGCGTAGTGTGTTCGCGCAGTTCGAGGCCGCGGAAACCTGCACCAGCGAAGCACCGCTCGCCGAAGACCGCCACCTCTCATGGCCCGCCGTGCGCGACATGCTGCGCAGCGCACTCGACTCGGCCAGCGAACGCCAGCCGTTCCTCGCCGGCGGCATCACCTTCTGCGGCATGGTGCCGTTGCGTGCGGTGCCGTTTCGCATGGTCTGCGTGCTGGGCATGAACGACGATGCCTTCCCGCGCCAGGACACCGGCCGCGCGTTCAACGTCATGTTCAACGCGCCGCGCCTGGGCGATCGCAACACCCGCGACGACGACCGCCTGCTGTTCCTACAGGCGCTCACCGCCGCGCGCGATACCTTCTATATCAGCCACGTCGGTCAGGACGTGCATACCGGCGAGGCGCTGCCACCGTCGCCCATCGTTGGCGAGACGCTAGAATTCATCCATCGTCATTATTTCCGCGACTGGTCGGGCAAGGACTTTCGTCGCCGGCTGATCCACGAACAGCCCATGCAGCCGTTCTCGGTCCGTTACTTCGCGCCGGACGAACCGGACCGCCGCGTATTCACCTTCGCCGGCGATTGGCGCGATGCCACCAAGGCGGCCGTCAGCGCCCGCGCAGTCCGCGCGCCCATGCTCGACGACAGCGTGGCACCCGCGGCCGAAACCATCGAGGCGGTCGATCTCGACAGCCTCAAGCGCTTTTTCGACCACCCGCCCCGCGCGTTCTTCCGCGAACGGGTGAAGCTCAATCTGGATATCGAAGATCACCAGGTCGACGATAACGAACCGATCGCCCTGAATCCGCTCAGCTCGGCCGGCCTGCGTCAGCGCCTGTTCGAAACAGCGGATGCCGCCGGCGACAACGAGATAGAACTCGCCCCGAGCGCGCTCGAGCGGGCCCGCGGCACGCTGCCACCGCCGCCGCTGGCCGATCCGAACTATGCCGCCGAGGCGGAGTCCGTCAACGAACTGCTGCCGATCTGGCAGCGCTGGAAACAAGACGGCGCCCCCGAGAGCGTGGATATTCATCTCGACGATATCGCCGGCGTTCGCGTAACCGGCCGCGTCGCCCAACTCTGGCCGGGCGCGCTACGGCGCTTGCGAACCGGCAAGCTCAAGACCCGTTTTCGCCTGCGCTACTGGATCGACTATCTCGCCGTGGTCGCCGCCGGCCACGATGTGGCGCTGGAAATCGCGGGCTTCTCGGCAAAACCCAAGGACATGTCGCTCGCCCAGTACAGCGGCCGCATCGACCGCGAAACGGCACGCGCCGAACTGGCCAATCTGGTCACGCTCTATATCGACGGCCAGCGCCAGCCGCTGGCCTATCACCCCGATCTCGACGACGGCTACGAACCCGAACAGAACAAGGCGTTCGACAACTTGAGCTTCCGCTTCAAGCCCGAGGCTTATCAGCCCCATCACCTCATGCGCGACCCGTATCTTGTGATGCTGTTGGACGATGCGCAGGCGCCGCTAGGCGAGGACGCGCTTAACAGCCCGTTCATCGCCGCCATCGATGCCGTAAGCGGCCCGATGAACCGCGCTATCCAACCGGCCGACAACCCGCCCGAAACGAACACGTCGGAGTCCGCATGACCGCCCCCCAGCCCTTCGAAGCCGCGAGCCTGCCGCTGAGCGGCCTGCGTCTGATCGAGGCGAGTGCCGGCACCGGCAAGACCTTCAGTCTGGCCGGCCTGTATCTGCGGCTGATCGTCGAGGAAAACGCGAGCGTGCGCGACATCCTGGTGATGACGTTCACGCGCGCGGCCACCCAGGAACTGCGCGAGCGAATCCGTGCGCGCCTGGCGGACGCCGCGCGCATCGCGTACGCGCCGGAACACGCCGTGGCCGGCAACGCCGAACACGAGTTCACGCAGCAGATCCTCGCCACACGCGATGAAGAACCGATCGCGCTCGCGCGGCGGCTGGCCGATGCCGCTGCCCGCGTGGACGAGGCCACCATCGTGACGATTCACGGCTTCGCCCAACGCGCAGCCAACGAGAACGCGTTCGAGTCCGCGCTGGCGTTCGACCGCGGCGAGGCCATCGACGACCCCAGCATCTTTCGCGAAGCCGCCGCGGACTACTGGCGCGAACACGTCTTCGGCACCGGCGATGCCGCCGGCGACGTGCTCGCTCTCTGGCCCACGCCGGACGCCCTGCACGCGACTATCGCGCCGGTACTTGCCCGCCCGCACGTAGAGCTGGCCGGCATTGACGACAAGCAGATCGCCGACCTGCACAAACAGCTTGTTGACAGCTGGCCCGGCACCTCGAAACCCCTAGCAAAGGCGCTCACGGAAGCGTTCGAAGCCGACGCGCTCCTCAAGAGCGAAGCGCTCTACAAAACACTCGCTGCAGAAGAGGATCTGGCCGCCACGATCGACGCGCTCGACGCCCGTATTTGCGCGGCGATCGACGCGGGCGACGTGCCCGCATTGCCCGAGTGGCTGACGCTTCTCGCGGCGCCCTCTTCGCAGTTCAAGAAAGCCGCCAAGTTTCAGGAATACGCCGCGCCGCTGGACGAACTGCCCGCGCTCGGCGTGCTCGCCGAGCTGCAGCCGCTCGCCCGCCTGCTCGCCATACGAAAAGCCGTGGCGGCCGTACGCGCGCGTGCGGCCCTGCGCAAGATCGAACGGCGCCAGTACAGCTATGACGATCTCATCGCCGCGCTGCACGACGCACTCACCGCGCCGGCCACCGGCGACGCGCTCGCCGACGCCCTGCACGCCCGCTGGCCGTTCGCGCTGGTCGACGAATTCCAGGACACTGACCCGCTGCAGTACGCCAGCCTGCGGCGCATATATCTCGATCGCCCGCGCGAGCACGGCGCGCTGCTGCTCATCGGCGACCCGAAACAGGCGATCTACGGTTTTCGCGGCGGCGACATCTACGCCTATCTCGCCGCCGCCCGTGCAGCCGGCGATGCTCGCTACACGCTCACCACGAACTTCCGCTCGATCCCGACCGTGCTTGAAGCCATTCAAGCGCTCTATCAACTCCCGAACAAAGACCCGTTCGTGGTGCCGCAGATCGACTTCCCTGCCGTCAAAGCCGGACGCAAAGCAGGCGACAAGCGCATCGTGATGCGCGACGGCGCGGGCGATGACTCGGTCGATCATGGCGGCGGCGAGATCCCCGCGCTCACGGTCTGGGAACTGCAAGGCGGCGTGCAGGTCCTGAAAAACGGCAAGCGCAAGAACCCGCCCAAGGGCGACGACAACGCGCGGCTGGTGAATGAAACCATCGCCCGCATCGGCCAGCTGCTCGATGGCCAATCCGCACACTGGCAGTCCACAGACGGCACAACGCAGCCAATCGCCGCACGCGACATCGCCGTGCTGGTCAACAACCACCGCGAGGCCACCACGCTGCAGGCCGCACTCGCCCAGCGCGGCATCATGGCTGTCTGCCAGCATCGCGATTCCGTCTTTGCCTCGGAAGAAGCCAACGAGCTGCGGCTGATCCTGCGCGCCATGGCGGCACCGGACGATGCCATGGCCGTGCGTGCCGCCCAGCCCACCGCGCTGCTCGGCAAACGCCTGGGCGATCTCATCGCGCTGGCCGACGACGACCATGCCATGCAGCTCGCGATCGAGCGCTTCCAACTGCTGCACGAAGCCTGGTCGGCCCGCGGCGTGCTCACCGCGCTCGAGCGCCTGTTCATGGAAGCCGCGCCCGGCCTGCTCGCCCTCACCGACGGCGAGCGGCGCATGAGCAACTATCTGCAACTCGGCGAACTGCTCGCGGGCGCGGAGAGCGAATGCTTCGGCATGGCCAGCGTCGTGCGTTGGCTGGACGACCATATCGCCGCCGCGCTCGATGGCCAGAGCAGCACTGTCGACGACGAAAGCCAATTGCGCCTGGAATCCGATGCGGATCTCGTACGCATCAGCACCGTGCATGCGGCCAAGGGCCTGCAGTACCCCATCGTGTTCCTGCCGTTCGCGCTCTGGCTCGGCACCGCCGGCGCGCCCGACAAACCGCCGCTGATCTTTCACGACAAGGCCGGCCACGCACGGATCGATCTCGTCGGCACGGCCGAGGCGAACAAGGCCCAGGCCGTGACCGAAGCCCGCTCCGAAGCGCTGCGCCTGCTCTATGTCGCACTGACCCGCGCCGAGCAGGCGGTAATCGTCGGCTGGCGCGAACCGGACGACTACGGCAACAGCGGCGCGTTGGCGGACCTGCTGCAACGCGACGGCGGCCCGGCCAGTGCCGCGCTCGATCGCCTCACTCGCGATCACGCGGACGCGGTCACCGTGGCGCCCATCAACATCGCCGAACCGCCGCCCCGCATCACGCACCGCGCCCCGCTCGATGCCGACACGCTCGTGCAAGCGCGCGACGACCTGCCCACGGCCCGCCCGCGCTGGTCCACCTACAGCTTCTCGCGCCTGGCCCATGCCCCGACCGACAGCAAACCGGCCGAGCTGCCCGAGCCCGGCGCCGAGGACGAACTCACCGCCGCGCCTACAGAAGTCGTCGGCGACGAAGCCGAAGGCACGCTGCCGGCCCTGGACGCCCGGTTGTCCGGCGTGCGCTTCGGCTCCGCCGTGCACGACATCCTCGAGGAATGGATCGCCAACGATCGGCGTGAGCGCTGGCCGGCGCCCGGCGAAGCACTCACCGAGGAGCAGTATCAGTTCGTCGAAAAACGCCTGCGCCAGTACGCGCTGATCGCCGAAGACAAGGCCGACCCGCGTATCGCCGACACCGCCGACCTCGTCGCGCGCACGGCACACACGCCCCTGCCACAAATCGGCCCGCTGGCCGCGCTGGAAGCCGAACACACGCTGGCCGAAATGGGCTTCATGCTGCGCCTGCGCGGCAATCGCCTCGGTGTGCTGGTGGACACGCTACGCAGCGCCGGCTACCTGCCGGCCGCGCTCGGTGGCCATCCCATGCAAACGTTGTACGGGCTGATGCAGGGCTTTGTCGATCTGGTCGTGGAAGTCGACGGCCGCTATTTCATTCTCGACTACAAGACCAACCGCCTCGGCGACACGCCCGCGGCTTATGGCGAAGCCGCGCTGGAACGTGCCATCGGCCAGGCCCACTACGACCTGCAATACCTCATCTACACCGTCGCCCTGCATCGACATCTGCGGCGCTGCCTTGGCGACGCCTACGATCCGGCAACTCACCTGGGCGGTGTGCAGTACCTGTTCGTGCGGGCCATGGACGGCGAGACGGAAACCGGCGTCTACAGCGACCGGCCGCCACTCGAACTCGTCGAAGCGCTGGATGCCCTGTTCGACCGCGAAGCGGAGGCCGCATGAGCGATACCGGTATGAACGACCTGTTCGACACGCC
Organism: Salinisphaera dokdonensis CL-ES53; assembly: GCF_040361215.1. Taxonomy (NCBI): domain Bacteria; kingdom Pseudomonadati; phylum Pseudomonadota; class Gammaproteobacteria; order Salinisphaerales; family Salinisphaeraceae; genus Salinisphaera; species Salinisphaera dokdonensis. Next base: position 113,045 of record NZ_APND01000005.1, read on the forward strand.
CTCTGCAAACGCAGCCTCGACAGCCGTTCCGTCTGAACCCGATGTCTCCCCGGCCGAAGCCGAAGACGCCGCGCTATCCGATCTGGATCTGGCGCTGGGTTACTGGGCACGCCGCCACGGCGCGGATCGTCTCGTGGCCCGCGGCTTCGCGCTCGCGAGCTGGGCGGTGGCCCAGGGCCATACCTGCCTCGCGCTGGATCAGATCCCCACCGCGTTGATGAGCGCGGCGAATCAGGCCGCGCTGCCCGACGCGCTCGCCGCCAGCGATCTCGTCACCGTGCTCAATGCCGACAAGACGGAATCCGAAACGACCACCCGTCCGCTGATTCTCGAAGCCGGCCGCCTCTACCTGCAGCGTTACCACGCCTACGAAACCCGGCTCGCCGAACGCCTGCGCACGCTTATGGCCGCCGAGCCGAATCCAGTGAACGTCGACGCGCTCAAACCCGGCAACGGCCTATTCGCTACGGATGCTGCGAACCCGAACGCCACCAACTGGCAGGCCGTGGCTGCCTTTGCCGCCCTACGGCATTGCTTTACTGTGATTTCTGGTGGACCGGGCACTGGCAAGACCTACACCATCGTGCGGCTGCTGCGCGTGCTAGTCGAAGCCGCGCTCGACCAGGACAAAACGCCGCCGCTCGTGGCGCTGGCCGCGCCCACCGGCAAAGCGGCCGCGCGCATGGTCGAATCCGTCCGCAAGGGCCTCGACGACATGAGCGCGGACGCGACCTTCGACAAGCAACGCATTGAAGAACACATCCCGCAGAACGCCCGCACCCTGCATCGCCTGCTCGGCCTGGGCGGCGCCACCACGCGGCCGCGTTTCAACGCCGACAACCCGTTGCCCTACGATGTGGTGATCGTCGACGAAGCCTCGATGGTCGATCTGCCGATGATGGCCAAACTGGCCGACGCCATCCGCAACGACGCCCGACTCATCCTGCTCGGCGACCGCTACCAGCTCGCCTCGGTCGAGTCCGGCTCCGTGCTGGCCGAGATCTGTGCCAATGCCGGCGTGAACCGCTTCACCACAGATCAGCAGGCCGCCGCGGGCGACCTGTTAAGCGAAGCGCCCGAGTCAGCGACGCACCCGCTGGCCGATCATGTCGTGACGCTGCAAACCAGCCGCCGCTTCAACGCCAACAGCACCATCGGCCAACTGGCCGCCGCGGTGAACGCCGGCGATGTCGAGGCCGTGCAGACGCTGCTCGATGCCGATCACGACGATCTCGTTTATCACGACCAATCGAACGCCGCCGCGCTCAACAAACTCATGGATCAACTGGCGGAGGATTACGCAGCGCTCTGCGAGGCCAGTGATCCAACGACCGCCCTCGCCCAGCTCGGCAAGCAATGCGTACTCACCGCCGTACGCCAGGGCCCGGCCGGCAGCGAAACCCTCAATGCCGGCATCACCGAACGCCTGGCCCGCCGCTTCGACTTCAACCCCGCCACCGCCTGGTATCACGGCCGCCCGGTCATGGTTAGACGAAATGACTACCGCACAGGCCTTTTTAACGGTGACGTGGGTGTTGCACTCTACAACGAGTCCGGACAGCTCCGTGTCTGGTTCGAGGGGGACAACGGCTTGCGCGCATTCCTGCCCAGCGCACTACCCACGCACGACACCGTGTATGCGATGACGATTCACAAGAGTCAGGGGTCCGAGTTTGATTTGGTGACGCTCGTGCTGCCGGAGTATGACGTGCCGGTTTTGACTCGAGAGTTGTTTTATACGGGGTTGACGCGGGGGCGGGAGCGGTTGGCTATTTTTGCTGAGCCGAACATTTTGGTTCGAACGATTGGGCGTCGAGTCAGTCGAGTCTGTGGGTTAGCTAACCGAATTTCAGCCACAAATCCAATCGACCTAATCGTTGGCGCGGGGATCTACGATGCAAGACCTGAACGCATTTAAGGATGCATAATGCGGGCCTCGACACCGATGAGCTTCTATAAAACCGAATTCACGACCTGGAACCATTTAATAAGAACTCGAACGTACACTTATTATGACTGATAGTTTTAACCTCTTCGGCTTTCAAATCAGCAGCTCTGAAGACGATATTAAAGCCTTACGTAAGCGTGAGCTTAAGAATCTACTCACGTCCTATGGCGACGAGGCGGACATATTTACTGAGGTAATTCAGAACGCTTACGACGCAGTTGTTCGAGCATACGACGAGGGGCTTTACGGTCCCAACGAAACCCCCGAAATTACGATCGTTATCGGAAAACGGGCGACCGGTGACCGCCACTATCTCCTCGTAAGCGAAAATGGCACTGGGATGCCGCCTTCGGTTGCCCGGCAGTTTACTGTCCCAGGCTTTAGCGCTAACAAAAAATTAGGTTCGACGGTGGGTCACAAAGGCGTTGGCGCTTCGTTTTTCGCTGCCGCTTCTAATCGCTTTGGTGTCGTAACAATAGACGATGATGGCTTGCGAACTGAAGCCGAAATACGCGGCGCATATGACTGGATTACGGGAGAATCTGCACCTAACCCTCAGGTCTTTGAAAAGCTTGACCTCCCACATAGGCTTCATGAATTTTTGCCCGCGAAGCGCGGCACAGCCGTCTATTACGAGTTCCATCCCGGATTAAAGCCAGCCACTCTATCGCACATAGTGCTGAAAGATAGCGACAACCCTCAACGCGAGCTTGAGCGGTGGGCTACGTTTTTCTGCTTTAAAACACCCATTGGCCAGATCGAGCCCCCTAGCGACGATAATTCGCCAGTCAAAGTCGGAATCGCACTCGATGACGGAACTGATCTTTATCGCTCCGATTGGACAATTGTTGATTACGATCTAGCAGCCAGGACGCTTGGTTACCCCTACCCTTCCCGAATACTGAAAATCGCAACCGATGTACAGACTATTGATTCGATGCCGGAAGCTCAGCGCGTCTGGCGTAATAAAGGTCGCCATCAAGCGCTGAGGTTAGTTTGGCACGGTAGCGATGTCGAAAAGGAACTGTCTATACACCACGACTTCACAGAAGACGAGCGTCTTATATTCGACCAGCACTTCCAGTTCATCACCGTCTTTTTTGCTTACTCCACAGATATTCTCAAAGAAATTCACAAACGAGTCGGAACTCGCGCCCAAGTATTTAAGTACGGAATTAGGATCGGCAGTGACGGAGTAGCGCAAGGTCGGATGCTCGACTTCGATCTTACAAGCAATACAGGTCTTAACCGCCAAGCCCACGCAGTAGTGGCGTTCAAAAGGCTTGAGTTGGACGTCGGCAGAAAAATCGCATCTAGCGAGGCTGTAACAGAAGTTATTAGAAAAATCGCGCGCCGTGCTATGACGGTCTTGGCTGAATATCGATGGGCACTTAAGAAAAAAGAACTCTCGGATCCATCATACGACCTAGATTCGTGGCGCCAGCAAACAAAAGACAGAACTTCCGATTCATTGATACGAGTGTTCTACAAAACTCTGGCGAAGCCAGCGGCATTAGAAGTAGACCCTAACTCGGAAAACGACGTGATAGCTCTATTTTCAGCGTTGATTGAAGCTCAAGTCATCAAAGGCTACCGAATCCAAGCGCTGTCCGGGTTCAATCGATACGATGGACTTATTCACATAAATCGTGACGACCCATCATTCCAAAAGATTGACGATCCCCTATCAGTCAGATCTGAGGAATGGGGTTCATCCGGCGATTATCAGGTGGTGGAGTTTAAGCTTCAATTCGACAGTCTGCTCGAAGATTTTGAAAACAAGATAAAAGCACCTAAAGACATAAAACTCTTGATATGCTGGAACCTGCCCGATATCAATGTGCCGCGCGGACATATTCAGTATACGTACGGGGAGCGGCGAGATTTTAGGAGCCTGTATGGTATGACGCATGTATGGGAGGATGAGAATGCATCTAGCTACATTCCCATAATTTCGTTGAAACACCTTGTCGCGGAAAAATTGGCTTCCCTCGAAGTAGGATCTCCTGGCATTGGCACCGCTAGACTTAAAGATCTTGAGTCTTTGGACTCCGAAATGGCTTTATAGCGTGTGGCTCATCTGACATTTGGATTAGGTCTTGCCTTATCTACCGAGACAACGCTGTGTATAGGTGCGACACCGAAGAGATTGGGGTCTAGCGAGGCATCAGGAACAATCGAACAATCGGGGACAGACCACGGTTTCAAGCACCTTCCAAGCGACCCATAGCCCGTCTCGCTGTCGACCGACACCTTAGGGGAAAATTGGGGTCAGGTCTTGCATTGCCACATTCTGACCGTCGCAGCCCCAGCTTCAGGCACCTTTCAATCGATTCATCGCCAGCCTACGCCGGCCGACCCGGCGCTATGTCGCCTGACGCCGTGAATCATCGCGAATGCTCCGGACAAAAAAACGCCCAGCGAACTGGGCGTTGAATCCGTGCTGCCAACGTGGCTAATCAGCCGCCGAATTTCTCGTTCTCGCCGATGTTCGGGGTTTTGTCGCTTTTGATGTTGGCCTTAGCCATTTCATAAAGCTGAAAGACCTTGCTTTCCTTGGCCGCCCAGTGCTCGCCCATCTCGATATCGATTTCGAGCATGACGACGTCCGGGTCTTCCTTTTCGGGCAGCCAGGCGGCGACGCCCGGATTCCAGTATTTGTCAATGATGGTCTGGTCGTCTGTAATACGCGCCTTGCCCGACATGGAGACGTAAACGCCCTCCTCCTGGTCTGAGAACGTCAGGCAGACTTCGCTATCGCCCTGCTGGGCCTCGAGCACTTTTTCCGTGCTGCGACGGGTGTAGAACCATATCGTCCCATCGTATTCCCCCTGGACGAGATGCATGGGGCGTGCGCGCGGTACGTTGCCGTCTTGCGTGACGAGCATGCCGACCTGGATGTCCTTGATCAGGTTCCAGATCTTCTTCTTGTGTTCGGGGCTGGACATAGTCCTGTAATCCTTTGAGTGTGATTGAAATGAGTTTGACCCGGCTCTTGGACCGGCCGATACAGCGTTCGATGTCGACACACTGTCGATTAATAAAGAGAAGCCGGAATCCGGCCGTCGAGCGCAGTCGGCACAAGCGGCTGGCCGGTCAGTGGCAGTGTCCTGATTCCACATAACGGGAAAACGAACCAACTGGATGCATGCGACACATTCGCATCAGGTCTTGCATGTGCACACGGCTCGCCGAGCTTGAGTGCGGAGCACATCGCGAAATTCGGGGAAAGACAAGTAACTCGTATACGTGCCCTTGCTGCTCCGGCCGATCAACTCAACTGCGCCTAATCCCCTCCGGCAATGTCACCGCCGGCGGCGTCCGCTGTAGTACCCGCGTAGCGACCGTTGGAACCGGATGGCGTTTTTGGCCCACCCGCCAGCCACAGCATAGGCACTAAAGCAAGCGGTGGCCGCCGAGCGCGGGCGTTATATTCTTCGGCCTTAAAGTAACCGAGCAACAACGCGCCGAAGATAGGCACAAGCCAGACAACGGCGACTTGCGACACTCGACGTAATTTGGCCTCGTGGTCCGTCAAAATCAGAAATGTGACCGCGACCTGGAGGTAAACATGAATCAGCACCAATGCGCTCAGGAACGTCCATAAAACATATGGCATGAATGCACTCCGATTCTGACTTCGCTACCCGAGACACTGGGGTCACGGGATATTGGTATCAGGCCTTGGATTCTGCACTGCGCCTCTCGATTCACGTGGGGCGTAGCTGACCCGCAGCGACCTTCTACGCTGACGTCAACGAATACCCATCACGCGGGAAATGCACGTGCAGCACCCCTAATTTCTGGGTATCCCGTGCGATGACGATGCGATCCTGCGTGAAGGCAGCCAGCGTTCCGGAGACCGGCACCTTGCCGTAGTCCGACGGTGCGACTTCGACTGTCGTACCCAGGGCTAGCGGCGTATCCACCACGCTCTCCGGAACAGGCCTGGGTTCTGCGTCGCGCGCTGCAGCGAACGCCTTCTCCTGCGTCATCTCCTCGCGATGGCCGTGGCCGATCTGGCTGACGCGCTCGTACCAGTCCTTGACGTTCGGCCCGGCTTCGAGCGGGCGGCGATCGCAGCTGACGTGGAGCCAGAGCGGGTGAAACGTCGCGAAATCGGCGACCGTGGCCGCCTCGCCGCCGATCCACGGCCGATCTTCCAGCCGTGCTTCCAGATCGGCGAGCAGCGCGTTGATCACGGCCTTGGCTTTATCGCCTTGCGGTGCGCGTACCGTGGCGCCCTTCATCAGGCTGGCCCGGTCCTTGATGAATCGCACCGCGCCAATCGGGCCGAACAGTCGGAGCATCGTGCCGAGCAGACGCAGCGGCGGCACTGCGCCGATTGCGGCGAAGAAGGCCTTGTTTTCGGCCTGAGCCATGAGCGCCGCGGCGCGGGCGTCGACCTGCGTGGGATCCAGCGCGGCACAACTCAGCCGCGTCGCCAGTTCGCGTGCGATGAGGGCCGTATCGCAGAACACGTCTGCGCCAACCTGGGCGACGGGAATACGGCGGTAGCCGCCCGTGAGCGGGTCGAGACTGGGCCGCGGTGGCTGCACCGGACACAGCACGGAATACCATTGCGCGTCGGTCAGCCCGAACATGAGTCGAATCTTCTCGGCGTAGGGCGAGCCGTCGTAGTGATGGAGGATCAGCGAGTCGTTCATTGTTATAGCTTTTCTCTAGCGTCGAATTGCACGGCGTTTCCGTGGCCGCGGCTCCAAGGACCCTCGGTTCGGCAACGGAATCGAGTTGAATTGAAGTCAGTATCGGCAGTTTCGGATTGGTCGAACGCCACACCAAGCATCTTGCGGTCAAACACACCACAGGTCACAAGGCGTCGCGTGTTCGCGGCGGAATGTACGACACCACGTTGGCTCGCCGAGGCGGCCGCGTGCATGCGTGAGGCCGCCCCGGCCATGGGGAGGATCGCCAGATTCAGCCTCCAACTGGGTTATTCGACTGCCCCAACCGCGCGACTGACCGCCGCGGCGTCGCTATATTCGCCGTCCGGCAGCGCTTCGATTACGGTTCGTACGCCCAGCGAGGCGCCTTGTTGTTCGGCATGCTCGGCGAGCTGTGCTTTCGAGGCGGGATAGTCCATTCCAGCCAGATACTTCTGAATTTCTGCTGCGCTCGCGTGATCGGGACGGGACATGGGGTCGCTCCGATTGAATAAAGCGTCACCGTGCCATCTCGCGCCGCGGCCGAGTATCCGGAAAAGGCCGTGGTTTTTCGTGAACCAGCGACAGGAAAGTCCCGGCCGCCGGGCGCTTGCGTGCGTCTCCGAGACCAATGGGTCGCACGCTCATGTACAGCACCGTTCCCGACCCGCATCGTGAGAAATGGCCGGGCTGAAACCGCAGGTTCCGATAGCCCGTCCGACTGATCGCCATTTCTTCGCAGCCGTCAATCCGGCGGAGCGATCCGCCCAAGCGTCTGCATCACACCAGTCCCCGGCCGAACGACGATCAACTCTCCCGACGCGGACGACTGCCCGGACAAGGCCGTGATATTCACCTGATGCGTTACAAATACGCGCGGCCGCTTGCCGGCACCGTCCTGTATCAACTGCTGCACCGCCCTTGTTTGCGTTGCGCGCGAGCTCCGATCCTCGAAGAACGAGTTCAGCGCCGGTGTTGGCGTGACCTCGCCCAGATCCAGTAAACGGGCCGTATCCAGTGCGCGGCACCACTGGCTGGACAGCACGACGGCCTGTTCGATGCCATTCGCTCTAAAGGCATCGCCAATCCGCGCGGCTTCTGCACGCCCTGCTTCCGACAGGTTTCGTTGGGTAGAGCAATCGTTTAGGTCGAAGTTCGGCGGGTCGCTAAAGCCCGGCGCGCTCGCATGGCGCAGCAGCGCCACGGCCCGACCACTCGCCACTGCTTGCCATAGCTCGGTTTCCGACGCGTCAGCAGCCCCGGCGGACGACAATGATGCGATCAGTACGACGCCACAGCCTGCGAAGCTGGCGAGAATACGGCTTACGGTTGTCATCAATCAGCCCTCGCACCCGCGACGTCGATGCGGTCTGTATTCGAACTATCCTTTTCTGCAAGGCTATTCAGGTTCGCAAGACCCCGAACGCATCGCTGGAACCACGATACCGAAGGTCGAGAATACGGGCCGCGTACGCACGCCATGCCCGGTCGTTTCGTGAGGCATGCAGCATTGCCCCGTTCGCCACACCGTTGCACCGGCATTGCTGCGAATTTGCGGCCCAATCTTGCGTTTAGCATCCACAGTCCAAGCTGGCCGCTCCCATTCATTGATCCGACGTCCGAGCCATCGCACGTTCGTATCGCGGATCGTCTGCCTTAAATCGCTCTGATAATCTTTTCGACAATCGCCGCCTGCTGCTGGAAATAGCTGCCGCTTGAAGGCGGCGTCGGGTCAGAGGTGATGACCACGCTCAGATCCTTGTCAGGCACGACGAACAGCAACTGGCCGCCGTATCCGCGGCCGTAGTGAGCGGTGACGCCCGCCAGTTCGGTCGTGAACCACCCATAGCCGTAGGCGTGGCCGGTATAGACGGAATTCGTGCGGTGCTGCCAGCTGGCTTCTATCCAGTCTTCGGTTATCACCTGCTCGCCGTCGACCCGACCGCCACGGCGAATCATTTCAGCGAACGCCAGCAGCGCAGTGGGCGCCAGCCCCATTTCGTTTCCACCGAAATAGATGCCTTGTGGATCACGGGTCCACGGCGGGATATCGATACCCAGCGGCTCGCCGAGCCAGTCCCGCATGAGCGCGAGCGTGCTGCGACCTGTGGTCTGCGTGAGTGCGGCCGAGAGCAGATGGCTGTTGCCCGTCGAATAGAGCATGCGCCCGCCCGGCTCGCCTACGAACGGGCGCCGCAAGGCATCCGCAACCCAGTTGTCGCTGGCCACCCAGGCACCGTAGTTGCCACCCGACGTGCGCTCCAACCCGGACTGCATCGACAGCAGTTGGCCGACGGTGATCTCGCGTACACGCGGATCGACGTTCGCCGGCACGCGGTCGGCCAGCAATTCGGTGACCGGCTGGTCGACGCTTTCGATGACGCCGCGGTCGATGGCCGCCCCGACAAGCGTCGCGATCCAGGTCTTGGACAGCGATTTGATATTGACCGTCTCATCAGTGCGATAGTCGCGATACCCGCGTTCGATAACGGTTTCGCCTTCGACGGCAACGAGCAGCGTATGCGTGCGGGCCAGTTCACCGGCGCGCTCGGCGATATCGGCCCGCGTGCGCTCGTCGAACGCGGCGCTGCTGACGCCGCACCAGATGAGCAAGCCCCAGAATAGAAGCTGCCGCACGAGGCGTGGACTTGTCGCCTTGGCGCAGAGTGAACATCCCGTGATTTGCATTACCGCATGGTAATGCGTCGAGCGGCCCTGTTGGGGTTCTGGCATCGCGTTGCACGCAGGACTGGAATACTCAGCGCAGTCAACGCTCAGCATTTGTACGGAGTCTTTGTCGTGCGCGGCCCTCGCACTACCGCGGTTCCACCCTGAATGCCCATATCCGAGGCGCCTAATCGATGCAGCAACCGCGCGTTGAGACGCGGGCCCGTCGAAAGACCACGAAAGGCTAGCCTGATACCAGAGCGGGCTGCGCGAGGCCGTACAAATGGTGGCCTTTCCCGCGGGTACTGTTTGACTGGTCGGTGTGCTTTTGAAATCTCTGAAATAGAGCAAGCCCGGTGGATCTCCACCGGGCTTGTTACTTTGCCGGACGAACCGGAGCCGGCGCTACGGCGTGTAGCCGTCGACGGTGCAGGGCGCGTCTGCGCAAGTGTCGTTGAACGTCCCATCGGTTTTCAGGAAGTCCGACTTTTGCTGCTGTGCGTTGTCATCGGCGCGGGGCAGCGCGTGCGGGTCTTCACCGAACTCGGGCTCGAAAGGCGGCGTGTTGGTGATCGGTGGCGGCGCGGTCCCCCCGACGACATCGCCCGTATCGTTCAAGCGTACGGGGCCATTGTCCCAATAGACGATCGCAGAGCCGTCGTAGTTCTGTGGGTTCTCGATCGCAGGCAGTTCGACGAACGGATTGCTGTCGGGGTGCCGACCCGGAACAAGCGCCGGGGTTCGCAGACGCGCGCCGATGGTGCGCGCCATGAGTTCGGCCGACCACATGCTGACCTGGTGATCGCCAAACGCGACATGCAGCAAGACCTCGTGCGAGGGCGTATTCGGTAGTGTGTCGTCGACGATATGCGCCGCGTACCCGCTGGTTTCCGCCCGATCCCAGAGCATCTGCAGGAAGGACAGCAGGAAGGTGCGATCAAGACCATTGGTATAACCGCCGGTCGCAGCCGGCAGGCCGTCGCCGCCCGGGGCCACGCCGCTGAAGTAGGCGTCGAAAGGCGCGAAATCAACGCTACGGCGCAATAGCAGGCTGTAGTTCATGCCGGGCACGCCGAGCACGCCGCGTTTGACGATCTGCGTGATGCCCATGAAGGCACCGCCGAGAATACCGCCCTGGCTGTTGCCGTCGTAGAAGACTTCGCTGTTGTCGAAGACGGAGACCCCGTCGACCTGAAATGCCGAATTGCTTGCGAAGCCGTCGTTCGCATCGAGCGCGCGCGCGAGGAATTCAAAGTTCAGAATGCCCTGCTGAGTGCGATCGAAGAACGGTGGCATGGCCGAGAAGTTCTGGAACGCCTGGATGGCAACCGGCACGTCGGCAGATGCGAAGCCGATCCAGTCTGTGGCACAAAACATCATGTTGTGCGTGCTGGCCATATCGTCGACATTGCCCGCGCGGACTTCCGAACGACTCCCCAGCAGACCGTGACCGTAGAGCGAGGGTCGCGCGGGTGTGACGTCGGCCGCCTGAGCATTCGCGACAGTCTGGCCGGAGAGCGCAGCGTACGGAATACGGCAGGTGAACTCCGCGCTCAGCGTATTCACGCCGGCATTCATGCGGTCGGGCAACCCGTCGTCAGGCGTGTCGCTATAGAAGAAGCCGGAGCCCGGGCCGCCACTGTCGGTATTCAGAAAGTTCGGCACCGTGAAGGTCCCGCGCACCACCCGGGCAATTTCGGTATCGAAGCCGTCGGCGCTGGAATCGCTGTTCTGATAATCCTCTGTTTCCAGAACCTGAAAAGCGGGTGTTTGACCCCCGAGCGATGCGGCGGCGCTGTCGCGGATATGCAGCAAGCGCTCGGTATTGGTTTCGCGGCTGGCCGTGGTAAATGACCACGCGAGATAAAGATTGTCGCGGGCAACGCCGTGGCCTTCGAGCGTCTCGAACAGCGCGTCCATTTCAGGGCGGCGGTCCTCGATACCGTCACGGTCAGTGGGGACGGCATCCCGATAGATACGAAACGCATCGCTCGCCAGGAGCCGTTCGCCGTCAGCGTTGCGCAGGTCGCGCAGCACTGCAATATAGCGCCGGCCCTCGGCCAGCTGGCGCGCCGGGCGAATCAACAGCGCACGGTCGGCGTCGTTTTCAACGCTGGCGTCCAATTCCGCCCAGATGAGTTGACGTTCCCCCGTCATCGCGTCCAGCAGCATGACCGGCGCATCGGCATCGAGCGAATCGGACAAATCGGTGATACGGACCGCGCCGGTCCGTGCCAGATCCAGACCCGGCACGCGCGTCATCAGTGTCTGGTTCGGGGAGAATCCGTCGTTACGATTCCACTCGGCCGGATCAATCGGTTGCCCCTGCTGATTGGTCGGCAGCGAGGCCTGGGCTATCGCAACGCGTCGCCCTGTAGGCGTGGTCGAATCCTCACGGGTGTAATAATCGCTCGGCCAGGGGAAAAGGCAATAGTTGCTATCGACAATACTGCAGCGGTCTGCGTTGGTCAGATCCACCGCGCTCGGATCCGGCGGCGTGGCTTGCGGATTCCCCGAGCCGACGTCGTCATCACCGCCGCCACTTCCGCCGCATGCCCCAAGCGCCGCCACGAGCAAGGCACAACCGGTCAAGCGCGCATGACGCGCGCAATCCTTCAGGATAGACATCGCAACTTCCCCTCATTACACGCGCCTTTAGACGCTATTTATTGTTCTGTTGTCGCCGAAAATAACCAGATGAGGTCATGTGCGACGCACTATTTACAGTTTGTTAGCAGAGATTCGCCCTCGGGCGCAATACAAGAGGTAGCGTTCACGGGACTTAACCCGAATCGCGAGAGCCTATTCGTTCCGAGACGGCGCGTAGGTTTGCGTCGACCTGCGGCGCAGGCCCATTGCCGCCGGCATCGAATACGGCCTTGGATTCGGCAGCGGATATCGACGCCCGCCATGACGATTGCCGACGATTCAATCCAACGAACCCACCCCTGAAAGAACGGCTATGAAAAGGTACTTAGCCGTTCGGCAGTACCGGCTCCGCTTCAACGCGTCGTGTCTCCATCCCCGTGGGTGCGTTTGGTGCTGTGATCATCGTCGGCGCCGCCGGTACGGTTCAAGTCGGAATCACGTTCGTCATCGCGTTCGATGTCGAGATCGTCGTCGACCGCGCCCGTGCGGTTTCCGCCCACCTCGTTCTCGGCGGCAGGATCCTTGGCGTAATAGTTGTCGTCTGTATGCGTCCGGTTGGACGTGGCTCGGGCGGCGTCGACAGGCACGCCGGAGGCGCCATCGGTTTCGGAAACGCCGTCGACGGTAATTGCCGCGGCGGTGTTCGCCGGAGCGGCAGACGGTGCCGCTGTGGGCGATGACTGGGCGGCGCTGGCGGTGCCGGCCGCAGCCAGCAACGCAGCGATGAGGATGGTCGTACGAAACATCATGCGTTTCTACCTTGGCCGTGTCTGGCGATTCGGGACTGATTATCGAGGCGACACCGGAATTGCGGTAATCGACGCCTGTTATTCAAAACACACGGCAAATCTACCGTACCGAAGCAGGCACGCGTGACCCGGGTGGATCGAGCGCCGTGCCGTCAACAGGAATTCAAACGAACCCGTATTCGGGATACGCTCGTTACGGGGCAGTCGATGTTATTCGTGTTGAGTGGGGGGTGACGATGAATTTTCGACACGCACTTTTCGGCATTGTGGCGGGTGTGGGCCTGCTTTCGGGGTGCGCCAGCTCACCCTATCTCGACCCGCCGAACTGGTTGAGCGCTGATAATTCTCCGGTCTGGACGTCGGCGGCGCGCTCTGAATTCGTTGAAAGCATCAAGCCCGGCGAGACGACGCTCGGCGAAGTGGTCGCGATGTACGGCCCGGCGATGGCCTACGCCACCCAAGCGAACGACGGGCAGCGGACCTCCGAACTGCTGTGGTACGGCGAAACGGGCCTCGACCAGCCCTGGACAGCAGTAGTCGTGCCGGGCGACTACGCGGCCTGGAGCGAAAGCAGCCCGGTGCTGGCCGTGTATACCAGCGAAGGGCTGAAGAAACACCGCTCTACCGGAGCAGCTTCCGAAACTCGCGGCAGGCAATCCGCGGTCGCTTCGTCCGCAGAGCCGCTGGCTGCGCCAGAACAGGCCAGCGGCAATCCCGCGTCTTCCACCGGCACCGAAGACGCTCGCCCGCCTGTGATCGAAAACGCACTGGTGGACGGCGTGATCGGGCCGGGTGAAGTCGACGACGAGATCGCTGCTGCGATGGCGGCTTTCGGCAACTCCGGCGGCACGGTGTCGAGCTTTCGCTCCCGGTTCGGGCCCGAGGCCGACTACGACGAGGACACGCGGCTTTTTCGGAAAGTCGGCTCCACGCTGTTCTACGGCAGCGAATATGGCGGCGGCCCGAGCATATGGGTGGAATTCGATGGCGACGACCGCTACCGGTCCACGATGATTCACGTACCGCGGGACGGCAACCGCGCGCCGTACGAGCGGTTTTTCTGACCGGCGCACGAGCCGTCAGCCGGCGATCACGATCCAGGCTTCAACGCCGGTTGGCGGACACGCTTCACGCGCGCCGCTCAGCCAAACGGGCGCTTCTTTATCCACTCGACCGTCTGCGCCAGCGTCGTCGGTATGTCGCGAAAGGTCACACCAAGGCTGTCGCGCCGGGTGAAATCGAAGCGGGTCGGCTCTTCTGCCGCGCCCGTCAACGGCGCCGGCAGGCCGGCATCAGGCACATGCGGCGCGAGGGCCTGGTAGATGTCGACCCAGGGCCAGCTGTCGTAGAGGGCGAAATAGCGCCCCTGGGCGGCCTGTTGCTCATAGGCAGCAAGGAACAGCGCCGCCACGTCGTCCAGATGCGCCATGGAGATGGAGCCGCTGGGCACGGTGTCGTGCTGGCCTTTTCGCCCGTCGACCATGGCCGCCAGGCTGGCATGAAAACCGCGCTCGAGATGCTGCGGCAGCACGGTCGGACCGAGCATGATCGTAGGCAGCAGGATCGCCAACCGCTGGTCGTTATCGTCGGCGAAGGCCTGGGCTTCGCGTTCCATCACGATCTTTTCGGCGGCCGTGTATTTCTTGCGGCGCATCTGTTCGTCCGGGTCCGAGACGGCGTCGCGTTCGTTCTTGACCGCGATCGGCTCGGGTGGATTGGTGCTGCTGGTGCTGCTGCAGATCACCACGTTTTTCGTGCCGGCACGTGCTGCGGCCCGCATGATCGCCAGACAGCCGTCCGCGGTCGGCCGGATGATGTCGCGCCAGCCCTGCGCATCGTCCATCTTGGTGGCGGGCGTACCGTCCGGGCCGCGATAGCGCGGCGCGAGGCTGGCGATGAATACGCCGTCCACCCCCGCCATCGCATCGTCGAAGCTGTGGCTGTCGCTCATGTCGGCGGAGAATAGCGTCAGGCGGTCGGCCGCGCCGGGCAGCGCTTTCAAATGGCGCGTCTTGCTCTCGTCGCCGGCATCGCGCAGCGTCGCATTAACGCGGTAGCCGGCAGCCAATGCCGTTTTCACGATGTTCGAGCCGACGAGCCCGCTGCCGCCGGCGACACATAGCGTGGTGGATTGTTTGCTCATGATTGCAGGAGACGCGACGCGCCCCGATAGCCGAATTCGTGGCTTGTTTATCTGCGCGATACAGCAGTTTTCAAGGTTCGACCACAGCCAACACCGCCGGGAGCAGGCCACCCGTGCCTTGAGGCCTTGACCGATCAACCGCAAGATCGGCCACGCCATCTGCCTGCTCTCGTTCGATAGCCATGACGTCACCCTGCCCCTGCCAGTCCGGCCACGCCTACGATCACTGCTGTGGGCCTTATCATCGCGGCGCGCCGGCGCCCACGCCGGAAGCGCTGATGCGGGCCCGGTACAGCGCCTATGCCTGCGGCGACGCCGCATACGTGAAAGCGAGCTGGCACGCCGACACACGGCCCGCGACGCTGACCCTGCCGAGCGGTGATCGCTGGCTGGGACTCGACGTGATCGGCAGCGGCGAGGATGGCGATGAGGGTTGGGTGCATTTCCGGGCGACGTGCCGCGACGACGCCGGCTTTGCCGTGCTCGAGGAGCGCTCGCGATTCGTACGAGCGCAAGGCGAGTGGTTTTACCTCGACGGCGAGCACACCGTAGCGCCGCTTAAGCCAGGCCGTAATGATCCCTGCCCCTGCGCCAGTGGGCGGAAGTTCAAGAAATGCTGCGCGGCGTGAGTGCTGGGTTCGGGCTCGCGGAGTCGCAGATCCGCTGGGATCGGATTCTGCGCCTTGCGACGCTGAGCTAACGCCGGCGCGAGTCGGCCCTACCCCTGCTCGTTCCGCTCAAACTCCGCCATGGCGCTCATCACGTCATCGAACTCGCCTTCCTGCTCGGCCGCCGCATCGGCCATCGCATCCAGATCGTCGGTGGGGATGGCGTCGGTGCGCGGCGGTGCCGGCACGTGCTCGTCGGGCGCCGGCGACGCAGCGCTGGCCTTGGCACTGCTTTTCTTAGGCACAGCGGATTTGGCGGGTTTTTCGTCCGAACCGCCCGCCTTCTTCTTGCTGTTTTCGCTCTCGGTGGCGCAGATGCAGGCTTGATCGTCAGTCCAGACGATCTGCGTGATCTGGGCGCGCCACTGCTTGTTGGCGCGCGTAACGATTTGCACGGTATCGCCGACCTTCACGGGTTCGGTGGTCTTGCAGCCCCAGTCGCCATTGCGCAGTTTGCAGGGGCTGGCTTCGATCAGGTCTTGTTCGCTCATGGGTTATTTCTGCTCGGGCGGAGCGGTTGCGCTGGATTTCGGTGTGCACGCTATGGGTATTCGCTGGCAATTTCCAGACAACCGTTCGATTTGCAGCGTAAAAGCCGGCACATCGCGCGGGCTAATACGGGCCTGCTTGCCGACGCATTCTCGGCAAGCCGCCGCTGGCCAGCCCCACTCACTCGCCGTCGTTGGTCCGCGCAAGCCGATCGCGTATTGAGTGAAGCGATCGCAGCTCGCGATCCGGGACGTTACCAATACTCGTGTTGGTGCCGGCAGGGGTCTATGTCGACCGGTACGGAACCGTTCAGCTTCTTGTCACGCGCGCGGCGCATAATTGCCGAGGAATTACCTTCGGAGTATCAGCCATGCGTAGATTGTTTTTCGTTGTTGCTATCGCGCTTTGCGGTGCGGGTTTGCAGGGCTGCGTGGTCGCGGCCGCCGGTGCAGGCGCAGCAGGTGGTTATGCGGCGCACGAGGAAGGCTATCGCGTGCAGTCACCCGTCAAGAAAGACGAGAACGGCAATAACGAGGCGCAGAATCCGATCACGCACGACGAGAGCAAGGATCAGACGCCGGATGACGACACCAACCCGTAGCCAAGCGCCGCGCGTAATGTCGCGTTTCGAACCGGGCGGCTCTGGCCTACGGTCGCCCGGTGGGCCTTGCGCAACGCGACAAACCGTTTACGTCGACCTCGGAGGAGTGACCAACGGCCGGATCGGCGTCAGTCGACACCCGCACGGCGCAGGTCCGGATCGAGCGCCTGCCACCAGTCCGCATAAGCGCTGTTCTCGGGCTTCTTGCGGGTCTCGTCTGGCGCGCCGTCGCTCCACCAGACTGGCCCGCGCTCGCCGAGGGCGATCTTCGCTTCGTGCACGCCGGCACGCGCGGCCTTTTCCTGGGCTTCGTCTTCCGCGTGCTTGACCGCGCGCCGCGCAGCCATGAGCTGCTTGACCAGGCGCGCCCGCTCGCCCTCGCTCAGCAACGGATCGCTACGCCGCCAGAGCCGGCCCTTGGCGATAAAATATCGGCCGTCGGGCGTTTGCGGAAATCGCTGTTTAGACATGACTGTATTGTATCCGGCAGATAGCGCAGAGCATTCCGCGCCTTGCGGGATTTGCGGGATTTGCGGCGACCGCATCAGACCGTTGGAAATCTTCCGCCTGTCGACGCATCGCGGCTGCAAGCAGGCCTTGCGCTCCCGACGCTTCGATTACGTGCTTCCGAAACTGCATGCCGTTGCGAAGAATCGCGCCTAGGGCAACCCGTGCGTGACGCTGCGCTCAGCTCTGGCCGACATGTCGGTACTGCGATGTTCGATGCGGTGGCGCTGGATAAGTGCGCATGGCGGTTTCCGCCCGCCTCATCTGGCGACACGATAGTTCTGCGCCGGTTCCCCGGCTGACGTCCATCGGCCGCTCATCTGCAGACCAGCGGCTGCGCGGCACACGACGGTGCCGCGCAGCCGTGATGTGTGCCGTTTTCAGTGATGAACGGCGCGCGGCATCTCCTTGGCCGCTGCCACCCATTTTTCGACGTGACCGAGAGCCGGCAGGCTACGAACGAGTTTCTTTGCCTCATTCGCCTCTGTCATCTTCGCGTGCAGGTTCTCCGGCTTGCGCTGCGCCAGTTCCGGCACGCTGTCGACGCCCGAGGCTTCGAGCAGATCGGCGTACTCTTCCCCGATGCCTTTTACGCGCGCCAGATCCGCGCGATTCGTCCAGTTGAGAATCAGCTTGGGGCTGATGCCGCTTTCCGCCGCAATCTTTTTGCGCCCAGCCGGCCTACCGCAAGCTTCGAGCAGCTGTGCCTGGTTCTTGATGCCGCAGCCGGCGAGTTTTTCCGTCGACGCTGGCCCAATACCCTCGATCTCGCTGAGTTTCGCCATGAGGATCTCCTTTTTCGATAATTCTTGTTCCAATACGCGCGCGGATGACGGCAAGAACAAGGTGCCCTTTCCCGCGATTTGCCACTTCAGACCGATCGCGCTTGCGTGTCAATAACGCTCGCGCTGCCGGGCCGAGACAGCTGCTCGCTCGTCCGGCGGAAAAACATCGCATGAGCAACCGCCTCGCGGGATACCCTAGAGTCGCCCTGGGCGCATCCGGGTCAGTGCCTTTGGCCGGCTCTTTTCGACATGCGCGCCGCTTGAGAACGCCAGGGTCACGCAGGAGAACTCGTCGGGTATCCAGGCATCGCGACCCGGACGCGGGTCAGAAATCGAGTACCCCGGTGTCGACTTGTCGCCACCTCGAGTGCATCGACAACTGCATGCCGGGCCGCCGTTGTCAGCTGCCTTGCATGCCACATACGACCGCCAGCATACGGGCCGGCGCGTAACGCTCGGCGAATTACCGAACGATCGCGGCGACCGCATCGGAACGATAGAAATCCTCAAGTTGACGGCGGATAGCGGGCGCCAGCAAGCCTTTCGCGCGCAGCGCCTCGATCGCCTGCGGCAGAAAGCGCATGCCATCGCGCACCATCATGTCGCGGGTAACGCCGATGTCGTCGAGCAGATCAGTGAGCGTGGCGTCCCGGTAGTTCTCGAAGAAGACTTCGACGCCGGTTTCGATAAGCTCGCGGTAGATCGGCATGCGGCGCAGGCGCTGCCAGTATTCATAGCCGATGACGAACAGTTCCTCGACGTCGAGCTGGCCGGCGAAGTCGCGCACGGAGGCAACCGAGCGGTGCTTGTTGTCGTCCCAGAAATCCAGGATTGCTTGACGCGACTCGTCCGACTCGAAGGCATCATGCAGATAGGCTTCGCTGGCCTGCATGCCGGCTTCGGTATTGCGTTCGACATAACGCCGGATACCGCGCTCGAGGGCGTCGCCGATCCGCGGCGGCGCGCGATCGACGACGGCCCGGCCGAACTTCATCGCCATGCGGGCACCGGGCACCCGCGCCGCCAGCCGTTTGCTGTGGGCAAAATAACCACGCAAACCGGAATACAGCAACTGCGCCACGAGGTTCGCGAATACCGGGTTGGATACCGACTGGTGGATGACCTCCTCCCGCAGCGCCTGCATTTCCAGCAGCTTGTCGAGCAGTTCCTCGAACTCCCGATCGGGCAGCAATTCCTCGAGAGTGGTTTCTTCCTGAATCGGATGCTCGTAAAGCGCGATCGCAATATCGCCCACGAGCGCCGGGATTGCGCCGCCGACTTTCATGTCGGCCGCATAGTCGACAGCCGTCTGCTGCACCGACGCGGTACTGATGACGTCGCCCAGCTGTAATTGCGCCGCATCGTCCAGCACCCAGTCGATCTGCTGTTCCAATGCGGCTTTCAGCGCATCGCCCTCCATACGCGAAAGCACCCACGCGACATGCGCCTCGAGCAGCGCCTCGGCCTTGGAACCGGCAAAATCGTGGGTATCCGTCATATATGGGCTACTCTGCTTGGCGGACTTGCGATCTTATCAGCCTGCGATGGCAAGTGACGGTCGCACGATTGTCGTGGCGTCGCGCGGGCCGTGGCTATTACCATGCGCCGGATTGCATGCCGTCCCTGGCGCGTCGCGGGCTAGTCGTTATGGACCTATTACTTACGGTGCTGGATCTGGCGGGCACGTTCGTGTTCGCGATCAGTGGCGCGACGGCGGCTGTCCAGCAGCGCCTGGATGTCTTCGGCGTTGCCGTGTTGGCATTTGCGACGGGCACCGTAGGCGGCATCACGCGCGACGTGCTGATTGGCGCGACGCCGCCGCTCGCCATTGCAGAACCCAACTATGCATTGATGACCCTGGCGGCGGCGGTGGTGGTCTTTTTCGGCCATCGGTTTGTCGACCGTATCCAGAGCCCGGTCGCGATCTTCGATGCCGCGGGACTTTCGATGTTCGCCGTAACGGGCACGATTCGCGCGCTCGATTACGGCATCTCGCCGATCATGGCTGCCGTGATGGGTATGGTGACGGGGATAGGCGGCGGCATGATGCGCGACGTGCTGATCGCCCGTATGCCGGCCGTACTCCAACCGGTCGAACTGTATGCCACGGCCGCTCTGGCGGGCTCGTCGTTGACCGTGATCGGCGCGACGCTCGACTGGCCGTTCGTGCCCACGGTGCTCTGTGCCGCGGGACTGTGTTTCTTTCTGCGCTTCATGGCGCTACGCCGCGGCTGGCGCCTGCCGGCGCCGCGGATCGGCGAATAACGCACCGCCTGAGACCGCTAAACGGTTGCAGTTTGCCATAGCTCAATACGTGAAAGCCGGACCGGCACGGCGGCCAGTCCGGCCCGCATCGGATAATCAGGCCGCTTCGGCGACCACCATAGTTCGATAACTCTCGATGATGTCCATGAACTCGCCGACTTCCTGGCGCGGCACGCCAAGCTGGTAGAGCGTGTTGCGAATTTCGTGCGCGGTGACATCGAACTCGTAATCAGTCAGGCCCAGATCCTTGTGGGCCTCGAACATGTCGCGGCCGGGATAGCAGGCCGGCCCGCCTGTCTTTTCGATACTCCAGGCCGTCACCATGAACTTGTAGCCGGCCTTGTATTGATCGGCGTGGAATTCCTGGACCTTGTCGTTGGCGTTGTTGAGCGTGGCGTTGGTATGCAGCCGGTCGATAAGATAATCGACAGCACCGGCGATCGCGTAGGCGCCGCCCAGTCGCTCGTATAGGGTTTGCTCGGCCATCGTCTCCTCCTCGCATGAATTGTTTGTTGTCGATGCGACATCGCCGCTTGAATCGTCGCGTTCAATTGCGGGCGATCTTTGTTGGTATCACAGATTACCGACGGATCCAATCGAACACTGGTCCGCGGTTTGGGTGCGGTCAGCCGTTGGGCTCGACACCCTCGAGCACGCGGTAGCGAGCGCATGCGTGCTCGATCAACGGGCCTGATAGCTCGCGTTGACCGTCTTTAGCTCTGCGCCCTGGCAGGCCCGGGCAGCACTGAGCACGGGCGCCGATCGCTATCCGGGCATGCCGCGCGTGACCACCCGATCGTTGGGCCGCTACAGCCAGGGTGAATGGCGTTTATTGCCTTCAGCCTCGTAGCGTTCGGCATCCGACCGACTTGGGCATATCAGCATCGCCAGACATCCGAACGTACTGAATAGTAAGGCGTTATCCGGCACGTCGTCGTAGGCTCGCCCGCTCTCTAAAACTTCAGTCGTAGGAAAGACCAGGCGCTGGCAGGTAAACGTCATTTTTCTCCTCACGACTGCGGAAATATCGCGTGTTGCCTGTCCCATAAGCCACTGCGGCATGGGCGCTTTGCGCTACCCGATCACGATAGGTATGTTGAATTACAGCCACCAGGGAGAAGTAGGCTATGGAAACATTCGCGAGAAAGCTGGGCCTGAAGACTGATCCGGCAATTTTTTTCGTATCTGCGGGGATCATGGTGATCTTTCTCATCGCCCTGTTGATCGCGCCCGGCCCGATCGGGGACGCATTCGGTGCAGGCCGTGCGTGGATCGTCACGAATCTCGGCTGGTTCTTCATTTTCGGCGTGACCAGCTGGGTCGCCTTCCTCCTGTGGGTCGCACTCAGTCGCTTTGGCTCTATTCGCCTTGGCGGTAACGATGCGACGCCTGATTACGGCAACATCTCCTGGTTCACCATGCTGTTTGCCGGTGGCATTGGCACGGTGCTGATGTTCTGGGGTGTCGCGGAACCCATCTCTCACTTCGCCACACCGCCACGACCGGAGGTCGCGCCGTTCTCCCCAGAGGCCGCAGACGACGCGATGGGCTTCGCGATCTATCACCTCGGTCTCCATACCTGGGCGATCTTCACCCTCCCCGGGCTGGCTTTTGCCTACTTCATCTACCGCTACAACCTGCCGATGCGCTTTTCGTCGGTGTTCTATTCGCTGATCGGCGACCGCATCTACGGCCCGGTCGGCAAGACGCTCGACGTTTTCGCCATCCTCGGCACGTTGTTCGGCGTCGCGGTTTCCATCGGCCTCGGCACCCAACAGATCAACGCCGGCCTGACCGAGCTGATGGGCGTGCCCGATTCGGTCACGACCAAGGTCATCATCATCGCGGTGCTCACCACCGTGGCGGTCGCCTCGATCACGGCCGGACTTGATGCGGGCGTAAAACTGCTGTCGAACGTGAATATCGGCATGGCGGTCGGCTTGATGATCTTCGTGTTGGTGACCGGCTCGACCGTCTTCCTGCTGCGCTCGATCATCGAGACCTTCGGCATCTATATCTCCAGCATTGTGCCGATGGCGTTCTGGAACGACGCGCTGGCCGAGTACACGCACGAAGAAGGTGGCTGGGGCTGGCAAGGCAGCTGGACGGTTTTCTATTGGGCGTGGACGGTAACCTGGTCGCCGTTCATCGGCATCTTCGTGGCACGTATCTCGCGCGGTCGCACGATTCGCGAGTTCGTGCTTGGCGTGCTGTTCGCGCCCTCGATATTCACCCTCGTCTGGTTTGCCATCTTCGGCTGGTCGGCGATGGAAATAGACGGCATCGGTGCAGAGGCCCGTGCCGCGTTGGGTGATCAGGCCGGGGCTCTGTCCAACGCCGTGAGCGAAAGCGTGCCGCTGGCGATGTTCGCCTTCTTCGACCACTTCCCGCTGGCGACCTTGATCAAGGGTCTGGCCGTGGTGATTGTCGCAATCTTCTTTGCGACGTCTTCCGACTCCGCGTCGCTGGTCGTGGACATGCTGTGTACCGGCGAGCCCGATCCCGGCCCCGTGCATCAGCGGATGTTCTGGGGTATTTCCGAAGGCGTGCTGGCCGCGATGCTGATCGTGCTCGCAGGCGAGGCCGGGCTCACAGCACTGCAACAGGTCATCACCGTGGTCGGCTTGCCGATGTTCATCCTGGTGTTTGCGATGATGTTCGCGCTCATGCGCGGGCTATCGCAGGAAGACCTGAGCGAAGTCACCGTGGGCAAGCCGCCCCGCGTGGATCAGCTCTAGATAGCAGGCGTCAGCCTACGGGCGCGGGCAGCACGCCGCTCGCGCCCGACAGGCCTTTGACCGGTCCAATCACGGCCGGCACTGGCGCGTTTTCCCGTTTTATTGGTGTAACCGCCATTCCCATCGCCGACGGTGCTAAGTTCGACCGCAGGCCATAGGTGGGACGGGCCAGGACTGGTTCGCCTGCCGTTGGCTCCGAGCATTCCTATTGCAGCGATCCACTACGGCCAGGAACACGCGCCCATGAAACCCGAGACCATTGCCCTGCATGCCGGCTACGTGCCGGACGAACAGCACGCCGTCGCGGTGCCGATCCACCAGACGACGTCCTACGCGTTCGACGACGCGCAACACGCGGCCGATCTGTTCGACCTGAAGGTCCAGGGCAATATCTACAGTCGGATCATGAACCCGACCTGCGCGGTGCTGGAACAGCGCATCGCGGCCCTGGAAGGCGGCGTGGGCGCGCTCGCGATGGCGTCCGGTATGGCCGCAATCACGGCAGCCGTGCAGACCATCGCGGAAGCCGGCGACAACCTGGTCTCGATCAGCGAACTCTATGGCGGCACCTACAACCTGTTCGCGCATACGCTGCCGCGTCAGGGCATTGAGGTTCGCTTCGCCGACCAGACCGATCTCCAGGCCATGGCCGGATTGATCGATGCACGCACGAAAGCGATCTATTGCGAATCCATCGGCAATCCGTCGGGCAACGTGGCGAACCTGGAGCAACTCGCGAAGATCGCGCACGATCACGGCGTGCCATTGATCGTGGACAACACGGTGCCCTCGCCCACGCTACTGCGGCCAATCGAGCACGGCGCGGACATCGTCGTGCACGCTGCAACCAAGTATATCGGCGGACATGGCACGACCATCGGCGGTGTGATCGTCGATTCCGGGCGTTTCCCCTGGCTGGATCATGCCGAGCGATTTGCGCTACTTACCGAGCCCGACCCGTCCTACCACGGCGTGAACTATGCAAAAGACGTCGGCGAGGCGGCATTCATCACCCGCGCGCGCGTCGTGCCACTGCGCAACATGGGCGGCGCGATGAGCCCGTTCAACGCCTGGCAGTTCCTGCAGGGCCTGGAAACGCTGGCTCTGCGCATGGAACGCGTGTGCGAAAACACCCAGCGTGTGGCCGAATACCTGGAAGCACATGAGCGCGTGAGCTGGGTCAGCTATGCCGGCCTGCCAAGCCATCGCGACCACGCGCTGGCGCAGCGCTATATGGCCGGCCAGGCTTCCGGCATTCTGAGTTTCGGGATCCACGGCGGATTGGACGCCGGGGTGCGCTTCTACGATGCGCTCAAGCTGTTCATTCGCCTCGTCAATATCGGCGATGCCAAGAGTTGTGCCTCGATGCCCGCTGCGACCACACATCGCCAGCTCAACGACGCCGAGTTGCAAAGCGCCGGTGTCACAGCAGACATGGTGCGTCTATCGGTTGGCATCGAACATATCGACGACCTGATCGCCGATCTAGAGCAAGCGCTGGCCGTGACTGGCTGACAAGTGGCGGCCCGCCAAGTCCCGTGTTGTTGGTCAACAGAGCCGGCATCGACTTGGCCGGTCGCTCGCCGATTTGCCAGTCATTGGGGCTTTTCAAGCCTCACGTATTGGCAGACCGTGCCGATAGTCTTTTCATGGACAAGCGGATACGACTCACAGCGGCATCCGAGCGCGGCTATCCGCCGGGCACTCCTTGGCCAGTCCACGCCACCGCCGGGACGCGAGCATTGATCCCGAGCAGGCATGGGGCCTTTTCGGGATCCGTCCGCCGCGCCCGATATATGTATGACGCCGAGGGCTTGCAACACGCACGGACCATCGTCGAGACCGCCAGATGCATGTCGCCATCAGTGTTTCTTCTGGCGGCGGCATGAACATGCACGCCCCCCGGAGCGCCCGCCTTCGAGAACGCTTAGCCGCTACACTGATACTGCTACCGGGGCCGGTGCGTGCCTCAAGGAAGAGCGGACGGATGAACCAGGGGACGCCCGAGGGGGACTCGGATCTGTCGCAGCGACATCGGCGGGAACTTCTGCGCCTGCTGCTGTGGTTCACGGTGTTGTTCAGCGTCGGGTTCATCGCGATCAACTTCAGCGTCGGCAAGTACGGGCTGATGGCCATCGAGATCGCAGTCGCCGTGTTTGCCGTGTGGCTCCTGACCATCCTCCCGCGCACGCCCAATCTGCGCCGATGGGCATTGGTCTATATGGTCACCCTGCTCAGCGGGACGATGTTCGCCTTTGCGTCGCCGGCCACATCGATCACGGTATTCAGCTGGATACTGGTCATGCCGGTGCTGACGCACCTGCTGCTCGGCCGCTGGCTCGGCGGCGTGCTGTCCCTGTTCTATCTTGTGTTGTCTGCGAGCATTTTCTGCTGGCGGTTTGGCACCACCCAGTTAATGGATACGCCGGGTTCGATTGCGAATATAGTGACGGTCACCGCCTGCGCCTATCTGTTTTCGCACGTCTACGAAGCCAGTCGAGAGCGGGCCGAGCAACAGCTATCCGTCATGGCGTTGACCGATTCGCTGACCGGGCTCGCCAACCGCACGCAGTTGGAGCAGTCTTTTTCGCGCGCGGTTCTTCAGCGCCAACTGCCGCTTTCGCTCGTGATGATCGATCTGGACTACTTCAAGCGCATCAACGACGAACACGGGCATGCGACCGGGGATGCGGTGCTACGTATCATTGCGCAGGCGATGCGCGAGCATATCCGGGAGAGCGATCTCGCCTGTCGGCTTGGCGGCGAAGAATTCTGTCTGCTGCTGCCGAGCACGAATCCGCAGCGCGCCCGCCGGCTGGCCGACCGCCTGCGCGAGGACATCGAAACGCTGGAGTGCCGGCACGAGGACGCCGTCCTGAAACTGACTGCGAGCATTGGCGTCGCTACAGCGTCGAACCCCACCGACGGGCTCGACCCGATGCTCCATGTCGCCGACCAGAATCTCTATCGGGCCAAGTTCGCGGGCCGCAACTGCGTGGTGGGCTGATACGCCGCCTGCTGGGGCGCGACTACGCCCAGGAAGCGCCGCGCAGCGCCTGAAGGCACCATATCGAACACGTCCGCCTCGTCACAGCGCCACGATCAGCCCCTCGTCTGGCGCAATTCGTCCGGCGCAGACATCCGGATATACGACAGCGAATTCGTCGAGCCCACTGATCGGGGTCAGCTTCAGCCATTCGCGGCTTTGCAGCGTGGCATCGCGCAGGAACGCCGATGTCTTTTCCGCAAAGCCTTCCGGGCCCCAGTCCTTGTAGCGCTTCTGGATGTGACTCGGCGCAAAGAAGAATTCGCTGCGTTCGGCGATCACGCCGTCGCTCTTCCCGGTCTCCTCCCAATGGGTCAGGCCGACGTTGATGCATCGGACCATGTTCTCGCCCAAATGTCGGTGCAGACGCCCGAGCACATCGCCGTTGCCGGACATGTCGACGACCGCCGTGGGAATGCTGGCATCGATCTCCAAGAGTTCGTCGTAGGAGGCGACGCGGTCGTATAGACCCAGACGATTCACGAAGGATTGATTGCGCTCGGCTGTGACGCCCAGGACAGCCGGCGCATTGGCGTCGACGTGCAGCGCATAGGCCAGCCCGATGCTCGTCTTGCTGGATGCACTGACAATGATCACGCGGCGCGCGCCGTACCAGTCGGCGTCCTGCAGTACGTCCCAGAGGCAAAAGGACGTGATGTGCAAAGGCCAGAGCAACATGCGTTCGTCGTCCATGCTGGGTTCGTAGCCGGGCTCCTGTGCCACGCGGCTGTAGCTGTTGTAGGCCGCCGGCAACTCGACGCGATGAGCGGCGCCGTCGATCAGCCGTTCCGCGCGTACTCCCACTGGCTCCATGGTCATGCAGTGGGCCGGCGGGAAATAGCCGTAGAGGCGTTCGCCCACCGGCACATCGGCTACGCCGGACGCGACTACGCGCCCGAAGCCCCAGACCGGGATCAACCCCCAGCAGTCCGCATCTTGACCGTCGGGTTTGAAGAACTGCCAGTAGCCCAGCCTGTCACCCATGGTTGCGTAGGTGATGTTGTTGGCGGTGAAAGCGAAGCGTTCGACTTGAACGCGGATCTCGCCGTCCGCCACATCGACCGACTCGTCATCCGTTTCGACCAGGCGCGTACGCCGAAAATCGTTCTTCTGCACTTGGAACTGGGTCATTCTGGACACTCCGGCCTTGGTTATTTTCACGGTGCTTAGGCGGTTCCCGGGCGAATAAACGAGGTCGTTCTGGATGGCGAGATCGCCCTCATTGCCCCGACCGCTGACCATCAGCCTGACGCAATTTCGCATAATCCGTGTAGGTGGGCGGCATCGGATGCCTAGTGACACGGAGCCAGTGTGCGCCAACGTTCTTATCAGACCGCGCAATCTGCGCCGCCCACGGACGCCGAGTTGGGGTGCATTCTCGATTGGCCCGAAATCCCAGCCGACGTGAACGTAGCCGATGCGCGCACCTGCACTGGCGTCGCCGGTGATGCCTTGCATGGCTCGCGTCGCAGCTATCGCCAGACCGCTAGACGAATCAGGCTTGGAGGGTGGCCCTTACCATGTGCGATATCCAGCCCCGGCGAGAGACACGGCACCTATCGCATCGTTATCATCGCAATGCCCTGATCTCGAATGTCCTCTCATGCCTCACGCCGTCCCGAACCTATCGCTGCTCTGCCTTGGTACCGGACGCGGCGCGACCGCGGTGTACGACGGCGAACCCAGCAGTGCCGCCGCACTACTCGCGGACGGCAAGCCGATACTGCTCGTGGATGCGGGCTTTGGCGTGGTGCGGGCCTGCAAGCGGGATTTCGGGTACGTGCCGCAGACGATCCTGATCACCCATAACCACAGTGACCATGCCGCCGAGTTGCCGGTGATTCTGGCCGCCGAAAGCGATCGCGGTCGCCGCCCGCGCGTGATCGCCGCGCCGGACGTTGCCAATCGGCTGCGAACCCATCGTTTGCACGAATTGGAAAGCACCAACCAGCCGCTTTCGTATTTCTGCGATTGGCAGGAGCCAACGACGAGTGACCCGATCGCCTTGTCCGACACGCTTTCCATCACCCTGCTATCTGCCCGCCACAGCGAACCCTGCTTCGGCTTCATCCTCGAAGAAAGCGGCCGCGCGATATTCGCCTACGGCGGCGATTCGGCATGCGACCCGAACTATTACGATCAGCTCTGGGCCGCCCCGAGCGTGGTGCTCGACGCCCGCTCGAAAGCCAACGCAGAACATGCCGGGTTCGACGAGGTCGCCGCGTACTGTGCGGACCGGCCTGAACGCGAACTCTGGATCACCGGCTATGGTCGAGCCGATCAGGCGCCGGGCGATCTTAGGGCGCTGCGCGTCGGCGATACCATTGACCTCACACCGGCCGACTAGCTTATGAACAGTGCTCTACTGGTCGAGCATGTGATAGTGGCCTTGTTCCGGCTATCGCCCTATGCGTGGGTCGACGCCCTGCTCGCACGTGCCGAACGCCGAGGCGAGACCGACTACTGGCGAGCCTGGCGTTACCGCGTGTCCGAGCTGTATATCGTCTTGTGGCTGCTCGCCGCGGTCCTGCTCTGGCTGACTCACAACGCGCTGCCGGCATGGCTGATCTGGCCGGTGCTGCTTCGCGTGACCGGGATCATGATCAAGGAGTTGGGAGTGATCCTGTTCGGCCGCTGCAAGGTCACCCCGGGGCGCATGGTGGCCGCGACCGGCCGCACCATCGTGCTCGCGTTGCAGAATTATCTGACCGCCGCACTGCTCATGGCCTTCGTCTATACCCAGGTGGGTTCGTTCAGCGGCATACCGGACGGCGGATCAACATTCGGCGCCGGCGCGGCGCTCGTGCAGTCGCTATCGATCCAGTTTTCGCTGACGCCGGCGTTTACCCCGGTCGACATGACCAGTTGGGCACTGGTGATCTACCACGCCGGCTTCGCATTCCTGTTCAGCCTGATCGTGATTTCGCTGTTCGTGTCCCTGCTCAAGATCGGCAGCGCGAACGACTGACGGGCGTTACCAGGGCGTTGGCCTCAACGTATTCGGCGAAGAAGCCAATGAATGCGCGCATCTTGGGCGGCACCGAGTACGGCTAATGGTAGACCGCGTTGATGTCAGGCTGCGGCAGTGCGTATTCCGGCAGGACGCCTACCAGCGCCCCACCCGCAATGCGCGCCATCGATGCACGCTTGGTTTTCCTGTTCACCGGCATGTTGCCGCTGGCTACCGCCATCCAGGAGCCCGACCTCGGACGCATGCTGGCCGAGCAGCCCTCGCCGCGAATTCCGCTGAGCGTTCTATTCATCACCTCTGTCGAGCTGTCCCAGATCATGTCGAACACCGCGACCACCGCCCTGCTTGCGCCGATCAGCGGCTCGATTGTGACCGACCTCGGCGCGTATCCGAGTGCCGCGCTGATGGCCATCGCGATCGGCGGCTCCTGTGCCTTCGCCACGCCGCTGCGCATACCAGCCAACACGATGAGCTGTGGCCTCGGCGGTTAGAAGGTTAAAGCCGGCTGGCCATAGATCGCGGTGGGCTACCTGATCGCCGGGAGCCTGCTGCCAACAATCTGGCCATGCTTGCGGGCCGGCACCGGCTAAATGGCCAGCGCTGGGCCACCTGCCAACACCATGCGAGCGAGCGCCGATCGTGAACGCCTAGGAATTGAGTTGATCGACCGCGGCATCGCTTCGCGGGATACAAAGGCTCATCTGGCGCTCGCGCATGAACTGTTCGTACGCGGCGGCCGGCAACGGTCGGCTGAACAGGAAGCCCTGTTGTAGATGGCACTTCTGGGCCAGCAGGAAGCCGCTCGTGGCCTGGGTTTCCACACCTTCGGCTACGACACGCAGACCAAGGCACTGTGCAAGCGCAATGATGGTGCGCACGATAGCGAGATCGTTCGGATCGGACAGCACGTCCGAGACGAATCGCTGGTCGATCTTGAGCTGATCGATAGGCAGGCGCTTGAGGTAGTAGAGGGACGAGTAGCCCATACCGAAATCGTCCAGCGCGAAACGGATACCGCGTTTCTTGAGTTCCATCATGTGTTCGGCGGTTTCCTCCACGCACTCCAGGAGCGCGCTTTCGGTCAGCTCGAGCACAAGCTTTGCGGGCTCGATGGCTGTGGCGTCGAGCACGGCACAAATGTCGTCGACGAACCGCGCATCCCGAAACTGGCGCGCGCTGATGTTGACCGCGACCGATATCGGCGCCAATTCGGGATCGTCTGCCCAGTCCTGCAATTTGTGACATGCCGCGGTTATCACCTGTGTGCCCAGTTGCACAATCAAACCGGACGACTCGGCTACCGGGATGAAATCGTTCGGCTCGACCAGACCTCTTATCGGATGGCGCCAGCGCAATAACGCTTCTGCTGCGACCGTTGCGCCATGCAGATCCACCTGCGGCTGGTAGAACAGCTCGAATTCCCCACGCTGAATCCCGATCTGGATCTCGCTCTCGAGCGCGACGCGCGCATCGATTGCCGCCTGCATATGCGGTTCATAGAAATGCACCGCATGACCGCCCGTCGCCTTGGCGCGATACATCGCAATATCGGCCTGGCGCAGCAACAGGTCGGGCGTATCCTGCGTGCTGCCGAACGTCGCGACGCCAATGCTGCACGTCATACGGCGGTGCCAGAGCACGCTGAAATCGTAGGGCTGCTCGATCGCCCGCAGCACTTTCTCGGCGATCTGCTGCACGGCAATGATCACTTCGGCCTCGGTACTGCCGAGCCCTTCCATCATCACCACGAACTCGTCGCCGCCGAAGCGGGCCACCGTATCCTGGGCGCGCAGGCAAGACATCAAGCGGCGTGCCACCTCCAGCAGCATCTGATCGCCTGCCTGGTGCCCAAGCGTATCGTTCAGGGTCTTGAAATCGTCGAGATCGATAAAGAAAAGCGCGCCGGAGGCGTTATCGCGCACGGCACTGCGAACCGCCTGGCCGAGACGGTCGAGCATGAGGCGACGGTTGGGCAACCGCGTCAGCGGATCATAAAAGGCAAGAAACTCGATCTGCTCCTCGGTTGCCTTGCGGGCACTGATATCCCGGATGACGCCGAACATGGCCAGCGGCTCATCCTGCACGTCCTGCTCGACTCGGCCCTGAGCCCAGATCCAGCGCAACATGCCATCCACGCGCCGGATTCGGCATTCAAACTCCCATGCCGTGTTCGTTTCTCTCGCCTGCGCGAGACTCTGAATGACGTGAGCGCGATCGGCTTCCACCACATGATCCAGAAAGGTTTCGTAGCTCCATTCCGGCAAGATATTGTCGTAACCGAAGATGCGATCGTGCAGGTCGGTACGCCACGCCGCATTGGTACGCAGATCCAGGCTCCATGCGCCCAGCTCGCCCGCCTCCAACGCCATCTCAAGCCGCTCCGATCGGCTCGCGTCCGACGACGCATCAAGCGATCGCCGGGTGATGATCAGTGCGGCGCCGTCCACCGCCCCGTCGGCGTTGCGAAACGCATAACAGGCAACAAGTGCAGGGAGCCGGGCCTCGCCGGCGCAAACCAGACTTACACGTGTCGGCTCGGATGCGACGCCTTGTCGGTACTGCCTTTCGATAAGCGAAGCAATACTTGTGCATTCAATAAACGCGTCGATTGAACGACCAATCAGCGCCGCCGTGCTATCGATTCCGAGCAGTGAAGCCAGCGCCAGATTCGTAAAAAGAATATCGCCCTCGCCGTCGATGACGCAGAGCGCTTTCTCGGAGACTGAAGCCTGTCGCTGGGTACCCACCATCAACCACGCCCTCGCGGAACCGCTGCGGCGCTTCCTGGTGTTTAACCCCGGATTCGCCCCTGAAACCTGGTCCGTCTTTTTTAACGAAACGAACGCAGGTCTAACGATATTTGCAGTTACCTAATGATTAATGGAGTGCGTGTCTTGCTGCAAACGAATTCGCGCTGCATCAATTCTCATTTTGGGAAAATTTCAATACAGCGTCGTGACTTGGCCCATGTAGGCAATTCGTAGCGGACAGGCGCCGGACCAGCGCCTAAAGCATGGCGTTGGCAAAAACGCGCAACAACCTCGAATGTCAGCTTTCGAGCACAATCACGATGTGCGCACAAAGGCGCCCTCCCGGCACGAGAACCGCTCTCCACACGCGCTCGCCCCACGCCGCGCGATTATCCCCCGGGCTAGTTTTCGATTGCCGCACCAGGCATTCGGCACTGGCCTTTTTTGCGCCTCCGGTGTATTTGTTGCAGGTGAGAGGCTGAATCGATCGGTGAAATTGGGGGAAGCAGGCGCGGCCGAATGGCCGAGGGGTGTCGAACTGATACGTCCGGCGCACCGGTTGTTCTTCTTCCGCCTTTTGCCGCTGACACACCAAGAATAAAGGGTTCGCGATGTCGACCGTCATTGATTTCGTCAACGGCATTCTCTGGGGTTATGTGCTCGTCTACGGGCTGCTGGCCGTGGGCGTGTTCTTCACCATTCGATTGGGATTGCTGCAGTTCCGCCACTTCGGCGAGTTCTTCCGCGTCATCATCGGCTCGCGCGGCGCGACCGCCGACGGCATTTCACCGGTTCAGGCACTGACTATCAGCCTGGCGTCACGCGTTGGAACGGGCAATCTGGCCGGTGTCGCGGTCGCCATCTATCTCGGCGGGCCGGGTGCCGTGTTCTGGATGTGGCTGGTCGCCCTGTTCGGTATGGCCACCGCTTATGCCGAATCCACTCTAGCCCAGCTCTATAAAGTGCGTAACGCGGATTCGCAGTACCGCGGCGGTCCGGCCTTCTATATGGCCAAGGGCGTCGGTTCGCGCCTGATGGGGATCGTGTTTTCCATCTGCCTGCTTGCCTGTTTCGGACTGGTGTTTTCTGCGGTGCAATCCAATTCGATTGCCGAGGCCATGGACTCGGCCTTCTCCATACCCAAAGTCGTCAGCGGCGTTGCGGTAGCTTTCGTCGCCGGCGTGGTGATGTTCGGCGGCATCCGCTCGATCGCGCGTGTGGCCGAAAAGGTCGTGCCGATAATGGCCGGCCTCTATCTGTTGCTGGCGCTCTACGTCATTGTGGTGAACATCACCGAAGTACCGGGCGTATTCGCGCTGATCGTGAAATCCGCGTTCGGTTTCGAGCAGGCGGCGGGCGGCTTCACCGGCGGCATCATGGCCACCCTGTTGAATGGCGTGAAACGCGGCATGTTCTCGAACGAGGCGGGTATGGGTTCGGCACCGAACATCGCTGCCGTAGCCGTACCCGACCCGCATCATCCGTCGAGCCAGGGGCTCGTCCAGGGTCTCGGCGTATTCATCGATACCCTGCTGATCTGTACCGCAACGGCCCTGATGATCCTGCTGTCGGGCGTCGTCGACTACGGACCGGACGGCGTGACCGGCATGGAGCTCACCCAGAACGCGCTCAGCGAGCATATCGGCTTCGCGGGGCCGGCCTTTGCTTCCGTCGCGATCCTGTTCTTCGCG
Organism: Salinisphaera dokdonensis CL-ES53; assembly: GCF_040361215.1. NCBI lineage: Bacteria > Pseudomonadati > Pseudomonadota > Gammaproteobacteria > Salinisphaerales > Salinisphaeraceae > Salinisphaera > Salinisphaera dokdonensis. Next base: position 146,376 of record NZ_APND01000005.1, read on the forward strand.
TTCACCTCGATCATCGGTAATTACTCCTACGCGGAGAACGCGATGGAATTTCTCGGACTGGGGCAACGCACGCCGCTGAACATACTCAAGATCGGCGCACTGGGCATGGTCGTATGGGGCGCGCTGCAGCCGGTCACCACGGTGTTCAATTTCGCGGACGCGACCATGGCGATGATGGCCACGATCAATCTCATCGCGATCCTGATTCTGTCGAAAACCGTCTACACGCTCACTCGCGATTACTTCGCCCAACGCAGCCAGGGTCACGAACCCCTTTTCCGGATCAAGGATCATCCGGAGCTGGACAAGGGCATCGACGCCTCTATCTGGAATCGCGATGTCGAGGCGGAGCGTGGCCGCTAGGCACGCCATGCGTAGCGACGGCGTCAGGCGCGCGGGAACGGTTGTTACTCGTTGAATCTGCTGTAGCTCTATGTCCTAGCGCACTGACCCGCGTCGTCTTTTTCTGGGGCACGTATTGTGCTTTCAGCGCGATCGCGCCAATATAAGGCGTGATTGCGTTTTTGCATGCGTTATTTCGGCCCGGCCGACAGTCCGCCGGCAGGATTAAGAGGCGATGAAAACCCCGCGCAGTATCGGTACCCGAGCCGCCTGTGCCCTGCTGCTGGCAGCGGGCGCGGCAGGCGTGTTCGCGTTCACCTATATCGATCGTGCGCCGCAGCCGAGCGAAGATTCCGCGCGTATACAGGCTGCCGCTCCGCCGAAGCCCGCAGCACCGAAACCATCCGTGCCGACCCAGACGGCGCCCGCCGCCGCCGAACCCGCTAGCAACGTGGCGCTGCGCCTGGACGACGCAACGGATCTGCAACCCAGCGAACCGCCCCGGCCATCTGCATCCCGCGCCGAAGCTCATATTGCCGCGAACGGCGTCGATGTCTCGGCCGCCGGCGATTTCGTGGAAAGCGACGAGCCGCTGCCCGGCCTGAATCTGCAGGTGCCCGAAGACGCGGCTGGTACCGAGCTTCTGGACACCAGGGAGCGCAAGGCAGACAAACGTGCAACGCCCGCGAAACCGGCCACCTCGAACATCGCGCTGAATGCCGAAGGCGAAGTCGAAGTGAACCCCGAAGTGGAATCCTTCAGCGTGTTCAATCCGGAATACGGCCTGCGCGGATTCATGAAGCAGAACTGGATCAACCAGCGGGTTGCGTTACAAGGTGGCTTCGGCCTCGACGACGATCGCCTCGACCAGACCGGCGACGACGATATCCGCGACAACATCGCAGTCGGCATGGGCCTGATCCTCGCGTTCTAGGCGATTCATCTCGATCGCGCATCCGGAATCCGGCGCGCTCTCCATCCGGGACACTGCACGTCGCGCTTCGCTGTACTCGAACGCTTGGCCTGCCCGCCCATCAGCGCGCTTTTCAGCACCATCAGGCCCCGGCGTTTGCCGCCTGTTTGCTTCCGGCAACCGCGCGCAGTCCGAGGTAAGCGGCCGTCGAACCTGCAGATGCGACGCACATCACGATCGCCATTGCCGTCGCGTCGCCACCCAGTACGCCGACCAGCCAGGTGGCCGCCGCGCCGCAGCTGAACTGCACCACACCGAACAGCGCCGACGCCGCGCCCGCGGCGTCCGGCGCCATGTCGAGAAGGCCAGCCACGGTGTTCGCCCCGGCGACACCGACGGTCGATAACAGGAAGAACAACGGTACGGCCACGCCCCAGAAGCCGCCGACCCCGCTGAGCGTCGTAGCCAGCAGTACGGCCGAGCAGGCGAGCGTGTTGGCCACGCCCACACCCAGTAGCGTGAGATACCCGAAACGCATGACCAGTCGGCCATTGGCTGCGGTCCCCACAAGCATTGCAAGCACATTCGCGCCGAAATAGAAGCCGAACATCGACTCGTCGATCCCGAACTGATTGATATAGACGAACGAGCTCGCGGCCACGTACGAAAACAGCGCGCCGAACATGAGCCCGCCGCAGGTCAGGAACAAGGCGATCGGGCCGCGCCGCAACAGCGACACATAGCCTACGTACTGTGCGATCAGGCTGCGGTCACGCGTACGCCGCTCGGGCGGATGGGACTCGGGCAGCAGTACAGTCAACGCGACCAGACACATCAGCGCATACAGACAGAGCAACCAGAAGATGCCCTGCCAGCTGGCGAACGAAAGCACGACCCCGCCGACAATCGGTGCGACCAGCGGCGCGGTCGCCATGACCATGACCACGAACGACATCACGCTGGCTGCCTTCGCACCCTCGAAACGATCCCGCACGATCGCGCGCGCCATCACCGGCGCCGCGGCGGCACCGAAACCCTGGGCCGCGCGGGCGAGGATCAGCATGCCGATCGAGGTGGACAGCGCGCACACCACCGCCGCGATCAGGTAAAGACAGATACCGAAGTACAGAATCGGGCGTCGCCCGTAACGGTCCGACAGCGGCCCGTAGGTGAGCTGTCCGGCTGCCAGGCCCAGGAAGAACAAGCTCAGGCTGTACTGAACATAGGCCGGATCGACCGAGAACTGACGGGCGAGCCCTGGCATCGCCGGCAGGTACATGTCGATCGACAGAGGCGCGATCGCGGTCAGCATCCCCAGTACGGCGATGAATATGAAATAACGACCGCGGCTCTGCGGGACTGGCGCCATGCGCACGGCTCCTTGGACTGCACCCAAACAGTCGGAATGGCGGCGCGGCGTGCGGGATGGGACTCAGTCGTCCGAGGAAGCAGCGCGCCGGATCAGGGCCGCGGCATTATGCCAGCCGGCATCGACCACGGCCACGGCTTCGCCGCCGCTATCCATCGCCGGGTGCAAGCGCGTAAGTACCCGTGCCGGCGGCATCTCTACGGCCAGCGTGAAGCCCGATTCGTGTGCGATCCGCGCGGCGGCTGCCCAATACACGTTTCGCGCCATGTTGTAGATCAAGTCGTCGCGCACATCGCCCGCACGCCACAACCGCCGTCGCGCATTGGCGCTGAAATAGGCCAACTTCGGCGTACCGAACAGAGATGGTGGCGCCGTATCCGCCAATGCGTCGGCCGAGTCATCAAGCAATACGCAATGGGACGGCACCGCCATGTCCAGACGTGCAACACGCGATGCCCCGGCCTGGGTCGCCAGGGTATCCATCCGCGCGAGTGCGTCGTCGCGCCCGGCCACGACAATCTGCTGATCGCTGTTGACGTTGCCCACGTACACGATATGGCCTTCGCCCTGTACGTCCTGAACAAGCGCGCGCACCTGCGCCTCGGCTAACCCCAGGACCGCACTCATGCCATAGCCTCGCGGAAAGGCGTCACGCATGAGCGCACCGCGCCGAGCGACCCGCTTCAGCGCATCGCCGTAATCGATCGTGCCTGCCACGACGGCCGCAGGCCATGCGCCGATCGACAGTCCCATCACGGCCTGGGGCGCGGCACCTTCGGCCTGGAGATGACGCGCGCTGGCGACACCCGCGATGGTCAGCGCCAGTTGCACTGTTTCCGTGTCAGCAAGCGCTTCGGCGGTATCCATTTCCGCGCATTTGCGGCCAAGCACGGCTTCGGCCTCCGCTTTCGCCTCGCATACCGCGTCGCTGTCCGGCAGCGCTGCGAGCATTCCGGCGCGCTGGGCGCCCTGCCCGGGAAACGTGAAGATCACACCCATGCCGGATCAGCCCGCGCCAGGAATAGCCGCATCGCAGCGCGCAACATCATCGGATGCTGCGGCGCTCCAGGGATCGGAACTGAGAAACGGGCCCGCATCGCTCTTGACCAGAACTCGGGATGCCGACGACGCCCATTCAGCCAGCGCCATCGCGCCGGTCGGTGTTTCCACCTGCACGTCGCAGCGCGCCGAGGCCGCTGCCAATACGGAGCAAAGCGCTGCGGCCTCATCACGCGCCAACGGCTCGGGTCGACGAACCAGCAAATCAAGATCGGATTCGACGTGCGCTACCGGCTGGCCGGTTGCCAGTTCATAGCCCACTGCCCCGGTCACGCCCCAGGGCATGCCGAACCGCTTAAAGATTGCGGCGACATCGGCGCGTGCTGCAATCGCCGGGATCTCATCCCGGCGGGCCTGGCCCGACCAGACGTGGGCTGCTGCCAGCGATTCCGGCGTGCGACAGCTGCGGATCGCCGACGCATCGATCCAGTCGGCATGCCGTTCGCCGCGGCTCGCGCCGCGTACGCCCACGGGCAGACGATCGCCCTGCCGCGGCGCACGGCGGATCACCACCGGTGCGTCGTCGGCGAGTGCCTGCACCGCCCACTTCGGCACCGGTCCTTCGAGTGCACCGGCGGCGTCGAGCCAGATCAGGTCGTGCGGGCGAGCGATGCGGTTATTGCCGGTGTAGTCGAACATCGTGTTCGCTGCGCCCTTCTACCACTGCGCGCGCAAACGCTTGCGCACTTCGACCGAGGCTTGTCGGCCGGGATTCAAACGCGAGCCCAGATCGCGCGTGTCGGCGATATCGGCGAGCGCGTCCGCCAGTGCGGTACGCGCGGATTCGATATCGACCGGCGCGGGCGCCTGTGCGTTCTCGACACGGAACAGGCGATAAAGCAGGCCGAGGCTGTCGAAGCTGCGGATATCGTAGGCCATGGGCGTAATGGTCTTTGCCAGCGTTTCCACGCCCTCGACCGTGCGCTGCGTGACCCGTGCCGCGGCCTGTTTGCCCATCGCGTGGACTTCCACGCCGTCATCGTCGAGCGCGATCAGACGATTGGCCTGGTAGCCGTGGGCCAGGAAGGCCCCTGACATGGCCTTGCCGACGATCAGGCCGATCACCGGATGGCCGGCCGCACGCGCCTGCGCGTAGGCCTCCACGGCGGCAGCCAACGCCTGGTGTATCCCGAACGCTTCTTCGCTGCGGCCATACGCCTGGCTCGGCACATCGATCACGGCGACGATCGGTCGCTTGTCTTCGCTGTCCCGATCCGCGGCGCAGACCTCGCGCACGGCCTGGGCGATGGCCCAGCCCTGCTCCAGCCCGACTTCGCCGGCACGCGCCCGAACGAACGCGCTGTCAGGGTCCGGCACCACCGCGATATAGCGCGCGGAATGCCCGGCCAGCGGCGCATCGACCACGCGCACGCTGGCGGGATAGCCGTCGACCGGAGCTGCTTTATCCGTAAGCGCATCGAGCCAAGTCCGGCCGCGTTGAGACGGATGGTCGTTCATGAGCTGCTCCCGGTTGTCCCGAATTCTTCGGTTTTGAACGCTTCCCGTACCCAGCCCGCTTCGGCGCGTCGCGCGGGATCGATGGAGCGCAGGCGCTTCAGGCTCGCGTCGATCTCCTGGGTACGCGCCAACGCGCGTGCGGGCTCGGCTACCGCACGGGTGATCTGTACAGCGATCGCCTGCGCGTCGTCGTTGCAGAGCGTTTCCGTCAGACCCGTTGCATGGCGCTGGGCGCCACCGGTCAGGCTCCAGATCATCGGCCGATCACGCGAATCGAACTCGTCGACACCCGCTTCCTGCTCGATCACCTGCGGGCCATTGAGGCCCAGGCGCGCTTCGCGGGTGACGATGAGTTCCGAACACAGTCCAGCCGCAATCGACATGCCGCCAAAGCAACCGACAGGGCCGGTGATCACGCCGACTACCGGCACGTGGGCCCGAAGTGCGACGATCGCGGCATGAATTTCGGCGATGGCCGCGAGGCCGCAGTTGGCTTCCTGCAAGCGTACGCCGCCGGTTTCCAGCAACAGCACAGGCACGACCGGCTTGCCGGCGCGCGCGTCTTCGAGTGCCAGTTCCAGCGCGCCGGCGATCTTGGCGCCGCCGACTTCGCCCATCGATCCACCCTGGAAGGCCGGCTCGATCGCCGCGCAGACGACGTCCGTACCATCGATGGTGCCGCGCGCAATCACCACGCCGTCGTCTGCCTGGGTGACGATGTCCTGCAGACCCAGCCAGGGTGAGCGCAGGCGCTCGAAGGGGTCGAGCAGTTCTCGCATGCTGCCCTCGTCGAGCAGCCCGGAAACCCGGGCACGCGCGCTGCGCTCGACAAAGCTTTCGCGTTCGATAAGTGCTGCGGTATTCATCAGCCTGCTCCCGTGCCGGCGGCGTGTTCCATCGCCTGGGCGATACGCAGACGCACCACCGCAGGCGTGGCGCCGAAATCATTGATCTCCAGTGCGACGGCCGGCTGGTTCGCGTCTGCAAAGATACGGTTCACGACCGCCGTCCAGATATCGTTCACACCATCGACCGAGGTGTTGATCTCGACGGTTGAGCGGCCATCGGTGCCCGGCTCGAGCAGCACTTCGAGATCGCCCGAACCGACCACGCCGGCAAGCGCGCGGCGGCCGGCCGGCGCACCGGCTTTGTAATCAAGCGACAGTCGTTGCATGAGCGTTCTCCTGTACAGGTTCGATAGACGCTCGCCGCCCGCCGAGCTGATTGCTGGCGGCTGTTTCGAGCGCGTCGATGAAAAGCGTGGCGGCCAGCAGGTCGGCGCTACCACCGGGCGAGGCGTTCAGGGCAATGAGGTTGCGGTCGAGCCCCGCCAGCTCGCGCGCGCCGCGGCATGTACCGACGCCGCCGAGCTTGCCGATACGCGCAGCCTGTGACTGCATCGCGCGCAATCCCTCCAGGCCCGCGCGGCTGAGTACGCAGGTATCGTCGAGTACGCCCATGAGGGCGACCAGGGCATTCAATCGAGCAACGCGTTCGCTGCAGCCAGCCTTACGCCCCGCGCGCAGCGCCGGCAGGCCGGCGTCCACGATCTGGGCGAAACCACTCGCCGCCTCGCCACGCGCGCCGGCCACGCCGTAGTTGCGTATGGCCCTCTGGCCATTGGAACAACGCGCTGGCGACACGGCCGGGTCCTTGATGACCGCCATGCGCGCGACCCAGTCGAGCAGCACATCCGCTTTCCACCGACCCGGCTCGGCAGCGGCCGCGGACACCAGCAGGCCGAGGCACCAGATCGCCCCGCGATGGGTGTTCACGCCATTTGTCGCCAGCAGCATGCGGGCCTCGCTCTCACGCCCGAGCAGCCCGAGTTCGGCGCGTAGACGTACGAGATCGCGTTCGCGTGTGGCTGCCACGGCGGCGTCGTGGAAGCCCAGATGCAGCGCGTCGGCCGAGGCACGCATCAGCGCATGGGTCATGTCCTGATGCGCACCACTGTCACGGGCGTCGACCAGGCCCGGTTTGGGCGTGAGATCGACCTCTGCGCGCAAGGCATCGGTCGCCGTATCGGCCAGCATCGTAGCCAGCGTGCGGGCGCGCACGTCTACGCCGGCGTTACTACCATCACTACCACCATCCATTACCAGCTCCTGAAGCGTGCCGGCGGCTCGTAGAGCCCGCCCGACCAGTCGACCAGATCGGCGATGCTGCTGGCGGCCAGCTGTGACCGCGTCGCCTCGGTACGGCTTACGCCGAGATCCTCGGGGAAGCGAATCTTGTCCTGTTCGCGCAGCCGGCGCGTTGTGGCCGGATCTGCGCTCAGGCCCAGTGGCGTAACACCGGCAACGGCCGCGATCATCGCGCGACGTTCGTCCAGCGATTCGGCCTTGTACAGATAGGCCAGCCCCTCTTCCGTGAGCAGATGCGTCGTATCGTCGCCATAGACCATGACCGGGGCGAGATCGAGCTTGGCTTTTTGGGCCACCGTGACCGCATCGAGCTGGTCGACAAACGTCGGGTTCAGTCCGGCCTGAAAGGTTTCGACCATCTGCACGACGAGTTTGCGCCCGCGCGCCATCGGGTCGTTGTTCGGCGCGAGGTTCGCCCAGGCCGGCGTGGCATGACGACGCCCGCGCGCGTCACAGCCGAGGTTCGGCGCACCGCCGAAACCGGATACGCGCGAGGTCGTCACGGTCGAGGAATTGCCGTCCGGATCCATCTGCAGGGTTGAGCCGATGAACATATCGGCGGCGTAATGGCCAGCGAGCTGACAGAAGGCGCGGTTGGAGCGCAGCGAGCCGTCCGCACCAGTGAAGAACACGTCCGGCCGCGCGGCGACATAGTTTTCCATGCCGAGTTCGGTGCCGAAGCAATGCACGGTCTCTACCCAGCCGGATTCGATTGCCGGGATCAATGTCGGGTGCGGATTGAGCACCCAGTTCTTCGCAATCTTGCCGCGCAGGCCCAGCTTTTCACCGTAGGTCGGCAGCAGCAGCTCGATGGCCGCGGTATTGAAGCCGATGCCATGATTGAGAGAGGTGACGCCGTGCTCGGCGTAGATGCCCTTGAGCGCCATCATCGCCATGAAGATCTGCACGTCGGTGATATGACGCGGATCGCGGGTGAACAGCGGTTCGATATAGAACGGCTTGTCGGCCTCGACGACCACATCCACCCAGGAGCCGGGGATATCCACGCGATCCAGCTGCGAGACATCGTCGACGATCTCGTTGGCCTGGGCGATGACGATACCGCCCGAAAACGCGGCCGCCTCGACGAGTGCCGGAGTGTCTTCTGTCGACGGGCCGGTATAGAGATTTCCGGCGCGGTCGGCCTTGAACGCCGCGGTGAGCACGATCTTGGGGATCAGGTCGACGAACAGCCGCGCATAGAGCTCGATATAGGTATGGATCGCGCCGACCTCGATCACGCCGTCCATCATCAGCTGGCCGATACGATGGCTCTGGGTGCCGGAAAAGGCGAAATCGAGCTTTCTGGCGATGCCTTTTTCGAACACGGCTAGATGTTCGGGCCGGCCCACGCTGGGCTGGATCATATGCAGATCGTGCACGCGGTCCGGGTCGAGATCGGCAAGCGCTCGCGACAGGAAATCGGCCTGCTTCTGGTTGTTGCCCTCCGCGATCACGCGATCGCCCGAGCGAATCAGCGCGTGCAGTGCGTCCGGCACGCGTTCGCGGGCCAGCACTTTCGCGTCCAACCAGGGCGCGACACCGTCCATGCGTTCGCGCTTGTCGTCGCGCCGCGTCGTCCATTTGCGTTCGGTCATGCTGTGTCCTGTCTTGCGGTCGGGCTGGCCTGCACGGCGCTCAAGTTAGAATGCGGCAGGCGGCGATTCAATAAACCCGCCGTTTGGTTTGTTAACGTCGATTCTTCAGGCACGGGACGGCCATCGTGAGCAGCGACGAGATCACCCTGCGCAAGCTCGAGATATTTCTCGTGTTCATGCGCGAACGAAACCTGGCGCGTGCCGCCGAGGCGCTGTCGCTGTCGAGCGTGTCGGTGCACAAGGCGATCCATTCGCTGGAAGCCGCGGTCGGTTGCCCGCTGTTCGCCCACCGTAGCCGCTCGCTGGAGCCGCTGGAGTCGGCCTTCGTGCTCGAACGCCACGCCAGCGAGATCATCGAGCGCATTCAGCGCAGCGTCGACGAAACCCGTTCTGCGGCGGGCATCTCGCCGAGTATCTTCCGCATCGGCACGCTCTACTCGCTCACCGTGGCCGTGGTGCCGCGCATCATCAACGCCCTCAAGGAGAGCGTGCCGGACTGCGATATCGAACTCGTGCTCGGCTCCAATGCCGATCTCGAGGACAAGCTGCAGGCCGGCGATATCGATGTCGCGCTGATCTGCGTGCATGGCCTCGGCCGGCGCCGGCACCGCATCGTCAGACCGCTGTTCGACGACGAGATCCATATCGCCAGTGCCGCGGCGGACGCGCCGCGCGCCTCGGCCATACCGGTCGACCTGCGGCAATACGACGGTGCGCCTTTCGTGATGCTGTCGCAGGAGTTCGCCACCGGCCGGGACAGCTATCGCATGTTCCTCGAAGCCGGCATCACACCAAGAGTCGTGCTGCGCGCCAACGACATCTTCACGCTGGCCAGCCTGGTCAAGGGCGGCGTGGGGCATGCCCTGCTGCCCAAGCGCATCGACGACATCTACCCTGGCGACCTCTCCTTTGCCCGGGTCGCACCGAACCAGCGCGTTACGCAGACGTTGGGGCTGTGCTACCTGAAGTCGCGCGCCGCGGACGAGCGAATCGTCGCGCTGGAGGACGCCGCGGTCGCTGTTACCGGCTGACGCGGCGCCCCATAGATCGCCCGGCGACCGATCAGCCGCCGAGCAGTGCACGCACCACCAGATACAGCACCGACGGGCCCAGCAGGCAGCCGAGACCGGTATAGAAAGTCGCGGTCATGGCTCCATACGGCACCAGCCGTGGATCGGTCGCCGCCAGGCCACCGGCCACGCCGCTGGTGGTGCCCATCATGCCGCCGAATACCAGCGCGGCCGAAGGATTGTTGAGCGAAATCGTGCGCGCCACCATCGGCGTCACAATCATCACCGAGATCGACTTCACAAGCCCAATCGCGATCGACAACGCGATCAGATCCGAACTCGCGCCGATCGCGGTACCGGTGATCGGCCCGACGATATAGGTCGCCGCGCCCGCGCCGATGGTCGTCACCGCGACCGGGTCGGTATAGCCGAATGCATAGGCGATCGCACCACCTAGAAAGAACGGCACGATGATGCCAACGAAAAGCGCGACCACGCCGTTCAGCCCGGCCTTGCGCAGTTCCTCGACATCCACGCCAAACGCAGTCGCCACGATGGCGAAATCGCGCAGCATGGAGCCGCCCATCAGGCCGATGCCGGAAAACAGAGCGACATCGGCGAGGCCGTCTTCACCGCCGGTCGAGACACCGCCGATATAGGACAGCACCAGGCCCACGGCGATCGCGATCGCCGAGCCGTGGATACGCCCGGCCGTGAGGTGCTTGGAAACGAGATTACAGACCAGCATGAGCAGGCCAACGGCGGCAAACGCCGTGATCAGCCCATTACTGGCGAAGACATCCAGAAGACGTTCATTCATCGCGAACACCCCGCTCGTCTTCGATGTCGTCCAGCGGTACGGCGTACTTGCCCTTGCCCATCCGCGCAATCACCGGCACGAGCGCAAAGCTCACCGCGACCACCACAAGACCGCCGACCAACGCGACCGGGCCGCCCGTAACGGCACCAACCACATTCTGGCTGGCCGCCATTGCGACGACGATCGGGATATACAGCGAACTCCAGAATTCCACGCCACGCCGTGACGACACATCCAGACAGCCGGCCTTCTGTAGCCGATAGACCACGAAGACCAGCAGCAACATGGCCAAGCCCACCCCGCCCACGTTGGAACTCACGCCGATAGCGATACCGATCAGCTCGCCGATGACGTTGCCGGCCAGCATGCAGGCCGCCAGCAGCGCCACACCATAGATGACCATGGCTCTCCTCCTACTGTTATTTGTTGTAGGCGGAGTGTCTGCAGTGAAGCAGCGCTCTATCAACGAACGCGCTGTTAATGGTCTTATCCTGAACCTAATGCGCGCGCTGAATCAGCGACTTACGGAATCCACATACGACGATAGTCAAATACACCGGGCGGTATTTCCGTGCACAAGGAAGACGACATTCGTCGTGACTGCGTGCTTTACGGACTGCTAGGACATCCGGAACGCATTGCACGTCCGGAAACGAAAAAAGCCGCTCGGTGAGCGGCTTCTTCGATGTCTGGTGGAGCCGGGCGGAATCGAACCGCCGACCTTCGCATTGCGAACGCGACGCTCTCCCAACTGAGCTACGGCCCCGTTTTCTTGCCTGCTTACCTGCAAGCGAGCGGCGTATGATAGCAGGCTTATGTCTGTTGCCAACCCCCTGCATTCAAACGAAGCTTTTCCGTCGCGCGACGACGATCTCACGATCGTGATCTTTGCGAAGGCCCCGATCCCCGGTCGTTGCAAAACGCGCCTCGCGCGCGGCGTGGGCAATACACGCGCGGCACGTATCTACCGTGCGATGCTCGAACACGCGGTTGCCAGCATCACCGGAGCTGCGCCCGGGCGCGCGATTCTTTCCTGTGCGCCGAATACCCGGCACCCGTTTTTTAAACACCTGGCTCGGCGCTATGGCGTGACCCGTTACCGCCAGGCGCAAGGGGATCTGGGCACTCGCATGGCCGACGGCATTCGTCGCGGGCTTGGCCCGAATCCTCGAGGCCCCGTACTGGTCGTGGGAAGCGATCAGCCCGAACTCGGCGGTTCTTGGCTGGAACACGCCCGCAACGCCCTCGCGCGCGAGGGTAAAACGGCTTGGATGGCACCGACCGAAGATGGCGGGTACTGGGCAATCGGTCTGGATGGCGACACGCCGCGTGTTTTTCGCGGCCCGCGCTGGAGTACGCCGCGCGTGAGTACTGCCACGCGGACTGGGATGATGCGACTGGGCTTCGACCACGCGGAAATCACCCCACGCAACGATATCGACGAACTACGCGATTGGCAGCGCCTCACGCCCAGGTTACGCACGCAGTTGTCTCGTCAGGCGACGATGCCCGGCATTCGTTTCAGACGATAATGCGAAGCGCCTCGCCGATCGGCGAGGCGCCATGTCTTGTCAGCCCGCGTCGGCGCTGGTATTGCCGGCGCTGGCCTGGCGTACGCTACGGAAGTAGCGATCCAGCCAACCGTTGAGATCGGTAAACATCTGCTTGATCTCGTCGTCGCTCGGCGGCTCGTCGGCGTCGTCGAGCTCGACGGTGATCACCGGAATCCCTTTCATACGGGAGGCGAAGTTGCCCAGCGACCCTGGATATACGCCGAGACGGTGCAGGTTGAGGCTGCCCATCTTCTGCGGCGCCGGGAAATCGCCGTCGTAGTCGAGCACGCCGTAGGGGGCATGCATCGAGATGATCACGTTGGGCTGAAACTCCTCGATTTGCTCGGATAGCCAGCGGTTCTCGGGCTCGCTGCCAGCGCTCTCGCCCGGGAATCGACGTTTCTCGAAACCGACGCGACGCCAGTAGTCGCGCGATTCCTTGGCCCAGCCCGCAGTCGGCAGGTTGCGGTTCAAATCGACGCCGTTCGCATTCACGCGGGTTGGCGGCTCGTGAAAAAGCCCGTCGGGATTCATGACGGGCGCCACACGCCATTCATACCCGGTGCCCTCTTCGGCGATCATGTTCATCCAGCTGAACACGGTGCCGACCGAACTCAACTCGTCGCCGTGGGTGGCGGCGATCAACATCACGCGGCCAGAGCCCGGGCGCGAAGTTGCGTCGATCTGACGCACGATCAGCGGTCGGCCGTTGACCGACTTGTGACCGGAATCGGCGAACGCGCCGGACATGCAATCGCTGGACGCCACGCCATTCACGCGCTCGGCCAGACCACGACACCATTCGGCCACCACATCGCTGGGCGGAAGGCTCGACGCGGCGAGCTGCACGATACCGGTCCGCCCTGCGAGCTCCAGGCCGGGCATGAACTGGGGCTCGGCCGGCTCTTCGGGTTCGGCCGATTCGTTCGCAGCCGTCTGGTCGCTCGAATCGCTGCCTTCGATCTGCGTATCCGGCGAGGATTCGACCACACCCTGATCCTGACCGGAGTCGGCCATCTGGCCGGCCGCCGGCGCATTACGTTCGGGCGCCGATTCATCATCCGAAAAATCGTAGGTGAGCATCACCGTCAGCAGCGCCACCAGCACCATGCTGCCGATCCAGCCCGCGACGAGCAGTCGTGCACTGGGATTGAGGCCGCCCTGTGCGCTGCCTTGTTTCTTGAACGATCCGTTAGCCATGACAGTCAGCCGTGCCGGCTTTGTGCGGTCACCGTATCCTGCGCGAGCGCATCGGTGAGGAAATCAAATGCGTCATCAACCGAATCCGCTCGATAGAACAGGTCGATGTCGCGCTCTGCTATAAGCCCTAGTTCGACAAACACATCAAAGTTGATGAGTCGGTCCCAGAAGTCCTTGCCATAGAGTACTACCGGAATTCGCGGTTGTTTGCCCGTCTGTATCAGCGTGAGCATTTCGAACAGCTCGTCCATCGTACCGAAGCCGCCCGGGAAGATGATCAGCGCCTTCGCGACGTTCATGAACCAGAACTTTCGCATGAAGAAGTAATGGAACTCGAAATTCAGCGCATCGCTGATGAACGCGTTCGACCCCTGCTCATGCGGTAGCTCGATATTGTAGCCCATCGACAGGTCGCGATTGACGTCCGCAGCGCCGCGGTTGGCCGCCTCCATGATGCCCGGCCCCCCGCCGGTGCAGACATAGTAATGCTCATCGGCCGCGTGTGCCTCCATCGTCCAGCGCGTCATGCGCGCAGCAAGCTCGCGGGCCTCGGCATAGAAGTCCACCGTCTTGTCGACCGGATCATCCTCGCGGGGGCGCAATCGCGCAGAGCCCCAGAAGATCAGCGCACGGTGAACCTTGAGTTCAGCCAGTCGGGTTCTGGGCTCGAGATATTCGGACAACAGGCGCAGCGGACGCGCCTCTTCGCTGAGCATGAACTCAGCGTCGTTATAGGCCTTGGTCATTAAAACCCCGGTGAAAACAAATCGTCACGTGCCCTTTTGGGCGCTCGCGCGAGTATATCAGCGCGTTTATGGTCTTCGGGCGTCATCGGCGAACGCCTCGAACGAAAATTATCTTTCAAACGATGGTTGAATTGTTTGCGCCGGCACCTATAAACAGGGACATAGCAAAGACGCGCGCCAAACGGCGCCGCGTGACGACTGCCAAGGGAACGATGCAATGAGAATGGACAAACTCACCAGCAAACTGCAGACCGCACTCGGCGAGGCCCAAAGCCTGGCCGTGGGCCGCGACCACAATGAAATTCAGCCACTCCACGTGCTGCTCGCCCTGCTCGACGCCGAGGGCGGCACGGTGCGTCCGCTGCTCGACGGCGCAGGCCTGGACGTTCGCGATATCCGCAACCGACTGTTGAAAGCGCTAGACAATCTGCCCGTGGTCGGCGAGGCCACCGGCGATGTCGGTGCGAGCCAGGCGCTGATACGCGTGCTCAACCTGTCCGACAAGCTCGCTCAGAAACGTAATGACGCGTTCGTGTCCAGCGAGCTGTTCGTGCTCGCCGCACTCGAGGACAAATCGGAAGCCGGTAAAATCCTCAAGGATGCCGGCGCAACACGCGCCAACCTCACCACCCAGATCGACAAGCTTCGCGGCGGCGAAAGCGTGGACGACGCCAACGCCGAGGAGCAGCGCGGCGCGCTCGACAAGTACACCGTCGACCTCACCGAGCGCGCCGAACAGGGCAAGCTCGACCCGGTGATCGGCCGCGACGAGGAAATCCGTCGCGTGATCCAGGTGCTGTCGCGCCGGACCAAGAACAACCCGACCCTGGTCGGCGAGCCCGGCGTGGGCAAGACCGCTATTGTTGAAGGCCTGGCCCAGCGCATCCTCAACGGCGAGGTGCCGGAATCCCTGCGCGACAAGCGCGTGCTGGTGCTCGACCTCGGCGCGATGATCGCGGGTGCGAAGTATCGCGGCGAGTTCGAGGATCGGCTCAAGGGCGTGCTCTCCGATCTGGCGAAGCAGGAAGGCCGCATCATCCTGTTCATCGACGAGATCCATACGCTGGTCGGCGCCGGCAAGGCCGAGGGCTCGATGGATGCGGGCAACATGCTCAAGCCCGCCCTGGCCCGCGGTGAGCTGCACTGCATCGGCGCGACCACACTCAACGAGTATCGCGAGAACATCGAAAAGGATGCGGCCCTGGAACGCCGCTTCCAGAAGGTGATGGTCGACGAGCCGGATCTGGAAGACACCATCGCCATCCTGCGTGGCCTCAAAGAGCGCTACGAAGTACATCACGGCGTGGATATCACCGACGGCGCGATCATTGCCGCGGCGAAGTTGTCGCAACGCTATATCACCGACCGCAAACTGCCGGACAAGGCGATCGACCTGATCGACGAGGCCGCTTCGAAAATCCGTATCGAGATCGATTCCAAGCCGGAGGCGCTCGACCGGCTCGACCGGCGCCTGATCCAGCTCAAGATCGAGAAGCAGGCGCTCTCTAAGGAGTCCGACGACGGTTCGAAGGCCCGGCTGGAGAAAATCGACGGGGAAATCGCCGAGCTGGAACGCGAGTATTCGGATCTGGAGGAGATCTGGAAAGCCGAGAAAGCCAGCGTTGCCGGCGCGGCCAACAAGCGTGAGGAACTCGATCAGGCCCGCCGCGAGCTGGAAGCGGCACAGCGCGCCGGCGACTACGAGCGTATGGCCGAACTGCAGTACGGCAGAATCCCTCAACTTCAGCGCGAGCTCGAGGAAGCGCAGGCCGCCGAAGAGAAGCCGGCCGACCACAAGCTGCTGCGCAACAACGTGACCGACGAGGAAGTCGCCGAAATCGTGTCGCGCTGGACCGGCATTCCGGTCACCCGCATGCTCGAGGCCGAGCGCGACAAGCTGTTGCGCATGGAGGACTCATTGCACGAGCGCGTGATCGGCCAGAACGAGGCCGTCTCTGCCGTGTCTGATGCGATACGGCGCTCGCGTTCCGGTCTGTCCGATCCCGACCGGCCGATCGGCTCGTTCCTGTTCCTCGGCCCCACCGGCGTGGGCAAGACCGAGCTGTGCAAGTCGATCGCCACCTTCCTGTTCGATACCGAGGACGCGATGGTCCGTATCGACATGTCCGAGTTCATGGAGCGCCATTCCGTGGCGCGCCTGATCGGCGCGCCGCCGGGCTATGTCGGCTATGAACAAGGTGGATATCTGACCGAAGCCGTGCGCCGCAAGCCCTACTCCGTAATCCTGCTCGACGAGGTCGAAAAGGCGCACACCGACGTGTTCAACATCCTGCTGCAAGTGCTCGACGACGGCCGGCTCACCGACGGTCACGGGCGTACCGTGGACTTCCGCAACACGGTGATCGTGATGACCTCCAACCTCGGCAGCCAGCTCATTCAGGAGCTCGCCGGCGAAGAGAACTACGAAACCATGCGCGAGTCGGTTATGGAAGTCGTGGCCCAGCAATTCCGGCCCGAGTTCATCAACCGGATCGACGAGTCCGTGGTCTTCCACCCGCTGGCGCAGACCGAGATCCGTTCGATCGCGCGA
The DNA here is from genome assembly GCF_040361215.1 of Salinisphaera dokdonensis CL-ES53. Taxonomy (NCBI): domain Bacteria; kingdom Pseudomonadati; phylum Pseudomonadota; class Gammaproteobacteria; order Salinisphaerales; family Salinisphaeraceae; genus Salinisphaera; species Salinisphaera dokdonensis. The sequence continues at coordinate 163,142 of NZ_APND01000005.1, forward strand.
ATTCAGATGCGTGCACTGCACGAGCGGCTGGCCGAGCGCGAACTGACGCTCGATATCAGCGATGCCGCGCTCGACAAGCTGGCGGAGGCCGGCTTCGACCCGGTCTATGGCGCGCGCCCGCTCAAGCGCTCGATCCAGACGCTGGTCGAAAACCCGCTCGCCAAGCGCATTCTGGCCGGTGAATTCGTCTCCGGCGACACCGTCAAGGTCGATCTCGGCGAGGACACCGAGCTGCACTTCGAACACGCGGCATAACCCCGTCGGCAATCGCGACCGTACGAGCCCGCGGCCCGAGTGATGTCGGGTCGCGGGCTTTTTTGTGGTGTCTACAGCGAAGCGATTGTCTCGCGCATCCGCTTGCGCTGTGCGGCATCCGGCAGCTTGCCGTAGCCGGCGTGCATGTTGTCGCGCAGGTGCTCGGGATCGCTGGTCGCCGGGATGGCCGCCGTGACCGTCTCGTTGGCCAGGACATATTTCAGCGCGAACTGGGCCCAGGAAAAGCAGTCGAAATCCTTCGCATATTCCGGTAGCTGTTTGCCCTTCGTCGCGCCGAAGATGCGGCCGTCGTTGAACGCCCGGTTCACGAGCACGGCAATGCCGTGATCCGCCGCCATCGGCAGCAGCCGTTCCTCGGCGTCTGGCGTCATCACCGAGTAGTTGAACTGGACAAAGTCCATTTCCTTGGTCGCCATCTGGTGTTCGAGCTCGTCGAATGCGCTGGTCAGATAGTGGGTGATGCCGATATAGCGCACGCGCCCTTCTTCCTTGAGCTGCTTGAGCGTGGCCCACTGGTTTTCGAGGCCGATGAAATTGTGTATCTGCAGAAGATCGATCGGCTCGCCGAGCGCGTCGATCGAGGACCGGAACTGATCAAGCGTGGCCTCGCGGCTGGTCTTGCGCACCTTGGTCGCCATGAACAGCTGATCGCGCACGTCGGTATCGCGCGCGATCTCGCCGATATTCGTCTCGGCGTTGCCGTAGGACGGCGAGGTATCCACGAGCGTGCCGCCCATGGCGACGAACTCCTTCATCACGGTACGCAGCTCTTCGGCACTGCTGGACGACAGGCGCTCATAGGAGCCGGACGAGCCCATGCCCATGGCTGGAATCATCTCGTCGGTGCCCGGAATCGCGCGCTTGATCATGGCCTTGCTGCCGGCCTCCGCGTCCATCTTGGCGGCCAGCGCCGCCTGCCACGGCAGCATCGCCAGGCCCGCGCCCGCGGCGCCGTAGCCGAGCACGCGCCGACGGCTGATGGACTTGTCGAGTATCGAATCGGATCCGCTCATATCGCACCACCTCGATGGGGTTGGGTTGTCTCGTCTTGATTCTGTTGGCCCTGCTCGCGCGCCCGGCGGGCACGCCCAAGCGCGATGCCGAAGCCAGCCCAGATCGCGGCCAGCGGCATCGCGGCAAAGGCCAGTGCCGACAGGCCCAGGCCGATGGCCGACAGGCCGGTGAACAACCAGCCACTGGCGGCATCGCCACCACGGTAGACCACGGTATCGATGAAATTCTTCGCCTTGTACTTGTCCTCGGCGCTGACCACCGAAAACAGCATCTCGCGTGCCGGTTTGGTGATCGCATAGTTGCCGGCCCGACGTACCACCTGAAATACCACGAGCACCACCAGCGTCGGCGCCAGGCCTAACGCTCCGAAGCCAACGGCAACCGCCACCGGAATCATGGCCAGCGCAATCGGCAGGCCGAGCCAGGTCACCAGCCGCGCGGTGGCAAAGAATTGCAGCGCAAGCGTCAGCGTGTTGGTCGCCAGATCCATGACGGCGAACACCTGCGTGCGCTGGGCGCTGCTCTCGAACGCGCCCTCGACAATTCTCGCCTGCTCGAAATACAGGAAAGTCGACAGCGCTGAATAGAACACGATGAATACGCAGATGCCGAGCAGGTACGGCGAGCGCGCGACATGCGTCGCGCCGGACCAGACGCTTTCACTACGCACCCTGGCGCTCGGCTTTGCGCCGGATGCCGGACCGGCGCGCTGCATGACCTGCAATGCGCAGACCACCGCCGCGATCAGCAACGCCGCAGATAGCGGCAGCAGATTGATCGGCCCAAGGCGCTCGACCAGTAGCGTGGTCAGACCTGGCCCGGCAATCGCGCCGAGACTACCGCCTGCCGCGATCAGTCCGAACAGCCGCAGTGCCTGATCCTTGTCGAACACGTCGTTCATCACGCTCCAGAACAGCGAGATGACGAACAGATTGAACACGCTCACCCACACGAAGAAGGCGCGAGCGGTCCATTCCGGCGCAACCTCGGCGCGCAGCAATACAAAGAACACCAGCAGATTCGCGACAAAGAACCCGTAACTGACGATCACCACGCCGCGCCGCGAGAAACGCGCCACCGCCCAGCCAAAGGCCGGCACCACGGCCAGCATGAGCACGAATGTGGCAGAGAACACCCACGCCAGTGCATCTACCCCGCCTTGGATACCCATCTCGTCGCGCAGCGGGCGCAGGATGTAGTAGCCGCAAAGAAGGCAGAAGAAGTAAGCGAACGACCAGGCGACCGGCACAAACTCGCCGGACTCCAGCTTGAGCGCGCGGGACAAACGCCCGGTCACGCTTTTGCCCACAGCGACAAGGTGTTGTGCATGCGACCCCATCCGATTGAAAGCATCAGTAACGAACCTTACCTAAGACAAGACGCACGAACAGGAGTTATCGATGCAACACATCAATGCGAATGGCGCAAAGATCCCGGCGATCGGGTTCGGAACATTCGAACTGGAACCGGCCGATGCCGAGGCGATGGTCGCCCATGCGCTTGAGGTGGGTTATCGGCATATCGACACCGCCCAGATGTACAAGAACGAAGAAGCGGTCGGCCGCGGGCTGAAGCAGTCCGGTGTGGCGCGCGAGGATATCTTTCTCACCACCAAGGTCTGGACCGATCGGTTTGCCGACGGCGATCTGCAGGCGTCGGTGCGCGAGAGCCTGGAAAAGCTCGATACCGACTACGTCGACCTGTTGCTTCTGCACTGGCCAAACCCGGATATCTCGCTCAAGGAAACACTGGGTGCGCTAAACGACGTGCGCGAGCAAGGCCTGGCCCGGCATATCGGCATCAGCAACTTCACTGCCCCGCTGATCGAGGAAGCCGTTGATCAGATGGGAGCGCCGCTGGCCACCAACCAGGTGGAATACCACCCCTACATCAGCCAGCAGCCGGTGCTCGACAAGCTCGCCGAGCACGACATGGCGCTCACCGCCTATTGCCCGCTGGCCCAGGGCCGGGTATTCAAGGAGCCCGCCCTCGAGCGGATCGGCAACGCCCACGGCAAGAACGGCGGCCAAGTCGCGCTGCGCTGGCTTGTTCAGCAGGGCAACGTGATCGCGATTCCCCGTTCCTCGAACAAGGACCACGTCACGAATAACTTCGAGATCTTCGATTTCGAGTTAACCGACGAGGAGATGCGCGAGATCTCGGCGTTGCATTCAGAGGATGGGCGGATCATCAATCCGTCGTTTGCTCCCGCCTGGGACAACGCGGCCTGATCCGAACGGACCGTTGCACGAATAAGAGCCGCGCTGGCAAGCGCGGCTCTTATTTATCAGATTGTTAAGAGAACTATCTCGAAGACGCCTCAATACGTGCCTTCGCCATCTGCGTGGCGACCGTCTCGATCGTTTCGCCGCGTGAGATAGCCTCGGCAAAGATTTCGTCGAGCGTGCTCTCGATCGAGGCCACACGGAAACGTACGCGCTCGGTGTTGTAGCCCTCGCCGTCGAGTTCGTCGCTCACATTGATCAGCCCGCCCGCGTTGATGACGAAATCGGGCGCATAAATGATGCCGCGGGCGGCCAGGCGCTCGCCGTCTGCAGCAATCGCCAGCTGGTTGTTTGCCCCACCCGCCACGATGGCGCAATCCAGCTCGGGAATGCTGCGCTCGTCGAGGATCGCGCCGATCCCGCAAGGCGCAAACACGTCAACCGATTGCGCGTGAATACGATCGTTATCGACGATTCGCGCGCCGGCACCGGCCGCCCGTTCGCAGGCCTGCTGGCTGATATCGGAGGCGTACACCAGGGCGCCGGCGGCCATTAGACGTTCGATCACGCCGAAACCGACGTTGCCACAGCCCTGAACGGCAACGGTTAGACCGTCAAACTCGACGGCTCGCCCTGCCGCGCGCAGCGCTGCACGCATACCCGCAATCACGCCGTCGGCGGTATGCGGCGACGGATCACCCGAACCGCCTGCTTCCAGGCTGCGACCGACCGCATGCGGAGTGACTTCATTCAGCAAGGCGATATCCGCTTCGGTCATGCCCATATCCTCGGTCGCCACGTAGCGTCCGGCCAGGCCATCCACCGCGCGGCCCAGTGCGTGCATGCCGGCTTCGCGATCGCGCGGAAACGGGCCCAGCACGACGGCCTTGGCGCCGCCACAACGCAGCCCGGCACAGGCTGCCTTGTAGCTCATGGCTTCCGACAGGCGCAGCACGTCCGTGAGCGCGGCCTGCTCGTCGGCATACTCACGAATACGCACGCCGCCCAGGCCCGGACCGAGTGCGGTCGAATGCACCGCCACGATGGCGCGCAGGCCGGTCGCGGCGTCCGCCACATGACAAACCTGTTCATGGCCAGCAGCGGCCATTTGCGAGAAAACGGTCAAGATACGCTCCTGATCAATGCAACAGCCAGCAGTCTGAAGGCGTGCCGGGCCAGTGTCGATAACCGCGGTCCATGGTTGCGCCAGCCCTGACTGACAGCAATACTGGCAATGATTTAGAAAACAACAAGCCACGCGACGGTGGCCGCAGGGCAACAATCCGTTCACACCAGCCCAACCGACAGGATCGCGGGCACCAGGGGACCGGCACATGACGTCGCCGGCCGTCATTTTTCGGGATACAGCTATGCTCATACGTGCACTGATCGCTGCCTTCGCGCTGGTTGTGAGTTCCAGCGCGTTCGCCCAGGCCGGCGGTATCGAGGTCGAGCTCAACAAGCTCGAGCCGGTCGACGGCGCCTGCCGCGCCTATCTGGTGACGCAGAATCTCAGCGATGCGCGCTTCGACGCCGTCCAGCTCGACGTGGTGATGTTCGACAACGACGGCATCGTTGCCCGTCGTCTGGCGGTGCAGATCGGCCCGATGCCCAGAAACAAGACGAGCATCAAGGTATTCGATATCAAGAACCTGGCCTGCCAGGACATCGGCCAGCTGCTGCTCAACGACGTCATCGAATGCCGCGACGACAGCGGCGCGCGCGACGACTGCCTGTCACTGCTGTCGGTCTCGCAGCGCGGAAACGTGCCTTTCATCAAGTAGTTCTGCCATGCCTGCAGCCCAATCACCTGAGCAAAGGTCCGGTTCGACAACGCGAGGAGTATCGGCTTGAACCAGTTAATGCAGGCTCTCAACGGCGCCCGCGACATACTTACGCTCGGCGGCCCGGTCGTGGTTCTGCTGCTTCTCATGTCGCTGGTGGCGATCACCATCGTGCTCGCCAAGATGCTGCAATTCCGGCGTGTGCGAATCAACGACCGCCGCAGTGCGCGGCAGGCGCTCAAGATCTATCGCAGCGGCAATGCGGCCGCCGCTGCGGCCAGCGCGCGCCGCTCCCCCAATCCGGCAGCCCGCACGCTTGCCCGCGCGATCCAGCTGCGCGACCGACCCGATGTGCCGGAACCGGTTCTGCGTGAAGAGATCATGCAGTACGGCGGCGACATGCTCGAATCGCTGCGTAGCCACTTGCGTCCACTGGAAGTGATTGCCGCCCTCGCCCCGCTGCTCGGCCTGCTGGGCACGGTGCTCGGCATGATCGAGGCGTTTCGGGATCTCGAGCAGGCCGGCAGCCAGGTCGACCCCGCCGTGTTGTCCGGTGGCATCTGGCAGGCACTGCTGACCACCGCCGTGGGCCTGGCCGTGGCCATGCCCGTGATCGTGGCCCTGAACTGGCTGGAACGCGCAATCGATCGCTGTGCCCACGAAATGGACAGCGTGGTCACGCGCGTATTCACGGTCGACCTCGCCCGCACGTCCAACGTTTCGCTGAGCGACGATGACGACGAACGCAGCCACGACACCCCGTTCGTTTAGCGACAGCGTTCGATCGCGCGGACGACGCTCGCTGATCAGCCTGACGCCGCTGATCGACGTCGTCTTCATCCTGTTGCTGTTCTTCATGCTCGCATCGAGCTTTCTCGACCTGCATTCGATCGTGCTCGACGCGCCCGCCGAAGGCAGCGGCGCACCAGCAGTCGAAGGCGCCTTGCTCGTCGATGTACGCCTCGACGGCATTCGTTTTGCCGGCCGTTATGTCGGCATGGACGAACTGGTCCAGCGGGTGCGCATCGCGCTGGCCGATGCGCCCGACCGTCGCGTGCTCGTGCGCCCGGCCGAGCAGGTCAAGCTGCAGGATACGGTGCGTATCCTCGATGCACTCTCCGCCGCGGGCGTTCAGCGCTTGTCGCTGATGGAACTCGCCAACGCCGGCCGGCGGCGCTGAGGCGCTCGGGCATGAAGTTCTCGCGCAGACATCGGCCCCGCGGTAACGGCGACGAATCCGTCCTGCCGTTGACCAATGTCGTCTTCCTGCTGCTGATCTTCTTCATGCTCGCCGGCCGCCTCGCCTCACCCGAGGCTTTCGAGATCAAGCCGCCGGTATCGACGAGCGAGGCGCAGGCCCGCCGCGACGGTCTCGAGATCCAGCTCGCCGCCAACGGCGAGATCGCGCTCGATGGCAAACCCGTGGATCTGGAGACGCTGGAACGGCGCGTAGGCGAGCAGATCGAGGCCAGTCCCGGCCTGGCATTGCGTCTCAAAGCCGACGGCGCGGGCGATGCCACCCGGGTTGTAGCAGTGATGCAGGTCTTGCGCGATGCAGGCGGCGAGAAGCTGCGCCTGATCACGATCGCGCCCGAGTAGCGCAGGCCGCGGCGATGAACATCACCCGTGCCCAATGGCTGTTCGCGATCTCAATCGCAGCGCTCGCGCACGGGCTGTTGCTGGTCGCGTTCTTCGTGGGCGGCCTGACCGAACACGAACCGGTGGATACGCCGGAAGGCGTCATGGTTTCTCTCGACCGACTCGACCCGGGGCCGCCGCCCGAAGCGGTGGCGGCAGAAGCACCCGTCGATGCGCCGACACCGGAAGTTGCATCCGCGACCGCCCCGCCGGCCGCCGAGGTCAATTCCCCCGACGCGACCGGTCCCGCCCCGCCGCAGGCACCGGAAGCGGTGTCCAATATCGGGCCCACGCCTGCGGAAAGCACGCCGACACAGGCCGAGCCCGCGCCGCCGAGTGAGGCTGCAGAGAGCATCGAATCCGCGCCGACGATCGCGCCGGCCGCAGAACCGGCCAATGCCGTTGCCGTCGCGCCGATCAACATGATCGAGGCAGTCGAGCCCACGGAGCAGGTCACCGCTCAGGCACCGGAAATCACCCCGACCGAAACCCGCGAGGTCGACAGCGACGCCAACGGTGCCTACGGCAATAGCGAAGAATCCACCGACGACTACATTGTGCGGCTACGCGCCTGGCTGTCGCGCCACAAGGAGTACCCGCAAAGCGCGCGCCAGATGCAGACCGAAGGCACGGTGCGCATGTATATCGTGGTCGATCAATCCGGGCGCATCATCACCCAGCGGATTACCCAAAGCTCAGGCTCCGAGCTGCTGGATCGCGCGGCCGAGCAGATGCTCGCTCGGGCGGATCCGCTGCCACGCATGCCCTCTTCGATGCGGCGCAATCGCCTCGAACTGGTCGTGCCGATCGTGTTTTCGCTGCGCTAGCCGCGACCTGGCCAAGAGGCCAGACTCGAGGCTCGGCCAGCGCGTTCCGCTACCAGACCACCAGTTCTACACGCCGATTCTGCGATTTGCCGACATCGCTGTTGTTGCTCGCACGCGGTACAGAGTAACCCACGCCCCAGGGCTTGAGACGCTCGCGTTCTACGCCGAACCTGCCGGCCAGAAGATCGACGACCGCCCCCGCACGGCGCTGGGACAGGTCGATGTTGTAGTCGAAGGTGCCGCGGCTGTCGGTATGGCCGACCACGAGCAGACGCAGGCCGGGACGTTCGGCCATGAGCTTGGCTATTTCAGAAAGCGTGGGCCGCGACTCGGGCTTTACCTCGGCACTGTCGGTATTGAAGAAAATGCCGTAGAGGGCGACCCGGCCCTTGGTGTCCAGATCGTTGGCCATCTGCGCCGCATTGACCGAGATCGCGCCGATCTCGCGCGGCTTCACGCGCAGCGTGTCCACTTGCGCCGACACGCCGGCATTCGTGGCCGCGATCTGGATACCGACATAGACATCACCGCTACTGTCGGCCTTGCGGGCCGCCAGGTAATGCTGGCTTTCCGGCGTCGAGCGAAACCGTGAAGATGACACCCGGTACCCCGGCGAGGCACGCACGAACGTCGGGCCGCAATCGGCGCCTTCGCATTCATAGAGGATGTCGAAACCGGCAGTGCCCAGACGTTGCGCGTAGCCCTTAGCGATCTCGTCGATCTCGGCGTTGTCTGCGAGCTCGTAGGTCGCCCGGGACAACGCGCCTTCGACCGTGCGCGTTGCCGAGATATTGCCGTTGATACCGCCACGCTGGGCGATACGACCGGTGATCAGCGGATAGGTTGCAAACGCCTGCTCATCGCTGCCGACCGGCTTCGCATGTGTCGGTGGGTCGACGGCGGCCTTCGACGTGTCTTGCTGAGCCTGCGCAGGCGTCGTCAGGCAGCCTGCTGAAAACACGACAATAACGAGAAATCGGGTAACTGATCTGATCATGCAGCGATAGTACCGCTGCCGGCCGTACCTGTCAGGATGCCTGCCCGCCCATGCGGTTCAGTCGATGGGCAAAAAAGAGCCGGTGTTGTCACCGGCTCCTTCCATCCTGATTGCCGGACGAACGCGGCTAGTTGACGCGCTCGATGACCGTCGCGATGCCCTGGCCCATGCCGATGCACATGGTCGCCAGACCCATCGTGGCGTTCTTGTCCTCGAGGACATGCGCCAATGCGCCGGTAATGCGCGCGCCCGACGTACCCAACGGATGGCCGAGTGCAATGGCCCCGCCGCGGATGTTGATCACATCCTGGCGATCCTCGATACCGAGCTCCTTGAGCACGGCCAAACTCTGGGCCGCAAACGCCTCGTTGAGCTCGAAGTAGTCGATATCAGAAAGACTTACGCCAGCACGCTCGAGTGCTTTCTTGCTCGCCGGCACCGGACCGCGACCCATCACCGACGGATCACAGCCGGCCACGGCCATGCCGCGAATCCGTGCCATCGGCTTCAGGCCGAGTTCCTTGGCCTTGTCGCCCGACATGACGAGCACCGCGGCCGCGCCGTCGGAGATGGCCGAGGAGTTGCCGGCTGTAACCGTACCGCCGCGCGGATTGAACGCCGGGCGTAGAGAGCCCAAGCCTTCCATGCTGGCATCCGCACGGACCACTTCATCCTGCTTGGCCATGAACATATGGCCGTTGGCGTCGTAGGCCTTGACCGGCACGATCTCGCTATCGAAATCGCCATCGACGTTGGCCTTGTGGGCACGCTGATGGGAGTTGAGGGCAAACGTGTCCTGCGCCTCGCGCTCGATGCCGTGGATATTGGCGAGCATCTCGGCGGTCAGGCCCATCATAGCGGCGGGCTTGGCCACGTACTTGGACAGCTGAGGCGCGATGTCGACGTTGTAGTCCATCGGCACATGGCCCATGTGCTCGACGCCGCCACAGATGAAGATGCCGTCGATACCGGCGGCGATCTGACCGACCGCGGTATGGATGGACTGCATGGACGAACCACAGAGGCGGTTCACCGTCTGCCCGGCCACCGCATGCGGCAGACCTGCCAGCAGCGCGGCGTTGCGGCCGATGTTGAGGCCCTGTTCCTTGGTCTGCTGCACGCAGCCCCAGATCACGTCTTCGACGGTTTCCGGGTCGATGGCCGTGTTCCGATCCAGCAGCGCCTTCATCAGCGCCGCGGACAGCTCCTCGGCGCGGGTGTTGCGGAACATGCCGCCCTTGGAGCGGCCCATCGCGGTGCGAACCGCGTCGACTATCACGATATCCTGCATTGTATTCTCCGAAATTCGGTGAGCGGATCGAACTGGACCGCCGGCCGCTAGGCGCAGCCGGCGGTGTCGCAGCCGATCGCTTTACTGTCCGTAATAGGTTTCGCCGTTGGCGGCCATTTCGCGCATGCGCTCGGTCGGCTCATAGAGCTTGCCGAACGAGGCGTACTTGTCGGCCTTGTCGCAGACTGCCTTCAGGCCCTGCGCATCGGCGTACTTGAGCGCGCCGCCACGGAACGGCGGGAAGCCGATACCCATGATCAGGCCCATGTCGACCTCGTTCGCGGTCTCGGCGATGCCGTCCTCTAGCGCGCGGGCCGCCTCGATTATCATCGGGATCATCATGCGATCGACGATCTCGTCGGCGTCGAAGTCCTTCTGGCCGTCCTTCTGCACCGAACCGACCAACTCATAGGCCTTGTCGTCCAGTGTCTTCTTGGGACGGCCCTTCTTGTCTTTCTCGTAGCTGTAATAGCCGGAGCCACTCTTCTGGCCCAGACGGCCCTTCTCGACCATCACGTCCAGCGACGAGGTGCCGTCCTGCGCCATGCGGTCCGGATACCCTTCAGCCAGCACTTCCTCGACGTGCTGCGAGGTGTCCATGCCGACCACATCGGACAGATAGGCCGGGCCCATCGGCCAGCCGAACTTCTCCATCACCTTGTCGATCTTGACGAAGTCCGCGCCGTCGCTGATCAGCTGCTGGAAGCCGAAGAAATAGGGAAACAGGATGCGATTGACCAGAAAGCCGGGGCAATCGTTGACCACGATCGGCGTCTTGCCGAGCGTATGGGCGTAATTCACGACGGTCGCAATCGCCTCTTCCGACGACTTCGCCCCGCGGATCACTTCAACCAGCGGCATCTTGTGTACCGGGTTGAAGAAGTGCATGCCGAGAAAGTTCTCGGGGCGCTTCAGATCGGCTGCCAGCAGGTCAATGGAAATACTTGAAGTATTCGACGCAATGATCGCTTTTTCCGAGACTTTATCCTCAGTCTCCGCCAGAACCGACTTCTTGACCTTCGGGTTCTCGACCACGGCTTCGATCACCGCGTCGACACTGCCGAAATCGCCGTAGGTGAGCGTCGGACGAATACGCGACAGGCCCTGGGCCATCCTGGCCGAGTCCATCTTGCCGCGCTCTACACCCTTGGCGAAGTGCTTGGAGGCCTCATCCAGGCCCTGCTGGATCGCGTCTTCCTTGATGTCCTTCATCAGGATCGGCACGCCCTTGTAGGCGGACTGATACGCGATGCCACCGCCCATGATGCCGGCGCCCAGCACGGCCGCTTGCTCGACGCTGTGCGCAATCTTGGCGTACTTCTTGCCGTTCTTCTTGATCAGCTGATCATTGAGGAACAGCTGGATCAGGGCCGCGGCTTCCGTGGTCTTGGCGAGCTTGATAAAGCCCTCGGTCTCTTCCTTGATGGCGTCGTCGCGTTCCATGCCAGCGGACTTGGCCATCCGATCGATCGCCTCGATCGGCGCCGGATACATGCCCTTGGTCTGGCCCAGCACAAAGCCCTTCGCGGTCTGGAAGGTCATCGCCGCTTCGGTCTTGTTGAGCTTGAGCGGGGCCTTCTTCTCGGCCTTGCGGGCCTTCCAGTCGAATTCGCCGGCAATCGCACGATCGAGCAGATCACGCGCGGCGGCTTCGAGTTGATCCTCGGCGACCACGGCATCGACCATGCCGGCCTTGAAGGCCTTGTCGGCCCGGCGCGGGTTGCCATCGGCAATCCACTCGATGGCGTTGTCGGCGCCGATCAGACGCGGGGTACGCACCGTGCCGCCAAAGCCCGGATAGATGCCCAGCTTGGTTTCCGGAAAACCGATCTGCGCCTTTTCGCCCATCACACGGTAATCCGTGGATAGACACATCTCGAGCCCGCCGCCGAGAGCCATGCCGTTGATCGCGGTCACGCTCGGAAAATCCAGGTCCTCGATGGTCGAGAACATGCGGTTGGCGTCGGCCATCCACTCACGCATCTCGTCGTCGGAGGCCTTGAAGCGCTCACCGAACTCCATGATGTCGGCACCGACAATGAAAGCCGGCTTGGCCGATTTGACCAGCAGGCCTTTCACCCCATCGGCGTGGGCCAGCGCCTTCGCGGCCTCGTTGAGATCGTCGATAGTGGCCTGGTCGAACTTGTTGACCGAGGCTTCGCGCGCGTCGAAACACAGCACGGCGATCCCGTCGGTCACGTCGACCGACAGTTTTGATCCCTCATAAAGCATGGATGCTGACTCCATTGATGATGAACATTCGCGCAGTCGCGATCGCGTCCGCGCATTGGAACTCGGGGCGATACGGTAGCGTACTGTCGGGATCGCCACAATCGGCGAGAAATCCGTCCCGGCGCGGCCAGCTAAAGGCTTCTATAGCGCCCTAACGGCAGATGCCGAGGCTTTGACAGCCCTCACAGCCCGTGCTTATCTACATCTCCTAATATTGCAAGGCGGATTTTCAAGCCATGGCCAAATCGGACAACCGCATCAGCAAACTGCGCAAGGACGTCGAGAAACTGCGCAAGAACTACACGGGTGCCTTCACATCGGCGAACCGTGCGGTCTACGACGGCATCGAGCAGCTCGCGGAGCATGAGCTTGCCGCGATCAAGACGCATTACGAGCAGGCGATCGCCAGTCTCAAGACTCTGCGCAAGGGCGGTGCCCCACGCGAACTGGCGGTGGCACAGCTGCAGCTGATTCAGGAAACCATTGACCGGATCATGGCGAACGCGCGCGAGAGCATGACGATCCTCGACGACACGCGCAGCCGGATCAACGAAGAGATCCGTCGCAACCTCGAAGGCAGCGAATCCGCCGCCAAGGACGCCGCGGTTCAGACCAAGGCCGAGGCCAAGACCACGAAAACACAGGCCAAGAAGACAGCCAAGACGCGCAAGACGCAGGCGAAGCGCAAGGTCAACCAGAACACCAGTGCCGCCAAGACAGCGGCAAAACGCAAGGCCAGCAGTGCCGCGGCCACAGGCCAGGCCAAGGCGGAGACCGCCGCAGCCAAGGCGACCGGCAGCTTGACCACGGCAAAGAAAACCACGACGAAAAAACGCGCGTCCACGGCCAACGCAAGCAGCAGCGCCAAGTCGGGCACGAGCGCGAAACGCAGTACCGCAAAACGCACTACTTCGAGCGGCGCCTCGACCGCAGCGAAGAAAAAGACCAGCACCGCAAAATCGACGGGCAGCAGTGCGCCCGCAAAGAGCGGCACTCGCAAGAAGACAACAAGCCGGCGCAGTTCGACCTCGAAAAGCCGCGGCACCAACCAGTCGAGCAGCACTTCGAACACGCCAAGCACGAGCTCCACGTCGGGCAGCAACAGCAGCCCGTCCAGCAGCTCGAGTTCGAATACGTCGAACACCAGCAACGATTCCGGCAACGGCAGCAGTTCGACCAGCAGCTGAATCCGGTATCCTGTCTTGGCAGGGCTGTCCTGACGGGCAGCCCTTTTTCGTGGCTGCGGTTTATGGATCGGGCCCGAGGTCGGGTACGCTACGCCCCGCTCGACCGTATTTACCCCTGATTCCGGTTCACCTGCATGCTCGATCTTGCTGACAGCACACAGCTTCTTCGCCTGCTGGCCGAGCCCACGCGCCTACGGTTGCTGCTGCTGCTGATCGACCAGCCGATGACGGTCGCCGAACTCACCACCGTGACCCAGCTCACGCAGAGTCGGGTGTCGAGTCACCTCGGCCGGCTGCGTGAAGCCGAGCTCGTGCAGGATCGCGCCGTGGCCAATGCCCGTTTCTACAGCGTCGACACCAAACGCTGGCACCACGACGTGCGCCCGGTCTGGGGCGCACTGATCGACACCCTGGACGACGCCGTAGTCCATCGCGACCGAGAGCACGCCGCCGCAATCGTGCGCCAACGCGCGGCCCGCAGCAGCTGGGTGGAGTCGGTCGCCGGAAGCATGGAACGTCAGTATTCGCCGGGGCGTACATGGGAAGCCATGAGCCGTTCGCTGATCGAGCTGCTCGACCTCGGCGACGTGCTGGATATCGCCTCGGGTGACGGCGTGCTCGCCGAACTGTTGTGTCGACGCGCGCGCCACGTGACTTGCCTGGATCGCAGCGCTGCCGTCATCGATGCCGCCCAGCGCCGACTTGCCGACGAGGCAAACGTCGTCTTCGAGATCGGCGACATGCATGCGCTGCCCTTCGAAAACGAAAGTTTCGACCAGGTGTTTCTGCTGCATGCGCTCAGCTACAGCGATACGCCGCGTGACGCACTCAGCGAGGCGGCGCGCGTGCTGCGGCCAAACGGCCGGCTGACCCTCGCGACCATCGGCCGCCACGAACACGAATCCACGGTCGCGGCTTATGACCACGTCAACCTGGGCTTTGAAGTCGACGAACTCAGAGTTTGGCTGGAGGGCGCCGGGTTGCAGGTACTCGACTGTGCCGAGCGTGCGCGCGAACCTCAGCCGCCTTATTTCCGACTCATCACCGCCAGTGCGGGCAAATCCGGTATAGACCAACCCGTCGCAGGCAGACCATGAGCCAGAGCTTTTACAGACGAAATCTGTCACGGATCATTGCCGCAACCATCTGGGGCCTGCTGCTCGCCGCCGCCCTGGTCTGGATCTATGTCCAGGGACTGTCGATTCGCGAAATCATGCGCATCGTCTACGACTACGTGGTGGACAACCCGATCGCGCCGCTGGTCTACATCATCATCTACGCGTTGCGCTCGCTGACGTTCTTTCCGGCCATGTGGCTCACCATTGCGGCCGGCAGCCTGTTCGGCTTCGGCCCCGGCCTGATCTATGCGCTGATCGGCGAGAACCTGTCGGCCAACATCGCCTACGTCCTAGCGCGCTTCTTCCGGCGCGACAACGGCGAAGAATCCGAGGACCGGAATCCGCGTATTGCAGCCTTTCGGCGATTGCTGGTCGAACAGGCGTTTCCGACCACCGTCGTGCTGCGCGCCTCTTTCCTGCCGTTCGATCTGGTCAACTACGCCTGCGGTCTCCTGCGCGTGCCGTGGGTGCCGTATTTCCTGGCCAGCCTGATCGGCATGCTCCCGCCAATGATCACGTTCGTGAGCTTCGGCGCCACGGTGAATCTGCCGGACCTGCTGTCGAAGCAGGAGTTCTCACCGGGACAGCTCATCGACGCCAAACAGTTGATGATCTCCGGCGGTCTGCTGGTCGCCAGTGCCGTCATCGCCTACTTCGCGCACCGTCGGCGCAAGAAGCTCGCGGCGCGTAGTGCGGACACTGCCAATTGACGCACTCCGGTGCGCTTTGTAGCCTTCCAGTAACTTCACTCATCGGGGACCGCGTGCGTTATCTGCTCGGGCTGATTGTCGGCACGGCCGTCCTGTGGCTTTTGCTGTCTGGCCACTACACACCCATGGTGCTTGGCCTCGGGGCGGCGTCCTGCCTGTTCTGTGCGTATGTCTGTCATCGCATGGGGATCGTCGACAACGAGAGCGTGCCGCTGCACATGCTCTGGCGCCTGCCCGGCTATACCGCCTGGCTGGGTACCGAAATTGCGCGTTCGAACTGGGATGTCGCCAAACGCATCGTGCGCCCGGGCCGACACATCTCGCCGACCATGGTGCGACTGCGCGCCCGCCAGACCAGTGAACTCGGGCAGGTGATCTTCGCCAACTCGATCACGCTCACGCCGGGTACGGTTACCGTCGCCCTGGGTAACGGCGAGGCCGAGGTGCACGCTCTCACCCGCGAGAACGCCCAGGACATGGAAGGCGGCGATATGGACCAGCGCGTACGCCGCCTCGATGGGACTGCACGCGAGGAACACAAACCATGATGTTCCTCGTCGCCATGATCGCGGTCGTTATCACGATGCTGCTGATCCTGATCCGCGCCCTGCTCGGCCCGACGGTTTACGACCGCATACTCGCGATCAATCTGTTCGGGACCAAGACGGTGCTTTTCGTTGCAGTGCTCGGCTTTCTCAACGGCCGGCCAGAGTTTCTCGACCTCGGGCTCATCTACGCCCTGATCAACTTCATCGGCACGGTGACCGTGTTGAAGTTCATGCAGTACGGCGATCTCGGTTGGGACGAGGCGAGCAAGGAGAAGCCCGATGTGTGATCACGGCATAACCCGACTTCGGAGCACGCCGTGAACGGACTGATCGACGCGGCGAGCTGGCTTCTGCTGCTCGGCGGCGCGCTGTTCAGCGTGATCGGCGGCGTCGGCATGCTGCGCATGCCCGATTTCTATACCCGCATGCATGCAGCCTCGATTACCGATACGGCGGGCATGATTCTCATGCTTGGCGGCCTCATGCTGCAGGCCGGGCTGACACTGGTCACCGCAAAGCTGGTGTTCGTGATGCTGTTTCTGTTGATCACGAGCCCGACCGCGACTCATGCCCTGGCACGGGCGGCCCTGCACGACGGCATCGAGCCGCAGATCGATCACGACGAGCGCTAGTGGCCGTCGCGATACTAGAAACCCGCGGCGCCTCGCTGACCGCGACGGACCGGTATCCGTCGCGCCGGCAACGCTCGTGTAGCATGAACACCCCGTTCCGGCGCGGCGCGATCGCGGCGATCGCCGCGCCACGGCCCGCTACCGCAAGGATTGTCCCGTGACCACGGATATCGTGCTCAACATCGTGCTGCTGAGCTTCATGGCCATCACGGGGCTGGCGATTGCGCGTTTGCGCAATCTGTTCCCGGTGGCGATGCTCACCGGCCTGTACAGCCTGCTTTCCGCGAGCCTTTTCACGCTGCTCGACGCCGTGGACGTAGCGCTCACGGAGGCTGCGGTCGGTGCCGGTGTCACCACGGTCCTGTTCCTGGCGACGTTCGGTTTGACGCGGGCGCGGGAAAAGCCGGTACAGCGTTCGCGCACGATCATCGGCCTGGTCGTCACGGTGCTGACCGGCGCGGCGCTGTTCTATGCCACCTTGGATATGCCGCATTTCGGTGAACGGCATACGCCCGTCCACGACCACCCGCTGCGCGAGCGTTATCTGCAGACCGTCTCTGAAGAAATCGATGTGCCGAACACCGTCACTGCCGTACTCGGCAGCTATCGTGGCTACGACACACTGGGTGAAGTGACCGTGATCCTGACCGCGGGCATCGGCGTGCTGATGCTCCTGGGCGTAGCCTGGCGCCGCCGGCCCGAGGACGACGAGGAACAGGAGCCGCCGCGATGATGCGTGAACATACCGTTCTGCGGGTGATCACCAAACTGATCATCGCGCCGATCATGATCTTTGCGCTGTACGTGCAATTCCACGGCGACTACAGTCCGGGCGGCGGCTTTCAGGCGGGTGTGGTGTTCGCGGCCGCGATCATTCTCTATGCGCTGATATTCGGCCTGGCCGAAGCGCGGCGCGCGGTGTCGCCGAACCTGCTGCGGATCACCGGCGCGCTGGGCGTGCTGCTTTTCGCCGGCACCGGCGTCTACGCCATGCTCAAGGGCGGCAATTTCCTCGACTATGATTTCCTGGCCCACGACGCGATTCATGGCCAGCACTACGGTCTGTTGCTGGTGGAGTTCGGCGTGGGGCTGACGGTGGTGTCCACGATCACCTCCATCTTCTATGTCTTTGCCGGCCGCGGTCGTCGGGGGACGCAGGAATGAGTCTCGCGACACTTACGGACAACTTCTTCGGCCTGTTCAACTACTGGGTCGTGATCGTGTTGATGATGATCGGCTTCTATACCGTCATCTCGCACGACAATCTGGTGAAAAAGCTCATTGGGCTGAACCTGTTCCAGACGGCCGTGTTCGTCTTCTATATCAGCATGGGCAAGATCGCCGGCTCCACCGCGCCTATCCTCATGCACGGCGATGGCAGTGAAGACGTGCTCTATGCCCACCCGCTACCGCATGTGCTGATCCTCACCGCGATCGTGGTGGGCGTTTCCACCACGGCACTTGGCCTGGCGCTGGTCGTGCGTATCAACGAGGCCTACGGCAGCATCGAGGAAGACGACGTGCTCGAAGCCGACTTCGAGACCCAGGAAGCCGAAACCGAGACCGAACAACAGCGCCGCGAGCGCGCCGAAGCACGGCAGGCGCGCGATGAATCGCGCGACGACTACGACGACGGTGTCGAGGACGAGCGCTCGCCCGAAGAGCGTGCCGCCGAAGAGGAAAACCGGGAGTCGCCGTCTTGATCGAACAGTTCCTCGTCCAGATGCCAGCGCTGGTCATCGTGCTGCCGCTGCTGGCGGCGCCTCTGTGCGTGCTGCTGCATCGCGCGGCACCGGCGTGGTTCGTCTATCTGATCACCACCTGGGCCTGTCTCGGCATCGCCTTCCTGCTGTTCGTGCAGGTGCGTATTGGCGGGCCGATCAGCTATGCCATGGGCGGCTGGCCACCGCCGTTCGGTATCGAACTGCGTCTGGACGCGCTCAATACCGTTATCCTGCTGCTAGTGACCGGCATTGCCGCGATCAGCGCGATCTATGCCAAGGCCAGCGTTGCAGCCGAGATCAGTCGCGAACGCGCCTATCTGTTCTATGCCGCAATGCTGCTGTGCTTCTGCGGCCTGGCCGGCATCACCGTTACCGGCGATGCCTTCAACCTGTTCGTATTTCTGGAGATCTCGTCGCTGTCGTCGTACAGCCTGATCGCCATGGGCGCGAAGCGGCGTGCGCTGCTGTCGGCTTTCCAGTACCTGATCATGGGCACCATCGGCGGCACCTTCCTGCTGATCGGCATCGGTTTTCTCTACATGATGACCGGCAGCCTGAACATGGCCGATATCGCCGAGCGACTGCCGGCCGTCGCGGATACGCGCACGGTGGAGGCGGGCCTGGCATTCATCGTGGTCGGCGCGAGTCTCAAGTTCGCCCTGTTTCCGCTGCACGTCTGGCTGCCCAACGCCTATACCTATGCGCCGTCGAGCGTCAGTGCCTTCATCGCCGCCACGGCCACCAAGGTCGCGCTGTATGCGCTGATGCGTTTCCTGTTCACCGTATTTGGGGCGGCCTATGCCTTCGGTGAGCTGCCGCTGGGCGAAGTACTGCTCGTACTGTCGGTCGTGGCCATGTTGTCCGGCTCGCTGGCGGCCATTTTCCAGACCGACGTCAAGCGCCTGCTGGCGTGGTCGAGCATCGCCCAGATTGGCTATATCGTGATGGGCTTCGCGCTGGCAAGTACCGCGGGCATTACCGCGTCGGTCGTGCACATGGTCAACCACGGCATTATCAAGGGCGCCCTGTTCATGGCCGCCGGTGCATTGTTCTGGCGGATGCGCACGATCTCGCTCAACGATATCGCCGGCCTTGGCAAGGACATGCCGCTAACCTCCGCGGCCTTTGTCGTGGCCGGGCTTTCGCTGATAGGCGTCCCGGCAACCGGCGGTTTCATCAGCAAATGGGTACTGCTCGAAGCCGTCATGGAGCCGGGGCATTACGGGCTTGCGGTCGCCATCCTGGTGAGTTCGCTACTCGCACTGATCTATATCGGACGCGTGGTCGAAGCCCTGTACTTCCGCGAAGCGCCCGAAGGCCGCAGCGTGCAGGGCGAGGCGCCGGCAAGCATGCTTATTGCCACGTGGACCCTTGTGCTGGCCAATATTGCGCTCGGCCTTTATGCCACGCCGCTTGTGGGGGCCGCCGAAAGCGCGGCCACAGCGCTGCTCGGAGGTGGCGCATGAGCGAGACCTGGCTGGCACTTCTGGTTGCCTTTCCGGCGATCATGAGTCTGGTTGTCGCGGCCAGCGGCCGCTGGCCGAACCTGCGCGAGACGGTGAGCATCGGCACGGCCATAGCGCTATTCGCCGGCGTGGCCAGTTTCATCGGGCCGGTGACCGGCGGAGAGCGCCCGAGCCTGACGCTGCTCGAGGTGATGCCCGGTATCGGCCTGACGTTTACCCTGGAACCGCTGGGCCTGCTGTTTGCACTCGTGGCATCTGGCCTGTGGTCGTTGACCACGCTATACGCGGCCGGCTACATGCGCGGCAACGAAGAACATGCGCAAACGCGTTTCTTCGTCTGTTTTGCCTTGGCCATCTCTGCAGCCATCGGTATAGCTTTCTCCGGGAACCTTCTGACACTGTTCATCTTCTACGAGATGCTCACGCTGTCGACCTACCCACTGGTTACGCATCACGGCGATACGGAATCGCGCAACGGCGGGCGCGTGTATCTGGGCATCCTGCTGACCACGTCGATCGGCTTCTTCCTGCCGGCAATCATCATCACGTACCTGCTCACCGGCAGCATCACCTTCGATGACGCTGGCCTGTTCGGCGAAGCCGGCCTTGGCGTGCTGGGCGCCGGCGCGCTCTATGTGCTGTTTCTTTACGGCACCGGCAAGGCGGCACTCATGCCGTTCCATCGCTGGTTGCCGGCAGCGATGGTCGCGCCCACGCCGGTCTCTGCGCTGCTGCATGCGGTGGCCGTGGTCAAGGCGGGCGTGTTCATCGTGCTCAAGCTCACGGTGTATGTTTTCGGCGTCGATTACCTGGCCGAAACGGGCGCATCCCAGTTCATGATGTGGGTGGCGGCGTTCACAGTGCTGGGCGCTTCACTGATCGCCATGACACGCGACAACCTCAAGGCGCGGCTGGCTTATTCCACGGTCAGCCAGCTGTCGTATATCGTGCTCGGCGCGACGATGGCGTCGAGCCTGGGCATCCTCGGCGGCGGCATGCATATCGCCATGCACGCCTTCGCCAAGATCACCCTGTTCTTCTGTGCCGGCGCGATCTATACCGCGACCCACCGCAAGAACGTGAGCGATCTGGACGGGCTCGGCTTTGCCATGCCGATCACCTTCTCGGCGTTCTTCATCGCCTCGGTTTCGCTGGTCGGCATTCCGCCGATGGGCGGCATATGGAGCAAGTGGTACCTCATGGAAGGCGCGGCCGATGCAGGGCATAGCGCGATCATCGTGGTGCTCGCGATCAGTTCGCTACTGAATATCGTCTACCTGCTCGAAATACCGACCCGCGCGTTCTTCCATAACCCGCGCCCAGATACGCCACGCCACTGGCAGGAGGCGCCCTGGGCCTGCGTGATTCCGCTGTCGATCACTGCCGCGGGCTGTATTGTCTGGTTCCTGTATCCCTTGCCGTTTCTGACGCTGCTCGCGCCGTGGGCGCCGCAATAACGTGAGGTCGCCAATGCTGATCGAACGCAATCCCCAGAAGTTTCGTCGCCCCAGCACGACCGCACGCCGGCGCTGGGCATGGGTGCTTTATATCGTCTGCGCGCTGACGCTGGTGCCGAGCCTGTTCATCCATCCGCACAGCGAGTTCGGCTTTGCCGAGATCCCGGGCTTTCATGCGCTCCTGGCGTTCGTGACCGGTTGCGTTCTGGTGCTTGTCGCGATCGTCGTGCGCCGAATCATCATCCGTCCCGAAGACTATTACGAGCACCGCACCTGAGATGCTGCCCGTCTGGTTGAACAATCCCGGCCTGCTGCTGATTCTTGCCGGCTGCGTCATTCCGATACTGCCCTATCGGCTGCGGATGGCCGTACTGCTGGGCGCGCCGATCGCGGGCCTCGCGTGGCTCTGGCAGATTCCGCTCGGCACCACGACCCAGATCTCGCTTCTCGAGTACACGCTCACGCCCCTGCGCGTAGACGGTCTGGCGTTTACGTTCGGCGTCATCTTCAACGTCGCCGCGTTCCTGTCCGGCCTGTACATGTGGCACACCCACAGCCGGCTCGAGCCCGCGGCCGCACTGATCTATGCCGGCTCCGCCCTTGGTGCGGTGCTGGCGGGCGACCTGATCACGCTGTTCATGTTCTGGGAAGTGACCGCCATCGCCTCGGCGTTGTTGCTGGTCATTCGCGGACTGCGCGACGCGATGATCGTGGCGCGACGCTATCTGCTGGTTCAGATCGCGTCGGGACTGTTCCTGATGGGCGGCGCCGCGATCTATATCCACGCCACCGGCGACCTCGCCTTCGGCCATCTCGGGCTGGACGCGCCCGGCAGCTGGCTTATTCTGCTGGCCTTCGGCATCAAGGCCGCGTTTCCGCTGCTGCACAACTGGCTGCAGGATGCCTATCCGTCGGCAAGCGCGACGGGCACCGTGGTGCTGTCGGCCTTTACCACCAAGATGGCGATCTACGCGCTCGCGCGCGGCTATGCCGGCACCGATCTGTTGGTGCCCATCGGCGCGGTGATGACGATCTTCCCGATCATCTACGCCATGCTCGCCAATGATCTGCGGCGGGTCCTGTCTTACAGCCTGAACGTGCAGCTTGGCTTCATGGTCGTCGCGGTCGGCATCGGCACCGAGCTTGCGATCAACGGCGCCGCGGCGCACGCAGTCACGCATATTCTCTACAAGGCATTGCTGTTCATGACCATCGGCGCCGTGCTGCGACAAACCGGGCATGTGCGAGCAACCGAACTGGGCGGGCTCGCCCGCCAGATGCCGTGGACCGCCGCCTTCTGCGTGATCGGCGCGGCATCGATCAGCGCCTTCCCGCTGATGGCCGGCTTCGTGAGCAAATCGCTAATCCTCGCAGCGGTCGCGCATGAACACTGGGCCGGGATCTGGGTGACGCTGAGCGCCGCCTCCGCGGGCGCCCTGCTCTATGTCGGGATCAAGATTCCCTACTTCGCATTCTTCGCACCCAACGACCAGATCGAGTGCGAAGAGCCCCCGCGCAACATGCAGATCGCCATGGGCCTGACCGCGGCCGCCTGCATCCTGCTCGGCCTGGTACCAAGCCTGCTGTACTCGATACTACCGTATCCCGTCGACTACAACCCCTATACGGCCAGCCATATCGTCACCCAGCTGCAGCTCCTCGCGTTCTCGGCGCTGGCATTCTGGCTCGCCTGGCGCGCGGGGCTCTATCCGCGGCCCAAGCGTGCCGTGCATCTGGATACCGACTGGGTCTACCGGATGTTGCTCCCACGCTTTGGCTATGTCGCCGAGCGGCTTTATCACGCCAGCCTGAACAAGCTCGGCGGTGGGCTGGGAAGCCTGGCGCAGACGGGTATGGCTCGGCTTCGCCTGCGCTATGACGCGCGGGGGGTGATGTCGCGTACCTGGAGCACCGGCTGGATGGTGCTATGGGTGGCGATCCTGCTGGTGGTCTACCTGGTGATGTACTACTGAAGAGCGACCCGGCGGGCGGTTAACGCCGCCCGGCGCCGCATGCCTGGCGATCAGCCCTGGTCTAGACTCTGCCAGAGACAACGCCCGCCCGACGCTTCGGCCAACATGTCCAGATAACGCGCATGCGTTGCGCGCTCATCGTCGCTGGCACGCGCAACGCGCGGCCGTCGACCGGCGCGGGCCAGGTGATCCGCCAGACCGGCGGTGGCCAGCGCCCCGCTCTCGGCGTTGTCGTCGCCGGCCAGGCCGATATCGATCTGCCCACCGGTCATCGCGAGATAGACATCGGCGAGCAGCTGGGCGTCGAGCAGCGCGCCGTGCAGTTCGCGATTGGAGTTGTCGATCTCGAAGCGTTTACACAGCGCGTCAAGGCTGTTGCGCTGCCCCGGGTAGAGCTGACGCGCCTCGACGAGCGTATCGATCACCGGCTGGCGGCTCTCGAGCGCGGCATGGTCCGCATTCACGCTGCGAAACTCGTGGTTCAGAAAGCCGAGATCGAAAGGCGCGTTGTGGATGATCAACTCGGCGCCATCCAGATACTCGGCCAGCGTCTGGGCAATCTCCCCGAACCTCGGTTTGTCGTCGAGGAATTCGAGCGTGATGCCGTGCACATCGATCGCGCCCTGGTCGATATCGCGATCCGGATGGATATACAGATGCAGATCGTTACCGGTCAGACGGCGGTCCGAAAGCTCGACACAGCCGACCTCGATGATGCGATGGCCCTGGGTGGGCTCAAGGCCGGTTGTTTCGGTATCGAGCACGATCTGTCGCATAAGGCGGCGTCCGGTCGTTGTTCGGAAATTTTTCGAAGCGCGGGCGAAATGCCCGCTCAGCCCATTTCGTCGATGCCGCGATTGGCGAGTGCGTCGGCGGCTTCGTTGCCAACATCGCCGCTGTGGCCTTTGACCCAGTGCCAGTTGATCTCGTGGCGTTCGCAGGCGGCATCGAGCGCGCGCCAGAGATCGGCATTCTTCACCGGCTTCTTGGCCGCGGTCTTCCAGCCGTTGCGTTTCCAGTTGGCCAGCCATTGCATGATGCCTTGGCGGACATAGGTGGAATCGGTGTGCAGTTCGACCCGGCAGCTGCGCTTGAGCGCTGACAGCGCTTCAATCGCGGCGGTCAACTCCATGCGGTTATTGGTGGTATTCGGTTCGCCACCGAACAGCTCCCGCTTCTTGCCTTCGAACTGGAGCAGCGCGCCCCAGCCACCGGGCCCCGGATTGCCGCGGCAGGCGCCGTCGGTATGTATCGTTACAGGTTCGCTCATCGGCGGCATATTACGCGACCACTGGAATGTCGTGCCAAGCCGACCGCTGTCTGGGCCGTCCGACGCCGCGCCGGGCGGCCGATCCGCGTACGCGGTGTGACATGGCGCCGGGCCACGATCGCGTAGGACTGCGCGCTCCAGCCCACGCATCGCGCCCACCGACGCCCACTTCCCATCTCATGGGCACCGCCAAAAAACGGAAACCCGAGCCCGTAACGCCACAGCTGTTCCGGCTCGAATTCGAGCAACCTCAGCCAATCGAACAAACGGGACGCGGTCGGCGGCGCCGAACACGGCTGGAACGCCGGATGGCGCCGCGACGACAGGCCCTGGCGAAACGCCCAGCTCGACAAGGGATTGAACGCCAGCACCACGAGCTGGCCTCGCGCGCTCAGGGCACGGGCGCACTCGCGAAGCAATGCATGGGGCTCGGCTACGCGCTCAAGGCCATGAGCAATAACGATTGCGTCCACGCTGCCTGTGGCGAGCGGCAGATGACGACCATCGAAGCGAATATCCGACGCGCCGGCCTCGCCGAAACCGAGTTGCCAATGACAAAGCGTGCCGGCCTTATCCAGCACGCCGCGATCGTTCCCCCAGCTGCCGATCTGCACGCCGCGATAACCACACAGTGCGGGCAGGATCTCCTGCAGCATCCGCCGCTCATACAGCAGGAACAAACGGGCCTTCGGCGTGGCCAGCCACGTCGCGGAATCTGTGTACTTGCCAGTGAGAAATCGAAACAATTGATTTTGTCTCAGGCGGTTGGCAACATTCGCGGATGCTTGAGATCACCGCGTTATCGGCTCTGTCCGACAATTATATCTGGGTGATCGCCAACGGTGGCGACACCACCGTTGCGGTCGTTGATCCAGGTGAAGCTGCCCCCGTGCAGCAATACCTTTCGGAACACGGGCTTGCCGTCGGCGCTTATCTGATCACGCATCATCATGGCGATCATGTTGGCGGCCTCGATGCGCTGCTCGCCGAGCACCCCGCACCGGTCTACGGGCCCCGTGACGAGGCCGACCGCGTTGCGCAAATCACCGACAAGGTTGCGGGCGGCGACCAGTTCTCGCTCGCTTTCCTCGACGCCGATTTCGATGTGATCGATGTGCCCGGCCACACCCTCGGGCATATCGCCTATGTCACCCCCGGCGCGCTGCTCGCGGGTGACGCGCTGTTCCGCGGCGGCTGCGGTCGTGTCTTCGAAGGCACACATGCACAGATGCAGGCTTCGCTGGCCAGGCTTCGCGACCTCCCCGAGTCGACCCAGGTTTACGGCGGACACGAATACACGCTGAAGAATCTGGCGTTCGCACAAACCGTCGAACCCGGCAACGCTGCGATCGAAGCCGTGATCAACGAAGTGAATACGTTGCGGGCCGATGATCGGCCCAGCCTGCCCGGCACGATTGCCGAAGAGCGCGAGATCAACCCGTTCCTGCGCTGGGATCACCCCGATGTGGTCGCTGCCGCCGAACAGCGCGCCGGCCGCTCGCTCTCGGATCCCGGCGAAATTTTCGCGACGCTGCGTGAATGGAAGGATGCCTCCTAAGGCGTATGGCGCGCGGGTCGCGCTAATTGCCTGCATCGGTCTGACATTCGCCGGCTGC
Organism: Salinisphaera dokdonensis CL-ES53; assembly: GCF_040361215.1. NCBI lineage: Bacteria > Pseudomonadati > Pseudomonadota > Gammaproteobacteria > Salinisphaerales > Salinisphaeraceae > Salinisphaera > Salinisphaera dokdonensis. Next base: position 189,127 of record NZ_APND01000005.1, read on the forward strand.
GCCACCCAGGCGCCGCAAACGACCGCTTCCCAGTCGACCGCGCCGAATGCCCCGGCAAGCACGACACCGTCGGTCGATCGCAGCCTTTCAGTTGATGCCGAGGTGCCGAGCGCAGACGCCGAAATCGCGACGTCCGAGCCCGAGGCGACGCCCGAGCCGGAAGCGTCCACCGGACATGCCTGGCCGGAAGCGGACCAGGATCTCTGGTCCCAGATTCGCGAAGGTTTTCAGATCGACGCGAACAGCGACCGCAAACGCGTACGGCGCTGGACCCAGCAGTACGCCACCCATCAACGTCACCTGAAGGCCTCGCTGAACCGTGCCAAGCCGTTCCTGTGGCATATCGTCCAGCGCATCGACGAACGCGACATGCCCACCGAGATCGCGCTGCTACCGATCGTGGAAAGCGGCTATGACGCGTCGGCACGTTCCTATATGGGTGCCAGCGGTCTGTGGCAGTTCATGCCCGGCACCGCCGATCATATGGGCCTGTCGCGCGACTGGTGGTACGACGGCCGCAACGATGTGATCGCCTCCACCGAGGCCGCGCTGGCCTATCTGGATAATCTGCAGCGCCGGTACGACGGCGACTGGCTGCTGGCACTCGCGGCGTACAACGCCGGCCCGGGACGTGTAGATCGCGCCCTTGCGCGCTCGCGTCGTGAAGGCGGCGGCAGCGCGTACTGGGATCTCGACCTGCCGCTGGAAACCACCGACTACGTACCCAAGCTGCTCGCCATTCGTCGCATCATGTCGACGCCGAGCCGCTTCGGGATCGATTGGCCCACGCTGGACAACACCCCGCGGACCCGAACGGTCGCACTTCCCGGCCAGACCGAAATCGCCGTGGCGGCGCGCATGCTCGACATGTCCGAAGAAGATCTGCGTCGTCTCAATCCGGCAATGCAGCGCTGGGCCAGTGCCCCGCGGGACGGCGCGCGGCTGCTGGTGCCCGCCGCGAAGGCCGTGAGCTTTCGCGCGGCGCTCGCCAAGGCGCCACCGACCCAACTCGTACGCCGCAATACCCATACCGTGCGTCGCGGTGACGTGCTTGGCCGGATTGCAGAGCAATATCGGGTGAGCGTGGCCTCGCTGCGACAAGCCAATCATCTGCGCGGCGACCGTATCCGAGTCGGCCAGAAGCTCCAGATCCCGGCAACCGGTGCGCCGGGCCGGCCGGCCCCGGTCGCCGAACCGAGCGAGACGTATATCGTCCAATCCGGCGACTCGCTCGGGAAAATTGCCAATCGCTACAACGTGAGTCTCGCGACCCTGCGAGGCGCCAATCCGGGTGTCACGGCTTCGATACGGCCAAGCCAGAAGATCGAGATTCCCGGCTCCGCGACACCGCCCGAGCCCAGCACGCATGTCGTGCGCGGCGGCGACTCCCTCTGGGAGATTGCGCGCGACAACGACATAGCGATCGCCGATCTGCGACGCTGGAACCGGTTGGGCCCGAACACTGCCCTCCAGCCGGGGCAAACGCTCGCGATCGACGGACCGGCACCGCTCCCCGATTTCTACGAAGTCGAGCGCGGCGATTCGCTGTGGTCGATTGCAGCCCGTTTTTCGATGCAGGTCACGACCCTGCGCAGCTTGAACGACATGTCGTCTGGCAGCACTATTCGTCCAGGACAACGTCTGCGGCTCCAGCCCGCCGTTTCCTCGGGTTAGACACGCTGTCGTCGGCAGTTCTCTTACAGGAGCAGACATGGGATTTCTAGAAGGCAAAAAAGCGCTGATCACCGGCCTCGCAAGCGAGCGCTCGATCGCGTACGGCATCGCGCAATCCATGCGCGACCAAGGCGCTGAGATCGCACTCACCTACCAGGGTGAAAAACTCAAGCCGCGTGTCGAAAAGATGGCGGAGAGCCTGGGCGCGTCGATCATCCTGCCGCTGGATGTGGCCAAGGACGAAGAGATCGAAGGCCTGTTCACGTCGCTGGCCGAGCACTGGTCTGAACTCGATGTGCTGGTGCATGCCATCGGCTTCGCGCCGCGTGAATCACTGAACGGCAGCTATCTGGATACGCTCACCCGCGAGGCGGCGAGCATTAGCCATGACATCAGCGCCTATAGCTTCGGCGCGCTGGCCAAGGCCGGGCGCCATATGCTCTCGGATCGAGCCTCCCTCGTCACCCTCACCTATTTGGGCGCGAGCAAGGTAATGCCTGGCTACAACATCATGGGCCCGGTCAAGGCCAGTCTTGAGTCGAGCATGCGCTTCATGGCAGCGGAACTGGGCCCACAGGGCATCCGCGTGAATGCGATCTCGGCCGGGCCGATCAAGACCCTCGCCGCAGCCGGCATCCGCGGTTTCCGCGACATGCTGTCGCATGCCCGCAACGGTGCGCCACTGCGTCGTAACGTTACGCAGGAAGAAGTCGGTAACGCCGCTGCCTTCCTGGGCTCGGATCTCGCATCGGGCATCACCGGTGAAGTCCTGTATGTCGATGCCGGCTACCAGATCATGGGTGCAACGGCGGGCGCCGGCGACGCCTAGGACGACGGCGCAAAAAAGCTGGAAACAGAAACGCGGCCCTAGGGCCGCGTTTTTTTTGCTCTGAGTTTGCGCCGGCGCTGCAATGGGCCGATCAGCCAATCAGCCGGCCAAATGACCACGCTCACGCAGAGCTGGCGTCGTGTGCCGGCGCCACGGCCATCGCCGCAGCACCGGACCCGGGCATCATCAGTTCAGACGATCCTCGTTGATTTCCACGTCCACCTGGCTACGCAGGAAATCGCCCAACGCCGCGTACTCCAGCTGGGAGATATAATCGCGCTGCTGACGAGCGAATTGACGACGCGGCGTCTCACTCTCGTCGCTACTGGCCTCACGGACGTCATCCACGCCCACCAGCGCAATCTGTCCGTCGCTGGTCGCCGTAATCTGATAGCGCGGCTTGTCTGCGCTCGGCTTGGGCACGTTGAAGGCCGCCTCGCGGACACGCGCATCGACCTCGCGGGTCGTGCGACGCACGAAGCCGGGACTTTCGAGTGCCGCGCCGCTATCAGCCGTGAGCTCATCAAGCTGGGTGCCGGACTCGGCTTTGTCCAGCGCAGCCTGGGCCGCCTCGCGCGCCTGCTGGCTCGCCTTGCGTTCCGTCACACGCGTACGAATCTCGTCACGCACGGCCTCCATCGGCTTGCGCTTGGCCTGCTCGTGCTCGGACACACGCAGCACCACGCGGCGCTCGGCGCCCAACTGGATCGGCGTGCTGTTGAGTTCGTCCATAAGCACGGCGTCCGAGAACGCCGCCTTGCGCACGGCGTCGTACTGGCCAATGCCCGGGCCTTGCTCACGCGTGACCCAGTCAGTGGTCTGGATCTCGAGATCCAGTTCGTCCGCCAGCGTCTTGAGGTCGTTCGGCGCCTCATAGGCCAGTGACTCGAGCCGCTCGGTCTTGTCGGCAAAAGCCTGCTGAGCCTGCTGTGCGCTGGCGATCGCCTTCAGCTGGGCCTGCACGTCGGGATCGTCGAACTTCGGTTCTGTGGCCGGCGTGACGTCGCTCAGCGCGACCAGATACCAGCCGTCCTCAGCCTTGACCGGGCTTGAGGTCTCGCCCTCTTCCAGTTCGAAGAGTGCATCGCCCACCGCATCCGAGAGATCCGCGCGCTGGGCGCTGTCAATGGCGCTGAACTCGGCGCCTTCCACGCCTTCAGCGCGAGCCTCGAGATCACCTTCAGCCTGGGCCAGTTCCTGAATCGTCTGGCGCGCTGCGCTTCCGTCACCCTCGATCGCGACCCGAATCTGCGCGCCGCCGCGCTGTTCGGCATCGCCGAACTGTGACTTGTTCTGCTCGAACAGATCACGAAGCGTCTGTTCATCAGGCGCACTTGCGCCGCCCTGCGCACTGGCGCGGTCCAGAGAAACATAAGACAGCTTCACCCGCTCCGGCGTCTGGAACGCATCGCCGTTGTCATCGTAGTAGCTCTGAATCTCGTCGTCGCTGACCTCGACGGCGTCTTTGTAGTTGACCGGATCGAAGGCCAGATAACGCATGCGGCGTTCCTGATTGGCCAGCCGATAGGCCTGATCGACCTCGGCCGGCGACGCGAACGCAGTCTGCGAGATTTCTCCACGCAGCTGGCGGCTCTTGAGATCGTCGCGCAGGCTGGCTTCATACTGCGCCGGCGCAATCCCGGCCTGGGCGAGCAGTCCGCGATAGCGTTGGGCCGAGAAGTTGCCATCAGACTGGAACTGCGGGTTGCCACGAATCGCGGCGAGCAGCCCCGCGTCCGTCACGCGATAGCCGGCCTCCTGTGCGTACTGGTTCAGCACTTCGTTGTTGATCATGGACTGGAGAACCGTGCGCCGGAGCTGCTCGGAAGAGATCACGCTCGGGTCGAAGTTATCGCCCATCATCTGGCGCAGCCGCTGATAGCGCTGATCATAGGCGCGCTGTAGCTGGTTGCGTGTGATATCCGTGCCACCGACGTTGGCGACCACCGGATCGGAGGACGGCGTGAAATAAGACCCGATGCCCCAGACACCGAAAACCAAGGTGATGACGGCAACGACAACGTAGGCCAATGGGCCACTGGCGTTGTCGCGAATTCTCTGCAGCATTGATCGCGCTCCCGCGTTGATTCTTTTAGCTCGTGCGCAACGGCAAGGTCACATGCCTGTCGCGCGAAGCCGCCATTGTGCCGTAGACGGGCCGCTCATGGGAGTAAGCGCTGTATCACGCAGCGATCACGCGTGAGCGTATGGCGAGCATAAAAAAAGGCCCTCCGAAGAGGGCCTTTCATTGCCTGAGTCGATGCGGACATCGACAGAGACTGGCGGAGCGGACGGGACTCGAACCCGCGACCTCCGGCGTGACAGGCCGGCATTCTAACCAGCTGAACTACCGCTCCGAAACGTTGCCCCGGCCGCACCTGTGAAGGCGCAGTCGCGACGCACAGCCCAAAGGCTGCGTGAAAAATAAAAAAGACCCTCAACAAGAGGGCCTTTCATCGCCCGAGTCGATGCGCACATCGACAAGAACTTGGCGGAGCGGACGGGACTCGAACCCGCGACCTCCGGCGTGACAGGCCGGCATTCTAACCAGCTGAACTACCGCTCCGAAAACCTTGATTGGTGGGTGCTGACGGATTCGAACCGCCGACATTCGCCGTGTAAAGGCGACGCTCTACCAACTGAGCTAAGCACCCGCCCGACGTATCGGTGATTCGCCGTTTTACCCAGCGAAGGCGCGCTAGTTTACAGCGTCTTTCAGTGCTTTACCAGCCTTGAAACCGGGAGTTTTGCCAGCCGGAATCGTGATCGACTGGCCAGTCTTCGGGTTGCGGCCCTGGCGGGCAGCACGTTCGCGAACGGAGAACACGCCGAAGCCCACGAGAGATACCTTGTCGCCTTTCTTCAGGGCGTCGGTCACGGCGTCGATCATGGCATCCACGGCACGCGAAGCGTCGGCCTTGGACAGGTCGGCATCATCAGCGACCGCGTCGACTAGTTCAGTTTTGTTCATAGCAAGATTCCCCTGAGGAATGAAACAAGTGATCTGTGAGGCCCGGCGAACGGGCCAGGTGGTGTGCGCTCGATCGCGAACGCATCGCCGACCATGCGCGTCCGAGCCCCTGTATTCAAACGCCAGGGCACGAACATAAGCCGCTGTTATACCAAGCGCCTCTTTCTACCGTCAACAAAGGGTTACGCGTTGTCGACCTACGCGGACACCGGGCGCCTAGTGCGCCCGGATGCCAGTGGGATCATTCTTGCCCGGATTGTCCGCACTCGCCTGCTCTTCGTCGAGCGGTCGCGGCTTGCGCGTGAGGGCAATATCGAGCACTTCGTCGATCTTGCGCACCGGCCGGATATCAAGACGATTCTTGATATTCGCCGGTATCTCCGCGAGATCCTTGGTGTTTTCGTGCGGGATGATGACGATCTTGATGCCACCACGATGGGCAGCCAGCAATTTCTCCTTGAGGCCGCCAATCGGCAATACATCGCCTCTGAGCGTGATCTCACCCGTCATCGCAACATCCGCTCGCACCGGAATCTGTGTCAGCGACGAGATCATCGCCGTGCACATGCCGGTGCCTGCGCTCGGGCCATCCTTGGGCGTTGCGCCCTCCGGCACGTGCACGTGGAGGTCGTATTTCTGCATGAAGTCGCGCTCGAGGCCCAGCGCAGCGGAGCGCGAACGGATCACCGTGAGCGCCGCCTGAATGGACTCCTGCATGACGTCACCCAGCGAGCCGGTGTGCAGCGGCTTGCCCTTGCCGAGTACCGCGGCCGACTCGATCGACAGCAATTCGCCGCCGACCTCAGTCCAGGCCAAACCCGTCACCTGCCCGACGCTGTCGTTCTCTTCGGCACGACCGTAGCGGAACTTGGGCACGCCGAGATACTTGTCGAGATTGCGCTTGGAGACCTGAACTGCGCCCTCCTTCTCCTGACTGACCAGTTCCTTGACCACCTTGCGGCAGATCTTGCTGATATCGCGTTCGAGATTTCGCACGCCGGCCTCGCGCGTGTAGCGACGAATCACGTCGGTCAACGCGTTTTCGGAGATCGCGAGCTCGTCGTCCTTGAGGCCATTATCCTTGGTCGCCTTGGGCACCAGATAACGCTCGGCGATATTGACCTTTTCGTCCTCGGTATAGCCCGACAGACGAATGACTTCCATGCGATCGAGCAGCGGTGCCGGAATGTTGAGCGTGTTCGCTGTGCACACGAACATCACCTGCGACAGGTCGTAATCCACTTCGAGGTAGTGATCGCCGAAGGTATTGTTCTGCTCCGGATCGAGCACTTCCAGCAGCGCCGAGGCGGGATCGCCGCGAAAATCCATTGCCATCTTGTCGACTTCGTCGAGCAGGAACAGCGGGTTGCGAACGCCGACCTTGGCCATGTTCTGGATGATCTTGCCGGGCAGCGCACCGATATAGGTCCGACGATGGCCGCGGATCTCGGCCTCGTCGCGCACGCCGCCAAGACTCATGCGCACGAATTCGCGATTGGTCGCCCGCGCGATCGAACGGCCAAGCGACGTCTTGCCCACGCCGGGCGGACCGACGAGGCACAGGATCGGCCCCTTGATCTTCTTGACGCGGCTCTGAACCGCGAGATTCTCGACGATGCGCTCCTTGACCCGCTCGAGACCGTAATGGTCTGCATCGAGCGTTTCCTGCGCCTTCTTGAGGTCGATCTTGGTCTTGGACCGCTTCTTCCAAGGCACGTCGACCAGCCAGTCGAGATAATTGCGCACGACGGTGGCTTCCGCCGACATCGGTGACATGCTCTTGAGCTTGTTGAACTCGGTGGTGGCCTTTTTCTTGACCTCCTTGGGCATGCCGACCTTCTCGATCTTGTCTTCGAGTTCGTCGAGGTCGTTCGGCGCGTCGTCGATTTCACCCAGTTCTTTCTGGATGGCCTTCATCTGTTCGTTGAGATAGTACTCGCGCTGAGACTTCTCCATCTGCTGCTTCACGCGGCCGCGGATCTTTTTCTCGATCTGCAGCACTTCAATCTCGGCATCCGTCTTGGCGACGATATGCTCCAGACGCGCCTGCGCGTCCGCGATCTCGAGCACGTCCTGACGCTCGTCCAACTTCAGATTGAGATGCGCGGCGATGGTATCGGCCAAACGGCCGATCGAGTCCATGCTGGACAGCGACGGCAACAGCTCGGCCGGCACCTTCTTGTTGAGCTTGACGTAGGATTCGAACGTCGAGACCGCGGAGCGCATGAGCGCATCGGCTTCGGCACTGTCGTCCTCGCCATCCTCGATCACATCCCAGCTGGCGACGAGACTTCCGTCGGCCTCATGCAGGTTGCGCAGCCGCGCGCGATCGGCACCTTCGACGAGCACCTTGACGGTACCGTCAGGCAGCTTGAGCAACTGCAGAATCGAGGCCAGCGTGCCGACCTCGTAGATGTCTTCGGCACCCGGATCGTCGATATCCGCCGACTTCTGGGCAACCAGGAGGATCTTCTTGTCCTCGGCCATCGCCGCTTCCAGCGCCGTGATCGACTTCTCGCGGCCGACAAACAGCGGGATTGCCATATGCGGGAAGACGACGACGTCCCGTAGCGGCAGTACAGGTACCAGGGTGTTGTCCGTCATTGGACCCTCGCGTAAAAAGCGGCCGGCAGAACGCCGGCCACCGTGGATTTCACCTGAAGATTGCGGGTATACGGGCTGTTTTCAATCACAGCCCGCATACCCGACTCACGGCGCCCCTCGGGCGCCGACCGGTCAGGCGCCGGCGCGTGTCGCGTCTGCGTTCTCGTAGACGATGTATGGCTGGGCATCGCCCTTCACCACGGCTTCGTCGACGACAACCTTCGAAACGTTCTCCATCGCCGGCAATTCGTACATGACGTCGAGCAGGATCGATTCGAGAATCGTGCGCAGACCACGGGCGCCGGTCTTGCGCTCCATGGCGCGTTCGGCAATGGCGCGCAGCGCATCGTCACGCAACTCGAGCTCGCAGTCTTCCATCTCGAACAGCTTTGCGTACTGCTTGGTGAGCGCGTTCTTGGGCTCACGCAGAATCGAGATCAGCGCGGTTTCGTCGAGCTCCTCGAGCGTCGCGATTACAGGCAGGCGACCGACAAACTCGGGAATCAGGCCGTACTTGACCAGATCCTCGGGCTCGACCGTCGCCAACATGTCGCCGAGCGAACGCTTGTCGTCCTGACCCTTGACCTCGGCCGAGAAGCCAATGCCCGAATGCCCTTCACGGCTCGAGATCGTCTTGTCCAGGCCAGCGAACGCGCCGCCGACGATGAACAGGATGCCGCCGGTGTCGACCTGCAGGAATTCCTGCTGCGGGTGCTTGCGCCCGCCCTGCGGCGGCACGCTGGCCGTGGTGCCCTCGATGAGCTTGAGCAGCGCCTGCTGCACGCCCTCGCCCGACACATCACGCGTGATCGACGGGTTCTCGGACTTGCGCGAGATCTTGTCGATTTCGTCGATATAGACAATACCGCGCTGGGCCTTGTCCACGTCGTAATCACACTTCTGCAGCAGCTTCTGGATGATGTTCTCGACATCCTCGCCGACATAACCCGCTTCGGTAAGCGTGGTGGCGTCGGCGATCGCGAACGGCACGTCGAGCATGCGCGCTAGCGTTTCGGCCAGCAGCGTCTTGCCGCAGCCGGTCGGGCCGATCATCAGGATGTTGGACTTCTGCAGCTCGACTTCGCCCTCGCCGGTTTCGGCATTCAGGCGCTTGTAGTGGTTGTACACCGCCACGGCGAGAATCTTCTTGGCCGACTCCTGGCCAATCACGTAATCGTCGAGCACATGCTTGATTTCCTGCGGGCTCGGCAGGCCCTTCTTGGCCGGCTTGCTCGCGAGTTCCTCGCGCATGATGTCGTTGCACAGATCCACGCACTCGTCGCAGATGAATACCGACGGACCAGCGATCAGCTTGCGAACCTCATGCTCGCTCTTTCCACAGAACGAGCAGTAGAGGGTGCGGCCGGAGTTACCGTTCGAGCCGCCGTTGCTGTTGGAGTCTTCCGCCATTGTTTTAGGACCTCTTCAGTCTGGGCCTGCCATACGTCCTGTATGGCATACCGGATAAACGCTTGTCACGGTTTTTAAATCCCCGTGTCATGAAACAAGGCGTTTACTTATTTCAGCCGGGACGATTACTTGTCGCCACCGGCGCCTTGGCCCGAAAGCGCCGCGCGCGATGTGAGCACATCGTCGAGGACACCGTAGTCGGTCGCCTCTTTCGCACTCATGAAGAAATCACGCTCGGTGTCGTTCTTGATCTTGTCCAGCGGCTGGCCCGTGTGGTGCGCCAGCACCTCGTTGAGGCGTTCGCGGGCATGCAGGATTTCACGGGCGTGGATTTCGATATCCGTCGCCTGCCCCTGAAAGCCGCCCAGCGGCTGGTGGATCATGACCCGCGAATTCGGCAGGCAGTAACGCTTGCCGGCCGCGCCGCCGGCGAGCAGGACGGCGCCCATGCTCGCCGCCTGGCCGAGGCACATCGTGGCCACGTCGGGCTTGATGAATTGCATCGTGTCGTAAATCGACATGCCGGCGGTGATCACGCCGCCCGGCGAGTTGATATACAGCTGGATGTCCTTGTCGGGATTGTCCGATTCGAGGAACAGCAGCTGGGCGACGATGAGGTTGGCCATGTGGTCGTCGATCGGACCGACCACGAAGATCACGCGCTCCTTGAGCAGGCGCGAGTAGATATCGAACGAACGCTCGCCACGCGCCGTCTGCTCGATGACCATCGGGATCAGGCCCAGATTCTGGGCCGGCATGTTCTGACTAGTATCTGCCATAAGCTTGGTATTTCCTTGCCGCTTCAGTGGCGTCGAAACGTCTCGATCAACCGTTCTGACGCTGGGCGTTAAGTAGTTCGTCGAGCTCGGTTTCCTTCTCGGTGACCGTCGCGCCTTCCAGCAGCTTGTCCACCACCTGCTCTTCCATGACCATCGCCTGCAGACCCTGCATGAGCTGCGGGTTCTGCTGATAGTAGGCCTTGACCTGCTCGGCCTGATCGCCGTAGCCCGAGGCGACGTCTTCCATCTTCTTGTTCACGCGTTCCTGGTCGAGCTCGAGCTCTTTTTCGGAGATCACTTCCGCGATCAACAGACCCAGGGCCACGCGGCGCTCGGCGTTCTCACGCAGAACCTCGTCCGGCAGCAGCTTTTTGGCCTGCTCTTCGTCACCCTGCATCTCCTGCGGCATGCGCTGCAGTGCTTCCTTTCGCATGCGGTCGATTTCCTGGGCGACCATCGATTCGGGTACTTCGATCGGATTGGCCTCGTGCACGCCGTCCATGACCTGCGTCTTCACACTTGTATCGACCGCGTGCTTGGCTTCCTGATCCAGCGACTCGCGGACCTTTTCCTTGAGCGCGTCGACGCCGCCCTCCTCGATGCCCATCTGCTGGAGAAAGGCCTCGTCGATCTCGGCGGGCTTGGATTCGTTGACGGTCTTGACCGTGACATCGAAGTTGGCCGTTTTGCCGGCCAGATCCTTGGCACCGTAATCCTCAGGGAAAGACACATCGACGTCGAACTGTTCGCCGGCCTTGCGGCCCACGAGGGCACGCTCGAGGTCCGGCAGGAACTGCTCTTCGCCGAGATTGACCTCGATATCGTTGCCGGTGCCGCCTTCGAAGGCTTCACCGTCGATACGACCGACATAGTCGACAACCACCTGGTCACCGTCCTGGGATTCGCGCTCTACCGCTTCATACGTCTTGTTCTGGTCACGGATGCGCTCGATCGTCTTGTCGACGTCCGCATCGGTGACTTCCACAACCGGCTTTTCGACCTTGATGCCGTCCAGGCCAGTCAGCGCGATCTCGGGATAGACATCGAAGCTGGCGGTGAACTCAAGCGGCTGGTTTTCGTTGAAGTCGCCCAGTTCGATTTGCGGCTGGCCGGCCGGTTTGAGCTCGGCCTGCTCGATCGCTTCCGGGTAGACGCTCTGGATCAGTTCGCCGGCTGCTTCCTGGCGCGCCTGGGCACCGTAGCGCTGATAAAGCACTTTCAAGGGCGCCTTGCCCGGACGAAACCCCGGAATCTTGGCGTGCTGACCGACGCGCTTGACCTTCGCGTCCACCGCTTCGCTCACCCGCTCGGCCGGGATCTGAACCTTGAGGCGACGGGCCAGCCCACCGGGATTCTCAACAGAAACGTCCATTAACTACCTCTATACGATCGTCTGGTATGAACGGCGCCCCGAGTCGCGGCGCCGGCGTTTGAAATTATCGACCCGCAAGTATATCAAGCCTGCCCACCCCGGCTGCGGACCACCGGGCTGGACGATCGCGCTACTTGCGCGCGGGCGGCGCCATGAATTCCGGCCCGACCGGATCAACCACATGCTTATCAACGATCTGCTTGATCTGTTCACGTGCGGCGTCGTCGAGCTGCCAGCCCCATACGTCATCCACCGCATCGAGCTGATCCGGCTTGCGCGCGCCCCATAGCGCCACGCCATGCGGATACTGATCCAGCACCCAGCGGATGGCTAGATCGAGCACATTCTTGCCGTAATGCTCCTGAGCGAACTGCTGCAGCTCGTTCACGGCGGCCAAGTACTGGTCGAAGCGCGGCTGCTGGAATTTCGGGTCGTTGTTGCGCAGATCATCGCCCGGGAATTCGCGATTGGCATGCATGCGCCCGGAAAGCAGACCACGGCACAGTGCACCGTAAGCCAGCAACCGCGTGTCGTGCTCACGAATCCAAGGGAAGACGTCGTCGTCGATCTGACGCTCGAACAGGTTGTACGGGTTCTGCGCGACGTCGATCGTCGCCACTTCGCTGAAGGCGTCCATCTGCGCCGGCGTGAAGTTGGATACGCCGATCGCGCGAATCTTGCCGTCGTCCTTGAGTCGCGCCATCGCCTCGGCGGTTTCTCGTACATCCACGTTCGGATCCGGCCAATGAACCTGCAGCAGGTCGATAACATCGGTCTGCAGGCGCTTCAGCGAATCGTCCGCCTCCTTGAGGATGCGCTGCCTCGTGGCATTACGCGCGACGCGCTCTTTCGAATCCCATTCGAGGGCGCATTTGGTTGCCAACGCGACCTGATCGCGCATACCGCCCTGCTTGACCGCTTTGCCGACGATCTCTTCAGATCGCCCGAATCCATACACCGGCGCGGTGTCGATCAGCGTGACGCCATGATCGGGCGCGCTCTGGATCGTGCGGATCGATTCGGCCTCGTCGGTGCCGCCCCACATCCAGCCGCCGATCGCCCAGGTGCCCAAGCCGATGCGAGAAGTAATCAATTCCTTGTTGTTGAGATCCAGCGTTTCCATCGCCTGCCTGTGTAAAGCGGTGCGTGTACAGCTGTCAGAGATGGGTCCGCCGAGAGTGCATTCAACCGCCGCGACCTCAGTCGCGCGGAGCAATCGGACAAACCACCGCTCTCGCTAGCGGGCATGCCCGCTGAAAGCCAGTGGATCAAGCATCAACGCAAAGGCTGCCCGCGTAAACGCTCGGAGCCTCGTGCACCTCAGCCAATGACCGGACGAGCTGAGCGCTCTCTCGGACTTGTCCCTCGGAACCGCGGCTCCCCACTCTGCGGGCGCGGCACGTTCCGGGCTTGAGCGGACTGCGCCCTGTCGAGCGGAAAAAGGCGGTCATGGCAGTACCGCTCCAACGCTTCGAGACATCCCGCCGCCCCTGCTTCCGCCTCCTCACCCAGGCCTGGCCTTGCCGAGAGCAAATCCGAAATCAGGCGCGCCAGCGTCGGGTCGCCGCAACGCGCTGAGACCCGCTGCAGCCGGTAACGACGCAGAAAACCCAACCGCGACGTGTGGACGGTCGCCAGCACGTCGAGATAGCTCAATCTGGAACCCATGGAATCGAACGCTCGCAGAAGGACTTACTACGAACTAACGGCTGCCCCTCACGCCGCTTGATTCAGACCAACGTCGCAGTTGCCGTGTACACGAGACAAAGCGGCAGCAAACAAGCCCGCCGGGGACATATCAGTCAGGGAAAGATGGTGGGCCGTGTAAGAATCGAACTTACAACCAATTGATTAAGAGTCAACTGCTCTACCGTTGAGCTAACGGCCCATCCGAGATGCGGCGATACCTGCATCAGTGGGCGATCAGTCGATCGCCAGACGCTATGATAAGCGCCGATTCTGCTTTCGCCAACCCATGCGTGGCACGGGGATGGGGTGGACGATGGGACTCGAACCCACGACGACCGGAATCACAATCCGGGGCTCTACCAACTGAGCTACGCCCACCATCGAAAGCATGCTGCGAGTCATAAGCGGGGATCTTGCCAGATCCCGCAACTGCGCAGGCGGCGTATTCTAGTCATCTTCGATCGCGGATGCCACCCCTTGTCGCGATTCGGTTCGACATAGGGCAGCCCAGTACTCGCGAGCACGCCCGCGGCTCTGGCTTCCAGCGCGATTCGCCATGCCATCGATTGCTCGACTGTCAGCGCCTCGTGTGGGCAATGGAGGCCCCGCCCGCTTCGCGCCAAACGGCAACGCATAGCCTTCGATCGCTGAGAACTCAGTGCCAAGCGGAGCGTTTTCCAATCGGGCGTTCCGTGCGGAGTTCGGAGGCCCGATTAGGCGAGCATTCGACGAGAGCTTGGCGCTACGAAGGCATATCAGTCATCCGTACGCGCGTATAGGCGTGTGGATACCCCAATCGCTGCATGAAGACAGGTACAGCGTCCGTCGATCAGCAATCGGCTCAAGACTCGCTCGGCGATCTGGTTATCGCCGGCTCGCCCTTTGGGCCAGTGCGGCGGGCGCCGCGCCGTTCGGATGCGCTGTGCGCACCCGTCGAACCACGCTTTTCTATTTGCCGCTGGTTCGAATGCTAGTCAAATATGCCATTCATATAGGCCGCGCTGCGGCGGCCTGTATGAATGGCGCGCCCGGCTGGATGATTCGCAGGCTGCGCCTGCTCACCCTTCGGGCCAGTGCGGCTGGCGCCGCACTCTTCGGATGCGCTGTGCGCATCCGTCGAACCAAGCTTGTTGATTGTCGCTGGTTCGAATAACTAGTTGGATATGCCATTGCTATGGGCCGCGCTCCGGCGGCCCATAGCAATGGCGCGCCCGGCTGGATTCGAACCAGCGACCGATGGCTTAGAAGGCCATTGCTCTATCCCCTGAGCTACGGGCGCGAGGGTACGGTTTTAAAGCGGCCGTTGTTGCAGCTTACAACGATAACGGCTGGGTGAAGATGGTCGGGGCAGCAGGATTCGAACCTGCGACCCCCTGCTCCCAAAGCAGGTGCGCTACCAGGCTGCGCCATGCCCCGATCGTGTCTTCCCACACCATGAGCCGAAATGGGGCTTCTCGGACTCTGTCGCCGCCGCGTGGCGGCAAGCGACGTTCTGCGCCGCGGATTCTATCTGGTCAGAAGGCCTCATGCGAGCATTCTGCGACGGTCGGTAAATTGTCGCCGTCTGCCGACCGTGCGAAAATCCGCGTCCTCATTCGACCGGCACGACGCCCATGGCAGCCCGCCTCATCGACGGCAAACAGATCGCTCTGGATTATCGGCGCGCCGTGCGCGAAGCGGTGACTGAAAGAACCCAATCCGGCAAGCGCGCACCGGGCTTGGCCGTCATCCTGGTGGGTAGTGATCCCGCATCACAGATTTATGTCGGCAAAAAGATCGAGGCCTGCCAGCAAGCGGGACTCGTCTCGCAGGCGGTCTACCCGGAGGCGGATATATCGCAGGACGAGTTGATCGCGATGATCGACCGGTTCAATGCCGACGACACGGTCGACGGTGTTCTCGTACAGCTCCCCCTGCCCGACCATATCGATGCCAGCGCGATCATCGAACGCGTACGCCCGGACAAGGACGTCGACGGCTTTCATCCCTATAACGTTGGTCGGCTCGCCCAGCGTGTACCGCAGCTGCGTGCCTGCACGCCGCTGGGTATCGTGCGCCTGCTCGAAGCCGTTGGCGAACCGTTCCATGGGCGCCAGGCGGTGGTGGTCGGTGCTTCAAACATCGTCGGCCGGCCCATGGCACTGGAACTGCTGCTCAAGGGCGCGACCACGACCGTCTGCCACCGCTTCACGCGCGATCTGGAATATGAAGTCGGCCAAGCCGAAATCCTTGTCGTCGGCGTCGGCAAGCCCGGGCTGATCAAGGGCGAATGGATTCGCAAGGATGCGACCGTAATCGACGTCGGCATGAACCGACTGGATTCCGGCAAGCTCGTCGGCGATATCGAATTCGAAGCCGCCGCCGAGCGGGCTGCGTGGATCACACCCGTGCCCGGTGGCGTCGGCCCGATGACCGTCGCCATGCTGATGAGCAACACCCTGCGGGCGGCAGAGCTACGCGAGGCGCGCACTCAGTAGAACGCGCGCCGCGGCCTCAGACGCGCCGCCAGAGCGTGCCGTTCGGGCCGTCTTCGAGCGCGATCCCTTTCGCCGTCAGTTCATCGCGGATCTCGTCCGCCCGGGCGAAGTCCTTCGCATTGCGCGCTTCACGACGCTCGTGAAGCAGATCTTCGACGGTCTCCGCATCGAGCGCATCGGGGCCGGTTGCCTGCCCGCCCTGCAGGAACGCCTCGGGCGACTGCTGCAACAGCCCGATCTGTCCGCCGAGCACCCTGAGCCGCACCGCGATCGCGCCGGCTTCCTCGGGCTCTCTCGTCTTCAGGCGGTTGCTTTCACGCGCCATTTCGAACAGTACGGCGATCGCAGCAGGCGTATTCAGATCGTCCGCCATTGCCTGGGTAAACCGGGCTTCAAACGCGTCCGCAGCCTCGCTTTCGACACTGTTGCCCGGCACGTCCCGCAGCGCGGTATAGAGCCGGCTTAACGAGCTAGTCGCGGCATCCATTGCTTCTGCCGTATAGGCGAGCGGGCTACGGTAGTGGCTGGACAGCACGAAATAGCGCACGGATTCGGCGTCGTAACGATCGAGCACGTCGCGAATGGTCAGGAAGTTGCCCAACGACTTGGACATCTTCTCGTCGTCGACGGTGACAAAGCCGTTGTGCATCCAGCGCGTCGCATAGCGCTGGCCGGTGGCCGCCTCGCTCTGCGCGATCTCGTTCTCGTGATGCGGGAACTGCAGATCAAGCCCGCCGCCATGAATATCGAAACTGTCGCCCAAGCAATGGGTGGACATTGCCGAGCACTCGATATGCCAACCGGGCCGGCCCGGGCCCCAGGGCGATTCCCAGCTGGGTTCGCCCGGCTTGACGGCTTTCCAGAGCACGAAATCGAGCGGGTCGGTCTTGGACTCGTTGACCGCGATCCGCGCGCCGGCCCGCAGATCTTCTGTGCGACGGCCCGACAGCGCACCGTAGTTCTCGAACGTGCTCACGTCGTAGTAGACATCCGCCCGATCGCCATCGGATTCGCCGACATACGCTGCACCGGTTTCCACCAGACGCTCGATCATGGCAATGATCTGTTCTACGTGGCCGGTCGCGGTCGGCTCCTGGTTCGGCGCTTCCAGCCCCAGCGCGGCTTCGTCTTCGCGCATCGCTTCGGCGAAGCGCAGCGCGATGGCTTCCGGTGTGTCGTCGGTTTCCCGCGCGCGGTTGATGATCTTGTCGTCGATATCGGTGATGTTGCGCACATAAGTCACCCGCCAGCCCTGCGCACGCAGATACCGCACGAACATGTCGAACACGATCATCACCCGCGCATGGCCGAGGTGGCAGTAGTCGTAGACCGTAACCCCGCACACATAGAGGCGCACATGGCCCGGTTCGAGGGTTTCGAGCGGCTGACGCCGACCACTGAGGCTGTCGTGCAGATGGATCATGGGCAACGCGGAACTGAAGCTGGGCGAAACAGGCCGCACAGTTTACCGGCAAGCGCAATACACGTGCCGCCCTGCAGGCGAAGCCTTGGATTATGATGGATCTATGAAATGGGTATTCGCGATAGTTCTGATTGCAGTCGCTGGCGCACTCGGCGTGCTGGCGGTGGATCCGCATATGGATATCGGCTGCGTGGTCGCCAAGGCCCGCGATGTCACCAAGGAAGAACGCAAGGACTGGCAGTGTATCCATCACGCCGCGGCGCGCGATGACGTGGGCGCGGTACGCGCCTCGCTGGACAACGGCCTGTCCCCCAACGTTCGCACGCCCGATGGGCAGACGCCGCTTAACGTGGCCGCTGAATACGGCAGCCTGGATGTTGTTCGCGCACTGATCGGGCGCGACGCCGAACTCGAGGCCCGCGACGGCCGCAACGGCTTCACCGCCTTGCACTGGGCCGCCAAGCGCTACCACCCGGCTGTCGCTCGTGCATTGATCGCGGCCGGCGCGAAAGTGAACGCCGAGAACAAATGGAAACAGACGCCGCTCTGGGTCGCCGCCTGGCAACCCGACCAGGGCAACACCGAGATGGCACATATACTGGTCGCTGCCGGCGCGGATATCGGCCGTACCGATCATAAGGACAACACGCCGTTGATCATGGCCGCACGCTCAGGTCATCGACCGATGATCGGCTACCTGCTCGATCTCGGCGCGACGATCGAGGCACGCAACGACCAGGGGCGTCGCGCACTGTTCCAGGCCGTCGCCGGCGGCCATCCCGACGCCGTGCGCCTGCTGCTCGCGCGCGGCGCCGACCCGAACGCCGGTGCGGGCGGCGTTGCCCCGCTTGCCCTGGCGCTCGAGGACGGTCGCCGCGAAATCGCGGAACTTCTGACCGCGAACGGTGCAACCGGCTACCGTCAATACGCGGCCGATGCCGCGCTCAAGCGCGGTCGGAACGCCTATGCGGACGGTGATTACGACGCTGCGATCGATGAATTCAGTGCAGCGATCGCACTCCAGTCGGATTCAGCCGACGCCTACTATCGACGCGGCCTCGCCTTTGCAGGAAAAGGCGCGCAACACGAGGCTGAAATCGACCTGCGCCAATCACTTTCCCTGAACGACGACAACGGCGAAGCCCGCGAGACGCTCGCCCGACTCTATGTCGACGAAGGCAACTATGAGAGCGCGGTGACGGCTCTCGAGCATCTGCTCGCGAAAGAGCCGGACAATGCCCGGGCGCTGTACCTGCTCGCCGAAAGCCGCAGCGGCCTGGGCGAACCGTCGCAGGCAAGCGGCCATTTCCATCGCGCCTGCACCCTCGGTTTCCAGCCGGCCTGCAGCCGCTGAGCGCGCTACGCGTCGGGGAAGTGATCCCAGCCGGCCGCACCGGCCCAGGCAAACGGCCGACCCGCCGCATCGACCAGGCGCAGACCGGCTTCGGCCTCGACTTCGCCAATCACGGTTAGCGGACAATCCAGGGCCGCCTGCGCGCGCTCCAGATCGCCCGGCGCGAGCGTTATGCACAGTTCGTAATCATCCCCGCCGCCCAGCTGGCAGGCGCGCATCTGCGCTGTATCGACACATCCTGCCAGCGCCGGCGATACCGGCAACGCGTCGACATTCACCCGCGCACCTACACCGCTGGCCGCCAGCACATGCCCCAGATCGGCCACAAGCCCATCGGAAATATCGATCGCTGCGTGGGCCAACGCGCGCAGGGCCGCGCCATTGCGCCAGCGCGGCCGCGCGAGCCGTTCGATACAAAACGTCTCGTCGGCATTCGCCTGTGCGCGCTCGTCCCAGCAATCCAGCCCGTGGGCGGCATCGCCCAACGTGCCGGTCACGGCAATCACGTCGCCCGGCTGCGCGCCGGAGCGCCGGAGCGCGCTCCCGACGGGCAGTCGCCCGATCGCGGTCACGGTGATCGACAGGTCACCGCGCGTGGTGTCCCCGCCGATGATATCGATCGGATCATCGCCCATCGCCGCGCAGGCGCCATCGAGAAAGGCGTCGCACCAGGATTCGTCGAGTTCGGGCGCTGCTAGTGCGAGCGTGACCCAGGCCGGGTCGGCCCCCATCGCGGCGAGGTCGGAGAGATTGACGGCAATCGCCTTGTAGCCGATATCGAAGGCCGGCGTATCGCTCGGAAAATGGCGCCCGGCGATCAGCGTATCGGTAGTGATCGCCAGCTCTTCGCCGGCGGCGGGCGCGATCAGCGCCGCGTCGTCGCCAATGCCCAGGCGCGTGTCCGTGCGGCGCGAGGCCAGACGCGTCTTGAGCCGGTCGATGAGCGCGAATTCACGCATCGGACGATGCGGGCCGCGCCGTGCTAACGGCGCCCGCGGATCTCGTCGGCGCGCAGCGAGCGCGCGGTCGCATCCAGCACGCCGTTGATGAAGCGATGGCCGTCCGTGGCGCCGAATACCTTGGCCAGGTTGGTGGCCTCGTTGATGATCGCCGCGAATGGGATCTCGATACGATCGCGCAGTTCGAAGGTCGCCAGCAGCAGGATCGCGTGTTCGACGGGATCCAGCTGGGATGCCGGCCGGCTCAGATGCTTGTCGAAAGCAGCTTCGAGTGCTTTGCCGTCGTAGGCTACGCCACGCAGCAATACTTCGAAGTATTCACGGTCGAGATCACGCAGACGCTGGGCCTGCGCAAACTGCAGGATCAGTTCACCGACATCGGTGCCGCTCATGCGCCATTGATAGATCGCCTGAACGGCGGCCATGCGCGCACGAATACGCGCCCCGCCGGGCACCCGCGCCGGGGTCGGCAGCGTTTCCTCGTCCGGGCTCTCGTCGCCGTCGGCCGGCTGATACTGGATCTGGTCGTCGCTGATGATCACTTGAAGATGCCGCTCGCCTGCTATTCGTCGCTGATCAGGCGCAACAGGTTCGCCATCTCGACGACCGCACTGGCCGCCTCCGCGCCCTTATTATGGTCTTCGTCCGGCTGTGCGCGGGCATCGGCCTGCTCGGCGTTGTCTGCCGTGATCACGCCGAAACCGACCGGTACGCCATATTCCAGCGCGGCGGCCGAGAGGCCCTTGGCACACTCACCGGCGACGAAATCGAAGTGTGGCGTATCGCCGCGAATGACCGCGCCGAGCGCAATGATGCCGTCGTAGCTGTCGCCCTCGGCGAGCCTATCCACCGCCAGCGGCAGCTCGAAGGCGCCGGGCACGCGCACGACGGTGATGTCGTCCTCGTCCACGCCACAGTCGGTAAGCACGTCCAGCGCGCCGTCCACCAGACGATCGACGATATCGTCGTTCCAACGGGTGGATACGATGGCGATACGAAGACCGTCGCCGTCGAATTCTCCTTGAATGCTGCGCATGATCGCTGCCTTGATGTGTTCTGGAATCTATTATCGCACGAGCCACGGGGCCCGCAGGCACTTAGTCGTCCTGAACTTCGTCGCCCTGAACGTATTCGACGACTTCAAGCCCGAAGCCTGAAATCGCCTGCATGCGCATCGGCGCCGACAGAACGCGCATACGGCGTACGCCCAGATCCGTGAGTATCTGCGCGCCGACACCGTAGGTGCGCAGAATACGGCTCTCGTCTCCGACACCGTCATGACTGTGTTCTGGCGCGTTGCCTTCCACGATACGGATGCGCTCGATCAGCTCGCGCGCGGTCTCGGGCTTGCGCAGGATCACCACCACGCCACAGCCTTCTTCGGCCACGCGGGCGAGCGTGTCGCGCAGCGGCCAGCCGAAATCGCCGTGGCGCACGCCCAGCATGTCGGCGAGCGTGTTGCGGACATGCACGCGCACGAGCGTCGGCGTCTCGGCATCGATCTCGCCGCGCACCATGGCGAAGTGCAGCACCTTGTCGACCTCGTCCTCGAACGAGTAGAGCGTGAACGGCCCGAACTCGGTCTCGACCTGCGATTCGGTCACGCGCACCACGGTGCGCTCGTTCTCGATCCGGTAGCGGATCAGGTCGGCGATGGTGCCGAGTTTGATGTCGTGTTCGGCAGCGAACGCCTCGAGGTCCGGAAGACGGGCCATGGTGCCGTCCTCGTTCAGGATCTCGACAATCACCGACGACGCCTCCAGCCCGGCCAAACGCGCTAAGTCGCATCCGGCTTCGGTATGCCCGGCGCGGGCGAGCGTGCCGCCCGGCTGCGACATGAGCGGGAAGATATGCCCGGGCTGGACCAGATCCGACGGCGCGGCGTCGCGCTTGACCGCTGCGCGTACCGTCTGGGCGCGGTCATGCGCGGAGATGCCCGTGGTCACGCCCTCCGCGGCTTCGATCGACAGGGTGAAGTTGGTCGACTGCTCCGCATCGCTGGCGGCCACCATCAACGGCAAATGCAGCTGACGGCAGCGCTCGCGGGTGAGCGTCAAACAGATCAAGCCGCGCCCGTAGCGCGCCATGAAGTTGATGTCTTCCGGGCGCACGCATTCCGCGGCCATGATCAGGTCGCCCTCGTTCTCACGATTGGCGTCGTCGAGCATGATGACCATGCGCCCGTTGCGCATGTCATCCACGACCTCTTCGATCGGGCTGATAGCCATAATTGCTTCCCTTGAAAGACGCTGGATACGGGCCGCGAAGCTGGCATGATGCACGCAGCCGCGAGGCAGTCTAGCACCGGCTCGCCCGGCGCCGGCCGCGTGTCAGTCGACCGCGTTCAACCGGGCCAGATAGCGCGCGATCACGTCGATCTCGAGATTGACGCGATCGCCCACGGCGCGTTCGCCGAGCGTGGTGTGTTCCATGGTATGCGGCACGATATTCACGCCGAAGCGCTCGCCTTCGACCTCGTTCACGGTCAGGCTGATGCCGTCGACACAGACCGAACCCTTGGGCGCGAAGAAGCGCTTGAGATGGCTCGGCACGGAAAATACCAGCCGCCAGGACCGCGCATCCTGCTCACGCGATTCGAGCACCCCAAAGCCGTCGACATGGCCCGATACCAGATGCCCACCCAGCGGCTCGCCGGCGCGCAGCGCGCCCTCGAGATTGACGGGTGACCCTGGTTCAAGCGCGCCCAACGTCGTGAGCGAAAGCGTCTCCTGTGAGACATCGGCTGCGAAGCGGTTGCCGTCGAGTTCGACCGCGGTCAGGCAGACGCCGCTCACCGCGATACTGTCACCGAGCGCGACCGTGCCCAGGTCCGTTTCGCCGGCGTCGATCACTATGCGCGTATCGCCGCCCCGGGCTTCCATCTCGGCCACAGTGCCGATGCCCTTGATGATTCCGGTGAACATGGTCAGTCCTTCTAGTTTGCGACAGGCCGTGCCGTGATCCGCCAGTCCTGGCCGCACGGCTCGATGCTGTCGATCACGAGCGCTTTGGCATCCGCGATGTTCTGAATGTGCGGAAGCTGCAGCAGGCCGCGTCCGCGATCGCCAAGCAATTTCGGCGCGATGTAGACGACGTATTCGTCGACCAGCCCGGCCGATGCCAGCGCACCGGCAAGCGTGGCGCCGGCCTCGACAAGCACATCGTTGATCTCGCGCGCTGCCAGATCGGCCAGCACGGCGGACAGATCCAGGCCCGCGCCGTTCACACCGATCGGCACGACCTGCGCGCCCGCTTGTTCCAACTGCGCGATACGCGCCTTGTCGCCGCTGGCCGTGTAGATAAGCGTCTCGCCCGGCAGCGCCAGCAAACGTGCCTGAGGGGTGATCTCCAGCTGGCTGTCCAGCACCGCCCGCAGCGGCTGCGGCCACTCGCCGGGCAACCGGACGTTCAGGGACGGATCGTCGCTCAGCAACGTGCCCCGCCCGACCATTACCGCCCCACTCTCGGCGCGCAGGCGATGGACATCGTTGCGCGCGCCCTCACCGGTGATCCATTGACTACTGCCGTCAGGTGCGGCGGTCCGGCCGTCGAGCGTCATCGCCAGTTTGACCCTGACCCAAGGCCGCTGCTGACGCATGCGCTGATTGAAACCGTTGTTCAGCGCTTCGCACCGGTCGGCCACGACATCGGTGACCACGTCGATACCGGCCTCTTCAAGCCGCGCGATACCGCGTCCGTCGACCAGAGGATTCGGGTCACGAGCGCCGATTACGACGCGAGCAACCCCGGCCTGGATCAGCGCATCGACACAGGGCGCGGTGCGCCCGGTATGACTGCAGGGCTCGAGCGTGACGTACGCGGTTGCCCCCCTTGCGTTGCCGCCGCGACGGTCCACATCAGCCAACGCAGCCTTTTCGGCGTGATCTTCGCCGGCTTTTTCATGCCAGCCCTCGCCGATCACCGTCTCGTCACGCACGAGGACACAGCCCACCCGCGGATTGGGCCGGGTCGTATACCAGCCGTTGCCCGCGAGCTCGATCGCCCGCTGCATGAAATAGGCATGCACGGCCCGGCGCACTGGCGACTCGCTCACGTCTCGCTGCTTCCCTCGCTGGCAGCCGCATCGATCAGCGACATCTGGCCACTGCGTTTTCCGGGCGTCGCTTCCAGCCGCTCGATCTCTTCACGAAACGCCTGGACGTCCTCGAACCGCCGGTAGACCGAAGCAAAACGCACGAAAGCGACCTGGTCGAGCTCGCGCAACTCTTCCATGACCCACTCGCCAAGCTGGCGCGAAGCGACCTCGCGCTCGGCATCCGTGCGCAGGCGCTGGAGGATATGACTGATAGCCGTATCGATCGCATCGGCCGCGACCGGTCGCTTGTACAGCGCGCGGGTCACGCCCTTTCTCAGCTTGTCCTCGTCGAAAGGCTCCGGCGTGCCGTCGTTCTTGACGATACGTGGCAGCACGAGTTCGGCGGCTTCGAAAGTCGTGAAGCGCGCGCCGCATTCGGGACACTCGCGCCGTCGCCTGACCTGGCTGCCTTCGGCCGCCAGGCGCGAGTCGACGACGCGCGTGGCGCGCTCGTCACAGAACGGGCACTGCATGGTGGGTTACCGGCCGGCTGTGATCAGGCAGCGCCGCGGGCTGCGGTGCGATAGACCGGATGGCGCTGGCACAGCTCGTTCACCGCGCTACGCACCCGCGCAACTTCGGATTCGATGTCGCCATCGTTTGCAAGCGCATCGAGCACGTCGCAAATCCAGGTGCCCACCTGGCGCATGTCGTCCTCGTTGAACCCGCGCGTCGTCGCGGCCGGCGTGCCGATACGCAGGCCGGACGTCACGAACGGCGAGCGCGGGTCGTTGGGTACGGCGTTCTTGTTGGCCGTCATGTGCGCCTTGCCCAACCAGGCTTCGGCATCCTTGCCGGTGATGTCCTGCTTGACCAGGCTTACCAGCATCAGGTGGTTGTCGGTACCACCGGAAACCACGTCGTAGCCGCGATCGACAAAGACCTGAGCCATGGCCTGGGCGTTGGCGACGACCTTGTGCGCATAGGTATGGAAATCCGCTTCGAGCGCTTCCTTGAACGCAACAGCCTTGGCCGCGATCACATGCATCAGCGGGCCGCCCTGGGTGCCCGGGAATACCGCGCTGTTGAGCTTCTTGTAGAGCTTCTCATCGCCGGCGGCCGACAGGATCAGGCCGCCGCGCGGGCCGCGCAGCGTCTTGTGCGTCGTGGTGGTCACCACGTGCGCATGCGGCAGCGGGCTCGGGTAGGCGTCGCTCGCGACCAGACCGGCAACATGCGCCATGTCCACGAGAAGCCACGCGCCCACCGAATCGGCAATCTTGCGCATCCGCGCCCAGTCGATCCGGCGGGAATAGGCCGAAAAGCCGCCCACGACCATCTTCGGCTGATGCTCGGTGGCCAGGCGCTGGATCTCGTCGTAGTCCAGCTCACCGGTCGCAGGGTCCAGACCGTACTGCACGGCGTTGTAGTTCTTGCCCGAGAAGTTGGGTGCCGCGCCATGGGTCAGGTGCCCGCCCGCATCCAGGCTCATGCCGAGGATCGTGTCGCCCGGCTTGACCAGCGCCAGGTAGATGGCGGCGTTGGCTTGAGCACCGGAATGCGGCTGCACGTTGGCGTAGTCGCAGTTGAACAGCTTGCAGGCACGATCGATCGCGAGCTGCTCGGCGACGTCGACGTGTTCACAGCCACCATAGAAGCGCTTGCCCGGATAGCCTTCCGCGTACTTGTTGGTCAACAAGCTGCCCTGCGCTTCCATGACGCGCGGGCTGGTGTAATTCTCGGAGGCGATCAGCTCAATGTGATCTTCCTGACGCTGGTCTTCGTCGGCGATGGCGGCGGCCAGCTCCGGGTCGAATTCGGCGATGCGCTGAGCGGAATCAAACATGTTCGAATGCTCGGGTTGAAGTACAAAAAAGGCACAACGCCGGCGTCGCGAGTCGCGTTCGCCGGCGCGTTTTCGAAGCTTGTAAGGGCGCATAGTGTAGCGCAGACCGGCACGAACCCCCAGATATGGGGTCCGGCGGAGGCTAGGCGGTTATCTCGAGCATGAGATCCAGCGCGGCCTTGGCTTGGCGCGCTTCCTCGGGGTCGACTTTGATCTGGTTGACCACATGCCCTTCGACCAGATTTTCGGTAACCCAGGCCAGGTGCTGTGGATCGGTCCGGAACATGGTCGAGCACATGCACACCACCGGCGACATGAACTGCACCTTCACGCCCTTGGGCGCCATCTCATGATGCAGACGGTTGACCAGATTGAGCTCTGTTCCCACCAACCAGTGGCTGCCGGGTTCGCTGGCCCGCACATGCTTGAGGATGGTCTCGGTAGAGCCCACGACGTCCGACGCCTGGCAGACCTCGAAAGCGTTCTCGGGATGCGAGATCACCTTGCCTTCGGGGTGTTCTTCTCGGAACTTCTTGATGTGGTTGGGATGAAACATCTGGTGGACCGAACAAAAGCCTTTCCAGAGAATCATCTTCGCGTCGCGAATCTGTTGTTCGGTCAACCCGCCCATGGGCTTATCGTAATCCCAGACGACCATGTCTTCGAGCGGGATACCCATGTCGTAGCCGGTATTGCGCCCGAGATGCTGATCCGGGAAGAAAAGCACCTTTTCGCGCCGCGAGAACGACCAGTCGAGCACGCCGCGCGCATTGGAGGATGTGCACACGATGCCGCCGTGGCGGCCACAGAACGCCTTCAGATCGGCTGCCGAATTGATATAGGTCACCGGCGTGATCTGCTCATCCGGCTCGAGCACTTCCGACAGCTCGCGCCAGGCGCGTTCGACGTTACGCAAATTGGCCATATCGGCCATTGAACAGCCTGCGGCCATGTCCGGCAGGATGACCGTCTGATCATCGCGCGTGAGGATGTCGGCGACCTCGGCCATGAAGTGCACACCGCAGAACACGATGAACTCGGCATCGGATTTCGCAGCCTGCGCCGACAGCTTGAGCGAATCACCCGAGTAATCGGCGTGCGCAAACACTTCGTCGCGCTGGTAGTGATGGCCCAGAATCGCGCAGCGAGAACCCAGCGCCGCTTTGGCGGCACGGATACGCTCGTCGCACGTCGCGTCGTCGTAACGCGAGAAATCCTGCAAGGCAAGTGCGTTTGCAGACATGGAGCTGTTTTGGTCGGCGAATAGTCCGGAAAATGTACCACAACCCGGGCGCTCAGAGAGTGCGAGCGCTGACCCCGACAAGCGAATATAATAGACGCATGAAGGGAACCGACCGCCAATGGCTTGCCCGTGCCAGTCACCGCCTGCTGCGCCCGCTTGTGCGCATCATGCTCACGCATGGGGTTGCCCACAAGGATTTCGACGCGGTCGTACGGTCCGTGTATGCCGAGGTTGCGCGTGACTCCTTCACCCCCGCCGGCAAACGCGCCACCGATTCGCATGTCGCGATTGTTACCGGCCTGACCCGCAAAGAGGTGAAACGCCTGCGCGAGCAGGCCGATTCCACCTACGAACAAAGTGGCTGGGGCGGCGCCAACCGGGCGACACGCGTGCTTTCGGGGTGGCATCGGGACCCTGATTTCACCGACGATGAAGGCGAGCCGCGCCGCCTGACCGTCGAGGGGGATGGCAACGAATTCGGCGAACTGGTGCGCCGATACAGCGGCGATATCCCCACGGTAGCGATCCTGGACGAGCTCGAACGCGTGAAGTCCGTAGCGCGAGAGCCTGACGGCACCGTGCGCGTGCTGAATCGAGCTTACGTGCCGAGCGCGGGCGACCCCGAGCGGGTCCGCATGCTCGGCTCTGCCGGGCATGATCTGCTGGCCACGCTCGAGCATAACCTGTGCCGCTCTAGCGATGTACGCCCCTACTTTCAGCGTACAGCGTTCAATATGCGCATCGACCCGCGCGCTTTGCCCGTATTTCACCGATTGGTCTCGCAGCAGGCCCAGCATCTGCTCGAGGTGTTCGACGACTGGTTGGAGCGTCACGAAGTGGACGAACACGATCCGCAAGCCCCGGCCTCACGCGCCGGCGTGGGCATTTATTACTTCGAGGATGCAGCGCATCCGGGAGACGAACACGATGACGCGTAGCCACGCTGCAAAACGTTGGCTCACGGGCCTCTCCATCACCGTGGGCACGATAACGATGATCGGCTGCGGCAGCGGCGGAGAAGATGGCGGCGGTCGTACGGCCGGCATTGAAGGAACCGGGATCGTGTCCGGTTTTGGCAGCGTGTATGTCGACGGCATCGAGTTCGAGACCCAGGGCGCCGAAATCCTGTTCAACGGCGAAGCCTCGCCCGAGAGCCGCCTGCGCGTCGGCGACGTGGTCACCGTGACGGGTGTCGTACAGGACGACGGCACCGCGCGCGCTCGGCGTATCGTATTCAACCGCACTCTCGAGGGCCCCATCGAACAGATCACGATGGAGAACGGCATCGGTACGCTGACCGCGCTCGGCCAGACCGTCAACTTCGACGCCGACACGGCCTTCGTGAATACGCCGGTCGAGGATCTCGCGGCTGGCGACCTGATCGCAATCAGCGGTTTTGTCGGCACGGACGGCGCCGTGGATGCCAGCTCGATTGAACAAGGGCCGGTCTTCCAGCCGAACACCACGCGACTGGACGCAGAGGGCACCGCCCGTAGCGTCACGCCATCAAGTTTCATGGTGGAAGGCTTGACCGTGAACTATGGCAGCGCGATCGTCGACGAAAGCGCGGGCACGCTGGAAGACGGCGCCTTCGTTGAGGTCTTCGGTGTACGCGACGCGGACAACGGTGCCCCGCTTGTCGCGGATACCGTGAACGTACTTGGTCAGAACCGTGCCGAGGACGGTGATCGCATGTTCGTGGAGGCTCAGATCCGTGACTTCGCCGGGCTCGACGACTTCACAGCCGCTGGTTGGCGTATCGATGCAAGCGATGCCGAGCGCCTCGACGATACCGGGATCGATCCAGGCTTGAACGTACGCGTGAGCGTCCGCGGTACCGAGCGCGATGGTGTGGTGCGTGCCGACACGCTGGCTGTAGAGCCAAACCCGAACGTGACGTTCGAAGCCACCGTAACGGCGGTCGACAGCACGGAGAGCACGCTGACAATTCTTGGCAGCACGTTCGACGTCCCCGCCGACACGCGATACCCGGTCAGCGGCGAACGGCTCGACGAGCAGGTCGACCGAACACTGCGCCTGGCGTCTCTCGAAGCCGGCGACCCGGTGCGTGTATGGGCTTATAGCGATGATGACAGCCTCACCACTCGTCGTATCGAACGTGTGGAGGCCCAGAACGATGCCATCGCACTCGGCGCAATAGATCGCGTCGACTCCGACGGATCGAGCGTGACGCTCGAGGTGGCGGGGACGACAATCCGCACCGCGGACGGCGACCCGACCGTCTATTACGACAGCAACGGTGCCGAAATCGACGCAACTACGTTCAAGACACTCGCGGTTCGTGGTGCTCGCATCGAGGCCAGGGGACCCGAAAACGCCGGCGAGATCAATACGGCAAGACGCGTTCAAGTTTTGAACTGAGTGATCGCGGGCGAGCGTTGAGCTCCTGATAACTCCTCGCTTCGAGGGCCTGGCGGCGGAACGGCCCCTCCCGTGATTTGGAGCACCGCCCTACTCGTTCGTCGCGTCAACGGCATTCGCGAACCCCGGCGTCGGCCTATCCCGCACGCCTATCAAGCGCTATCTCACCCCTCGATCCGGCGGACTAAGGCGTCTCCTCACGTCGTTCTTCATCGCGGGTGAGTACAGCGCAACCCCCAGGCAGAGGCGGCAGCGACGACGGCCCTCGTCAGGGGGCGACACACCCTGCCAACCGAGCGCCTATATTTGCGGCGCGCATAAAAAAGCCGGGACTCGATAGAGCCCCGGCTGGTTGGAACGCCCGGTAGGCGCTACAGCTTGTCGACTAGCCTTCGCTGTCGTCGTCGCTGTCACCGTCCGAGTCGCTGGCCGCCGCGAAGCTGACCACCGGACCACGAACGGGCAAGCCATCACCGATCACGAGATCGGTATCGACATCGCCGGAAGCATTCAACGTCTGCAGCACAACGCGCAGTTCGCCGAAGGCCATCATGTCGCCTGCATCGTTGTCGCCGCCACCGATATTGACGCCATCGTCATCGCTGTCGCTGTCACTACAGGCCGTCAGCGTCAGCGCGAGGGCTGCCACAATCAGCAGCAACTGGGTACGACGACGCAGACCACCGACCGACACCAGGCTCAGGAGCAGCAGCGCCGCGCCACCTGCATAAAGCGCCTTCGGCGTAAGCAACGTGCTTTCATTGCCAGTCATCATTTCGACGTCGCCCGCCGACTGCGACGCCACGAGCACATAGCTCATGCTGTCGTTGGCGGGGATCGATACGCCCGCACCGCCGTCCAAGGCCACCGTGAAGGTCGTGCCATTGTCGTCGAGCGGCGTCGCCGTACCGACGGCACCTTCGCCCATTTCGTAGATGCCGTTGCCGTTATCGTCCGCATATACGCTGAGCTCGGCATCACGAAGGTCGAAGCCCGCCGGCAGCGACGCGTCACGCTCGATGTAGCCGGAGAAACCGCCAACGGTCACCGCAGCGTCGCTATCGTTGGCAAGCGTGATGCCGAGCACCGCGGTGAGGCTATCGTCACTGGATACGGTCACTGCCGCCGGGCCGTTGGAGGTCACGGTCACGACGGGGTCGTCGGTGAGCTCGTAGGCACCCGAGTCGCAGTTGCCCGCATCCGTCTCGCCCATGGCACTGCTCGGACGTTCGGCACCGCGCTGGTCCGTGGCGCTGTCTTCGGGCGTACCGCAATCAGCATTGGTGTCGAGCGCGGTGCTACCCGCCGGCAGCGGTTGCGTTGCCGTCGGACCGCCGAACAGACGATACGTGTCGACCGAGACTTCACCCGTGAGCACAGCCTCTTCATCGTCCACGATCACATTCGAGCCAATATCGGCCGTCGTGTTATTAGCGACGAGGTTGGAGCCCAGCGCGACGACGTTACCGTTTGTCGTGTCTCCGGACTCGATACCCGTACCGTTATTGTTGGTTACAGATGCGAAGTCGAGCGTGATCGCACTGGCATCGCCGTTGAGGTACACACCGGCGCCACGGGTCGCGGTATTGTTCGACACGGTGGACGTATCCAGCGTCATCGTGCTGCCCGTGTTGTTCCACAAACCACCGCCTTCGACGGCTTGATTGTAGCCAACCGTGGAGCGCGTGATCGTCGTGCTACCGGTACCACCAACGTGCAGACCGCCACCGTTACCGGGGCTCGCCCCTGCATCGTTACCGTCCGCGCTGCTGGTGCCGCCCAACGTGACACCCGTCATGGTGACCGTGCCACTGGCGCTTTCGATACCACCGCCTGCGCGGTTGGCGGTATTACCCGAAATACGCGTATCGGTAATATTCGCCGTTGCGCCGGCGCTGACCAGAATGCCGCCACCTGAGCCTGCGGCGCCGGACGCGGTGTTGCCGACGATACGACTGTTCATGACGACCAGCGTGCCACTGTCGACACCCGCATCGTTGGTCTCGGCGAAGATGCCGCCGCCGCCCTGACTGGCGTCTGCGCCAGTCGCGTCGTTGGCGACAACGTTCACGCCGTCAAGCGTCATCGTGCCCTGATTGTTCCAGAACGCGCCGCCTTCAATAGCGGTATTGCGAGCGTAGACGCCGCCCGATACATCGACCGTGGCATCGCCCGTGACGTGCACTACGCCACCGTTGCCACCGCCACCGCCGGCCGTGGTGTTCGCGGTGTTCATCTCGGCATCAACCTGCTCCAGCGTCGCACTGGAACCGCCACGCAGTTCGATCGCACCGCCCGCACGGTTGGCCGTGTTGTTGGTCAACGTCGAGTTCGACAAGAGAAGAATCGCGCCGTTATTTACAAAGATCGCACCGCCGGAACTGACATCACCCATCGCGCTGTTGCCGTCGAAAGTGCTGTCGGCCACGTCGAGCGTGCCACCTGCGGTATTGCCAAACAGAGCGCCGCCGCCCTGGGCAGTATCATCGCCGGCATCAGCCGTGCCGCCGGTTGCCGTGTTTGCAGTGAACATGGCGCCGGTCACGCTCATCGTGCCGCCGTTGTTCCAGAGCGCGCCGCCCTCGACTGCCGTGTTGCCATCAAAAGTGCCGCCGTCGACAACTACATCGCCCGTGCCGGTGACATGCAAGACACCGCCGTTGCCGGGATTCATGCCGGCATCGTTGCCAGAGAAATCGACGCCGTTAAGCGTAACCGCGGTGGTTCCTGCGGCTGCGCCGGAGACTTCCTCGATCGCGCCACCGGCGCGGTCAGAGGTGTTGTTGTTCATCGCGCCGCCGTTGACGGTAAGCACACCGCCCGCGTCGTTCAGAATCGCGCCGCCGGAACGTGAATTGGCGCCATCGTCGCCGCTACCTTCGACCATGCCGTTGATCAGCGTCATGCCGTTGAGCGTGAGCGTGGCCTGATTGGTAAGAATTCGGCTCTGCAGATTGGCATCCACCGTGGCGCCCGACATTTCATCCATGCCGATCGTGAGCTCATCGGTGATTGCCGGCAGCTCGCCCGCGGTCAGCGTGATGGTGCTCCCGGCAACGCCCTCGCCGAACACGATCATGTCGGCAGCCGCACCGGCAGTACAGCCGCCGGTCGCCGTGTCGCTGTTCGCTGCAGTAATCGCTTCGCGCAGCGTGCACATACCATCGTCGGCCGACATCGCGTCCGTAGCGGCGTTAACTGTAATCGTGGCAGCCATGGCGCCAGGCGCCGCAACAGCGAGGGTCGTACCGAGAAGCGCGAGGCGCACTTGATGGCGCAGTCGAGCTCCTCTTGGACTCGGAATTCTCATGACGTGATTCCCCTATGCATTAGCGCGATGGGCGCGCCTCCCGCGTTTAGGACTTTTCTCCCAATGCCCGCAGGTCGAGACTCCGCGGTCGCGCACCCGGCGTCAAAAGAAGGTGCCAGATACAACAAAGCCGGCGACCGCGCGAGGCGGTGCCGGCTTGTCGCAGCAAGGGTTGTCGGCGGTTAGGAGGGTAAAACTAGCCTTCGTCCGAAGCGCCGCTCTTTCCAGTTGCGCGCAACCGAATACCCAGCTCGCGCAACTGCGTGTTGTCTGCCAGACCGGGCGCGCCGGTAAGCAGGTCGGTCGCAGTCTGGGTTTTCGGGAAGGCGATGACTTCGCGGATGGAGTCCGCACCCGCCATAAGCATCACCAATCGATCCAGCCCGAATGCGATACCCGCATGCGGCGGCGCGCCGAATTTGAGCGCTTCGAGCAGGAAGCCGAACTTCTCTTCGGCGTCTTCGCGGCTGATGCCGAGCACGTCGAATGCGGCCTGCTGCATCTCGGGTGTATGTATACGAACCGAACCGCCACCGATTTCAGTGCCGTTGAGCACCATGTCGTAGGCTTGAGAGAGCGCGTGCTCTGGATCTTCTCGCAGCGCGTCGGGATCATCGACCGCGGGCGCGGTGAACGGATGATGCAGTGCGTTCCAGCGCTTGGCATCGGCGTCGTACTCGAACATCGGCCAGTCGATGACCCACAGCGGGGCCCAGTCGCCTTCGACGCGCTCGAGGTCATGTCCCAGACGCACGCGCAACGCGCCCAATGCGTCGTTTACCACGGTCGCCTTGTCGGCGCCGAAGAACAGCAGGTCGCCGTCGGCAGCGCCACTGCGCTGCATGATGCCCTCTACGGCTTCATCGGACAGGAACTTGAGGATCGGCGACGCGAGGCCTTCACGGCCCTTGGCGACATCATTGACCTTCACATAGGCCAGACCCTTGGCGCCGTAGCGGCCGACGAACTCCGTATAACCGTCGATCTGCTTGCGGGTCAGGCTCGAACCACCGGGCACGCGCATCACAGCCACGCGGCCAGCTGCGCTGTTGGCCGGGCCGGAGAACACCTTGAAATCCGCATCGGCGACCAGATCGGCGATATCGACCAGCTCCAGGTCGATACGCAAGTCCGGCTTGTCCGAACCGAAGCGACGCATGGCTTCTTCATAAGTCATGCGCGGGAACGGATCGGGCAGCTGAACATCAAGCACATCGGCGAAAAGCGACCGAATCATGGTCTCGTTGATCGCCATGATGTCGTCGCTATCGACGAACGATGCCTCGATATCGATCTGGGTGAATTCCGGCTGGCGATCCGCACGCAGGTCCTCGTCGCGAAAACAGCGCGCGATCTGATAGTAGCGGTCCATGCCCGCGACCATCAGCAACTGCTTGAACAGTTGTGGTGACTGCGGCAGTGCAAAGAAATGACCCTGCTGAGTACGGCTCGGCACCAGATAGTCGCGCGCGCCTTCCGGGGTGGCGCGGGTGAGGATCGGGGTTTCGATATCCATGAAGCCGAGCTCGTCCAGCGCGTTGCGCACGGCACGCGTGACCTGCGCACGCAGCTGCATGTGGCGCTGCATACGCGGTTTGCGAAGCTCGACATAGCGATAGCGCAGGCGCGCGGCGTCGCCCACGTTCTCGGTCTCGTCGAGCTGCAGCGGCGGGGTTTCGGAGGCGTTGAGCACTTTCAGCGCGGTGGTATAGACCTCGATCTCGCCCGAGGCCAGGTTCTTGTTGACCGTGCCTTCCGGGCGCGCACGCACGCGGCCGGTGATCTGAATCACGAACTCGCCGCGCAGACGCTCGGCAGTCTCGAATATCGAGGCCTCGTCCGGGTCGAACACGACCTGCAACAGACCACTGCGATCACGCAGATCGACAAAGATCACGCCGCCGTGGTCGCGGCGGCGATGTACCCAGCCGCAGACGGTGATTTCGCTGTCGATCGCGGCGGCATTCACGTCGCCGCAGTAATGGGATCGCATCATGGCTTTCGCCTTTCGAAGGGATTGCAAAAGAGCGCGAGTCTAGCAAGACCCGCTGTGGTGTCGGTAGCCGAGGCCGTAGCGCTTACCCCGGTATGGTTATGGACGCCGTTCCCGCAAACGCTCCACGGAGCGCCCGCACCAAGACCAACCGGTCGCGCCGTTCGCCGCCTACTGTCAGCTGCTCGCGCTGGAGGCCGGCTTGCTGTCGGCCTTGGCGGGCTTCTTGTCCTTGGGCTTGTCAGTCTTCGGGCTAGAAGTCTCGGTTTTGCTCGGCTTCTTGTTTGTGTCGCTGGCGCTGTCCTTCTTCGACGCGCTACTGCCACTGGCAGATTTGTCTTCGCCGCCCGCGAGATTGCGCTTGCCGTCGGACTTGAAATCCGTCTCGTACCAACCGCCACCGGACAGCCGAAATCCTGCGGCCGAAATCTTGCGCTTGAGCTGCGGCTCGGCGCATTCCGGGCAATCGGTCAACGAATCGTCAGACAGGCGCTGAAGCTGTTCGAGCTCGTGGCCGCAACTGCGGCACACATATTCATAAATGGGCATGACAGGAACCCCGGGAAATCGATATCGGCGCGTATTTTATACGACCGGACGCGCCGCGCCACTGGCGGCGGACCGGCCGATGCCGTAGTAGGTGAAGCCGGCCTGAGATACGTACGAGGGCTTGTAGATATTCCGCCCGTCCACCAGCACCGCCTGCTTCATCCGGCTGGCGATATCGGTGAAATCCGGGGTGCGGAAAATATGCCATTCGGTAACCAGCACGAGCGCATCTGCGCCCTCCACGGCCTGCTCGCCGTTCTCGCACAGCTTGAGGTCGTCGCGCTCGCCGTAGATCCGACGCGTCTCGTTCATGGCTTCGGGATCGAAGGCGCGAACGGTCGCGCCAGCGCCCCAAAGCGACTCCATCAGCGTGCAGCTCGGTGCTTCACGCATGTCGTCGGTATTCGGTTTGAATGCCAGCCCCCACACGGCAATGGTCTTGCCAGAAAGATCGCCGAAATGTGCCTGCAGCTTCTCAAACAACACGTTCTTCTGACGATCATTCACACGCTCGACGGCGTTGATGATTTCGGTCTCGTAACCCAGTTGGCCGGCCGTTTGCGCCAATGCGCGCACGTCCTTGGGGAAACAGGAGCCGCCGAAGCCACAACCCGGATAAATGAAGTGGTAACCGATGCGATGATCCGCGCCAATCGCGCGCCGGACCTGCTCGATGTCCGCATCCACTCGATCGGCCACCTGTGACAGCTCGTTCATCAAGCTGATCTTGGTCGCCAGCACGATATTCGCGGCGTACTTGGTCAGCTCGGCCGAGCGAATATCCATCACGATGGTGCGATCGTGCTGGCGATTGAACGGCGCGTACAGCGCGCGCAGGTGCTCGGCCGCGCGGTCGCTGTCGACGCCCACCACAACCCGGTCCGGCTTCATGAAGTCCTCGACCGCGGCGCCCTCTTTCAAGAACTCCGGGTTGGATGCGACATCAAACTCGACGTCTGCGCCGCGTGCGGCTACCGCCTTGGCGAGCTGCGCCTTCACCTTGTCTGCGGTTCCAACGGGCACCGTCGACTTGGTTATTACCAAGCGATACTCGTCCATATGTGCGCCAATGGTCTCGGCGACCTTCAGGACATACTGCAGGTCCGCGCTGCCATCCTCGTCCGGCGGCGTTCCGACCGCGATGAACTGCAGCGTGCCGTGGGCGACCGCTTCTGCGGCGTCAGTGGTAAAGCGTAGTCGGCCGCTACGCACGTTGTCGTGAACGATCTGTTCCAACCCGGGCTCGAAGATCGGTATCTCGCCGCGCGTCAGGCGCGCGATCTTGTCGGCGTCAATGTCCACACAGACGACATGGTTGCCACTCTGGGCAAGACAGGCGCCCGTGACCAAGCCAACATATCCGGTACCGAAAATCGTGATGCGCACATTGACCCCTGGATTGGTCTGAAACTGATCGTGATCGAACGCGCGAGATTATGCGCAAGCTCGCGCCATGATGCGAGCCGGCCCCTAAGGATCAGGCATAAAAAAGCCGCCAGTCCTTTCGGGCTGGCGGCTTCTGTCGTAATGGCGTCCCCAAGGGGATTCGAACCCCTGTCGCTGCCGTGAAAGGGCAGTGTCCTAGGCCTCTAGACGATGGGGACAGTTTTGGTGGAGCCAGGCGGGATCGAACCGCCGACCTCAACACTGCCAGTGTTGCGCTCTCCCAGCTGAGCTATGGCCCCTGATCTGCAGCGAGGGCGAATTATAGAGATTGACCGAAGCCTTGCCAACCTCTGTGAGCATTATTTTTTCAAAGCGTTGCGAAGTGCCTCTGCAACTCGCTCCTGATCGGCTATCTCAAGGTACGGATGCATGGGCAGACTCAGCACCCGCTCGGCCGCTCGCTCGGAAATCGGGATCGCGACATCGGAATACAGCGGCGGCTGCCTATTCAACGGCACCGGGTAGTAGACCGCGTTCGGAATGCCGGCTTCGTTGAGTGCGGCCCGGACGGCGTCCCGGTCGTCGACTTCGATCGTGTACTGCGCGTAAACGCTAGTGCACTCGGCCGCCAGCTTCGGGGTTTTCACCAAGTCGCCAAGCAGGTCGTTGTAGCGGGCGCCTACCTCGGCGCGACGCGCGACCTCGTCGTCGAACACTTCCATCTTCGCTAGCAGGACTGCTGCCTGGATCGTGTCGAGGCGACCATTGATACCCAGACGCGGATGATAATACGGCGCGCTCTGACCATGGTTGCGCAACTCGCGCATACGCTCGGCAAGCGCCGCGTCGGTCGTGAACGCCGCCCCGCCGTCGCCGTAGCAGCCGAGTGGCTTCGCCGGGAAAAACGACGTGGCCGACAGGCTGGACAGGCCGCCCGACCGCTTCCCCTTATAAGTGGCGCCGAAGCTCTGCGCCGCGTCCTCGATCACGGGTACGCCATGACGTTCGCCAATAGCGTTGATCGCGTCCATGTCCGGGATCTGCCCGAACAGGCTGACCGGCACGATCGCCTTGGTGCGGTCGGTGATTGCGGCTTCGATCAGGTCCGCGTCTATGTTGTACGTGTCTGCGTCAATATCGACGAATACAGGCGTCGCTCCAAGCAAACCGATCATCTCGCCCGTCGCAATGAAGGTGAACGGCGTAGTGATCACCTCGTCGCCCGGCCCAATGTCCAGTGCCATCATCGCCACCAGCAGCGCATCGGTACCGCTGGACAGCGCGATGCAGTGCTGAACACCGACGTATTCCGCCAGCCGCGCCTCGAGCGCCTCGACTTCCGGGCCCATGACATAACGGCCATGGTCGAGTACCGCCTGGATGCGCGCATCCACATCCGGCTTGATGCGCTGATACTGTGCTTGCAGGTCGATGAGTTGCATCCGGGCTCCCGGTTCAAAGGCTTCGTGGTAAAAACACGGGAATTCTAGCATCGCCAAGCTGAACACGGCCCAGCCGAGCGCAGCCGATTTTCGTTGACCCGGACCGCCACCGGCACTAGAATCCTGCGCTCGCAACGCGGAATGGGCGGTTAGCTCAGCGGTAGAGCACTGCCTTCACACGGCAGGGGTCACTAGTTCGAACCTAGTACCGCCCACCATTTGCGGCCCTGGCCAAGCGTCGGGCGCGCGTTCTGCATTCTCCAGACGATAGATCCCGGTCCTGCACGGCGATAAGCCGCGCGGCGTGCTTCCTGCCGACTATCTATGGTCAGCCCGCCACCTGCTTGCCTCATGATTTGCCGCGAACCGTTGTCTCCAGATGGTTCAAGAAATCCTCGAATATCGCGTCTTCCGGCGCCGGGGATTCCTCGCTCCAAAAAAGCCTCCCGGCATCGGCCTCACCTGCGAGCAGCCAGTGTCCCGCACAGTCCCGTACGGCCCAGTTCGCGTAGCTGAACGTCAGCTCGACGACTACGGGCGTACCCGTCCGACTCAGGAAATCGACGCCGGCAGTTTGCGTCTGGAGATGCCGCGCGACTCGAAACGCCAACCGCAGAGCGCGCTCGTCGATCAGGGCCGGGTCGAGTTCGAACCGTCTGCTCCCACTGGCGCGGAAGTCGCCTGGGCGGTGCAATCGACAAAAGGCGAATGCTCGACTGCCGAAGACCGTAACGCGCGTATCGAAATGGTTATCCGGCAGAATTCCTTAGCGAGGAGGTAGCCGTGCTCCAGTTAGGCCTCGGCGGTCGGGCTATTCGGAAATCGCCGCCGCAGAACTTCGACCGCAACGCGGCCACGGCGGTCTAGTTTGCGAGCACCGGCTGCCGGGGCATAGCCGAGCGAGAGCGCGCCGGACCGAACAACTGGTCTACGAACGCGAGTGCGTCTTCCACGCTGTTGACGAGTCGAACGTTGCGAGCTTGATACCACTGGGAAGCTCGAGCCCAAACGGATAGTCGGCGCTCTCGCAGAAAGCCTCAGCCTGATCGCGGCGCCAGAACACCTGCGTCCTCGGCTGAGGGATATCCGCCGCGCGAAGAGAATATTGCTCAGCCAGCTTGTCTTCGAAATGCCATGGCGTGTGCAGGTTTGTAAAAACAGGTATCCCCAGCCCCTCCTCGACCACGTACAACTTCCACTAGGCATTGAGGCGAGGATTTACCAATGGCGACGGCCGCCGCATGAAAGCATTACGGGCCTCAATATGGCCCATCAAGGCTGGCTATTACACATCAACTTCTGCTGTTTCAAGCTGCGCCCGTCACGCCAGAGCGTGCTAACGCTCTGAATTGGATTGCGATCTGTCATTCCCCCTCCCTTGCACTGCCCGCGGTCACTCGCTTGAACTTCGATACAGGATGAAGTTCGCGCGCTTGCTATTCACCCGCATTTGCCTCTCCCTGGACACCGCCAGTCAACGATCAAACACGCGCGACAGGCCGTCACCATGTAAGGCACGCCATGCCTTCCAGTGGAACAGCAACTTCCAGGGCCGAGATGCTCTCTTTGACTCGCTCTGTAATGCACCGAGACACCCTGAATCCAGCCAGGCATCGTCTTTCGCGACAAGAGCCTCCGACAGGAATCGCGAATGCGGCGGACTTCTGTACTGCAACGCGCCCGCCACGGCACCGAACAGGCTTGGATAACGCTCCCGCGCTCGAGTCCACGCGATGCGCGCACGCTGACCGTGAAACGCCGGATTGAACCCTGGCGCCTTGAGCAACAGGCCGCCGCTGAGAAACGGCAACCTCAGACCACGTCGGTCGAGCCTTGAGAAGAGATCGTAGTAGAACGCCGCGTTGCGCTTCGCTTCAATCGGGATCAAGGCCGCGTGATCGATGAACTCCCGGGATAAACCGGGCGTGTAGGACAATGCGTGATTGGCGTACACCTTCAAC
This sequence comes from Salinisphaera dokdonensis CL-ES53, assembly GCF_040361215.1. Classification (NCBI taxonomy): domain Bacteria; kingdom Pseudomonadati; phylum Pseudomonadota; class Gammaproteobacteria; order Salinisphaerales; family Salinisphaeraceae; genus Salinisphaera; species Salinisphaera dokdonensis. Next base: position 228,816 of record NZ_APND01000005.1, read on the forward strand.
GGATTCATCGCGGGCCGGTTGCGACTGCGGTTTTCGATCACGAACCTGGCGAGGCCGTAGCCATCGCGAGTCAAGCGATCAAACTGGCTTTCGAGGTCCTCTTCGAAGCCACGGCGCATCGCACGGACGACTTCGGACTTAAATAACTGCGCCGCAGCGCGCCAGTTGGCACTGTCCGGACCCTGGATCTCCTGCTGCCTGTAGGCGTGAAACCCGCCCTCCGGCTGGTGCAGCGGCATGAACCAGAAGCCCGGCGCCAAGCCATCCCAGACCGCGCCAGGTTCGGCCTGCGCGCCGACCTTGGCGATAAACAGATCGAGGCTTGGAAAGCCTACATCGCTCGCCGCGAGATAATCCAGATAAGCGGCCGAAGAAAAAAAGTTCGCCGCAGGCCGTACTTTCCGCAAGGCCACACCCGCTTGCCGCGCGACGCGCTCGGCGAGACGGCCGTCAATATCGCCATGCTCGTCCTCGTGCGCGACCGCGAGCGCTGTCACCGGCACACCCGCGCGCTTGAGCAGGAACAGAAGCAAGCGCGAGTCAAAACCACCGCTCAGCAATAGGGTACCCGGCGGCCCGACCTTTCCGTAGGCTCTGACCTCGGACTCCAGCGCGCCCACAAAATCGTATTCGCGCCATGCATCCGAGGGCTCCGGCCAATGCCAATGACACTCTATGCGAAGTTCACGCCGCCGGCAGTCATAGGTTAGAAGGCTCGCTGCCGGCACCCGTGTAACACCATGCATCAAGCTACGGTCACCGATCGGATGCCCCATCGATATGAACGCACCCCAGGCGGCCAGGTCGGGTTCGCCCTCCAAGGCCTTGGTCTCCGACACTAGGGTCAAACCCGTTTCATCATGACGCATGTAAAGCGGTTGCATGCCGAGGCAGTCGGTCGCCACCACCAGCACACGGTTTTGCGCATCCCAGAAAATTCCTGCGAATGCCCCGTCGCATTGAGGAAACAGGCGCTGAGCAGCACTCGCGTCGGTGAACTGTCGATCGTCCGGCGCGTTGATCGGCACGCCTGAGAAGAGCAACAGGTTGCCGGTATCCGGCAATGAAGCAGCCCCCAGGCACCCGATGAAACCATCATCGACGACGCGTGTTGCCGCGGGCATCGAGGTCAGGTTCTGACGGCACAGCATCTTCTCCACGTCCTTAACGGCGCCGCCTGCCAACCGAACCGCAAGCTTTTTAACTCTCATCGTCGTTACCGACAAACACCGCGCGCGGCGCGGCAGAAACTCAAGGCTAGATATAACCGCCCGACAACAATCCGAGTAACCAGCGTCTATTCTGGCGGCGCACAAATAGCCGTGCCAGATCGCCAAGCGCCTGTTTGAAGCGGAGTCGCCTGAGGCCATAATAGAAAGCCCAGAAGTGAAGACTGGCTTCGGCGCGACAACGCGCGAACCATATCGCCCTGACTTGCCTGTCGTGCGCGAGTGCACAAGACAGCGACTCGAAAGCGTCGCTCGCTTCATCCAAGCCCGCAGTGACCAAACGCGGGAAGCCCGTCGACGTAATCGATACCGGTACAACGTGGCGCGAGAGCGTCCGGGTATTGGCGGCCACGTCGATATCCACGATGAGCACAGCGCTATCAGACACGCCCGCGTGCGACTCCTGATAACTATTGCCCTGGATTGAGAAGATGAAGTTCCCTAGGGAATAGGCAATCAGGCCATCGCGCCACTTTTCTGCGCCTTGTAAAACATGGGGGTGGTGCTGGATCACCAGGTCGGCGCCCTCGGACACGAGCCGGCGCGCAAGACGCTGTCGCCAGGGCGCGGGCATCGTCGTGAACTCCAGATCCGCGTGCAGCGTGACGACAATCAGGTCGGCTTCGGCCGCTGCGTCGCGTATACGTTGTATTAACCGAGTCTCCTGCAAAGGTGCGACCCCTGCACGATCTGCGCTCGCATAGTAGCGCTCACTGTCACAAGCACCCAGAAACGCGATACGCGTACCGCGTACGCTCCGATACGCCGGAGCTTCGGCTTCGTCCACATTTGCGCCTGCTCCGAACGCGCTGATTCCGGCCTTATCCAGATTCGCTCGGGTGACGGCTAGCGACTCAGGTCCGCAATCAAGCATGTGATTGTTGGCCAGACATAGAACGGAGAATCCGGCGTTTGCAAGCAGTGGCGCGGCCGACACCGGCGTGGCCATCGGCTGGCTACTTTCCTGCGCTGTACAGCGCTCGTCTACCAGACAGCATTCCAGGTTGCCGACCAGAAGGTCCGGCTCGCCTATCGCGGCCTCGATGGCGCCCCAGTCCGGAATGACCTTCGGTGGCGGCACCTGCCGCTTCATGAAACCGAGCGATATGTCACCGACGAACGCCAGCCTGATTCGACGGCCCGTCGTACTCATCGCCTGACCAGCTCGAATACTTCGCGTGACTCACGCCGATAGACACCGCCCATCAATGCTGCGTATACAAGCGCCCCGATCCCGATAAGAAAGATCAGACCCAGGATCGGGTTCGGCAACAATGTCGCAACGCTTTCACGGGCAACGACCACGGCGCCGTACATGACGGTCGCGCCGAACGCCGGCCGACTTATCGCCAGGAAGTACTCGCTGATGCGCACACCGATCGGTGGCAACGAGCGACGCAACCGCAGCAGCACGAGAACCGGGAACGCGATCACCCACGCGATCGAGACGCCGGTGAGCCCACCCATAACGGTCCCGAGCAAAAACGCGGGTGGCATGATCACGGATGCGATCACCAGATTCCCGGTACCGATCTCGGGCTTTCCTATCGCCTCAAGCGCCGGACTGCCCGCGTTGGAGATCATTCGCAACGGCATCACGAGCGTGAGCAGTTGCAGCGGCAGAATCGCCGGCTCCCACTGCACCCCAAGCACGACAGAAACCAGTTCGGGCGCGACACTGGATAGACCAAAGAAAACGGGGAAAGCAAAGAAGCTGATCAGCCGGACGACCTTGAGGTAGTGGGCGCGCACGATCTCGATATCAGCTTGCACCGACGAATACGCGGCCAACCCGACCTGGTTGATCAGCCCGGAAAGCTTCTGCATCGGCATGGAGGCCAACTGTAGCGATACCGCATAGAACCCCAGGATCTCGTGGCCGAGCAACTTGCCGACAATGAAAATATCCGCGCGGGAATAGAAGTACCACAACACTCGGCTCGCGGTGACATAGCCGCCGAAGCGACTCATCTGCCCCATACCGGCTACAGAAAAACGCGGCCGACATCGGTGTCGCACAACCAGTAACAGCCCGACCGGCCGTACCACCGCGCCCGCAAGGCTCCCAAAGACCAAAGCCCAGACGCCGTAGCCCAGGAGCGCGAAGGTCAACGTGAACGCACCGTTGGACATCATGGCTGCAAAGTTCACGAACGATTTCGCCTTGAACTTCATGCTCCGGCTGAGCATCGCGTCCTGCACCACGCCTACCGCCGCGAGCGGGAACTGGAGGCCCAGCACTCGGATCATCGTGGTCAGGCGTTCATCCCCAAAGAACAAGGCGATACCCGGCGCCCCCGCGAAGAGCAACGCGTAGATGCAACCGTTGCCGATGATCAACAGCCCGAAGGACTGCTCGATCTCACGCTGGGTCAGGTCGCGCCGCTGCACCATCGCGGAATACAACCCCATCTCGCGGAAGAGTTCAGCAAAGCCGATCATCACCGTGGCTAGCGCCATCAACCCGTAGTCCTCGGGCGATAGAAGGCGGATGACAACGAGTGTGATCGCCCAGAGGATTGTCTGACCGAGAAAACGCGCCGCGGCCAGCCATTTCAGCGAATGCAGTACTTCGGTTCGAAGACTCATCAGCGTGGTGCATCAGCCTTGGGCACGATCGCCCAGTTCGGATACGTCGCGTAATCGGGTTTGGTCGTGCGGCTTTCGAACTGCATCCATGCCTTTTCAGCATTGGGAACGCCTGCATCGACAGCAGCCGCCAATGCCGGCTGCATGTTCGCCGGAAAGCCTTGTTCGCTCCATGGATAGCCCGACATGTCGCCAGCGCGATACCCCTTGCCCAATCGCGATGCCATTTGCTGGCTGGCGCAATCAGCCTGTGCGATCTCCGGCTTGGCCGATTCAGCGTAGGCCTTGGCGAACGTGTCGTAGAAAGGCGCGGACTTGCTGTCACGCACGTTGAGCGTATAAATGGCGCCGAGCGCCCAGCAATAGCCCGGAGCGGTCATGCGCCCCACCGGAAACCGCGCCTTGAACTCGAGCATGGGGCGAGCGCGCTCGAACCCCAGACCTACGACGTACCCCATCGCCCAGGTAAAGAAGTCGTCCTGCCACGGCGCAAGCCCCCTGCCTTTGTTGTAGGGCATGTAGCCGACAAGGAATCCGAGCTTGTTGGCCTCCGGATTATCGGGATAGCGGGCCAGATACCAATCGATGTTGTTCTGCAACTGGCGATTCCAGTACGCCTTCATCGGATGGTTGTCCGGCGTGATGTATGCCGTCTGTGCCAGCGTACGCAGCGACCAGGCCTGACCGCGCACCTGGGTCCACTTGTACCAACCCTTGTCCTTGCCCCGGTAGTCCGGCGATGTCCGCAGCGGGTTCCAGGCGCTCCAGAACTGCAGCTCTTCGAGATAGTAGTAGTCGCCGGTCAGAAGGAACGGCACAAACGCAAGCGAAGGCTGATGCGTCCAGTCCGCCCTTAGGTTGTTGGGATATTCGCCGTACTCCGCTTCCGGAAGGGGATTCTTCTTCCAGTCGAGCAGGTTGAAATGCGTGGTGAGATTCGGATGATCCTCGATAGACACCGGAAGCCCGGTTGCCTCGTCGCGCAGATGAATGGGCCAGCTACCCGCCAGTTCACCCACGCTATTGCTGACTTGCGCCATGCGTGGGTCCATCGTCAGAAGATGCATCACCGTCCAGAGCGGCAGCGGCCCGATATCCGGCCGTCCGCCACTCTGGGCCATGGGATTGGTCACGATCGATATGCCCATCGGATTACGATCGCTCGCGATATATCGCTGGTACAGGTTGGCAACCGTTGCAGAAGGGATACGCAACGAGCGGTCATAGTTGGGTATCGTGCCGGTCGCGACGAGATAAGCCAGATCGTGCTGCACATGGGGGGTGGGCGTACCACCCGCCATGAAAGTGCGCCGCCAGCGGGCATGATCAGTGTGAACCAGCACCGGCGATTCATAGACCGTCTGGCCATTGATGCTGATGTTTACCCCATACTCGACGTTGCGCGGCTGCGGCTTGAACGTCCAGGTGTTCTCGAGCAGGACCTCAAGCCGCGCATCATCGCTGCCGCTGTACTGCCGTAGTGTGAAATACGCCTCAATTCGATCGTGCGCGCGACCCGCAGCACGCACGGGTCCCTGCACCCGCCACTCCTTGACCAGCGGTCCGTCGAGCCAAACCTCGGGACGCTTCTCGGCCCACAGGTCGGCGAACGAGGCCGAATAATCCTCCCCGTCGATCCGGAGTTGGACGCGTGAATCGAACGGCTGACGTGGTGCCGCCGCGCCGGACTGAGGGGTCGCGCCGGGATTTTCACTGACGCGCCGCAGCCTCAACTGCAGACGTTTACCATCTTTCATCGCCGGCAATGCCACCGTGACCACGCCGAAACGCCACGAGCCATCGGGATGGGATGTTTTCCAATCCACCTGTGTCGGCAATACGCGACCGCCCAGGGTTTCCACACGTATCGTCTGCGAGCGCGCTACATCGCCTGCGACAAAGGGTTGCCCGAAGGTTATGAAGGGAGTGCCATCGTCAGCACTCGCGATCGCCGCCAGCGACGTGACGATATCCGCGCTGGCCGTGTTCGCTGTCGCCGGCCCCTCAAAGGCGGCGTATGCCTCTCGCACGGGCAGCTGGCATGCGACCAGAACCAATAAGAACCAACAAGGAAAGAAATACCGCTGCACGACCATCACCACCCTTCCCCAAGGCCGTACCGACGAACGCCGATCAGGCCAGCGTGTTGAATATCTCTGCCAGTTGTCGCGCCCCGCCCCTGCGTGAGAAGCCACTCACCTTGTCGGGCGATATCTTATATTTATCACACCCCGAGCGAATCGACGTGAGAAATTGCATCAGTTGTTCCCGAATTCTGTCGGCATCGTTCATGGGCGCGTACGCGCCATCAATCATATCGTCCACCAGATTCGCGGTATCGCCGCCCGGCTCGACGAGCGCGAGCATTGGCCGACCCGTGCGAAAGTACTCATAGACCTTGGCCGGAATCTGTCGGTTGTAGCGCTCCCCCTGCCAGAGCAACAGCCCGTCCGCCCCCATCTGCTCGGCGAGCGCTTCTCGATAGGGAATGGCCGGCTCCAGCCGAACGATATCCTCGATCCCCATCGATCGGATGACCGAGTCGTAGTGAGCCTCGTTGCCGCTGGCCCTGAGCACCACTACGAGGTTATCCGCGCGAACCAGCCCCTCCGCCTTGAGTTTTGCGAGCGCGACGAAGAACGCTTGCGGATCACGATGCTCTCGATAAAGTACACCGCTGTGTAACAGCTTCACCGGACGACCACTTGCCGCAGGCGGTGCAGCGTCGGCCAGATCAGAAAAATCGCCTTCATCGTAGCCGTTGGGAATGACCTGCCACGTTGCATCGGTCTTTTCGGGGAAACGCTGACGATAAAGCTCGGCGGCGCCGCGTGTCGTGAAGACACCCCGTGCGCAGTGCGCAACGGTCGCCCGCTCTACCCACGCGCGGGTCCGGTCTGTCAGCGGACTCTTGAGTACCGATGTGCCGACCGGGTCCCTGAAATCTGCAATCCAGGGCAGCCCGGTCAGGCGATGTAGCGTCAACCCTATGAGATGCGCTGTCGTAATCGGATAGGTGGACCAGATCACTTGCGGCTTGTGCCTGCGAATCGCTGCCAGGCCACGTATGACACCCGCAAACCACCAACTCCACCAGCGATCGGGCTGCGCTACCCATACCGGATAGTTACCGCGTAGCCCCATGACTTTTTTGGCGTCGAACGCGAATGCGCGAGCGACCTCTGTGGCATCGGGAATAGCCGCGAGGCTGGACCGGTCTATGCGTGGATATGCATTTGCGGTCGCCGTAAGAACAGCGGGCTGCCACCCGAAATCGGGCAGATGTCGACAAAAAGCCAGAGTTCTAAGCTGCCCCGTGCTCGACGACGAAGGCGGAAAATCATAGGCAATAAAAAGGGCGTTCTTCATCGTCCGTCAGTATGATCTTGCCAGTGGAGCGTATTACCACCGACTGGGCTTTGCACGGCTATCATGCACAAAACCAATGACAAAAGTCCCGCTCCGATCAGTATGGCCGCAGCGCTCGGTAAAATTCAGCAATTTGTCACGATCAGCGGCGGCGATTCCGGTCGGCGACAAGACCGCGCCGAACGTGTGCGCACGCTATTTCGGATGCTCGTTGGCGACACGCCCTGTATCGAGCGCCGGGCCGGTGCCACCCATCTCGTCGTCGCTTGCACGCGACCTGATGAACCGCAGCCCTCGATCGGCTGTGGCCACGGAAAACCTTTTCTGTTCCGAGCAGGCTCACCCATACACACGGCCAGGGGCGATTTTGATGCGAACGCTCTGCTCGCCGCCGCCCAATCGGCCCCTGTACTTGCTCGCGCGCTGGAACACTACGACGGCCAGTTCGCACTACTCGCCTGCCGCGGCGATACCTGCTCGCCACTGCTGGTGACCGATCCGCTCGGACAGTTCCATGTGTACACAGCTCGGCAGGATGGACTCGTGTTCCATTCAAGCTCGTCGCTGTTACTCGCCGCACTGACGGCATCGGATTTTGATGGCACGAGCGTTCGAGAATTCGTGGCCCGAGGCAATTGCTTCTCGGATCGGACACTGTTCTCAACAGTCCGCAAACTACCCGGCGCTTCGGTGATCGACCTCGATGCAAGCGCGGAAGCACCTCCCAGCCGCTATTGGCAGCTGGCCGATGCGCTGCCGCAAAACACGTCGGCCGGCACAGGCGTTAAAGAGGTTGGCGAACGGCTGCGTGATTGCATTACAGCGCTGCGCTCACAATATCCACGACCAGTATTCGACCTGACTGGCGGGTTCGATTCACGCATTATTTATGGCGCGGCGCGTCAACAAGGCGCTGCCGATCCGCCGAGCACGACGGTAGCCGGAGCGCCGGGCGACGCCGACGTACGCTGTGCGACTCAGATCGCAGCCCGCTTCGGCAGCCCACACCACACCGTAAGTCCGCTGCCTGGGAGCGTGAACTTGTGGCAGGCTGCGAAAGATTGCCTGGCATTGACCGATGGTGAATACGACCTGCTTGAATACGCAGGCATCCATGCCGTACAGCAGCGAATGCGCCAGCGATTCGGGCTCAGTGTCAACGGCTCTGGCGGCGGCCTGCTTCAAGGCTACTGGTGGGAACTGCTCAAGCCAGGTCTGGGCGAGCAGGGAGACTTTCCGTTCGAGCGGGTCGCAGCGCGCCGTCTTGCGCCGGCCCCACAAGCAGTCGCACTGTTGAAGCATACTTTTAACGATTCACTGGCCGATCACTTCCGCGATCTCGCGGTGGCGGTCGATCAGCCGGTCAGCGCTCTACCGAACACCGCTCGCATGGATCATCTGCTACTGCGCATGCGCGTGCAGCGTTGGCAGGGACGTATCGCAAGTTCAACCAGCCGCTTTCAGGACGTGGTCTCGCCCTTCCTGCTGCGTCCGGTTCTGGAGGCTGTTCTCGATGTGCCGGCAAGGCGCCGCGATCGCGGCAAGGCCTGCCGACTTCTGTTGCAGGAACTCGACCCGGCACTTGCCCGAATGCCTCTGGACAGCGGGATGCCCGCGACCCCCCTAACCGCCACGACCTGGCCGGCGCATGCCGTCACAGGCGCGCAATCGGCGTTTCGGCGTGTACTCATGCGGGCTCGGCCCAACCGTATTTTCGCCGAGCGCGCGACGCGTATACAGGTACTGCTGGCAAATCAGGAGGTGCAGGATTATCTCGACATGGATCACATGCGCATGGCCGATCTATTCAATGCCGAACAGCTTGAGGATGTCATTCAGGGCGCGTGCCGAGGCAGCGCCTGGAATACCACCCAACTCGGACGTGTACTGACGCTGGAACACACCGCGAGAACACTGGAAAAGGAAGGCGGCTACAACCCTGCAGTTCGTTTCTGAGCAATCCGCCGAAACAGCACCAGCAGCAAGCCTAGTGTCACGAGCCAGGCAACAGCAGCGCCGAGCAGCAACCACTCGAACGGCGCATTGACCGTGCGCCACGCATAGTCAAAGAGCACCACGAACAGGCAATGAAACGCGACAAGAACCACGGGCGGCCAGGCGAGCCGTCCGGCGACAGTAAAGCGGAAACCGGTCATTCGTTCGCCTCCATGATCAGCGATTCCCCCGCCGCAACACGCTGGCCTACCTTAACCGCGACCGGCAGATCCCTTGGCAGCTGGAGGATGACGGTACTTCCCAGAAGGATCTGACCAATCCGCTGGCCTTTCTTCAGCTCGTCGCCCTCCTGCACCCACAGACGAATACGCTGCGCCATGATGCTCGTGATCAATCGAGTCTTGATCACGCCGAATTCCGTTTCCATCGTGAGCACCTTCTGTACCGGCGCCATCTTGTCGCGCAGATAAACCATGTTCTTGAACTCGCCGTTCATGAACGTGTCGCCTTTCGTCTCCACCGACAGCACACGCCCCGCCAACGGGCTCCGCTGGACATGGACGTCCCAAAGCGTCAGCGCGATATCCAGGTACGTCCAATCGGCGTCGCTGGAAATCGCTCGCACGATGCCATCCGCGGGCGCGACGATATTGTTCCCAGCGGGCACCGTTCGCTCGGGGTCGCGCAGGAAATAGTCAAGGAAACCTGCCGGCACGTTGCCCTCTTCCCAGTCACGCTTGATCTTCTCAACCGGCCAACGTTTCTGGGGATCGAGCAGCGGTTGTATCGTCGGCGACGGATAGGGAAAAGATCGGGCAAACAACACCACGAGCGTCACGCTACCGGCCAGGATCACGATCTGCCATATTAACGTGGCCCAGTCCGTGGCGTTCCGCTTCAACTCATCGCTCATGACAGGGCCTCGACATTGGGACGTGCAGCACGCCGGGATTTTGCGGCGACTGGCTCGGCGACGAACTGCACGCGAACCAGGGCGATGATCGCTAGCAACTGATAGATCAGATCAAAATACGGCAGCGGCAGAAAGGCGCCTGCGACAGCATAGGCCACGAGACTGACTTGCAGCATCGAGGCCAAGTCGTAGGCCCATTTTTTCTCCGGGTCTTCGAAAGTCTGGCGTCTGATCGCGTTGCAGGAGCGCCAACCGGCAATCAAAAGCGCAAGGAACAGGCCGAGGCCGACAAAGCCGTGTTCCGCTAGCACTTGAAAGAAAATACTGTGCACCGCGCGCGGTTTGGACGCGTTAGGGGGCGCATAGCGCCAGAAGATGGTGCTGTTCGTCGATGCCCCAAACCCACCGCCGCGCGCCGGTCTATCGAGACCCAGGTTGACCGCGAAACGCCACGTTTCGATACGGCTGACCGCCGATCCTTCGGTCTGGTAGTCCGTGATCGTATTCATACGGCTCGCCCATTTATCGGGCATGACACTCAACAATAGCGGCACGGCCAGCAGTGCGACGATGAGGAAGCCGGCACGCTTGCGTGACTTCAGCAGCAGGAACATTCCAACGGCGGCCAGACCAAGCATGCCGCCGCGCGAGTAAGTGGCGAGCACGGCCAGCGTAATCAGGACCATGCAGAGCATGAAGCCCATACGTGACCACCGGTGGGTCGCCTGCAGGTGAAGATAACGAAACAGGGGCAGCACGATACACAGCGCCAGCGCCAACGCATTGTTATCGGTGATGAAGCTTCCCGCGGGGCCAAGCACACGATTGCCGCCGCCGGTAAGAATCGTGAATATGCCGCCCTTGATGCCGTAGAACCCGATGGAAAAGGCGATGACCACAACGAGCCAGTGAATCTTGGTCTGGCCGCGCACCAGCACCAGCGTCGCCAGAATCATCGCCTGAATCTTGACGAACTTCTCGAAACTGGGCCAAGCCGCGTCCCCGGAGAAGGCGAACAACGTCGTTACTGCAGTCCAGAAAAGGAAAGCGGCAATCAGCCAGGTGATCGCCGAGGACGGAGGCGCCCATTTCTCGCGGGCATAGAACATCCCCGCCAGCGTAAGCAGCGCCACGATCTGTACCCACGGCAGGCTGTAGGCGAATCCGTAGGTCAGCCGATGCGGGTTCATGTATCCGAGCCAGGACCAGGCAAGCACGCCGATATAGGGCTGGACGATGATCAGCGGCAGTAGCCCGAGAATCAGCATGCTGAGCGCGATATCCCTCATGGCCGATCTTGTCCTGTCACGTTCATGAAACGCTCCTGAAGGCGCTATCGGTCCGCCGGATAACCGGCTTCCAGCATAAGCGCGTCCATGAAGAACTTGGCCGCCCAGTTGGGATATCGATAAGTCATGTAGCCGCCGTCGACGGGATGGGAGCCCTTGACACCGCCGCGTACGCCGGGATGACGGCTGCTCCTGTCCTGGACCGAGATATTGAAACGGTTGGCACGCTCGGCGTTATCGACAAGGCGACGGTCGCCATGGATTTCTGCAAGTCGCAGCCAGTTGATCGCCATTTGCGAATTGCCGGTGAGACAGCTCCAGCGCGCGGCGGCGCGCCAATCGCCATCCAGCCGCCCGGGCAGCGCGCCGTCAGAACGCTGGGACAGCGCCACCGCCTCGGCCATACGGCTGGCGGCCGTCACGGCATTCTCGTCCTCTGCGACCACGCCGACCTCGAGTATGCCTCGTATCGAGTAGGCGATCGTATGCGTGAGCGGGCGGCTGTCATCATCGAGACAGTTATGGTCCAGCCAACCGTTAGCCTTTGCTCTGGAGAGCACCGCGCGTACATTCGCAAGCGCGCTCTCGACGAAGTCCGGGCGTTCAAGCAACACCCCGGCGCGCGCCAGACCGAAGGCCGAGCGGGTGTTATAGCTGTTGATCTGCTGAGCGGCGAATGGCGATGCGAAACGTCGCCAGTGCCCGTCCTTGTCCTGGGCCGCCACGAGCCACTCGCAGGCACGCACAAGCGATGTCCGCCATCGCTCGTCGCCGGTCTCACGCCACGCCCTCGCCCAGCCGAACAATACTTGCCCGGTGTTGAATACCGTCGGCGCGACCGGCTGGGAATCGATCGTGCCCGCTCGCACGCCACCCTCGCCAAGCTGAATATCACTTTCCCAATGCGCCATCCGCAGCGCCCGGTCGCGAAATTCCTCGCGGCCCGAGAAGGCCGCATAATCGAACAGGGTCGGGATGATGTAACCGGTGGTTTCCGGATACGAGTCTTTCCAGGCAGATCGCTGGAGGTCGTACCACGCCGCCGCCCCGTCGTCCGGGGTCGCATTCTGCGCGGCCGCCAGCCAGCCGGCGGCCGCGGCCAATGCGCTTTCTCGCGAAGCCTGATTCGTCCGACGCAGACCGGTAAGCCGGTCTTTGATCGCCAACCCCAAATGCCTCATCCCTTTTCACCCATCCCCGTTGACTCCGGCGCGCGTCGAAGCCGCCGTATTCGATTGGCCATCCGCCCGGACCATTCCGCCCAGCCGGGAACCGGATCCTGCCACCGCCAGTATGCATCGACCGCCCGTGCGCCTTCGGGCATACCCTCGCTCAAGCCGAGGCCCTGCATTTGCGCCGACCAGCGATCGATCGCGCGATTGCGCCAGACCCTTTGCCCAACCGCCACATCGGGCAAGTCGCTCACGACGCCGATCGCGTCGCGATAAGCCGCTAGCGGGATATTCACACCGTGCAGAGTCGCGACTTCTTCCTGGTAGTCGGTACGGCCGATCGTCGGCTCGATCATCATGAAGCGCCCACTGCGTGCGTCACGCTTGAACTCCATGCTTGCCGTGCCAACCACACCGACCGCACGAAAGAACGCACTGGTCGCCGCGGTAAGTTCGTCAGCCACCTCGTGCGCCGAAGTACAGCTTGCTGTGCCTCCCACGCCCGGTGGCCACGACCGGATTTTTCGCCCCACGAAGGATGCCCGCAGACTGCCGTCGCTCGCCACGTGCTGAAGACAGAAATAGATATCGGAATCGCTTCCGTCGATCCATTCCTGGACAACCATATTCGGCTCTACCGGCTGGATTTTCCTGTAGAGCACCGCCACCGACTCTGCGTCTTGCACGCGGTAGGCTTTCTTAAACCGCTGCGAATAGGCCGGGCTATGCGAGGCCGGCTTTACCACGACCGGAAATTGCAGGGATCCCAATGCGTCCAGATCCTGCACTTGCCGCATGTACAGCGTTCTCGGCACGCACGCCTGCGCATCCAAGGCCAACCGGTAGAACCCCTGCTTGGTCACGAGCGCGTCCAGCACCCCAGTTGGCGGCAGCGACAGCCGGTAATGTTCGGACACGTGCGCCCGCGCATTCGAGATTGTCCGCACCGTCTGTTCCTGAGTGAGGACAAGCACCGGGCGTTGGCCTGCGAATCGAGATCGGGCCCAGTCGTCCAACGCCGCTAGCAAGGCATCGCCACTCACTGCCGGCACCCTGAGCTTGTACGCATAGCGCGTACGCGCCCCAGAAGAGTGCATATCGGGGTCGGCCAAGTGCACAGGCACGCCTGCTCGCGCCAGGCTCCGGACTACACCGAGGCCGTTCACACCCGCCCCGAGCACGATCGCAGGCACTGAGTAGCGCGCCTTCAGGAACATAGACGCCGTCCCGGGTCCTGCAGGCTGCGCGACCAATCGGCGCGGGAGCCGTACTGAGCTGCGACCTGGTCGGCCGCAGCCAGGTAACGGGCCGTGGATCCCGTGACCTGTTCGAAATGCCCCAGCTGAGAGAGTTTCTCGGCCTTGGATTGTTCCCAGCGCAAACGTGACTGGCCCCTGCCCAAGGCGGCCATCATGCGGGCCGCCTGAAACCGCCACCGCTGGCGCGAGCCTTTCGGAAAACCGGCATCCCGCAGCTGCAACGTTGAAGCGCGCTTGAGCGTCTCGCGCCGGGCGCCCTGCTCGATCGCGCCCATCTGCGTGGCATAGCGACGGTCCTCGGCGACCCCTTTCGAATAGATCGTAGGCACATGCGCGAGCATCGGGCACTGCTTGTCTGCCAACCGACCCTGCAAACCCGCACCGATCTTGTGCTCCGGCGGGAAGCTGAGTGCGCTCAGCATCATCGCGCGGTCGAGAAACGGGCACAGGCTTTCAAAGACATTGGCCTGGATCGACAGCGGCGCGAGCGCAATCTCGCGCCGGGTGCGGGAGAGCAGATAGAAATAGGCAAACCGGTTGGGATGATCCCCCCAGCGCTCGAGTTGCTGACGCACGCGCTCGGCCAACGGCGGCGCATCGCTTGGCGGGATCGACAGCCAGCGTCGAACACTGCACGGCAGGCTTGCCAGAAACACTTCGTTCGCGCCGTCCTGGAACAGGCGTGGGTTCACAAACGACCCACTGAGTTGCGAGCCCGCGGCAAGTCCGTCGAAGTTGACTCGGCCGCCGGGCGCAACCGCCATCGCAAGCGTGACAGAAAAGCAATGCTCGTCCGACTGGAAATCGCTCGCGAGATCTCTGGCGTCGCCGACAGCGACGCGGTCCGCAACGCTCGACGGATAGACTGCATAGCCTTCGATCCCCGCATCCCGGCACAACTGGGCAACTATCGCGCTTTCGTATTCAGAGCCATCGGGGCGAACCTCGGGCACCGTAAACGCATTTGGGCGAATATCGTGGGTGAGCAGCCATGCGAGCATTCGACGCGAGTCGTGTCCGCCGCTGAGCGTCAACATCGACGACCCCGGTGCATCGTATAGCCCACAAAGCCTGCGCATCGTGTTATCGAAGACCGCATGCTGTTCTTCGACGAACTCGCCCAGCGGCCGGTCGCGAATATCAATTCCTGCCAAAAGGTCTTCGCTACGAGAACGCGTGAGCCGCTTGTCGTCGAACTGAATCGCTTCGGCCACACTGAAACGTTCGATACCTTCGAACGGCGTGTGATCGCCGAACAGAAAACCGAAAGTCAGCTGTTCTTCCCAGGCGGCCCAATTCGTCGCCGGCATGGGGGCAAGCACAAGGAGCGCCTTTAGTTCAGAAGCCAGCGCATAGCCTCCGCCCGGCAGCGCACGCCAGTACAGCGGACGCATACCCAACTTGTCGACACCGGCAGTCAGATGCTCGGCCTCGCTATCCCAGCAGGCAAACGCATAGACCCCATCCCCATCGGCCAGCCCTTGAGTGCCCTTGTTCGTCAATGCGGTCTGGAGGCGCTGGGTACTGTTGTCGCCGACAATGCCCGCAGCTCGTCGAGCTTGATCGTCGGGGCCGAGGTAGTAACCGCAGCACACGGTCGCATGACGTCCCGTTTCGACCGGCTGTGTCTCGCCGTTGAGCGGATCCGGCCCTTGGCGCAGCAGAAGGCAAACCGCTTTTTCACCGCGATAGGTCTTCGCTTCGACGTGCTGCCCCGGGCTACGACCGAGCGCGCCGACAAACGACGCCCTCAAAGATTCGAAGGCTTCGGCGCGACGCGCCGGCAGCACGAGCGCCGCTATACCTGCCATGAGTCAGGCGCCTCCAGGATCATCGTCGAGACCATGCCGGCTGGCGATCACGGCGACCGGCGAGCAACTCGCCGGCGGTGCTTGCAATGCACCGAGCGTTACAGGCCCAAGTCAGATCTCGGCTCTCGACTGTTGCGCGCGCGCTGCGACCGAGGCGTTCGCGAAGGCTGCCATCCTCGAGCAACCGCATTACGGCGGTTTCGAAGCCGCGAGTCGCACCGGTATCGAACAGCAGTGCATTCTCATTGTCGATGAGCAGTTCTTTGATGTTCGCAGCATCCGGCGCGACGATCGCGCAGCTGCTGGCCATATATTCCAGCAGCTTCAACGGCGACGCGTAGGCGACAACAGCGGGTTGCAGCGCGATATCGAAAACACGCACATAGTCTGCAATCTGTTCGCGTTCGATCAGGCCGGTTATCGTCACGCGGTGCGCCACGCCTGTCGCAGCAGCCTGGCGTCTGAGCCCTTCACACGCCGGCCCGTCACCCACCAGCAGAAAATGAAAAGTATGCGATTGCGGCCGCGCCGCGAGCAGGCGAATAACCGCGTCCAGCCCATGCCACTCGCGTGCAAATCCGACAAACCCGACGACCAGTGGCGTATCGATGCCCAACGCCTCCCGTCGCGCATACACCGGCAACGAGCGTGGGAAAGTACCCAGATCGACGCCATTCGGGGTCACCACGACGCGCTCGGCCGCGACGCCGGCCGCAGTGATGTGCTGTGCCAGCACGTGCGTGACCGTGAATATGCGGTCCGCCTTGCGCCACGCTTGACGCTCAGCCCACCGCGCCAGCCGCTTGAGCCTTAACCCGCCGTACGCGCTTCGTTCCTCGTAAAGAGGCGCGTTGATTTCCAGCAGCAGCGGCAATCGGAACGCGCGACGTGCCAGTACGCCGGAAAGCAGATACAGGTTGTATCGCTCATAGATAACATCAGGTCGAAACCGCCGGATTTCGGCGGCGAGTCGCCGATAGTCCAGAAGGTTATAGCCGAATTCGAGGATCTCGTAGAACGCGGCGGGTACGAACTGCTTTAGCCGCGCGACCAACCCGGACTCACCACCAAATGGCCGATCCTCGAACCCGCCGGGACCCACAACGCGGACCTCATGGCCCTGCGCCTGCAGCGCGGCGACGACCTCGCGGATATGGACATACTGCCCATCCTTGGATCCGATGCGATGGTGGTAGAGGATCCTCACGATTGTCCCGTCCCCTTCGAGGGCCAGTGCGCACGCGCGTGGCGCGCCTCGATTTCACCGGCTGCAACGCCGCGGTGGGTGACCCGGCGAAACAGCTCCAACTGCCGGGACGTACTTTCCGCCCAGCCAAAGTCCTCAGCGTAAGCTCGTACCGTCGCTCGATCGATCTGCGAGGACAACACCTTTTGCACGGCATCGGCAATCGCCGCGGGCGTACGGGCGGACATCAGGCGACCCGCGCAGGGTTGCGTCACGATCTCCGGAATGCCGCCCACGGCCGTCGCAACAACCGGCGTGCCACAAGCCAGCGCTTCGAGCACGACATTCGGCATGCCCTCGCGCAATGTAGCCAGCACCAGAATGTCGGCGGCCGTGTAGTAGCGACGCAGTCGCTCCTGCGAACTGTTGCCAATGAACATGACCCGCGGCGCGACGCCGAGGGACTCAGTGAGATCCTTCAGTTCCCGCTCCATCGGGCCTTCGCCGATAATCACGAGCTTGGCCGTCGGCAGCATCGGTAGTGCGCGGATCGCCAGATGATGGCCCTTGGCCTCCACCAGGTGGCCGACTGAAAGCAGGATCGGCCCGTCGTGTCCGAGTTTTTCGCGGGTTGCTTCGCGGTCGAGCGGTGCGAATACGCCCGTATCGACGCCGTTGCGAACGACTTCGACCCGACCACCGTCCACGCCGATCGCAATCATTTCATCCCGGAGCGCACTGGATACACTGATGATCGCTGCCGCCTGGTTTGCCGCCGCAAGAATCTGCCGGCGCGGCCCCCGATAATTCGGCAGCAGATTGATATCACTGCCGCGCGCGGTGATCACCACCGGCTTGCCAAAGTGTACGCCGAGCGCAACGGCCGCGACTCCGTCGGGATAGAAGTAGTGCGCGTCGATCACGTCGAACTCGAGCCCCTTCACCACCATGGCCTCGATCGCCGGGATGACCCAACGCGCCATCAGCCACGGCGCAAACGAAGCCCCTATCTTGGGAATAACCGGGTAGCGGGGATGAGAAACCGCGATGCCGTGCCGAACCTCTGTCCGCGGTACGACCGCGAATTCCGCGTAACGCCCCCAGCGCGGATGGCGAGACGGAAACCAGGGAACCGGCGCGACCACTTGGCTTGTCACCGCACCGGTGTCCAGCAGATGACGAAGTCGACGTTCCACGAATATCCCGTGACGTCCCTGGATCGTGTTCGGGTAAAGACTGGAGAACGTGAGCAACCGAATCACTGCAACACTCGCCTAGACGAACAACTGGCCAGGAGCCGTAGATCCGACCACAGACATGACCGCCGCCACATCCTCTGCCGGCATCTCCTGCCGCCATTTCTGCGCCGACTCCGTCGGGTTCTTGAAGACACTGTAGTAGCTGCCACTGGTGCCGCTGATGCTACGGTCGATGAAGCGCTCGACCTGATTGTCCAGTTCCAGCCCGCAGTGCTGCAGCATCCGCTGCGTCTGCTCACGCGGGTCATCGCAGAGGTCTTCATAGCGCATCAGCAGATAACGACTGTCGCCTGCACAGTCGGCCATGGCCTTTTCGTTGACGATCACCCAGCTCCAGGCCATGCGTTCCACGGGAGAACAGGCCGACAGGCGCTCAAGGGTAAGCCCGTGCTGCTGCGCCTCCGGTGTGTTCAGCAATGCTTCGTAGAAACGCCAGTCCTCGCTCGTGGGCGTGCTTGACGTGAACGAGCCATGCGCTTCACCGCGCCTTACCGAGGCAATAGTTCCACAGGGATGACGCAGTAGATGCACGGCACGCGCGCCGGGCAAAGCGTCGAGCAGAACGCCCAGTCGCCCGAGCGATTCGATCGACTTCCACACCACGGCCGCACCGGCCCGGGCACCCGCACGCCCTGCACCGACCATCGGCAGCTGCAGGCCGGCGCGCTCGCCGAGCTTATTGAGCGTAATACTCGCCTGAAGCCCACGAAAACGCGCATGGGATAGATAAGCCTTGGGAAAGACCGGCAGCTTCGAGCATATCTTGGGCTCGGTCAGACCCGGCAGCGCATCGACATAGCGCCGGATCGCCGTCTGATGTCGCACCGACACGTCGCTGGACGTGGGAAACAGGGACAGGAGATCGTTAAGCCGATGCACTGTGTCGGGTTCGTGCCGGTACAGCGTGTTTCGATGGCTGTCGAACAGTTTGCCGGCCCAAGTGGTCCCCGACCGCGGCATGCCGAAAAGCAGGATAGGCGCCGCGTCCACCGCCTGGCCCGTGCTATGGATGTCTTGGGTTACATAGGCTTCAGGCATGTCGGCGCAGCTCCGTGGCGTTCGGCGTACCGTTGTCGGCCCGCGCCACACCACCTTGCGACTCCAGAAAACGTGACAGCATCAGAAGCGACCATAGCGGTGTCGCATGGTCGGCACGTCCGGACACATGGTCGTCCAGCAGGCCGACCAGCGCCGACGGATCAAACAGGCCACTGTCTGTCAGAGCGCCGCCCGCCAGCGCTTCGCGAGCAGCCCCGGTCAACGGGCCGCGGAACCATTCTGCCAACGGCACACTGAACCCCTTCTTCTGTCGATAGAGAATGTCGTGTGGCAGCAGTGGTTCGAAGGCGCGCTTGAGCACCGCCTTTGTCTCGCCACGCCGCAGTTTCGTGGTTGCCGGTAGCCGAGCAGCCCAACTGACCAGTTCGTGATCGAGCAACGGCACCCGAACTTCGAGTCCGTGCGCCATGCTGGCCCGATCGACCTTGGTCAGAATGTCGCCGGGCAAATAGGTCTTGAAGTCGAGATACTGGGCCAGCGATAGCGGGTGATCGGTGCCTGCATTGGCGGCGTGTGCGCGAAAAATTTCGCTTGCGCGATACCCCTGGAGCTCACGGGTGAACTGCGTGCTATACAACGTTTCTCGCAAAGCCTGGGGGATCATCGATACGCCATGGCAATAGCCCTCGGCCGTACTCATCGCCAGCGACTGCAGCGTGCTTTTCGCACGTAGCGCGCGCGGCGCCCAATCGAGCTTTGGATAAGCCTGTCCCAGAGCACCGAACAGCGGCCGCCGAATACGCTCGGGCACCCGCGCGCGGGCACGGCTCTCGGCCCAGTGCATCCGATACCGCCGGTAACCGGCAAAGTTCTCGTCGCCACCATCGCCCGACAACGCCACCTTGACCTGTCGACGCGCCAGCTCGCACACGCGATATGTCGGCAGCGCAGAGCTGTCGGCGAACGGTTCGTCGTAGATACCCGTGAGGCGATCGATCAGGCCATGATCACCCACGGCCACCTGCTGGTCGCGATGCTGTGTACCAAGATGACGCGCGACCAGAAGCGCATGCTCGGTTTCATCGAACGCGGGGTTGTCGAATCCGATAGCGCACGTATTGACTGGCGTGCCTGTCTGCCGCGCCATCGAAGCGACCACGGCGCTCGAATCCACGCCGCCGGACAGGAACGCGCCGAGCGGTACATCGGCAACCAGACGCATACGCACGGTATCGTCCACACGCTCCAGCAACTCCGCTGCGTCGCTGTCGAAATCGCTGGTGTTGGCCTCGGCGAAATCAACGTCCCAGTAGCGGTTGAGTTGCACTTTCTTGCTGTTGGCGTCGTAGCTGAGCGTGTGCCCCGGCTCGAGCTTGCGCACGGTCTGAAAAATCGACAACGGATCGGGCACGTAACCCAGAGCCAGATAGGCTTCCAGCGCCTGGGAATCGAGCTTGCGCTCGAGGCGCGGGTGCACGAGCAACGCCTTGAGCTCCGACCCGAAAACCAGGTCTCTATCTCTCGTGAAGCCGTAATACAGCGGTTTGATGCCGAGGCGATCGCGCGCCAGGAACAGACGCCTGCGACCGGCATCCCAGACCGCGAAGGCGAACATACCCCGCAGGCCCGAGACACAATCGACGCCGGAATGCTGCCACGCTCGCAACAGCGTTTCGGTATCGCAATGCCCGGCAAAACGATAGCCGTCGCCAGCCAATGTGCCGTTCAGCTCACGATAGTTGTAGATCTCGCCGTTGTAGACCAGCGTGAAGCGTCCATCCTCGCTCTGCATCGGCTGCTGGCCGGTCGAGGCATCCAGAATGGAAAGCCGACGATGCGACAGGCCGGCACCGCTGAGCGCGATCTTGCCCCCTTGGTCGGGACCGCGATGGGCCTGTACATCCGCCATCGCTAGCAAAAGCCTGCCATCGGGCGTGGAACCATCGGCGGTCACGATGCCTGCAAGACCACACATGCGTCAGCTTCCCTCCGCCGCGTCTTCAAGCGGCGCAGCGGTAGTCGGAATGCCAGTCAAGCTGTCGTAGAGACGGCAGTAGGCGGATATCATCGTTTCCAGGCTGAATTCCGCGACGACTCGCGCTCGCGCCGCTCGGCCCAGACGTCGCGCGAGTAGCTTGTCATCGGCCAGGCGTTCGAGCGCGCTGGCCAGAGCCGGCACATCGTCCGCCGGCACCATCAGACCGGTCTCGCCGTCGGCGACCAGTTCCGGGTTGCCGCCGACACGGGTCGCGACCACCGGTCGCTCACATGCCATGGCTTCGAGAATCGTCAACGCGATGCCTTCGGTGACGGATGAGCAGGCATAAATGTCCATGGATCGCAGGACCACGTTGATGTCGTCACGTGCGCCCATCAAGCGTACGTGCGATTCAAGTCCACGCTGGGCTATCAGCGCGGTCAGACGGCTACGCTCGTTGCCCTCTCCCACGATCACCAGGCGCGCATTCAGGTCGGGCCGGCGTTGCTGCAGATGCGCGAATGCCTCGATCAGCACGTCGAACGCCTTGACCGGGTCCAGGCGCCCTATGCTTCCGATCACGAGACTGCCCGCTGGCGCGAACCCCTCGTCCCATACTCGAGACTCAGCAGCATCGGCGAAACGATCCAGATCGATTCCATTGCGGATGACCTGAGTCCGATTTCCGGAAATGCCGACACGCTCGATCAGCCAGGTTCCGAGTTCGTCCGAAACAGCGACAAACCGGCCAATAGCCGGCGCCATCAGGCGCCGCAGCCAACGATAACGCGGATTGCTGCCGGTCGGGTCCGATACATCGCGCCCATGCTCGGCGTGCACCACATGTCGCACGCCTGCCAGCCGGGCCCAAAGCGCAACATCGACGGTACCGACGTTGTATGTGTGAACGACTTCCGGCGCAATCGTGCGCAATAGGCAAGTCAAGCGCCAGTACGCGCCGAAGTCTTTCCCGCGCCGCTTGTCGATCGAGATCACACGAACCCCGACCGCATGAAGACGGGGCGCCAAGGCCCCTTCGCCGCGCAGACACACGACACAGTGTCGATATCGCTCACGGGTGCGTTGAATGAAGCTGACCGCGAGCGATTCCATACCCCCCATGTCCAGCCGATCGATTACGTGCACTACCACCGGCCGAATTCGCCGGCGCTCCAGCGTCGTGCCGCGACGCGAGCATGAGACTCTCGGCGCGCCTGGCATCGTCCTGTTCATGGCACCTGACCATCGCTGGAACGGGCGAACTCGCGCAGTACGGTCAGCACGCGTTCGGATGGTGATGCGTCATCATCGGCGCCAGTGATGACGAACACGGCCGGCGCTGTAGTCGCCCCGCGCAAACCCAACCACGCCTGCCAGAATTTGAAACGAAAAGCCGACCCGGTCAGGTGGTCACCGATCGCATAGGCGTACCAGATCACTGCGGTATCGCTACCGTGGCGTTGTGCCAGGATCACGCGCTCGAACCCGGCGCTTGCAGGTTCCCGGGCCACCACGCGCCACTGGCTCGCGTCGAACACTCGGTTGCCGTACGTCAGCAGTTCCCCCCCGTTGCCACCGCCGCTCGAATAGCGAGCATGATCGATACGCACGGCCTTATCGTCCTTACCGTAATACCCGCGATCGCTAAAGGCAGGGTTGGCAAAATGCGTGCCGACATCCTGAATCCCCGGCACGCCCCCGACACGCGCTTGCCCGTCGAGTTCGGCAGGAAGTTGCGACCACTCAGTCGCGGCGGCAAGGTCCCGCGCAGCCCCCTGGACATGCGCACTCCAGACCGGCCCGGCAGCCAGAAGCACACACGCGCCAACGCCGACGAGAACAGCTCTGACCATTCCAGAAGCGTCACCGGTTTGCACGGGCGAACGTGTGACGGGCGCCGATGTATCCATCTCGTGCCAGGGCCACCCCGCAAAAAACAACAGCAAGAGAACGAGACCGAAGAACTGCCAACCGAAGATCATATGATCCGTGCCGGTGGCGTACTCGATGCCAAAGCGCTCGCCGATGAGGATGGTGAAGAACACACGCAGGCCGTTGGCGAGCACCGGCACCGCAACCGCGCAGGCGATGAAGATCAAACGGCGCCGCCAGCTACGAAAGAACAGATTCGCGTAGAGCACACCGAAGGCTGTGGTGGCGAAGAAGAACTTCACGCCGCTGCACGCTTCCGCCACATGCCAGGTCGCTGCGGGTGTAAGAATCATGCGCCCGGTCATATATACGGGCACGCTGGTGAACTGCAGGGCAAGTACGCTCAGGTGTGCCGTCACGTCTTGAAGCGGACCGACCATGAAATCGCCAAAAGGCACCGCGAACAGCAGATACGCCAAGGGAAAACGTAATACACGCAGAACCTCGCCCCCATATAGCGCATAGACCAGCGCCGGCAGCAGCGCGAGAACTGCGATGTGCTGGGCGAGGTTTACCGAGGCGAGCGCGCCCGCAAGCCAGAGCAAACACAAAAACGCGACCCCCCAAAGTCCGGAAAGTCGTGGCTGCGCACTTGCACCGGCAAGTCGATCACGACGCATCCAGACGAGGAACAGACAAATCGGCCCGACGAGGAAGCCGTACTCATAGGTACCGCTGCTTGCCCATGCGCTGGCAAGCGAACTAAACGTGGGCAAGAAGAAGCCGACAAAGACGATTGCTGTACATGCTGCCATGGCATGCACCCAGTAACTGCCACGCTGCAGCGATACCGATCCCTGCTGCAGGCCGATCATCGACTCGCCCGTCCGGGTGTTCAGCTGTGCCGCGCGCATGCGAATGCCTCCTGCGCGGCTGGCGCGCCCCCGACGTGGCCTGCCCCTGTCGTTGAGCGGTCCTCGAGCGTCTCGAGCAAACGCTCGAACTGACTTGCCCATCCGTAATGCGCAGTCGTATAAGCGCGTGCACGCGCGAACGACTCGTGTCCTTCACGTTCTGCTCGTACCCGTGTGAGACGCAGAATCTGATCCGCCAGCCCCGCGGCAGTGTCCGCAACGCCAGCATAGTCGTCGTCCATCACACGCAACCCGGTGGCTGCAGCGTCGGTCAAGGCGACCGGGCAGCCCATTGCAAGCGCCTCCAGAACCTTGTTCTGCACACCGCGCGCAATGCGCATCGGCGCGACGCCAATATCTGCATGCCGTAGATAGGGGCGCACGTCCGGCACCGATCCGGTCACCTGGACGCCGTCAACCCGTGCCAGCGCAAGCACGTCACGGGTCGGCCGCGTACCCACGATCCAGAACGATGCACCCGGTTGCTGCTCGCGCACCCGCGGCAGAACTTCGGCGACAAACCACTGCACGGCTTCGACGTTGGGCGCGTAATCCATCACGCCGGTAAAGACCAGCTGGGGCGCGCTGCCTGCCGGATACGGGTTGGCGTAGTCCAACCCCGGATCGAAATAGTCGGTATCGACACCGTTGCCGACTGCTCGGGTACGCGCCCGCGAGTCGGGCGCGCGCTCGTCGAACAGCGCCTTTTCTGCCTCGGACACGAACAGGCTCGCATCGAATTCGCGTGACAGCGCACGCTCGGCCGCCAGCAACGTGCGGGCTTCGCGCGCAAACAACCAGTGCGCGGGCCCGCGGCGCGTCGCGGCATACTCGCGCCACTTTTCCGAATCGACGTCCACGAAATCTATGACCCGACGACACGACAGATTGCGATCGATATAGGTGGCCATCGGTGAAGAGAAAACGAGCACGGTATCGATCGACCGCTCAGCCATGATCCGCTTGACCCACCGGCGAAGTCCTCGATCGCGGTAATAGGCAAAACTCAAAGGTTTACCCGAGAGCAAGGCGCGGCTGCTGCGAAATCTGGCCATGCGTGGATCGAGCCGGCGGACGCACAATTCCTCGCAATACTCGGCGAGCGCCGACTCGTGGACCAGGTCCGCTGGGTCGTCGACGAATGTTCCCAGATGCACGCGATACCGCTGGCCCAGCGCCTTGAGCCAGTGGAACGACCGAATCTTGTCCCCTTTGTTGGGCGGATACGGGATTCGATGCGACAGGAACAGCAGATCCTTCACGGCATCAACCCAGGCTGCGCGCCAGCATCGGGCCGACCACGCGCGTCAGCGACACGGGCATACGCTGCCAGGCCTGAATGAAATGCTTGTAACGCGGGTTTGTGGGGTTGAGATTCGGCAACTCGCGCGCGCGCACAAGGTAATAGGCATAGCTCAATGGCTGCGGCTCGAATCCCCAGTGTCTCTTGAACTGGAATGGGCCCGTATCCATCTTGCTGCGACCGAAATCGAACATCCGCACACCCCGTCCGGCGGCACGGTTCATCAACTGCCAATACATGTAGTCGTTGGCCTTGAGTTCACGTGCACTGCTGTGCGCGCCCGCGTAATACGGCAGGACTTCATCGCGGAAATAGAAGCTGAGCACGCTCGTGATGGCCTCTGTGCCACGGGTGACGGTCATGATCTCGCAGGCCGAGCCGAAGACGGTCTTGAGTAACGCCATGTAGCGCGGACCGAAAACCGGCGTGCCGAGGTCGCGCAGACTCAAGGCATACAGGTCGTAGAGGCGCTCGGTATCGCGGTCGATCTGGAAATCGAGCCCGGAGTCGAGCGACTTGCGGATCACCGCACGCTGCTTGCGCGGAATTGCCGCGAGATTGGCCTGCTCGTCGTTCTCGATCGGCTTGCGGAAGGTGTAGTACAGCTGCTTGCGTGGCCAATCGGCCGGGCCGGGCTGTGCCTCGCGCAATTCGAGATGATCCACCTTGAGCGTACGCGCCAGTTCGCAGGCGGCCTCCTCGAGCGCGCTCCGCGCCGATGCGCTCGCCGCTACAACGCCGCCGTAGACACAGAACGGCGTGGATACCAGGGCGTTTGAAAACAGTCGACTACGAACGTGTGCCAACGGCAGCACGCCCTCGATACGACCGTCGCGCTCCGCATAGAGATAGTGGCATCGGTGGCCGAAGGCGCTTTCGATCACGGTGCGCCAGCCGCACGTGTGGAAGAACGTCGCCTCGGGCGTGGCCTTGACGAAGGCATCCCAGCGGGCGCTGTTCGCGTCGTCGAGTTCTAAAATTTTAAGATTGGTATCAGCCATGGCCCATATACCGATCAGCTCCGGCGTACGAAGAGTTCTCTACTGGCACGACCTTGACGGTCTTATCGCGCGACACCGGAAAAACGCGATCCATGCGGTCCCAATTGAAATCTGAAAGCAGTCGCGCGAGGCGCTGCTCTGTTCGACCAAGATTCAGGTAATGCCGTATACGTGTCTTGAGGTTCACGCCCGGCACACGGGGCTGATCCGGATCAAGCTCCCACGGGTGAAAGTAGAACAGCCCCGGCTGACCGTCCCGGGCATTCAGTCGCCGGAACGCCCGGCGCGTAAGCGCGTACGGATAGAGACGAAAGAATCCACCACCGGCGCAGGGCAGGCGGCGCCCCGCCATTTCCACGGTCGTTACCGGGATCTCGACGATGCCGTTCTCGCCATTCGTAAATGCGAAGCGTGGAGCACCCGGCATGCCGTAAGCCGGATGGGCGCCCGGATAGATACTCGAGCTGTACTTGAAGCCGGCATCAGCAAGCACATCCAAAGCCCAAAGATTCTCTGCACTGATGGAGAAACTGGCGGCCCTATAACCTTGTACCGGGGCGCCACTTATCTGCTCGAGCCGCTCGCGCGATTCGCGCACGTCGGCTGAAAACGCCTGACGTGTCTGATTGGTGACGCGCACGTGGCTCATGCCGTGGCTGGCAACCTCGTGGCCTGCCGCGACGAGCCGCCGCACCATGGCCGGGTGACGCACGGCGATGCAGCCCAGCACGAAAAACGTCGCTCGAATTCCGGCGAGTTCGAACAGCGCCAACACCCGGTCCATGCTCGCTTCGACCCGGCTGGGGAAACAGTGCCAGCGGGCTTTGTCGACATGTTGCTCGAACGCCGAAACCTGGAAGTATTCCTCCACATCCACAGTCATGGCGTTGACATCGCTCGAAATGGGCTGGAGCGCACGAAAATCAGTGTTCACCGGTACGTCTCCTTCCAAACAGACTCCAGCGCACCTTGGCCCCGTCGTCTTCGAAGAACTCGTCCAGCACGTCATCGTGTTTCGCCGGCGCGTGCGGCTTCGTCGTCGGGGCGGAAAGGTCTGTCCGTGGCGGCGGTTCAATCTCCGGCGAAGCCCTCTTGCCGGCATCTGCTGTCTGCTCTGCCCTTGGCTTCGACGCCTCGAACGGTGCCTGCTGACTGGAAAGTTCAGCGAGGACGCTCTCCAGCCGCGCGAGGCGTGATTGCGCTCTACGCATTGCCTCGCTATCCGCCTGCACCGCATGGCGCACGAGCAGCTCGCTCGAAGCGCTGTGGCCCAAGGTCGCGATGAGCGCTTTCTCGAGCGCAGCCACGCGCGCACTGATGGCGTTGGCAGCCTGCTCGTATTCCTGTGCACTTCCGCCCGACGCTGAATACTCTGGCTCGGAGCTCTCGACAATCGTCTCTTCAAATTCGTGGTCGAACTCCGCGGTAACGACGTCGACGTCTTCGGTACTCAGCGTATGGCGCTGTTCCAGATAACCATGTAGCAGCAGACGATCCATGAGCAGGTTCAGGCGGCGCGGTACACCACCCGACCAGGCGTGCACTCTCTCGTATACGCCCTCCTCGATCTCCGGATCGCCATGCCAGCCAACCGCACCGAGCCTGTGGCGAACGTAGTCCACAACTTCGTCGGCGCCAAGCGGCTGCAACTGATGGGACGCGACGATCCGCTGACGCAGGTGTTCCATACGTGGCGCGGCCAAAGTCTTGCGTAGATCGGTCTGCCCGATAAGAAAAACCTGAAGTAACGCGCGACCATTGGCCTGCAGGTTGGAAATGACTCGCAGCTCTTCCAACGCCTCCGCGTTGCAACACTGCGCCTCGTCCACGATCAACAAGGCACCCCGGGACTGCGTCGGTTGCAGGCGTGCCACGAGGGCTTCGGTCAGCTCGATCTTGCTGCGTGCCTTGTGTGGTAAACCGAATGCAGAGGCCACCATCGGCAGTACCGCTTCGGCATCGAGATTCGCCATGGCAACCCGGCCGATCGACACATTACGTGTCCGGGGGTCGGCAAGCAGTGTCTGCACCAGCAAAGTCTTGCCCATGCCAACACGGCCAGTAACCACTACAAATCCTTCCCGCCGCTCGAGGCCATAGATCAGGTAGGCGAGCGCTCGGTTGTGCTCCCTGCTTTTGAAAAGCAGACGCGGATCCGGCATGAGCTGGAACGGCCGCGCAGTAAACTTGTAGAAGCGCTCGTACATGATCAGTAGTACTTCATGACCTGCAGCACGACACGATTCTCGTCGTACTCCGTTTCACGGCTATCCGCATCGCGCCAGGCGTGGCTATAGCCCAGCGAGGCTTGCAGCGACGTCGACAGGGAACGCACAACACTCAAACCGAGATCGGTTACATCGGTATCCATACCAAGGCGCGATTCGCGATGCTCCCAGCCCGCCGAGGGCACGAGCGCGGTGCGTGGCCGCAGCTGATAGTCGATCCGTGCAGCGGCGCCGTACAACTGCTCCTCCGGAACATTGGCGATGTACTCGCGGCGCTGGTGATACCCCGTCACCGTGGTGCGCGCGAGACCCGTGCGCATAGCCGCGGAGACGGACACCTCCTTCTCGACGAATACCGAACGTTCGAAAAGCGACGTGGTCGGGTCCGGGAAGGCGGTGTTCTGAACCGTTGCGTTCCGGTTGAGTTGGTTCAGATCCTGCGTCGAGGGTTCTTCGGTATAGGAAAGAGAAACGTCCAGAATCCGCCCCCGCAAACCTGCAGTCAGGAAGTAGCTGGTGCCAAAAAACCGGTGCCCTATGCGCGCCTCGAGAAAGCGGGATGGTTCGTCCCAGCGAAAGCCCACATTCCAGAGTGGGCTGCTCAGGCGATCGTTGGTGCCGTCGGATTCGTACTCATCCTCTAGACCACCGAGAACAAGTAATTGCAGGGTCGGTGATACACGATAGCCAATATCGATTGTCGCCTTGTCGAAATAGGTCGTACGCGAGTCCGGTCGTTCGTCGTAAAAATCCGCCGGGTCGATCGGCTGTCCGTTCTCATCGAAGAAGCCGTTGTTGAAATCGACGCCATCGAAAAAACCGCCGGCATCACCATCGATGCGCCGGACTCGCTGCGTGAACGCATTGACATGCCACGACCACTCTTGGGAAGTCGGGGGGCTGTAGAGATCGAAATAGGCGCCTTGCAAGCGCGATTCTGGAATATCCGAATCGCCATAAACGGTGCGCCCGTAGCGATAACGCAGCGTGGCGTCGCCAAGCGGGCCCAACGGCTGCAGGTAATACGGGCTGATATTGGTGATCCAGGCGCTCGTGCTGTTATCGGCACGCAGCAGGCTGGACCGGGAATAGCTCAACGACGGGTCAACCACCGACTGGCCGTAGCTCGTATCGGCCCCGAGGAAAAGCCGTCCAGCAAGCAGCTCGATTGTGGTGTTGCCCGCAATGTTGCTGTAAACGTCGTTGAATCGACTGTTATGCGCGTACACCACGCCTTGCAGCTGATACGCCAGTTCGCCGCGGATGCGGCCACTATTGGCACAGGCATCCACTCGTGGCGTTATCTGGGTGATGTAGTCGCTGATTTCCTCGCCTTCGGGTGCGAGTCGGAGATTGTCGGTATATGTCTCCGAAGCGCCGAGCGACAGACGAAAGAAGCGCGAATCACGGCCGGACAGACCTTCGGGACGCACCAGTTCGGCGAAGACGCCCTGCGGGTCGCGCAGCGCACTACCTGCCAGCGCGCAACCGTCGAAACCGGGCTGGTAGGAGGCCGCTCCAAACGTAAACGGGCTCAGCCGGGAATAATCCCGATTCGGATCGCTGCCACGAATATCGCCGTCTTCCGGTGAAGGCGGCGCGACGCTGCTCCAGCCGGAAGCCGGCGCCTGCGCCCCTGTCGCGTCGTCAGACTGCGCGTGGGCATAACCGGCCGCGGCCAGACACGCGAAAGGCAACAGCCAGCGCCGCACGACGTGCAGGCGCTCGCCGCGGTCGAGCACCTGTTCGCCCCGCCGGAGATCAGTTCTGAGTCTCGCCACTGTCTTTCCCCCCTCCATAGACCCCGTAATATCCCGCGTATAGATCGCCATGCCCGCGGCGGCTCTGGTTCAGCACGAGGCTGGTAGGCCGCGAAGGGTGATCGATCAACGACAGCGCCGCCTCGAGCGCACGGCGCTCGGTGGAGCCCGCTTTGACGACGACGAGCACTTGGCTCATGGACAAAGCGAGTGCCTGAGATTCGGGTGTGGCCAGCAGCGGCGACGAATCGAATATGACAATTCGTGCCGGCTCGGCAGAGAGCTCTTCCACCACCTCGTTCATACGACGACTCGACAGCAATTCCGCCATCTCCTCGCAACGCTCGCCCGCGGGCAGCACCGACAGCCCCGGGACGTCTGTCTGCAGAATGAGGCTCGACGACGGCACGCTCTCATCTCGAAGCGCGTCCATCAGGCCGGGACGTCCGTCGATCCCGAGCGCGCGGGAGATACCCGGCTTGAGTACATCGCCATCTACCAGCAGTACGGAATGGTCCTTCTCTCGGGCCAGGCTGAGAGCCAGATTGAAGGCCGTGAAGGTTTTTCCTTCGCCCTGGGCAGCACTGGCCACCATCAAACGGTTGGCGTGGACGATCGGGCCGTAGCTACCGCCGGAGGTGAGTGTTGCCAGCAACGGGCGCTTGATCCGCTGATACTCTCGCGCTAGCTGATTGTCCATTGACTTCGGTGCGAGGAGTCCGGCACGTCTGAGATGCCCCGCTTCTATGCTGACCCGCTCGGTTCGCGATAGATCTGCGGTGGCTTCTTCTCTGGCCGTAACGACCGTACCCGCAACCTGCGATGGCACTGCCGCCGACTGCTGACGGGCCGAACGATCGGGCGCGTGCGGCCGATCGTTCTGACGCAGACGATCCGCGGCCTTTTCGACGATGCTCATAGCCATTGATTGCTCACAAAGGTAGGCACCATGCGTGTCCCCATCGGCGCAAATGCCACGGCACCCGCATAGCCGATGAAGAGAGTTCCAACGCCCACCAGGAAGAGGATGAGTGCTGTCTGGCGCTGAACGTTCTGACGCACGCTTGTTGCCTGGGTGACTGCACCCAGCACCGGCAGGCCCGTGAACTCGGTCAGCGTCTGGCGATTGATGAACACCGGACGAATCTGGCTCATCAAGAAAGAGAACACCCCGCCCGCGCCCAGGCTGCCAATGAGTACAACTGCCATCAGCAGTGCACGTTGAGGCCCGGCCGGTTCCGCAGGTGTTTCCGGTGGGTCGATAACGTTGAACTTCAGACCGTTGCCACTGCGCTCGACCTCGTCAGACAACTGCGCTGAATACAGACGACCCAGAAGCTTCTCGTATTGGTCCTTGGTTGAGTCGTAGTTCCGACGCAGCTGTGCGAGTTGCGCCTGTGCCTCGGTGATCTCGTCGGCGTCGCCAACAAGCGCATCTATCGTCGCCTGGCGCCGTTCGATCGTGCGCACCAGCCCTCCGATTTCGAGTTCGACTTCAGCCAACTCCCGCTGCGCGACGCGATCACCACCACCGCCGTAGGTCACCCGCTCCGGGTTGCGGCGCAGTCGAGCGACCGTACCGGCCCGCTCCGAGCGCATGCGATCGATATCCCGCTGGAGGCTCACGACATCCGGATACTGAGGTGTATATCGGCTCAAAAGCTGATCGAGATTACGCTCTGCTTGCTCCAGGCGTGCGTCTATTTCACGCACCTGCTCGCTCTGCTCAGCCGGCACGATCCGGCTGCCCCCGCTGCGCGCCGATGCGACCTGGCCCTGGAGCAAGCGTCGCTGCTCATTGGCTGCGGCCAGCTTCTCTTTCAACCCAATCAATTCGTCTTGCATCGACTGGACGCGCGTGACGTAATCTTCACGGCCCGGCATCAGATTGGCGTTGTCTTTCTGGAAATTAGCCAGCTCACGCTCGAGGGATTCGAGCTCGCCCTTGTGCGATTCCACCTCGCGACTGAGAAATGTCATGGCCTGGGCTGAATCCGCCCCACCATCGGCGAGCGCCATACTGGTCATAATGTTAATGACCTGCTGAACGACGGCACGGGCTGTTTCCGCGCTACTGCTGGAGAACGAGACGCTATACAGGTTGATGCTGTAGCCGGCGTTGCGAATACGTATGCGATTCGCGAGCTTGTCCAGTAGAGCGACTTCGGCCTCTGGTGTACTTGCCTTGATATCGAGCCCGGTACGGCGCGCAATGTCCTTCAGGTTGGGTCGACTGAGGACCGTCTGAATGAGCAGATCGACCTGCTGTTTGACGTCCGGCAGCACCGCGAGTCCCTTGAGCAACGGATGAATCGCGGACTTCGTATCGATGTGAACACGCGCATCGACCTGGTACTGGTTCGGCAGGCTGTACACGAACAACCAGCCCGTGACCGCCAGAATCCACGCGATGAGCAACCCACGCCAGCGATACCGCCACGCATTACGCAGTTCGTCGAAAATGCGGCTCAACAACTCTTGCATGATGAGTTACTCGTGAGAGATGGCAGGAATCAGTTCGAATGCCCGCAGCCCGCTAGAACATCGTCCGCGGGATAATCACGACATCGCCCGGCTGCATCGCGACATTGCTGGCTATATCGCCGCCAAGCAGCCCCTGCAGTTGAAGCCCATAAGTCTTCTGTTCCCCACTCACCTCGCGCACGAGTCGCGCTCGATTACCTGCAGCAAACTGGGTAAGGCCTCCCACGTTGATCATGACGTCGAGCAACGTCATACCGCGCCGGTAAGGCATCGACTGGGGCCGCGCTGCCTCACCGACCACTCGCACCTGATCCTCATAGGTGCCGACGAAACTGGTGACGATCACGGTGACCAGTGGGTCGCGAATGTAAGCCGACAGGGCGGTTTCGAGGTCGTCCGCGAGTTCGATCGGGTTCTTCCCGGCCGCGGTCATCTGCTCCACGAGTGGAATGGAGATATTCCCGTCGGGGCGCACCGGAACGCTCATGGATAGATCGGGGTTGTTGCGAACGTGTATTCGCAACCCATCCCCGGGCCCGATCCGATAATCCGGCGCCTGGGCCGTTTCCCCGACCGGCTGTGGCGGCGGGGTCGCACAGGCCCCGAGCACCATCAGTGCCAGCGCAGCGAAGACCACACGAGAAATTGTTTTGGCTTTCATTTTTTTTACCCCGTTTACAGATCCACGGCTCACCTGATCCACAGCGAGACGCACTACTGGCTCTATCGACCTCTCACTGATGCGCCTCTAGGTGAACATCAGATAGTCCTTCGAAAAGATAAAATTCATATCTTGTCGGTCTTTTGAACACTGTAGCTTTTTCTTCCACTTTTATCTATTTTTTAATTCTTATTAAAAACTGACACTTGAAGGAGAACGCGTAATTAGCCGCACACAGAAACAAATAAAGCACCTTTTAACAGCTGCTTATTACAGTAATGCGCACTTCCGGAAACGGCAGAAAACGATTTGAAAAACTACTCACGAAAAATATTTTTGTAATATTTTTCGACATATTCTTCGCTTCATTTCTAATTAGTATTTTAATTACGCGCAACATTGTTTTAGTCCAACTATTTGATGCTTTGATGTTTAGCTCACATAGCATCCATCAGAGTTCATCCCGATCCTTATTCAAACCGACCTTGCTGTGAAATGAAGGATCCGCCTGCTCCGCCATTTATCAGCCGTCGGTAGGCGTTACGGGCAAAGCAAGCATTTGCGACAGTTGATTCGCACGAGCACGGGCCTCGCCCTCCTCCTGGCTTGCCATTAGCCGTCCCAGTATTTCTCGAGCCTCTGCCCGTTCGGCTTCAGCAGAAGAACCCGCGAGTGCAAACGCCAGGTGGTACTGAATCTCAAGCAGTCCGGGGGCCGCCTGCGCTGCCTCACGAATAAGCGCAAGGCCGCGTGACCGATCACCAGACCGCAGTTCGATCCAACCCAGCGTGTCGGTGATTGCTGGGTTCCCGGGGGCGAGTGCGTGTGCGCGCTCTGCAAGCTTTAGAGCCCGCTCGCTGTTCGTTTCGGCATACAAGAGCGCGAGGTTGTTCAACGCGGCAGGATTCTCAGGCTCGCTGGCGAGCACCGTTTCGTACGCATTGGCCGCCTGTGCCGTGCGTTTTGCCGACTCGAGCCACTGCGCATACACGAGACGCACCTGGGCGTCGCTCGAGTGTGCGGTCAACCACTCTTTCAGCGCCTCTCCAGCAGCTTCGTCGCCCGAACGTCGGCGCGCCTCGAACACTTTGAAAGTCAGGGCCTGGCTTGGCTTGAGATTTCGCGCGCGCTCGTACGCCTTCGCGGCTGCCGCGAACTGACCCTGAGCAGAATGAATGCTGCCCTTAAGAACTTCTGCGGCAACCTTGCCCTCGGGATTACGGGCCAACTCGTCCGCGGTCGCCATGGCCGTATCGACGTCCCCTTGGCGTAGTTGTGTCATCGCGAGTGAGGTAATCGCCGGCGCGTAATCCGGGAAACGGTCGTGGACATTCGTTAACTGCTCCCGGGCCGCGTCCAGTCGATTCGCAGCCAGCTGCGCGCGTGCTAGATCCATGCGATAGCTACGCGACTCGGGCTCGATCTGTACGGCACGAGCGAGATCCTCGATACCCTCATCAATCCGATCGGCCGTGATCAGGGTGACCCCGTTGAGGTGCCGCATCTCGGCATCGTCGGGCTGCCCATCGGCAAGCTTCGACGTGACATTGACTGCCTTGCCCGATAGACCGGCCGCAAGGTAGGCACGACTCAAGGCCACCGCGATGAACCGATCATCGGGCCTGGACTCATAGGCCTTCTCCAACCATTGGAGTGCGGCGCCCTCGTTTCCCTGCACGCCCTCAAGTTTTGCCATAGCGAGCAGGGCATTCGGATGCGCATTGGGATCAGCACCATCCAGCAGCGACTCAAGCTGTGTGCGAGCCCGATCAAAATCCCCCTGGCGCATCGCCAGCAAACCTAGCGCGAGCTGGAAACTTGCGTCTTGCAAATTCTCTGCCAGGCCGGCCTCAAGCACGTGCTGAGCCTCGTCAAGTCGAGCCGCCGCAACATAGGCGGTCGCCAGGAGCCTCTTCATGGCCGGCGAACCGGGATTTTTTGCGGCAAGCGCCTCAGCTTGCGTCACCGCCTGATCGATCTTGCCTTCCTTGATAGCCAAAGCGACGCGGAGCTGCGCGGTACTCTGGCCATCGGCGCCATCACTGCCATCAACGGCGTCAAGCAAGGCCGTTGCCGCTTCGCTGTTGCCCGCATCGACCATTCGGGCAGCCAGGCCGATCGACCAGGCGCCGTTGATCTGCTGATCCGACTCTCCGAGCGCAAACTGCAACGCACTTTCGCTATCGCCGGCACTTACGAGCGCCTCGGCCAACATTGCCCGGATCTGCGGGTCGTTGGGTGAAGCCGCCAATGCGTCCTGAAGCCGCTCCACCGCAATCTGGGCGCGGCCCTGTTTTACTTGCAACGAGGCCAGCATTCGCAGCGCAGACCGATTGCCCGGCGTTCGCGCCAAGGTTTCGTTGAGATAAACCTCGGCAAGCTGATACTCGCCTTGGGCCATCTTGACCGATGCGAGCAGCGTGAGTCCGCGCGGGTTCTGCGGCGCTAGCTTGAGCAGCCGTTGCAGGTGCGTAGTTGCGGTCTCGTAATCCTTGTGGCGGATCGACACCAGCGACTGCAGGTAGTTGGCATAAGGGTTGTCAGGCCCCTCCTTGATAAGAATCGCGACGTTCTCTTCGGCCGGGCCGAACTCCTGGAGCTGCAACTGACAGTCAGCGAGGAAGGCGCGGGCCACAAACCGTTGCACGCGCGAGACCTCGGTGACCGGCAAACCGACGACATGCTCGAAATCGTTGATTGCATCGGCACAACGCCCGTCGCTATAGGCGAGCCCGCCACGCGCCTCGAGTGCGGGCAGAAAATCGGGGCTGACTTGCAGCGCACGGGTCAGCAGTTCCCCGGCCCGCGCGTCGTCGCCCGACCGCTGAGCCAGCCGCGCCTGGCCTACCAGCCCCGCCGGATAGTCCGCCTGCAATTCGAGGGCCTCGGCAAAAGCTGCTGCGGCCTCTTCGTCGCGATCGAGGCCGAGCAAGGCGTCGCCGCGCAGCGCGAGTATTTCCGCGCCATCTGGCGAGTCGGCCAGTCGGGTGAGTGCCTGATCGAAACGCCCCGCTCCGATCAGCGCCTTTGCCAAAGGCCGGTTGATCTCTTGCGCAGAAACGCCGAGATCACTCGCACGCTGGAGATGCTCAACCGCATCCTCGTACTGCGTGGTAGCGAGAGACAGCCGTCCGAGGAGCAGCCGCGCGCCGCCGTGCGATGGCTCTTTCTGAAGCACGTTCTTCAGATGAATCTCGGCCGCACGGTATCGCCCGGCCTCGACGTCAGCCGAAGCCTTCTCCATCCGACTGTCGATACTCTCGGTAAAGCCACAGCCCGCGATGGCGAAACATGCCGCCAGCACCATGAATATCAGGTAGTTATGCCTGCGCAGCATCCCGCTCATCGTGCTTACCTCATGCCCGTGTTGATCGACCGACATATGCTTCACCGTCAGACCTGCGAGGGTTGCATGCTGTGTTTTCTCATCATGTCGTACAGCGCGGGACGCGAAACGCCCAGCAGTCTCGACGCCTTGGATACGTTGCCCTCGGCCATGCGTAGCGCACGTTCCAGCGCTCCCCGCTCGGCTTCGTCGCGAACCTGACGCAGATTCAAGCGCAGAGGGGTATCGCTTTCGCTTGTGGTGTTCAGACCGAGATCCGCCGCGGTCACGAATTTGCCGTCTGCCATGATCACCGCGCGGTTGATGCGATGTTCCAGTTCACGCACGTTGCCCGGCCAGGAATAACGTTCGATCGCCACAATCGCTTCGGGCGCCAGCCCCCGGAGGGTGATGCCGTTGGTCGCGGCAGCCTTTTCAAAGAAGGCTTTGGCAAGCACCACTACATCACCGTCGCGCTCGCGAAGCGGAGGAATCGTGATCGATATTTCCGCGACGCGGTAGAACAGATCCTCGCGAAACTCGCCTTCCGCAATACGAGCGGTGAGATCGCGGTGCGTTGCACAGATCACCCGTACATCAACCGGGATCTCTTCACGACCGCCGACGCGTTCGACCACGCGCTCCTGTAGAAAGCGCAACATCTTCGCCTGGAGTGAGGCCGGCATGTCACCGATCTCGTCGAGGAATAGCGTGCCGCCTTGAGCCAGTTCAATCTTGCCCGGACTCTGGCGATTGGCGCCGGTAAACGCGCCCTTCTCATAACCGAACAATTCGCTCTCGAGCAGATTCTCGGGGATCGCCGCACAATTGATGGCAACGAAACGTCCGTCCCGACGCGCACTCAGATTGTGAAGCGCTCGGGCAAGAACCTCCTTGCCCGAGCCGGTCTCGCCCAGCAACAACGTCGTAGCGTTGGTGGGTGCAACCTTCTCGACCAGACGACACACCTTGAGCATCACATCGCTGGCCGCTATAAGCCCTTCCAGCGGACCACCGGTACTGTGCCGTAACGCCCGGTTCTGGGATTCGAGGTCGGCGATATGGAAGGCACGGGCGATGATCAGGCCGAGAACGGCCGTATCGATTGGCTTGGGATAGAAGTCGTAGGCCCCGAGGGCAATCGCTCTCAGGGCGTTATCGTCTTCGCCGTTACCGGTCGCAACAATGACTTTCGTTTCCGGCGCGAGACGCAGAATCTCGGACAGCGCCCGCATACCCTCTTCAACGCCATCCTGCTCGGGAGGCAACCCCAGATCGAGTACGACGACCTGCGGCTCGTGTCGGCGCAGGGTCGCAATCGCATCGCCTCGATTCTCGGCGAATACGAGTTCGTACGAATCGAAACTCCATCGCAACTGGCGCTGCAGAGCGAGGTCGTCTTCGACAATCATCAGTGTGGCTGTATGGCGTTTCATTTCATTCCGACCGCCATGGGGCGGGCCTCCAGATGTTCGATGCCCGCAGAGGGAAGAATTACCGTGAAAGTGGTCCCCACACCCGGAACACTTTCAACTTCCACATGCCCGCCCGCGGCGCGAGCAAAGACGCGAGCCTGATATGCCCCGATGCCCATGCCGCGGGAGGATTTCGTACTACAGAACGGTTTGAACAGCGATTCACGTATGAAGGCCGCGCTCATGCCGATACCGTCATCGGAAACGGCAATGCGCACGGTCTTGTCCGCGGTGATAACCCGAACATCGACCTGGCCTTCGCTCCCCGTAGCGTCCTGGGCATTGCGAACAACGTGGCCGAGAATCATCCCGAACCGCTCGGGATCGACGGTCACGAACGCGTTGTCCTCGCATGCAAGCGACGGTACGGGCTTACGAACCTTGAGCGTCGACATCATCTGGTCCGCGACAGCGAGCACAGAGACCCGTCGCACTCGATCGGTATCCCCTCCGTCACGCTGCAATTGCTCGAGCAGTCGCTGCATTCGCGTCACGGAGCTTTCGACGGTCATGATCATGTCGTCTATGAATTCCGGGTTCCGCTTATGCTTCTCTGCGTTCTGAATGATCAGCGACTGCTGTGATGCGATGTTCTTCAAGTCGTGCATGAGGAACGCCGTGAGCCGGTTGTAGGCTTCGAACTGACGCGCCTGCGCAAGCTCGACGTGACTCTCCTGCTGGCCGAGAAAACTTCCCACCTGGCTGCCCAGGGTCCGAAGCAGATCGAGGTCCTCCCAGGTCAGCGCGTAACCCGCTCTGGGCACCGCAAGCACCATGAACCCCAGCAGGCGTGCTTCGAAGAACAGCGGAACGATCAGACGTGCGCGGGGAATGCGCGACAGCCATACCGGCAGCGCCAGATTCTCGTAATGGGCC
The DNA here is from genome assembly GCF_040361215.1 of Salinisphaera dokdonensis CL-ES53. Lineage (NCBI taxonomy): Bacteria > Pseudomonadati > Pseudomonadota > Gammaproteobacteria > Salinisphaerales > Salinisphaeraceae > Salinisphaera > Salinisphaera dokdonensis. The sequence continues at coordinate 267,724 of NZ_APND01000005.1, forward strand.
GAGTTTCGGGCGTACTCGTCGAGATCGACGATCCAGTGCCTATCGCGCAGAAAATCGACGAACGACGTATCTATCGCCTCCGCCGTATTTTCCGCGGGCGCCATGTTCCACTGGGAGACGAAGTCGTAGACTCCGTCGCGCTCGAGCCATAGCGCGCCGGCCGGGCTATCGAGGATATGGGCGACCGCGCGAATCGAGCGCTCATAAGGATCGCTCGACTCGTCTGTCTGTGTGAGACGACGCGTCAAACCGAGCCACTCCTCGCGGTAATCGTATTTGTAATTGAAAAAGTGCTTCTTGATATAGACCTTCGCTCGCGCCCGGATCTGGCCCGACAACAAAAGCACGGAGAACGCCAGGAGCGTGACGACGACGAACAACACACCAAGAACGTCGCTCCAGCTGCCACCGAAGTTACGGATGTAATAACCGCCGAGCGCGGTGAACAGCAGATAGGCGCCCGCCACCACAAGCGCGCCGGTGTGGAATGCCGCCTGATGCGACAACCGCAGATTTCGAGACCAGGAGGGGTTGCGGTCTGCGGATACGGCGATGAGCGGAACAGCCAGTGCGTTGACCACGCCGCGCGCTTCCCAGACGTTAAGTGGAATACCTGCGTAAAGCAGCGCATGCGAATACATCACGAAGTCGTAGGCAAACAGCAGCCCGACGGCAAGCACCAGATATTTCATACCCCAGCGCTCGTCCGCATTCGCTGTCCGATAAATCTGTTCAAGCATCACCAGCGCACAAAATGCGATCGCGGCGACACCGATGAAGAATCCGGTGCTGCGCTGGGTTGTCGCTTCGGCCGCCGGTTGCCAGATCATCTGGCCGAGCAGCATGGTCGCGAGCAACACCGGCAATGCCAGGGCCATCGTCTTGATCAGCCGGTTCTGTCGGAAGGAGGCGCGCGGTAGAAGCCATGACAGGAACACCAGCCACGCGCCACCACGTACGGTCTCTGCGAGATCTAGCCATGGGCCAGCGATCTGCAGGACCAATGCGGCAGCCATCATCAGGCACCACGCGGCATTCGCCCCGCATGCCACCACCAGCAATCGGGTCTGAGTACCCCCTTGGGTACAGGCGAGCAACACCGTGAGACCGGCAAAGGCCAACCCACCCACGCTATTGGAAAGCAGCCAGACATCGGTGGGGCTCATCAGCGTCCTCCCTTGCGAAGGAGTACGACTTCGACCGTGCCCAGAAGAATCAGCAGATCAAGAAAGACGCTGCGATTCTTGATGTAATAAAGATCGAGCTGGAGCTTGCTGTTGGCGTCATCCTCCGACGCACCATAGGGATAGCCCACCTGTGCCCATCCGGTGATACCGGGACGCACATGCTCGCGTATCCGGTAATAGGGCAATCGAACCGCCAACTCAGAGACAAATTCCGGACGCTCCGGCCGCGGGCCAACCAAGCTCATTTCTCCGCGTAACACGTTGAACAGCTGCGGCAACTCGTCGAGTCGGTACTTGCGAATCACCCCACCAACGCGCGTCACGCGGGGATCATTCCGAGTGGCCCACTGCGCTACTCCGGCGCGTTCCGCGTCCACAATCATGCTGCGGAATTTCCAGATCTCGAAAACGCGCCCGCGATGACCAACTCGCCGCTGACGAAACAGCAGGGGCGCGCTTGTGCCCTCCTCGATCATGATTGCAAGGGCAACACCTGCCATAACGGGCAAGGCGATGGGCATCAGCAGTAACGAGGCGGTAATGTCCACGACCCGCTTGACGAAGTCCTGGACCGGCGTTACGCGGAAACCGTAGGAAAAAATGAACCAGCTCGGCTTGAGCAGTTCGGTCTTGACCTTACCCGTCTGGCGCTCGTAGAACGTTACCGTGTCGATGATATTCACGCCGGCCATGCGGCAGGCGAGCAACTCGTCGGTCGGAAAACCCCGTCGATTGTCGTCCATAGCGACCACGATCTCGTCGACGCGCAGGGCTCGAACATGCGAGAGCAGCGACGCGTCGGAATCCAGCAGCAACGACGGCGAGACCTTTCGTTCCTCGCCCTCTACGGGGACGCAACCTACCGTATGGAAGAGCCTCTGATCACTGCGCCGGCGAAGAAATGCCAACAGGGCGCCCGCATTTTCTCCGGCGCCGAGGAAAAGCACTCGCCACGGCGACGCGCTGCGATCCACAGCAAGATAAAAGGCAATCTGTATCGTCAGCGAAAGCACCAAACCCAATGCAAGCGCCAACGCGAACACCCCCCGGCCAAGATAGAGCGACGGAAGCACGTAGAACAGAAGCATCAGCAACAATGCGCCCAGACCGCAGCCGGTCAGTACACGCAACGTGACCTGAAGATGGCCATCCCGAAGACGCGGATTGAGCACGCCCACCGCGCACATGCCAAACATCAATGCGGCGGAAAAAACAAAGGCCTGGGGAAGCAGCAACACAGGCTCTTCGGTCATGGGCACCGCGTATCCGAGAAATCGGATACGTGCTGCAACATAGACCAGAACAATCAGCATGAGGGCTTGAAAGACGCCCAGCAGCAGATAGCGGACATGCATGTAATGATTGAACACACGTAGCGTGTTCATCGCATGAACCGCTGTTGGCGACCGGCCGCTGCACGTGCGATCAGTTGCGCGCCGACACTACGCAAATCGGTTCGATCAGCCGGTTCGCGGTGCGCGCACAGGTCGGCGTGCGGCGACTCGCGAACAATGCCCGCTGAATCAATCGCCTTGCCACAACCCACCTGAATGAAATGCTTCAGGCCCCTCGTGTACATCGTTGTCCCCTCGCCTCACCAGACCTTGGTCCGCCGCGGCTGACAGCCGAGTTATATCACTCTCAACAACACCACCAACAATTTCGTGTCCGTCCTCTTCCGGCGCTAATCACCAAAATCGAAACCGAATAGCCAGAAACCTTGCACACCTCTGAACGAGTCACGGCCGCCGCGCGAGCCAGCGTCTAAGCGCTCCGCCACCAATCAGCAGGGCGGCGCCTACTGCCAGCAGCAACACCTCCTTCGGCTCCGGGACCACGGATGTACGATTATTGGCCTCCTGCGACTCCTGACTTTGGATGTCCATACCCGCCGATACGGCGTCCCGTTGTGACCCTGGCAAAACCAAGCGCGGCTCGATACCGAAATATGTCAGCAAGGTCTCCGTTCGCTCTTCCACCTCTGAACCCAGTCCCAGCAATCGCGAAGATTCGTCGCCCTTCCTATCTGCCGGCGCACCTGAATCTCCCGTTTCCCCGATCCCTTGGCCAACGTATCTCTCGGTCGACTCATCCTTTCGGTTTGCCACAATCGGACTCGCCGCTGCTGTCAGACAAACCGTCACCAGAAGCCATGCCGCGACACTTCTGATCGTTGCGCGCAATACGAGTGGCAAATTTCTCGGCACGGACCACCCCTGAACCAGTGTGCGAGACGGCTCAGTGATAAGCCTCCCGACAACTGTAAGGCGATCTAAGCAATCAATGTGCCAAAAAATCAAAAAATCTGACTAATGCTTATCTTCATGTTTATTAGACTTTTTTTCTTATTATTTTTCAATTGCGCGCAAAATTAACGTGTCTTCTGTTTGTTTTTCTGACAAGCACTGAAAACTTACATCGCCGGCTACTGGCGGTATTTATTGCACGTTTTGGACCGGCGCGATGCATATCAGCCGAAAATTTGCAGCACCATGAGATCTTTTTTATTTTAGCTCAAAGGCTTGCGAACGGTTTCAATAATTCGCGAGAACACGATGCATCTGCTGATAACAGCGCGCAAAACTGTAGCGCTGACCGACACCCCGATCATGCATGTACTCAACCCCATAGCCGTGCAGCGGCCTCGCAACAGCACTGCGAAGCAGAAATAGAGGGAGTCGGCAGAATTGACACCGCCAGGGAAAGGCGGTCCACGCTATCTTGAATCGCCGGTCAGCTACCTGTACGACGGCGCAAATCGGCAACAATTCGGTGCGCCGCCTGGCCATCCCATAATTCGGGCGGCTCCGCTTTTATGCACACGGACGCCACGACTTCGGCCACCGCGTCTACGAGCTGAGCAGGCTTGATGAGCCGATTACTACCTTGGCTCGTTGTGATCGGGCGCTCGGTGTTCTCGCGCAGAGTGAGGCACGGAATCCCAAGGTAGGTCGTTTCTTCCTGAACCCCGCCCGAGTCGGTTATTACGATTCGCGACTGGGTCACCAGGTTCATGAAAGCGAGATAACCTAGCGGCTCCACCACCCTGATGTACGGCGCCTGCTCGAGTGTTTCCGAGAGGCCGAACTCCGCGAGCCGTGCCTGTGTGCGAGGGTGAACCGCGAAGACCAATGGCACGCTGCGACTGACGTCGACAAGTTGATCCACCAACAGCCGAAGCGTTTGCGGATCATCGACGTTGGACGGGCGGTGCAGCGTTACGACGCCGAACTCCCCTGCTGCGAGACCGAACTTTTCGCACGTACCCTCGTCCTCGATGCGCCCTCGAGCCAGTTCGAAGGCATCGATCATCACGTTGCCAACAAATTCGATCTTGTCGGGCGACACCCCCTCGGCCAGAAGGTTTTCATTCGCATCGACGGACGGCGTCCACAGCAAATCGACGATTGCGTCAGTAGCGAGCCGATTGATCTCTTCCGGCATACGGCGATCGCGGCTTCGCAGCCCCGCTTCCAGGTGCGCAACACGGATACCCAGCTTCACGGCCGCTAGTGCACAGGCAATGGTGGAGTTCACGTCACCGACCACGACCACCCAGTCCGGGCGCTGCTCAACGCAGACCTTCTCGTAGGCCATCATGACGCGGCCCGTCTGCTCGGCGTGACTCCCGCTGCCAACCTCGAGATGAATATCGGGTGCGGGCAGATCGAAGTCCCGGAAGAAGGAGTCCGACATATTCGCGTCGTAATGCTGCCCCGTATGAACCAGTCTCACGCGGCACCAGTCTTCTGGCGCCAACGCATGAAAAAGCGGCGCAACCTTCATGAAATTGGGTCGCGCCGCCGCTATCAGGTCTATCTGGATCGTCCGCACTTCGAGGCCCGTCGCTAGGAGTGTCGACCTAGCTTAGGTCATCGATGAGCACAAAAAGAAGTCTACTCGTACAGAGCTACTCCCTGGGTACTACCGCAAAGTTGGAATAGTTGCTGTAATCAGGCTGCACATCGCGATCGGCAAAAATCTGCCAGGCCAGATCTCCGTCGGCGACACCACTCGACGCCGCCATGGCAAGGCCGATCTGGAAATTCGACGGAAAGCCGGTCGGCGAGAAGGCATAACCGGACATCTCACCACGGTCGTACTTGCCACCGGCCCAGAGATTGACCATTTCCTGGCTGTTGCATTCCAAGCCTTGAAGCTCGGGGAACGTCTGCTCGTAGGCGCGATCCAGCGAGGCGTAATCTTCTCCACCTTTCACGTCGCGAATCTGCAACTTGTAGACGGCGGCCTGGAGCCAGCAGTAGCCGTCGGCACTGCCTTTCCAGTTGGTCATGCGACCGATCTGGAAAGTGGACAGCCACTTGAGCAAACGATCTGCGCCTTCAACGCCCTGATCCGCCGCGTGTCCAACGGCCCAGGTAAAGAAGTCCTGCTGCCACGGCGCGATACCGACACGGTCCTGCCCGTTCATCGGATAGATCACGGCACTGGAGTTGTTCAACACGTGAATCGGACTGCCGCTGTCGGTTAGTTCGCGGTTGTACTCGGCAATATTGTTTTCGACGAGTCCTTCGTAATAGGACTTCAGCGGGTCCTCGTCAGGCGTCGCGAAAGCCGCATCCAGGATCGAGCGCAGCGACCATGCCTGTCCACGCACCTGGCCCACCAGGTGGCCCTTTTCGTAGTCGCGGTACTGGGCGTTCATCCAAAGTTCGACATAGGAGGCGACGAACTGCATTTCCTCGAGGTAGTAATAATCGCCCGTTGCCAGATATGACACATACCCGGTCGAGGGGTGGTGTGCGATGTTGAAATCGAGCGGGGTCTTGCACTCTTCGGCTCGGGGAGGATTCGAACCGCCAGGACATTTAGGCAAAAGATCCTTTTTCCAGCTGGATTTGGAGGTGTTGTTGGCGAAGCTGAACGCAGCAATCGAGACATAAGGGTGACGGGTGATCTCCAATGGGCGCCCCGTCTGCTCGTCGCGATAATGGAAACTGTAGCTACCCACCGAGTCGTCGTTGACGAGCATCCAGTTGAATGCCCGCGGGTCCGAAGAAACCACATAAGCCGAAGTCCAGCGCGGCAACGGCCCGATGGATGGCTGCGCGCCTGTATTCCCCATACGCGCCGTCTGGTCACCATTCTTCATCGGTTCATAAACCGTGGTCTGCTTGTCCAGAAATTCGTCGGTCGGCGTCACGTCGGCGTAGCGCGAAACGGCTCGGCTTTCCTGCAACTGCTCACTGTTCAGGCGCACATACGCTTTAGGCGATTCCTGCCACCAGAGAACCTTGTGCCAACGGGCATGGTCATAATGCGTCAGCCCACTGACGTTGTAGCTTTCGGTACCCGTATTGACCGTAGCTTCGTAGTCCACGTTCCGGGGCGCCGATTTATAAGCCCAGTTGTTTTCGACCACCGTGTCCACGCGTACCCGCGCGACACCGCCCGAGCCGTCGGAATAGGCACGAATATGAAAATAGGCGGCTAGATTGTCGTGATCCCCGTTTGACGCGCTCAGGGGGCCGCCGACAATCCATTCCGACACGAGTGGGCCCGACAGCCACTGCTTGCACTGCACGCCCCAATCGGTACAGACCCCACTACCGGTTGCGTTCTGCAACATCTGACGAGCACTCGCCTGGTAGTTACCGCTGCCCGAGGAGATATCGAGCGTTGTGTCGAAACTGGTCGCCAGCAATTGCCCAGCGGTGACCGGTCCGCCCGTGGCGGCCTCACTGCTGCCCACATCAAGTACGACAAGTGGCGAGCCGCCAGCGGCAAGCTGCGGCAGGCGTACGGTAACGATCGCATGACGTAGCGAACCATCGGGCCACGTGGCTTTCGCGTCGACTTGAAGCGGAATACGCGCACCATCCGCGCTGGCCTGGAGTGAGTCAGCGGACTGAACCGAGCCCTGCGCGAACACCTGGCCCGCAGTCACCAGCACGTCCGTCTGGTTTCGGTCGGACTGACTTTGCACCTGAAAGTTGGACACCCCGGCGTCGGACCACTCCTGGCTGACGCCACCGGTCGTGGGCGTCGCTTCCCCGTCTTCTGACTCACCTTCCACCGGCGCGTCAGGCTCGGGTTCCTGTGGCTGCTCTGGTTCGGGTGTCTCCGGTTCCGAGGGATCGGCCGGCGCACCCGTGCTGTCGCCGTCGGCGTTACCCTCGCCCGCTTCGGGGTCGGATCCATCGCCTCCATTCTCGGCAGGCGACTCATTACCACCGCTGACGGGCGGCGTGTCATTGGTGACCTCTTCTTCCGTCACCTCTTCTTCTTCGTCTTCGGACTCGGTCGGCATCTCCATGCCCGAGCCACCTTCTCCGTTGCTCGATCCCGAACCGGCTTGCTCGGTAACCGGCGCCGGAGACGTGATCGGCTCGCTACCGCCGTCCGACGATCCGCCCGAACTACAGCCCGGCAGAATAAAGCAAAAGAAAACCAGGAAGTTTGCAAACATGCTGACTCGCACCTTCTGTGTCATTTGATCACCACCATTGACGGCGGCTCCAGCGACACATCGCAGACGTGCAAGCGTGGCGGAACCGTTATTTAAACGCCGCCAACGCATTGTTGCCGGTAGCTCGGCCATCATGGCGCCGGGTGGCGCTTTAGACCCGAGAGCTTTGCGTCACGACCTTTCGGCCGCTATGCCTTTTTCGTGCTCGAAACACTATTCATCGATTTTTTTAGAGTCAAATACCCGAACAAAACCCTTTGTTTTCTTAAAACCACTATATTTCGTAATATTTTCCGACAGATCGGTTGGGATTGTTGACCCTTTTTGAGCACAGGAAGGAAATCCGACTTTTCAAACGAGCGCATCTTTAATCGATTTCACTTGTACTTTCGCGCTTTGCCGCAGATCGAATGTGCCAGATAATTTATTTAAAAAAATGCCTAAAGCTACGCATTCATGGTGCACTGATGTCCTTTCATCCGCTGTCAAACGTCGAAATTCCTAACAGAAATTTTTTATAATTTTCTAGACTAGCTAGCAATTCCACCGCCCTTTTGCGCATTCGGGCATGTGCCTACGCGATGCATTGAAGGCCGCGGTCCAGGTTTCCCTGTGGCTTGGACAGCGGATAACAACCAGTCCTGTCACGGCCGTCACGGGGCAACACCTTGGTCGCGGGCGATTGTTTCACCGCTTGCCCTCCCCGATTCGGGCCAGAAATCCGCTGGGACCGTTGCCGGCGCAGATCCAGTGCAGCAGCACATTCGACGCCGCCGGCACAACGCGATAAATTGGCTCGGAATCGTTTATTTATAAGGCCTCCATGAATTATTCCCGCCCGAGCCAGATCGACGAAACGGCGTATCGGGGCGTCCTCGACACCTACCGATGCAACGAAGCCGAACAGGTCGATCGCCTGATCAAGATCGCCAAATTGGAACCGGCCATGAGTGGCCAGGTGGAATCCGAGGCCGGTCGACTAGTAAAGGCGGTTCGCAAGAAGAACTCCCACGGCAGCGGGATCGATGCGTTCATGCATGAGTACGAGCTTTCCAGTCAGGAAGGTGTCGTACTCATGTGTCTGGCCGAAGCCCTGCTGCGCATCCCGGACGACGCCACCGTCGACCGGTTGATCGACGACAAGATCGGTGGCTCCAACTGGGAGTCGCATCTGGGTGAGTCGAAGTCCTGGTTCGTGAATGCTTCGACCTGGGGCCTGATGTTGACCGGTCGAATCCTTCGCTACGAGGATGCGCCACAGCGCAACTTCCGCAGCGTACTGCAGCGCCTGGTCAAGCGCAGTGGTGAGCCGTTCATCCGCCAGGCGGTCAGCCAGGCGATGCGCATCATGGGCAGACAGTTCGTGATGGGCCGCACGATCGAGGAAGCGATCAGCAACGCGCGATCGCTGGAAAAGCGCGGCTATACCTATTCGTACGACATGCTCGGCGAGGCAGCGCGAACCGACAAGGACGCGCAACGCTATTTCGACGAGTACTGGCACGCTATCGAAGCCTGCGGTGAAGCCAGCCGCGAACGCGGCCCGGAAAAGTCTCCGGGTGTATCCGTCAAGCTTTCGGCCCTGCATGCACGCTACGAGCTCAGCCACCGAGAGCGCGTACATCGCGAACTGCTCCCGCGTTTGCTCAAGCTCGCCCGTCTGGCTGCGAAGCACAACATCAACCTCACCATCGATGCGGAGGAAGCCGCGCGGCTGGACCTGTCGCTCGAGCTTTTCGCCTGCGTGTCGCAGGAAGACGACCTATCCGAATGGCAGGGTCTTGGCCTCGCCGTACAGGCCTATCAGAAGCGCGCGCTCGATGTGATCGATTGGCTCGCGGATCTGGGTCGGCGCCATAACCGCCGGATCATGATTCGTCTGGTCAAAGGCGCCTACTGGGATACCGAAGTCAAGAAAGCGCAGGAAGCAGGCCTGGACGGCTACCCGGTGTTCACGCGCAAGCACAATACGGATGTGTCGTTCCTTGCCTGTACGCAGCGCATCCTCGCGGCGTCCGACGTGTTTTACGGCCAGTTCGCAACCCATAATGCGCATACCCTGGCCTACATTCGCCAGGCCGCAGGTGACCGCAAGGACTTCGAGTTCCAGCGCCTGCACGGCATGGGCGAAGACCTGTACGAAGAAATCGTCGAGAAAGGCGATAACCCTGCCCCCTGCCGTATCTATGCGCCGGTCGGCCCGCACGAGGACCTGCTCGCTTATCTGGTACGCCGCCTGCTGGAAAACGGGGCCAACAGTTCGTTCGTGAATCGGCTCGTGGACGAAAGCGAACCCGTCGAGGATATCGTCGCCGATCCGGTCATCGCTGCCGAGCAGCAAAGCGTGGCCCAGCATCCGCAGATTCCCATGCCGCACGAGCTCTACGGAGAACGTCGGCCGAACGCCAAGGGTGTCGATCTCTCGGATGTGCGAGAACTCGATGCGCTCGCGAAAGGCATGCGCGAAGCCGACGCCCGGGTCTGGCGGGTCGCACCATTGATCGACGGCAAAGCGGTAACCACCGACACTAAGGGCAAGGAACGCAGCACGCGCCCCATTCCCTCGCCTGCTGACACCGGCCAGACGGTGGGTGACGTCATCTGGGCCGACGAGAACGATATCGAGGCGGCGCTTGCCAGCGCGCACGGCGCAGCAGATCGCTGGAGCGCAACGCCCGGCGCCGAGCGCGCAGCTGTGCTGCGCCGCTACGCCGATCTGCTCGAACACCACACGGCCGAGTTGATCGCGCTGTGTGCGCGCGAGGCCGGCAAGAATATCGGCGACGGCGTGGCGGAAGTGCGCGAAGCCGTGGATTTCTGCCGCTACTACGCCTGCCAGGTCGAGGACGAGTTCGACGGCGAGAAACTGCTGCCCGGCCCCACCGGCGAGCGCAATACCTACCGCCTGGACGGTCGCGGCGTGTTCGTATGCATCTGCCCGTGGAACTTCCCGCTCGCCATCTTCACCGGTCAGGTTACGGCAGCATTGGCGGCCGGCAATGCGGTCATTGCCAAGCCCGCCGAGCAGACCAGCCTGATCGGCTATCGCGCGGTCGAGTTGATGCACGAAGCCGGCATCCCCGGCGACGTGCTTCACCTGCTACCCGGCGACGGCCCCTCCGTAGGCGCCAAACTGGTTGCGGACCTCCGGGTGGCCGGCATTGCCTTCACGGGCTCGCTGGCCACTGCCAAGGCAATCAACAAGACACTCGCCGATCGAGACGGTCCGCTCATTCCGCTGATCGCCGAAACCGGCGGCCAGAACGCCATGATCGTGGACTCCTCGGCACTGATCGAACAGGTCGTGGCCGACGTGATTCGCTCCGGCTTCCAGAGCGCAGGCCAACGTTGTTCGGCACTACGAGTGCTCTATGTCCAGAACGACATTGCCGACACGCTGCTGGACATGCTTTCCGGCGCCATGGCCGAGCTGTCCATCGGCGACCCGTGGAAAATCTCGACCGACGTGACCCCGGTTATCGACGCCGAAGCGCGCGACGGCTTGGCGGACTATGCCAAGAAGGCGAGCGACAAGCTCAAGACAATCTATACCTGCAACCTCGGCGAGCAGACCAGATCGGGCACCTATTTCGCCCCGCGTGCGCTGGCGCTTGAGAGCATCAAGGATCTCGGCGACGAGCAGTTTGGCCCGATCGTGCATGTCGTACGCTTCGAGGCAGAGCAGCTCGACGAGGTCGTCGATGACATCAACAACCTAGGCTATGGCCTGACCTTTGGCATTCACAGCCGAATCGATACCACCGTCGAACGCGTCGTACGCCGGATCAAGGTGGGTAATGCGTACGTCAACCGCAACATGATCGGTGCCGTGGTCGGCGTTCACCCGTTCGGTGGTGAAGGCCTGTCCGGCACCGGCCCGAAAGCCGGCGGCCCGCACTACCTGCATCGCTTTGCAACCGAGCGGGCCATCAGCCGCGACACCACGGCGGCAGGTGGCAATGCGTCGCTCATGTCGCTGGAAGAAGACGAGCCAACACACAACGAGTTCGTCACCCCGGAGCCGCAACGCTACGCCTGAGGCGAAGCGGAATACAAAAAGCCGGCGGTGCGAACCGCCGGCTTTCTTGTTTCTACTGGATATAAATCGGGCACAAGGCGAACGGCGTATCAAGGTCGGACAAGCGATCTGCGGCCTGCCGTGATCACCACCAGCTTCCCTCCCCAGCTTGGACCGAAAAGCCGCCTCCTGTTCAATCGAGGCACTCAATGCAGCCTTCCACCGGCTGCTAAGTTCTCGGTTCAGAAACCCCCGCCCACCATGGCCATTTATACAGCCATGACAGGCGGGCTGTGCGTCTTGGCTATCGGGCCTCCACCGCGCGGAACTCGCCGCTCGTCTGGGTTGCAAGACTGACGACATAGATCGCGAGCCAGGCCACGATGAAGCCGGGGATGATCTCGTAGATACCCGGGCCGCCCAGGAAGCTGCTGTTCCAGCCCATCGAGATCCACACAATCACTGTGGCTGCACCGCCGACCAGGCCCGCTACAGCGCCCGTGCCGGACATCCGCGACCACGTCAGCGACAAGATGATCAGCGGGCCGAAGGCAGCACCGAAACCAGCCCAGGCGTTACTGACCAGACCAAGCACCTGCGAGTTCGGATCGCTGGCAATAAAGGCTGCCACGATACCGACCAGCAGCACGCTGATACGGCCGATCATCACGCTCTCGCTTTCGCTTGCTTCCTTGCGCAGGAACAGCCGATAGAAATCCTCGGTGAGCGATGAGGACGCCACCAACAGCTGGCTGGAAATCGTACTCATGACCGCCGCGAGCAGTGCCGCGAACAGGAAGCCCGTCACCAGCGGATGGAACAGTAGATCGGCGAGCACGATGAAAATCGTTTCCGAATCGCCGACATCCAGGCCGTTACGCACGGCGTACGCGCGACCGAATACGCCCACGCAGACCGCACCGATCAGCGAGATGCCCATCCAGCTCATGCCGATATTCCGGGCTTTCGATACCTCGCCCACCGTGCGTATCGCCATGAAACGCACGATAATATGCGGCTGACCGAAATAACCCAGCCCCCAGGTCACGGCCGAAAGAAAGCCGAAGAACGTCAACCCGTTGGTCAACGACAGGAAGTTGGGATCGACCCCGGCCAGCGTCTCGGACGCTTGGGCAAAGCCCCCGCCGCCGCTGCCGAACAGCACGACCGCCGGCATGATGATCAATGCGAGCATCATGATCACGCCCTGGCAGAAGTCGGTCAGACTCACGGCCAGAAAGCCACCCACGACGGTATAGGCCAGCACGACAGCAAGCGTGCCCCAGATCCCGACCGAATAGTCGCTGAAGGAGGCAATGTTGACGACGTCCCCGAACGCGCTCTGCACCAGCTTGCCACCGGCCACCAGGCCGGAGGCGGTATAGACCGCGAAGAACACCACAATGATCACCGCCGACACGGTCCGGAGGGCCATGGCGCGGGACGGAAAACGCTTCGACAGAAACTGCGGAATTGTCAGGCTGTTGTCGTAACGCTCGGTCTGCTCACGCAGTCGCGGCGCGACAACGATCCAGTTCACGAACGCGCCGACGAAAAGGCCGATGCCGATCCAGGCTTCGACCAGTCCGGAGGCATAGAGCGCGCCGGGCAACCCCAACAGCAACCAGCCGCTCATATCGGAGGCGCCCGCTGAAAGCGCCGCTACGGACGGGCTGAGATTTCTCCCGCCCAGCATGTATTCCTCGGATGAGGATGTGGACTTGAGCCACGAATAAAAGCCGATGCCGATCATCAGCCCGAAGTAAAGGATCAGACTGATCCAGACGCCTATCGCCATGAGGTCCCCCCGTTTAAAAAACCATAGCTTGGCCAGAGTTTCACATCCTACCCCCGCTGTGAAGGGCGACAAGTGCCGCTCTCGCCTAGTGATTCGTCGTCAGAGCTATTCGGCAGCGGCGCGCGTCCAGCATCGCAGGGGATATCTCGCCGCCAAAAGAAACGCCGGCCCGAGGCCGGCGCTCTATCACCGTCGAAGCGGACGGTCAGTCGATGACCAGGCTGACCGAACCATCCGACTGATAGTCGAAGGCGAGAATGCCGGAAGACACCTGATCAGTGCTTTCGTCGTAGTACTCGTCGAACGCACTCTGACAATAATTCTTGGCATCGCGCACGACGACCTGCAGGTAGTAGCGCGTGCCCGGCGTCAAAGGCGTGCTCGGCACGGTCGACGTACCGACCAGCCCGTTCTCCTGATAGGTATCGCCGTCAAGAAGTCGCATGGGCTCATCGTCGGCGGCCGTGCAGGCATCGCCAGACCGGCCGGTTGCCAGCACCGGACTCGTCGATAACCGTACGTCGTAACGCAGGGCATCGCTCTGGATATCGTAGGAGGCATCCCAGCGCAGCACGACGTTGCCTCCTTGGTTTTCGGCGGCCATATAGACCGGCATGGGCCGTTCGAGCGTGGCGTCGTATTCTGCGCGCGCGGCGGCGATGGTGGCCGGCAGCCGATCGATCTCGGCCTGGATCTGGTCCGCCGCACTCCCCGAGCCTTGCAGCGGCAGATTGTTCAGATCCGGGTTTGTGGTCAGCACAGCCTTGATTTCGTCGATCGGATAACCGTCGATCAGACGCTGCACGTTCGCAGCCGTAACCTCTGCGCTTTGCAGGGCATCCAGTTTGGCGGTCAGCGCCTGCACGTTGCCGGCACCGGCTTTGATGTACTCACGTACCAGCACCATGCCCCACCAGTTGGCCAAGCCCTGCTGCCAGCGCGGCCGTATCGGGTTCTCGGCAGCCTCGTTGGGCTGGCCGTAGAAATCCCAGGCGCCGTCATAGTCCCATGGCGTGAAGTAGAACCGCTCGAAGTCCTCGACGCCATCGCCGTCGACATCCGCCGGACGATAAAGATAGAAGTTCTGTGAGTTGGTGTCCTTGTTGGACAACAGAATATTGATCGCAAGCCAGGTCCGGAAATTGTCCGGATGGAAATAGCGTGCGAAATCGGTGTTGAAATCGGGCTCACCGTCGTTGATCGCCTCGAGCATGGCGATCAGTACGTCGGTGTTTTCATTGTCGCCCTTGGATTCGAGAAGGGTCTCGAACTCGTCGGAGTCCGCATCGGCACGAATCAGAGGCGTCTCTTCGGGCGAAAGGAACTCGAACTGTTCTGCCTTGAAGATATTCGATTCCTCCAGCTGGCCGTGATTTTCTGCCCAGTCGTCATCCATGTATTCGACGTTGGTGAACAGACCGAAATCCTGCTCGCCCGCCGCCGGGTTGGCCTCGTCGGTCACGTACAGATGAATGAACTGGGTGCGCAGGCTCGGAAAGTCCGAGACCTGAGTGAACAGATCGAAAGCGAGCTTGTTGCGGATATGGCTTAGGTCGTAGGGATGCTTGTTGAGCTGGAAGCGCTCCATGCCAAACCAGTCGTCATCGAAGCCGTCGTCGTCCTCGTTGTCGAACTCGACCTTGTAGGACTTCTGTTTCGACTGGCGGGTCGACGCGCCGCGAACTTCCATTTCGCCGATGAACTTGAACTCGGTATCCGGGATGCTGGCCGTGATCTGCAGCTCCGGATCGAACGCGTCGCTGCCGTCGGTGTCACCGCGGTTGTCCGGGTCGTCGCCGCCATTGAGATCGGTAAGGGTGCAGCCTCGGTAGTCCTCTTCATCCTCGATCGTCGCCGGATCGTCTGCCTGGCAGGCATCGCTGGTGGGCGCCTTTATGGTGAGGTTGACCCGAATGATGTTGGCATCGTCGGGAAGCGCGTAGCTCACGGTTGCGGCTTCACCGGGATCGACGATATCGCCATCGGCATTGAGGCCGGGAACCTGTGATGGATCGGCGGTCGAGTCGCCGCCCGTTCCGCCACCGGCACTGCCGCCCCCACTGCCGCCATCATCATCGGAGCCGCCGCCTCCGCCACCGCAGGCACTCAGCCCGGCCGCCACGAATACCAGCATCCAGGGCGCAATTCGACGCGCCCAATTAGAGTTATTCATTGTTTTCCCCCTGTGCACACCGCGCGCTGCCGCGGCTAGAATGCTTCATATAGCACAGGCGGCGAATTTATTCGAAGCCGTTCAACCCGGGTGCCGGCCCAGCGCCGTCTCGATCAGCGCGATACTGCGATCCAGCGCGCCCTCTTGTTCGCGCACATGGGCCCGGCCGGCCGCGCCCGCGGCAAGCGCGCGATCACGGTCCAGTCCCCAGTGGCCGGCTGTGTCCGCCAACTGTGCGGGCGTCTTGCAGATACGCGCCGCGCCGCACCCGACGAGCCCGTCGACGATGTCCTGCCATTCTTCGATATAAGGGCCGACACAGAACGGGCGGCCCAGCGCGGCGGGTTCGAGCACGTTGTGGCCGCCGATGCCGGGCACGAAGCTGCCACCCACGACCGCGACGTCGGCCGCGCTGTAGAACATTGGAACCTCGCCGAGCGTATCGGCCAGCACGATATCCGTGGCCTCGCCCACGGCATCGCCGACGCTGCGGCGTGCGACCGACCAGGGGCTGGCTTCGAGCAGCGCCGCCACGGCATCGAACCGCTGGGGATGACGCGGCGCGATCACCAAAAGTCCGCCACAGTCGCGGGATCGCAGCCGTTCGAACGCCTTGAGCAGGATCTCTTCTTCGCCCTCGTGGGTGCTGGCAGCAACGACAATGCCGCGCGTATCGGCCTGCCATTGCCGGCGCAACGCCTTGCCGGCAGTCTCGGTATCGGCATGGTCGGGCGTGTCGTACTTGAGATTGCCGGTCGCCACCACGCGCTCGACCGGCGCACCGAGCGTCGCGAAGCGCTCTGCATGGGCCTCGCTCGCTGCGCCGATCGCGTCGATACGCGCGAGCATGAAGCGTGTCGCATTCGCCAGCGGCCAGCGCGCGTAGTGCTCGGCCGAGCGCTGGGACACGCTCGCGTTGACCAGCACCAGCGGCACATGGGCACGATCCGCAGCGGCGATCAGGTTCGGCCAGAGCTCGGTCTCGACCAGAATGCCGATACGCGGCGCAGCGGCTGCCATGAATCGACGCGTGGCGCCCAGCGTATCGAGTGGTACATAGCGGATACAGACACGATCACCGAAGCGTTTGATCGCGCGTTCGCGCCCCGTGGGCGTCATCGTGGTGATCAACAGCGTTGATTGCGGGAATCGCCGCTCTAGCGCTTCCGCTAGCGGTGCGATCAGCACGACTTCACCGACCGACGCCGCATGCACCCAGATCGCGTCCTTGGGCACGTCGTCAACAAGACCCAGGCGCTCGCCAAAATTCTGCCGGTACGCCGGTTCGCGTCGGCCGCGCCAGGCGAAATAGCCGAACACCAGGGGCAGCACGAGCCATGTGGCCAGACAGTAGACGGCCCGCCAGAGCATGTCAGTCGGTGTCGGGCGCGTCGTTCATGCGTTCAATGATCGCCGAGGTGGAATAACCATCGACGAAATCCAGGACTCGCACCTCGCCGCCTGCAGCGCGCACGCAGTCGCCACCGGCGATCTCGTCCGGCTTGTAGTCGCCGCCCTTGACCAGCACATCCGGACACAGCCGACAGATCACGCGCTCGGGCGTGTCCTCGGCAAAGGGCACAACCCAGTCGACCGCAGACAGCCCTCGCAGCACCTGCATGCGATGTTCGAGATCGTTGAGAGGACGCGACGGGCCTTTCAGGCGTCCGACCGAGGCGTCGTCATTCACCGCGACGATCAGCCAGTCGCCCAGCGCACGCGCCGCCTCAAGATAGGCGATATGGCCGGGATGCAGCAGATCGAAGCAGCCGTTGGTCATGACTACGCGTTCGCCACGCCCCCGCAGATCGGCGACGATGCCGGCGAGCGTGTCTTCATCAACCAGTCCCGCCGCGCTGCCGCGCTGGTTGCGCGCGGCGCGCTTGAGCTCGGCAGGTGTCACCGTGGCGGTACCCAGCTTGGCGACCACAATGCCGGCACCCAGGTTCGCAATGGCAGCCGCGTCGCCGAGTTCGAGGCCGGCGGCCAGTCCGGCGCCAAGGAGCGCGATGACCGTATCGCCGGCTCCGGTTACATCGAATACTTCCTGGGCCTGCGCCGGCAGGTGCAGATGGCCGGCCTGCGAGAACAGGCTCATGCCCTTTTCGCTACGGGTGACCAGCAGGCTGTCGACTTCGAGCCGCTCACGCAGCGCATCCGCGTTGTTCTGAAGGCTTGAGTCGTCGGTCACCGTGCCGGCTACGACTTCGAACTCGTGCAGGTTCGGGGTGATCATCGTGGCCAGCGTGTATCTCTGCCAGTCGCTGCCCTTGGGATCGACCAGCACCGGAATACCCAGCTCGCGTGCCGCCGCGATTATCGCCTCGACATCGGCCAGCGTGCCCTTGCCATAGTCCGAGCAGATCACAACGTCGGTATCGGCAAGCGCGGCACGATAGCGCGTCAGGAACGCATCGCGCGCAAAGGCGCCATCGAGCGCGAAGGACTTTTCAAAATCCAGCCGGATCAACTGCTGATTGCGGCTCATCACCCGCAGCTTCGCGATCGTGGGATGGCTTTTACTGATCAGTAGGTCCGGCGTCACGCCCTCGCGCTCGAGCAGCGCGGCGGTGGCTTCGCCGGGCTCGTCATCACCTACCACACCGATCAGCCGCGTATCTGCGCCGATACGGGCAAGATTGAGCGCAACGTTCGCGGCGCCGCCAAGACGGCGCTCCTCGTCGGCGATGCGCACCACCGGCACCGGCGCCTCCGGAGAGATGCGTCCGGTATCGCCGTACCAGTAACGGTCCAGCATGATATCGCCCACGACCAGGACACGGGCGTTGTCGAACGAGGGGATCGTCAGCATGCTTTCACCGGGCGAACAATTCGCGCATCATACAAACCCTGTTGCGCGCTGTGTAGCGCCGTTTTTCGCAACATCGTTGTCTTCCACGCCTATGATTGCCGACCGGCCGACCCGGCCCGCCTAGCATGGCTGATCCCGCCCCCGAAAAAGATGCCCCCAGCAGCCTGCGTGCGCCGCGTTACTGGGGCAGCTGGGTCCTGATGGGGCTCGGCTGGCTGCTGTCCCAGTTGCCTTACCGATTGCAGATGGGCATTGGCCGGTTCTTCGGCAACCTTGCCTACCACGTGATTGGCGAGCGGCGCCGTGTCGCCGACGTGAACCTGCGCCTTTGTTTTCCGGAGCTAGGCGAACGCGAGCGATATCAGATCCTGCGCGACCACTTTCGGTCGGTTGGCATGGGCGCGATCGAAACCGCGATCTGCTGGTGGGGTCCGACCGACAAGATCCAGTCGTTGGCCCATATCGAGGGGCTCGAGCATCTCGAAGCAGCTGCAGAACGCGGGCGCGGCATCATCCTGCTGTCGGCCCACTTCACGTCCCTCGAGCTGGGTGTACGCATGGCCAAGGGGCCGCTGCGCGAGCTCGGGTACGTGACCACGGCCATGTACAAGGCGCCACACGACCCGGTGGTCGACCACGTCATGCGCACCCGCCGCGAGGCGCATATCGGTGGGTCGAGTATCCGGGACGACGACGTCAAGGGGCTTTTGAAGGCGCTGCGACGCAAGGATGCTGTCTGGTATGCGGCCGACCAGAAACCGCCGAAGCGCCTGGGCGTTGTGGTGGATTTCTTCGGCCAGCCGGCACGCACGCATGTGGCGCTCAGCCGTCTTGCGCGCATGACCAAGGCCAGCGTGGTGCCGTTTTTCACCCTGCGCCGCGAAGACGGTAACGGCTACCGGCTGATCATCAAGCCATCGATCAGCGATAGCCTTGGCGAGGATGAAACCGCGGATGCCCAGCGCATCAATGCGATGATCGAGTCAGTGGTGCGCGAAGCACCCGCGCAGTACTTCTGGTTGCATCAGCGCTTCAAGCGCTCCGGCTACAATCCCTACAAACCGGCGGCGAAGACCGAGGTATAGCCACCACGCAACGCGGCCCAGTCGGCGTCGAGAAAGTGGAAATCCATCGAGGCGGCGCGGAATTTCTGCAGCGAACGGCGCAGGCGCTCGAGATTGGCTTCCCGCCATTTGCCGGGGCTGCGCAGGCGCGCCTTGTCGAAATCGATCAGATGAAACCCATCGCTGTCGTCAACCAGCACGTTGCGCGCATTCAGGTCCGCATGCCAGACGCCGGCACGGTGGAAACGCGCGAGCGTGCCACCCAGCGCCTGCCAGGCCGTCGACGCCAATGCAGACTGGGCCAGCCGATCGGCCAGCGGCCTGCTGGCCATGACCTGCGCGGTGATCAGATCGCCCCGATAGAACCCGAGCGACGACTGAATCCGTGCGGCAACTGGCGCAGGGACAGGCAGGTCCTGCTCGCGCAGCTGCGCGAGCATGCGAATCTCGCGAACCGGGCGCGTGCGCCCGAGTCCCGTATAAAGAAACCGATCAGTATTGATCTGGGCGAGCGCCCCGCCCCGACGGTTGTGTCGCAACACCCAGGGCACATCGCCCAGGCCGGCGAGGAAATAAGCCGTGCCGCGCCCCTGGGCCTCGGCCAGCAGCTCATCTCGCGCACGCCACCAGTCGGCGTCGAACAGTTCCGGCCGGGGTTCGTCGAGCTGCTGATCGTCCCAGACGAAACGCTCGCCCCGGATTGTCGCCTCACGCAAGGTCATGGCCGTCGACGGGCGACGCGCGCCCTCAGACGAACGTCAGCCAGTCCGCATGATCATCGCGACGCCCGCTCACCTGATCGAAATAACGCGACTGCAGCGCTTCGGTGATCGGGCCTCGCTTGCCCTCGCCGATGGTGCGATCGTCGAGCTCGCGCATGGGCGTAACCTCGGCGGCCGTGCCGGTGAGGAAGGCTTCATCCGCGATATAGACCTCGTCGCGGGTGATGCTCTTTTCGCGACACTCGATGCCCATCTCGTCGGCATAGGTCATGATCGTGCGCCGGGTGATGCCGTCGAGCGCGCTGGTCAGGTCTGGCGTGTAGAGCACACCGTCGCGGACGATGAACAGGTTCTCGCCGCTGCCTTCGGACACGAAGCCGTTGCAGTCGAGCATGAGTGCTTCGTCGTAACCGGCCTTGTTGGCCTCGGTCACGGCGAGCATGGAATTGAAGTACGGCCCGTTCGCCTTGGCCTTGGTCATGGCCGAGTTCACATGGTGACGCGAGAACGACGAGGTCTTCACGCGAATACCGCGGGTGATGTTCTCTTCGCCCAGATAGCTGCCCCAGGTCCAGGCCGCGATCGCGACATGCGAGGTCAGATCGTGAGCATGCAGGCCCATCGCCTCCGAGCCGTAGAAGACCACCGGACGGATATAGGCCGACTCGAGCTTGTTCTCGCGCACGACTTGGATCTGCGCAGCGCTGAGCTGCTCTTCGGTGTACGGCATCGGCATGCCGAGGATCTTGGCCGAGCGGCACAACCGCTTGGTGTGATCCTGCAGGCGGAAAATCGCCGTGCCCCGGTCGGTGTTGTAGGCGCGTACGCCCTCGAAGACACCCATGCCGTAATGCAGGGTGTGCGTGAGCACGTGAACCTTGGCGTCACGCCAGTCGACGAGTTCCCCGTCGAACCAGATCAGGCCATCTCGGTCGGCCATCGAAGTCATGTGCTCATCTCCTTGGGCTTGCAGGCATGCCGCGTAACGACTGCGGCAAGGCGCGCTATTTGACCATACCGGCGCCCATGCAGGCCAGTGTTATTGCTGCATTGCGCAGTTATTATTCCGAATGGTGGGTCGCATCGGCCGCGCCACGTTCGGCGAGCCAATCGAGATAACGGCGCACGCCCTCGTCCACGGTCGCGAACGCACGGCCGTAACCCGCTTCTCGCAAGGCATTTACGTCGGCCTGGGTAAAGCTCTGGTAGCGGCCGACCAGCGACTCCGGGAATTCGATATAGCGTTTCTCACCACGGCCGTACCAGCCGGTGACCGCATCGGCGACATCGTTGAACGTCTGGCTGCGCCCGGTGCCGCAATTGAAGATCCCGGACACGCCGGAATCGAGCAGCCATAGATTGACGTCGACACAGTCGCCAACATAAATGAAGTCGCGGCGCTGCCCGCCATCGTCGTAGCCGTCGCTGCCCTCGAAAAGACGGCACTCGCCGCCCTCCTCTATCTGGCGCGAGAAATGCCAGGCCACGCTGGCCATCTTGCCCTTGTGCTGCTCGCGCGGGCCATACACGTTGAAGTAACGCAGGCCGGCCACCTGGGAGTTCGTTTTCGCCGATTGCGCGCGTACGTACTGATCGAAGGCGAACTTGGAGAACGCATACATGTTGAGCGGGCGTTCGGCTGCACGCTGCTCCACAAAGTCCGGCCCCATGCCGTAGACCGACGCCGACGAGGCATAGATGAACGGTACGCCGCGCGCCACGCACCAGTCGTGCAGGCTCTTCGAGTAGCGGTAGTTGCGGTCCATCACATAGCGGCCGTCCCATTCGGTGGTATCCGAACAGGCGCCCTGATGGAACACGGCCGTAACGTCACCGAGCTCGTCGCCCGCCTCGACCCGGGCAAGCAGATCGTCGTATTCCAGATAATCGCTGAAGTCGAGATCGGCAAGGTTGAGACATTTGCGGCCGTCGGACAGATCGTCGACGACCAGAATGTCGCGCTCCCCACGGGCGTTGAGCCCGGCGACGATATTGCTGCCGATGAAGCCGGCGGCTCCGGTTACGATGATCACTGGCGCTCTACCTCGTGTGTCCAAGCTCTTGATCGCCGGCCGGCACGTCCACGCCAAGCTCCAGGCCCAGGGCCTGATACCAGCGCAGGTAGCGGTCGGCCATCGCGGCCGCAGTATACGCGAGCGATTTTTCGCTCGCCGCATTGGCCAGACGATAGGCCAGCTCGTCGTCGTCGCGAAGCCGCTGGAGCGCATCGGCCAGGGCTTGGGGCGAGCGCGGCGGCACGAGCAAACCATTGTCCTCGTCGCTCACGATATCGGGAATGCCGTCCACGTTGCTGGCCACGATCGGCAGCCCGGCGTACATGGCATCGAGCAACGCCGAACCCAGGCCCTCATGCACCGACGGGAAGGCGAAGATATCGAACGCGCCCAGGTGATCGCCGACGTTGTCGACATGCCCGGTAAACCGGATCGCGTCATTGTCGTCCGCGAGCGCGCGCAGCATCGCTTCGTCGCGCCCGCCGCCGACCAGTACAAAACGCCAGTCGGGATCACGCGCGGACAGGATATGTGCGGCTGCGATCAAGTCGCGCTGGCCTTTCTGACTGTCGTCGAGTGCACCAACGTGGCCGACCACGCAACCGCCGCCGAACTCAGAACGCAAGGCCGCAGCAGCCACCCGGTCGACCTGAAAGCTGCCGGCCGCGCTGGGGATACGCTCGGTTGACGTCCCCGGCGCGTACGCCTGCACGACTCGGTCGATTGCACGCGAAAGTACCGCGACGCCGCGCGCCTTGCGATACATGCGTCGGGTGAGCCAGCTCGCCGACGGAACGTTGTCGACCCGCCTGGTGAAGACATAATCACAGCCAACGAGGGTATGCGCGGCATGGGCGAAGTGCGCGCCCTTGCCATCGTGCGCGTGCAGAAAATCGCCGCGGACTTCACGTGCGTTCAGGGCAAATGGCTTGCCGATGGGCAGCCGCTCGAGGTCGGGCACGTCGGCGAGGCGCGCATGCAACGGCTCGTTGTGCCGCAACACCACCCGCTGACGCACACCGCGGGCCGCAAGTTCGCGAATCAAAAGCTCTGTCTGACGTTCGCCGCCACGAAAGCCCCGGGCGAGATTGACGTGGGTCAGGCGCGTTGCACGGCGTTCGCTCATGCTCTCCCTTTTCGTGCACGCGGCCGGCAACGGCCGCCGTCGGGCACGTATTGTGCCCGCCCCGATCGCTGTGGGCTAATCGCTCTCGGCAGCCGCGGCGTGGCCCGCGACCCAGCTCTGCCAAAGCGCGGCAACGCCGTCGCGCAGTTCGCGCATCTCGTCGGCGTGCATCATCGCGCGGTTACGCTGCAACGAATCCGCGTGGATACGCTGACGATAAAGGCGATAGGCACGTGTAAGTGTCTTCACATCATCGTAAGTGGCAATGCCCCCCGACTCGAGCGTTTCCAGCACACGGATGGCATCAGTGAAACGCAGCAGCTCCGGGCAGTCATGCCCGTAACGAAGCGCCGAGAACTGAGCGATGAATTCGATATCGATCAGCCCACCCGCCATCTGCTTGACGTCGAGCCAGTCCCCACTGGTCTCATCCTTCACCTTGCGCATGCGGTCGCGCATGTTGCAGACCTCGCGGGCCAGCCGGCCGACGTCGCGCTCGCGCCCGAGTACCTCGCGGCGAATCTCCGCAAAGCGTTCGCCAACGCCGGCATGGCCGCTCACATGCCGCGCCCGCACGAGCGCCTGATGTTCCCAGGTCCACGCCTGCTCGTTCTGGTAGCGCGCGAACGCATCGATATGGGTGACCATCATGCCGGCCTTGCCGCTCGGGCGAAGACGCATGTCGATCTCATAGACGCGCCCGGCCGCGGTCTGGGTGCTCAACACATGAATGAGGCGCTGGGCCAGCCGGGTGAAGAAGGCCTGATGGGTGAGCGTGCGATCGCCATCGGTCATGGCCTCTGTCTTGCCTGCGTAGACGAAGACCAGGTCGAGATCAGAGGTATAGCCAAGCTCCAACCCACCGAGCTTGCCGTACGCCACGATCGCGAAGGGTGCACGCTCGCCGTTGTCGTCGCGGGGCGTGCCGTAACGGCGTGTCATCTGGTGCCATGCCATTTCCAGCGCGGCATCGAGCACGACCTCGGCCAGTTCGGTGAGATGATCCGACACGATCATCAGCGGCATGGAGTTGCTGACGTCGGCGGCCGCGATCCGCAGGCTGGCGCTTTGCTTGAAGCGCCGCAGCGTATCCATGCGTAATTCGAGATCGTCCGCGTCGATCGCGGCGAGATCCTGCTCGAGATTCTCGGCCAGCTCGGCACGCCGTGGCGGCTTATAAAGCTGGCGCGGGTCGAGGAGACTATCCAGTAACGCCGGTTGCTCGCGGATGCGGCTGGTAATCCAGTCGCTCGCGGCGCACAGACGCATGAGGGTCGACAGCGCTGCAGGATGCTCGACCAGCAATGCCATATAGGTACTGCGGCCAATGATCGCCGACAGCACACTGATCGTGCGGGCCAGCGACTTGTCCGGGTCCGACGCCCGCGCCGCGGCACCGAAAAGCAACGGAATAAGCCGCGCGATCCAGCGACGACCACGGTCCTCCAACGAGCGATACAGGCTCTGGTCCTGCATTTCGGCGAGCGCGTCGCGCACCGCGTCGATATCCTTGATGCCATACTCGGCCAGTAACTCTCGGGCGGCATCATCGTCCAGATCGCCGTCCCAGAACGCACTCAGGGCCTGGCTTTCCTGATCGCGACCGGTATCGTCCGCCTGGGGCGAGACGAACACCTGCTCAAAGGCCTGATGTACGCCTTCTCGGGTTTCCTGCATGGCCTCGGCGAACGTCGACCAGTCGTCATAGTCCATCGACTCGGCGAGAGCCGCCCTGGCCTCAGCGGTTTCGGGCAGGTCGTGGGTCTGGCGATCATCCGCCATCTGCAGTCGATTCTCGGCGCGGCGCAGAAAGCGGTACGCTCGTTCGAGCTCACGGGCGGTATGCTCGGGCAGATGATCATCGCTGGCCAGACGCGCCAGCGTGGGAAGCAGGCGATTGTCCTGTAGCGACGGCTCCTGGCCACCACGGATGAGCTGAAACGCCTGAACGATGAACTCGACCTCGCGGATACCGCCACTGCCGAGCTTGATGTTGTCCTGCAGTTCAGCTCGCACGACCTGACGGTCGATGAGCGCCTTCATGTCGCGGATAGATTCGAAGGTGCCGTAGTCGAGATAACGGCGATAGACGAACGGCTTGAGACGACGGATCAACTGCGCGCCACCATCCAGATCGCCCGCTACCGGGCGTGCCTTTACCCAGGCATAACGCTCCCATTCACGCCCATGGGCCTGATAGTAGTTCTCCATCGCCCCGATGCTGGCGGTCAGCGCGCCGGCGTCGCCGAATGGGCGGAGACGCGTATCCACGCGATAGGCGAAACCTTCGCCCGTGGTCTCGCTCAGATTCTGCACCACGCGCCGTGCAACGCGCTTGAAGTAGCCGTCGGCATCGAGTGTGCGATCGCCGTCCGACTCGCCGGGGGCGCGATAGGCAAAGATCAGATCGATATCCGAGGAGAAATTCAGCTCGCCGCCGCCGAGCTTGCCCATGCCGATCACGATCATCTGCTGGGCATTGCCATCGGCATCGAGCAAGCGGCCATAGCGCTTCGCCACCTCGCGTTCGGCTTCCTGCAAGGCGGCCTCGATACAGCGATCCGCAAGCCGTGACAGCCCATCGAGGGTGGTTTCGAGCGTGTCGATATCGGCCAAGTCGCGCCAGGCGATCACGGCCATGGTTTCGTTCCGATAAGCGCGCAGCGCGGCCATGAAGTCTTCTCGCTCGGCATCCGGCGCATCGTCGACAACCAGCTCGTGCGCCGCATCCAGCCG
This sequence comes from Salinisphaera dokdonensis CL-ES53, assembly GCF_040361215.1. Lineage (NCBI taxonomy): Bacteria > Pseudomonadati > Pseudomonadota > Gammaproteobacteria > Salinisphaerales > Salinisphaeraceae > Salinisphaera > Salinisphaera dokdonensis. Next base: position 293,805 of record NZ_APND01000005.1, read on the forward strand.
TCCGTCTTCAGCGAGCGCATCCAGCCGCTCACCATGGGTTTCGCACCAGTCGGCAAGAAAGCCACTCCAGCGTCCGATGCGGGCGAGCGTGTCGTTGATGGCGGGCGATTCAGAAGCGGTCATGCGTTGTCCTTGAGGTCAACCTGGATCCAGAGAGCGGCAGGCGGGATCAGCCTAGCGGCAAGCCGCACTTATTGCATACCGGGCGCAAACGCCACGCATAAAAAAGCCCCGCCGAAGCGGGGCTCTTTGTTCACGCGGGATGGTTATCCCATGGGCGTGGAACGGCGATGATCTACATCATGCCGCCCATGCCGCCCATGCCACCCATGCCGCCCATATCCGGGGCACCGCCCTTGTCGTCCTCTTCGGGGACGTCGGCAACGGCTGCCTCGGTGGTAAGCATCAGGCTGGCAATGGACGCTGCGTTCTGCAGCGCGGTACGGCTGACCTTCGTCGGATCGAGAATACCCATCGCGACCATGTCACCGTACTCACCAGTGGCCGCGTTGTAGCCGTAGTTGCCTTCCTTGGAAAGCACTTCGTTGACTACGACGGACGGCTCGGCACCGCTGTTGAACACGATCTGGCGCAGGGGCTCTTCGACCGCACGACGCAGGATACGGATGCCCGCTTCCTGGTCCGGGTTGTCGCCCTTGGCCTTCTCGACCGCCTTGAGGGTGCGAAGCAGCGCTACGCCACCGCCGGGCACGATGCCTTCTTCGACGGCTGCACGGGTGGCGTGCAGGGCGTCTTCGACACGCGCCTTCTTCTCTTTCATCTCGACTTCGGTAGCGGCACCGACCTTGATCAGCGCCACGCCGCCGGCGAGCTTGGCCACGCGTTCCTGCAGCTTCTCCTTGTCGTAGTCCGAGGAGCTTTCCTCGATCTGCGCACGGATCTGCTTGATGCGCGCTTCGATATCCTTGTTGGAGCCCGAACCATCGATGACGGTGGTGTTCTCCTTGGAGATCTGAACCTTCTTGGCTTCGCCGAGATCATCCAGCGTGGCCTTCTCGAGGCTCATGCCGAGATCTTCCGAGATCACGGTGCCGCCGGTCAGCACGGCCATGTCTTCCAGCATCGCCTTGCGACGATCGCCGAAGCCAGGCGCCTTCACAGCTGCGACCTTGACGATGCCACGCATGTTGTTGACCACCAGCGTCGCCAGGGCTTCGCCCTCGACGTCTTCGGAGATGATCATCAGCGGGCGGTTGGCCTTGGCCACGTTCTCGAGCAGCGGAAGCATCTCGCGGATGTTGGAGATCTTCTTGTCATGAAGAAGGATGTACGGGTTTTCCAGCTCGGCCTGCATCGTCTGGTTGTCGGTGACGAAGTACGGCGAGAGGTAACCGCGATCGAACTGCATGCCTTCGACGACGTCCAGTTCGTTGGACAGGCCGGAGCCTTCCTCGACCGTGATCACGCCTTCCTTGCCGACCTTGTTCATCGCGTCGGCGATGATCTTGCCGATGTCGGCGTCGGAGTTGGCCGAGATCGAGCCGACCTGGGCGATCGCCTTCTCGTCGTCACACGGCTTGGACAGCTTGGCCAGTTCCTCGACGGCCGCATCCACAGCCTTGTCGATGCCACGCTTGAGATCCATCGGGTTCATGCCGGCGGACACGGCCTTCACGCCTTCGCGAACGATGGCCTGGGCCAGAACCGTAGCGGTCGTGGTGCCGTCGCCGGCGATGTCGGAGGTCTTGGAAGCGACTTCCTTGACCATCTGCACGCCCATGTTCTCGAACTTGTCGTCCAGTTCGATTTCCTTGGCAACCGACACACCGTCCTTGGTGATCGTCGGCGCGCCGAAGCTCTTGTCGAGCACGACGTTGCGGCCCTTCGGGCCGAGCGTGACTTTTACTGCATTCGCGAGCGTGTTGACGCCGCGGACCAGACGCGAGCGCGCGTCTTCGCCAAAACGTACTTCTTTAGCTGCCATTGCTAGCTTCCCCTAATACTTGTTCGATAACGGTGGACAGGAGTGGACCGGCCTGTTTCAGGCCACCACCGCCAAGATGTCGTCTTCACGCATTACCACGACTTCGTCACCGTCGATCTTGATTTCGGTGCCCGAGAACTTGCCGAACATGACTTTGTCGCCGACCTTGACTTCAGGTTTGCGGGTTTCGCCATTGTCCAGCGGTTTGCCGTTGCCTACGGCGACGACTTCACCACGCTGCGGCTTCTCGGCCGCGGTGTCGGGAATGACGATCCCACCGGCCGTCTTCTGCTCTTCCTCGAGCCGTTTGATGACGACGCGGTCATGTAAAGGACGGATATTCATGCCACCCTTCTCCTCGAAACGTTGGTTGTAGATCAAATGTCCTGCCCGACGTGCCGGATCGACCGCCGGGCGAGACCGCCACCATTGACGGTCTCAATCACCGCCATTGATGCGGGCACCCCAGACCCTTTCAAGAGCGCGCCCGGTTTTTTTTATCCTGACCAGGGTTATGGAAGCCCCTGACCGAGCTGCGAATTTGAAAGGGCGCCTTGTCACTTTGCAGTGCAACATTTATCTTGTTCGCATCAATCAACCGCGCCGGCATTTCGCTCGGCGAACTCTGGAGGAGTCATGGCAGACAACATGCCGCGTCGCGTCGCCATCATCGGTGGTGCACGTATTCCCTTCTGTCGCTCGAATACCAAGTATTCCCATCAGTCCAACAAGGACTTGCTGACAGCCTCGTTCAAAGCGCTGTCCGAGAAGTACAAGCTCGCCGGCAAGCAGATCGGCGAAGTCGCCGCCGGCGCGGTGCTCAAGCATTCGCGCGATTTCAATCTGGCCCGCGAAGCGGTGCTGGGAACGGATCTCGATCCGCATACCCCGGCGTTCGACGTGCAGCAAGCCTGCGGCACCAGCCTTGAGGCCACGCTTCTACTGGCCAACAAGATCGCCATGGGCCAGATCGAATCCGGTATTGCCGGCGGCGTGGACACGACCTCCGATGCGCCGATCGCGCTCAACGAGGATCTGCGCAAGATCCTGCTCGACGTCAACCGCGCCAAGACCGGTACCGAGCGTGCGCGCCTGTTCGCCAAACTGCGCCCGCGCCATCTCGTACCGAGCTTCCCCGGCGTCGGCGAGCCGCGCACCGGCCTGTCCATGGGTGAGCACTGCGAGCTCATGGCCAAGGAATGGAAGATCTCGCGCAAGGCGCAGGACGAACTGGCCGTCGCCAGCCACAAGAACGCCGCCCAGGCCTATGTGGACGGTTTCTATGACGACCTCGTCTTCCCGTACCTCGGCGTCGAGCGCGACAACAACCTGCGCGCCGATACCAGTGTCGACCAGATGGCCAAGCTCAAGCCAGCCTTCGACAAGGAAAACGGCACCCTGACCGCGGCCAACTCCACCCCGCTGACCGACGGCGCCTCCAGCGTGCTGCTCACCAGCGAGGAATACGCCGAGGAACACGGCCTGCCGGTGCTCGCCTACTTCACGCCGTATTCGCGTACCGCGGCGGTCGACTTCGTCGACGGTGGCGAAGGCCTGCTGATGTCACCGACCTATGCCGTGGCCGACATGCTCGACGCCGCCGGCCTGACCCTGCAGGACTTCGACTTCTACGAGATCCACGAAGCCTTTGCCGCACAGGTGCTGTGCACGCTCAAGGCCTGGGAGTCCAAGAAGTACTGCAAGGAGCGTCTCGGTCGAGACACGCCGCTGGGTTCCATCGATACCGCCAAGCTCAACGTCAAGGGCTCGTCGGTCGCACTCGGCCACCCGTTCGCCGCGACCGGCACCCGGATCGTGGCCACGCTGGCCAAGATTCTCGACGAGAATGGCGGCGGTCGCGGCCTGATCTCGATCTGTGCTGCTGGCGGTCAGGGCGTGACTGCGATTCTGGAAAAGCCGTAATCTCGAAAGACGACTGATCCGGCATCACTGCCACATGAAAGGCGGGCCTTCGGGCCCGCTTTTTCTTTGTCTGGTCGCCGCGTTGCACGCCCTTGTTACGGCGATACGGGACACACCCGCACAAAGATGGCAGGATAACGACAAGCCGTTTTCAACGAACGGTATTGGGGGTAAAACACGCGTATTCCGGCCTCGCTCACCCTTCGAGTGTGAGTTGAACCGAGCTGGAAAACCGCTGCAGCAGATACGGCGCTGGCCGCGCCGTCGGGGAGCAACAGGAATGAACAAGCGAGCGATCGTCGTAACTGTCGAACGGATGGTGTGGGTATGACTGCCGTACGCGAACATTGGGGCAGCCGGATGGGCTTTATCATGGCCTCCGCGGGTTCGGCGGTTGGCCTCGGTAATGTATGGAAGTTTCCCTACATGGCCGGCTCCAATGGCGGCGGCGCGTTCCTCATCATCTATCTGGGCTGCGTGCTGTTCTTCGGCCTGTCGCTGGTGATGGCCGAATTGGCCATCGGACGCACGACACAGCTCAACCCGGTGGGCGCCTTCCGCAAGCTCGCCGGACGCAGTTGGTCGGTTGTTGGCGGACTGGGGGTTGCGACCGCTTTCATCATTCTGTCGTTCTATGTCGTGGTGGCCGGCTGGACGCTGGCTTACGTCGTGTTCATGGCGGCCGATACCTTCGGCGGTCTGAACGTCGATCAGAACACCACCATATTCACCCAGTTCGTTTCCTCGCCTGTACAACCGCTGGTGTATGCCGCGGTGTTTACGGTCGCGATGATCGGCGTCGTGCTGGGCGGCGTCGCCTCCGGCATCGAACGCGCATCCAAGTGGCTGATGCCGCTGCTGTTCGTTCTGTTGGTTGTTCTGGCGATCCGCTCCGTCACCCTGCCCGGTGCCGGTGCCGGCATAGCGTTCTACCTGATGCCCGACTGGAGCCAAGTCACCGCCGGCACCTGGGGCGGCGCGGTGAGCCAGGCGTTCTTCTCGCTGTCGCTGGGCATGGGCGCCATGCTCACCTACGGCTCGTACATGTCGAATGAGCAGAACCTGCCGCGCGATGCGTCCATGGTCGTAGGCCTGGATACGCTCGTCGCGCTGCTCGCGGGTCTGGTCATTCTGCCGGCGGTCTTTTCGGCCGGCCTCGAGCCCGGCGCCGGTGCCGGTCTTACTTTCATGACCCTGCCCGCGGTGTTCGCGGAAATGCCGGCGGGCACGATCTTCGGTATCGCCTTCTTCGTACTGCTGGCGATCGCCGCACTGACCTCGGCCGTCTCGCTGCTCGAAGTGGTGGTGAGCTATTTCGTGGACGAGAAAGGCTTCAGCCGAACCATCGCAGCATCCGGGGCGGGTCTCGTGATTTTCATGATCGGTATTCCCGTGTCCCTTTCGCAGGGCGTCTGGTCAGACGTCACCATCGCCGGCAAGAGCTTCCTGGATTTCGCGGACTTCATGACATCGTCCGTGATGATGCCGATCGGCGGCCTGTTCATCGCCCTGTTCGTGGGCTGGTTCATGGGCCCGCGTGCGGTCGAGGCACTGAAATCGCATCCCGAACAGTCGATGCCGCTGGCCGGCCTCTGGCTGTTCATCCTGCGCTTCGTGGCACCGCTGGGCATTGCCTGGATTCTGATTCAGGGCTTTTTCGGCTAACGTCAATCAATCACGGCCGTTTCACCGTTTTTCCTGGGGGAATCGATCATGGAAACGCTATCTAACGTGCTCGGCACCATCAGCAGCTGGGTCTGGGGCCCGGTAATGCTGATCCTGCTACTGGGCACCGGCATCTACCTGACCTTCGGTTTGCGCGGCATTCCGCAGCGCAAGCTCTTCTACGGCTTCTCGATGATGTTTGCGGGCCGCAAGGAGACCAAGGAACCGGGCGACATCACCCCCTTCCAGGCGCTGGCAACGGCGCTGGCGGCAACGGTCGGCACCGGCAACATCGCCGGCGTGGCTACCGCTATTCATCTTGGCGGCCCCGGTGCGATCTTCTGGATGTGGGTCACGGCCATCGTCGGCATGGCCACCAAGTACGGTGAAGCGGTTCTGGCGGTCAAGTATCGCGAGACCAACGCCGAAGGCCAATATGTCGGCGGGCCGATGTACTACATCCGCAACGGTCTCGGCGCGAACTGGAAATGGCTCGCCTTCGCCTTTGCCCTGTTCGCCACCGTGGCGGCGTTCGGGATCGGCAACACGGTGCAGTCCAATTCCGTATCCCAGGTCTTTCGTGAAACTCTGAGCATCCCGTCCTGGCTGACCGGCCTGGTACTGGCTGCGGGCGTGTTCGCGGTGATCATCGGCGGCGTGCAGCGCCTGGCCCGGGTCACCGAGAAGCTCGTGCCGATCATGGCCATCATCTACGTGCTGGGTGCGGCGCTCGTGCTGCTGCTCAATGCCGGTGAAGTACCGGCGGCCATCGGCCTGATCTTCTCCGACGCATTCACCGGTACCGCTGCAACCGGCGGCTTTGCCGGCGCGGGCATCATCATGGCGATCCGTTTCGGCGTGGCCCGCGGCATCTTCTCCAACGAGGCCGGCCTGGGTAGCGCGCCGATCGCCCACGCCGCCGCGCGTACCAACAGCCCGGTGCGCCAGGGCGTGGTCGCCATGCTGGGCACGTTCATCGACACGATCATCGTCTGCACGATGACCGCGCTCGTGATCATCGCCACCGGCGCCTGGTCGTCGGGCACCACCGGCGCGCAGCTCTCCGCCGAGGCCTTCACCACCGGCATGCCGGGACCGGGCGGCTGGATCGTGAGCTTCGGGCTGGTGATCTTCGCCTTCTCGACGATGCTGGCCTGGAGTTACTACGGTGAGCGCAGTGCCGAGTACATCTTCGGCTCGAAGGTGATCACGCCCTATCGCATCCTCTGGGTGATCGCGGTATTCGTGGGCGCCATCGCACAGCTCGATTTCGTCTGGCTGGTCGCGGATGTCATGAACGCCATGATGGCGATTCCAAACCTGATCGCCCTGGTGCTGCTCGGACCGGTGGTGTTCAAGCTCACACGTGCGTACTTCAACAAGACGTAATGTCCGGTTGAGTCGATGAATAAGCGCGGGATGCCGCCTATCGGTTGCATCCCGCGCCATCGTCCCTACGTATCGTATGCCGCCATACGATAGCGAGAACAAATGATGACTTCCCGCCGCGCGCCGCGCCCCATCGGGGTGCTGTTCACTAATCTGGGCACGCCCGACGACACCTCGGTCCCTGCAGTTCGCCGCTATCTCGCGGAATTTCTCAGTGATCGTCGCGTCGTCGATCTCAACCGCGCGCTGTGGCTGCCCATCCTCTACGGCTTCATTCTGACTTTTCGACCGAAGAACTCGGCCGAAGGCTATCGCTCGGTCTGGATGGAGGAAGGCTCGCCGCTATTGGTCTATGCGCGCCGCCAGGTCGAACGCATCCAGGCTCGGCTCGACGCGGACCTCGACCAGCCCGTCCATGTCGCTCTGGCCATGCGTTACGGCAACCCGTCGATCGAAGCCGGTCTGAGCGAGCTCGATGCGGCCGGCTGCAAGCAGGTTCTGATCCTGCCGGCCTACCCGCAGTACTCGGCTACGACGGTCGCCACGACCTTCGACAAGGTGGGCGAAGTCCTTGCCGACTGGCCCGAACCCCCGGCGCTGCGCCAGGTCAATCGTTATCACGACGAGCCGGCCTATATTCAGGCGCTGGCCAACTCGGTGCGCGAGCACTGGGCCGAACACGGGCGCGGTGAGAAGCTCGTGCTGTCTTTTCACGGCATTCCCAAGCGCTACGTGAAACAGGGCGACCCCTACCCGCGCGACTGTGGCATCACCGCGCAGCTGCTGGCCGCCCAGCTTGGCCTGTCGCGCAACGAGTACAAGGTCTGTTTCCAGTCGCGATTCGGTCGCGAACCCTGGCTGCAGCCCTATCTCGACGAAACCATGAAGGCCTGGGGCGCGGCCGGCATGAAAAGCGTCGATGTGATGTGTCCGGGCTTTTCGTCCGACTGCCTCGAGACCCTCGAGGAGATCAAGGAAGAAAACCGCGAGTATTTCGAGAACGCGGGCGGTGGCTCGCTGCGTTATATTCCCGCGCTCAACGAGCGTGGCGATCACATCGACATGTTCACCCAACTGATCAAGCGCGAGCTTTCCGGCTGGCTCTAGCCGCCGGACTCACGGCGGCCGCAACCGGCCGCTGCGCGCTACCAACCGGAACCCATATATATATGGAGCTGCTTGCCGATTTCGCCGTGAACTACGGCCTGTTTCTCGCTAAGGCGGCCACTGTGGTTATCGCGATCGGTCTGGCGATTGCCTGGATCCTGAGCATTTTCGCCGAGGCTCGCGCCGAGCGCGACGGCGACAGCCTGCGGATCACCCATGTGAACGACCGCCTCGAGCGCATGGCCGAGACGCTCAACGCCACGCTGCTCAATCCCAGCGAGCGCAAGGCCCGCGCCAAACGCCGCAAGGTCGAGGAAAAACAGAAGCGCAAGGCCGAGAAACTCGGCAAGCGTCATGAACCGTCGCGTATGTTCGTGCTCGACTTCGACGGCGATATCCGCGCCTCGGCGGTCGACACGCTGCGCGAGTCGATCACGGCCGTGCTGCAGGTGGTCGAGCCGGAGGACGAAGTCATGATCCGTCTCGAATCCGCTGGCGGCATGGTTCACAGCTACGGCCTCGCTGCGTCACAGCTCGCGCGCCTGCGCGACTCGGGCGTGCGCCTCACCGTCTGTGTCGACCAGCTAGCGGCCAGCGGCGGCTACATGATGGCCTGTGTGGGCGAACGGATCGTGGCGGCGCCGTTCTCGATCATCGGTTCGATCGGCGTGGTGGCGCAGATCCCGAACTTCCATCGCCTGCTCAAGGACAAGCAGGTCGATTTCGAGCTGCATACCGCGGGCGACCACAAGCGCACGCTGACCGTGTTCGGCGAGAACACCGAGGAAGGCCGGGCCAAGTTCCGTGAGGAGCTCGAGGATACCCACGGCCTGTTCAAGCACTTCGTGGCCAAGTACCGGCCGGCGCTCGATATCGATCGTGTCGCCACCGGCGAGCACTGGCACGGCAGCCAGGCGCTGGATCTCGCGCTGGTGGACGAGGTTTCGACCAGCGATGACGTGATGCTCGCGGCGGCCAAGGAAGGCCGCGATGTCTTCACTGTCGCCATGCACCACAAGACCGGCCTGGTCGCGCGCTTTACCGAACAGTCGCGCCTCGCCCTGAGCCGGGTATTCGCCGAGAGCGGTCTCGCGCGCGTGGTCCATCGGACCGGTTGATCTCGCGGAGGCCGGCGTGCGTGATCAGCAGCTTGCGCCGGCCTTCCAATGAATCGCTCGAACTGGCCTGCATGAAACTTGGCCGCCTCTGAGCGGTCATAGGCAACGGGACGATCCGGGGCACGCCGGTCGTATGGTGTAGACACCAACGAGTAAGGACCTATGACGCCAACAGCTTCCACGCGTTTCATCGCACTTGTCTTTTCCTGTCTTCTTTTTCTAGCCACGAGCAGCGCACAGGCGGCCGTGCCGAGCGGCATGCTCGCCGGCGATCAGCCCTCGTTGGCGCCGATGCTCGACAAGGCCCTGCCAGCCGTCGTTAACGTGGTGGTCACGGGCAAGCCGCAGCAGATGCCCGACAATCCGCTGTTCAACGATCCGTTCTTCCGGCGTTTCTTCGACATGCCGGACCAGCAGCAACAGCGGCGCGCACCGCGCCAGCCCACGGCGGCGGGGTCCGGCGTGGTCGTCGATGCCGACAGGGGTTTCGTGCTGACCAATCATCACGTCGTGAAGGACGCCGAGAAGATCGTCGTACGCCTCAACGACAATCGTGAATACGACGCCAAACTCATCGGCGACGACCCGGAAACCGATATCGCGGTGCTCGAGATCGAAGCCGACGACAACCTCACCGAACTGCCGATCGCCGATTCAGACGACCTGCGCGTCGGCGATTTCGTGGTCGCCATAGGCAACCCCTTCGGCCTGCGCCAGACCGTCACCTCCGGCATCGTAAGTGGCCTCGGCCGCCACGGGCTGGGTAACCGCTACGAGGACTTCATCCAGACCGATGCCTCCATCAACCCGGGCAATTCGGGCGGCGCGTTGGTCAATCTCAAGGGTGAGCTGGTCGGCATCAACAGCGCGATCCTGTCGCGTACCGGGGGCAATATCGGCATCGGCTTCGCGATCCCGAGCAACCTGGTCAACAGCGTCTACCGCCAGATCGCCGAAAATGGCGAGGTGCAACGCGCCCGCCTCGGTGTGGTCGGCCAGAACCTGACGAGCGATCTCGCCTCCGCCTTCGATCTGGACATCACCCAGGGCGTGGTCGTCGCCCAGGTCATGCCGGATTCGCCGGCGTCCAAGGCAGGCATCAAGGAGCGCGACGTGATCACCCACGTCAACGACAAGAAGATCGACGACTTCTCGGAGCTCGCCAATGCCATCGGGCTGCGTTCTCCCGGCGAGAAAGTCACCGTGACCCTGATGCGCAACGGCAAAAAGCGTGAACTCAAGGCGACGCTCGCCAACGCTGAAGAGATGGCCAGCAATAGCGGCTCGGATGTCGGATCGACCAGCGAGCTGGCGGCCGGGCTCGACGGCGCGACATTCGGCCCGATCACCGAAGACAGCGCGATGGCCGGCGAAGTCGAGGGCGTGGTTGTCACCGACGTAGAACGCGGCAGCGCCGCCGCCCGCGCGGGGCTGCGCCCGGACGACATCATCACTTCGATCAACCGGCGGGCGATCAGCGATGTATCGCAGCTATCCGAGCTTGCCGGCCCGGACGTCAAGCAGCTCCTGCTGCATGTACGTCGCGGCCAGGGCGCGCTGTTCCTGCTGATCCGCTAACGCGGAACACGTCGACCTGTACAGGCCCGGCTCCATGCCGGGCCTTTTCTTTGGGCGGCCATCCAAGCCGCGGATTTCACCCACGCCGGTGCTACGGCTATACTCGAAGCACCATCCAGGGAGCGTTCATGAGCCAGTTCGAGATCAAGCACTTCGAGGATCGCGTGGAGGCCCTGATAACGGCCTACCAGGCGCTGCTGTCCGATTACGAGACCCTCAAGAAGACGCATGAAGACGAGCAGGCCCGCAATCGCGAAACCCGCGAACGGCTCAACGGCGTGATCGAACGTATCCGTGCGCTCGAAGCCGAAGCCGATAACGCCTAGCCCATAAGCGTGCGATAAACATATGCCAGAAAAACAGACCGCGCTGACCATCCGTATCCTCGGCCGTGACTATTCGATCGCCTGCCCGGAAGGCGAACGCGAAAGCCTGCTGAGTTCGGCCGAGTATCTTTCGCGGCGCATGCACGCCATCCAGCGCAAGGGCAAGACGCTGGGCATCGACCGCATCGCGGTTATGGCCGCGCTGAACATCGCCCGCGACCTGATCGCGGCCGAGCGCCAGCTGGAGCGCCAGTCGACCGGACTGCCCGCCACCGACGACGAGATCACCGACCGCCTGTCGCAGCTGCAGCTGCGCATCGAATCCGCCCTGGACGATCGTGGCTAGACACAGCTGACTACTGTCGAATCACCCTTTTCGCCCCGCATATCTGGCAGGCTTCCAGCACGGTAGCCCCTATGCGCCGGCATAATACGAGACAGGGATCGCGATGCGGCGAGTCACATTCTCATCCACGCGATGGCTTAATTGTCAGTGGGTCCATTGTCCGCGTATTATTGGTTTTGCCGGCACTCCTGCGGTGTTCGACGACCTCCCGGTTCCCCTTGAGCCTAAGTACCTAAACCGGGGTGGGAACCGTCGCAGGTGAGTACGCCCGCCCTAGCTGCGGGAAACCTAATGCGGCGTGGAACGCCCCACTTGAGCATTCGTCTCAAGGATAGTGGACGGTCGACGGCACAGGCGGGAGTGGCGGTCCTTTCCTTTTCGACAGCAATCATCGAGCCTTACGGCCCATGAATGCCAGCGTCACCGATCAACGCCGTACCGCACTGCGCGCCCGCCGTGCACTCGACCCCGCGCTGCGGCATGCCGCGAGTCAGCGCGCTTGCGAGCGTATTGCACGCCTGCCCCTGTTCAAGCGCGCACGAGATATCGGCCTGTACTGGCCAATGACCCACGAAGCGGATCCCTGGCCTCTATTCGAAGCGTTCTCTGCACGGCAGAAGCCGTATCTCCCCCGGGTGGTCGACGGGAGCCTTCGCTTCATTGCCATCGACCCCACCCGCTTTCGTCACCGCCGCAGCGCCTTGGGTATTACCGAGCCGGTAGACGGCCTGCAACGACCGGTCACAGCGCTGGACCTGCTCATCGTGCCGCTCGCAGCGTTCGATAGCGCCGCGCGGCGCATTGGCATGGGTGGCGGGTTCTATGACCGCACACTCGCTCAAGTGGCCGCGGGTGGCGGTTATCGCGGCCCGCGCCTGCTCGGCCTGGCCTTCGACGTGCAGCGGGTCGCCCGGATCGAGGCCCGCCCCTGGGACGTCCCGCTGGACGCAGTGGCGGCCCCTGCTCGCGTCTACCGTCGGGCGACCTGCCCGCCGCGGCTACGATAAACTGGCGGGCGATTCACTCATCGCAACAAACAAGGACGTAGGCGCATGCGCTACTGGCTGATGAAATCCGAACCCGACGAGTTCAGCATCCAGGATCTGCAGGAACGCAAGAACCAGACCGAAGGCTGGGACGGGGTCCGTAATTATCAGGCGCGCAACTTCATGCGCGACGGCATGTCCGAAGGCGATCTCGCCTTCTTCTATCACTCGAACACCAAGGTGCCCGGCGTCGTCGGCATCATGCGCATCTCGCGCGAAGGCTATCCCGACGATACGGCTTTCGACCCCAAGGACGCGCATTACGATCCGAAATCCGACCCCGAAAAGCCGCGCTGGTATCGGGTGGACGTCACCTTCGAACGCGAACTTTCACGCATCGTGTCGCTCGCCGAGATCAAGGATCACGCCGAGGAACTGGGCGACTTCCCGCTGGTGCGCAAAGGCAACCGCCTGTCGGTGATGCCGGTGGACAAGGAACACTGGGACTTCATTCTGGATCTGGAGAACAACCCGCCCGAATGAGTCGGTCGGTCACGTCTTCCCGAACAACAACAAGCAATCACAAGGACGCCTATGTCGACCAACGTAATCGCCGCCTGGCATCAACTCGTGGACAGTGGCAGTGACGACGGCCTGGACGCCCTCCTCGACGAGAGCGTGGTGTTTCACTCACCCGTCGTGCACACGCCGCAGGTCGGCAGGCCGATCACCCGCGCTTATCTCGCCGCGGCCTTGCAGGTCTTTGGCAACGACACGTTCCGCTATGTCCGCGAGATCGAAAGCGCACATGACGCCATGCTGGAATTCGAGCTCGAACTCGACGGCATCCAGGTCAACGGCGTCGACATCATCAAGTGGAACGACGCGGACAAGATCACCGAATTCAAGGTGATGCTGCGCCCCCTGAAGGCAGTGAACCTGATCCACCAGAAAATGGGAGAGATGCTTCAGGCTCGCGCATGAGCTGACATTCTCAGGCCGACCCCGCCGGCCGCAGAGCGCTATCGCGGGTTCTGCGCTCGGCGGCTCACCCAAAGGCGGGAGCCCGCGTGCGGCCTTATGTGCCGGGTGCGCGCGAATTCCTCAGAGCTATCTGACCGGGCAGTTCCCCGCTACGATTTAGACACCGGATGCACCATCGCCTGATCGATACGCTCGGTGACCGCCTCGACCGGAATCAACGCCATCACCCGGTCGTCGTCCTCGATCCGCGTGCCCCACTTAAGCGCATCCGGCGTGGCATCGCGATACTGCGCCGCAGCTTCGGCGAAATAGTCGACACAGAAACGCCGTGACCGATAGGCGCCGCTGCGACGTGGATCGGTCGCCGCATGCAGCGAGATGGTGGTGATATCCGTGGCATTCGCCATATGCGCCGGCCCCGAGTCCGGTGTGACGAGCAAACGGCCCCGCTCAAACAACGCGATCAGCTGCTTGAGATTCGTCGCGCCGATGAAGTTGTCGGCTTGTTCGGACATCGCCATCTCAATCGACGTACCGATCTGTTTTTCGAGATCGCTCGGCCCGCCCACGAGCACGACGCGCATGTCGTGCTCGCGTATCGCATGGTCGGCCACCGCGGCATAGCGCTCGGCCAGCCAGTTGCGCCGTGTGTGGCTGGAACAGGGGCTGATGAACAGGATATCGCGCCGGTCGTCGCCGATCAGTTCCCGGGCTTTGGCCCGGTCGTCATCGGCGATCGGTACGCGCCAGTCCATCACCGGCTCGGTCGCGCCGAGCTCCGCCGCAAAGGCAAGAAAGCCATCGACCACATGACGACTCGCGACCGCCGGAATGCGTTCGCGTACGAACAGCCGCTGGGCGTCGCGCGCGCGACGTGCATCGAAACCGATCCGCCGATCCGCCTGCACCAACAAGCTGATGCGATTCGCACGCCAACTCGCGTGCATGTTCAGGAAGGCATCGAATCGTCGCCCGGCAAGCTGGCGCTTGAGATCGGCGATCGCGCCCCGTCCGCCGTGCTTGTCGTACACGAGGCATTCCACCCTCGGCAGCTCGGCCACCAGCGATGCCTCGGCGCGGTTGATGATCCAGCAGATCTCTGCATCCGGCCGCGCCGCCTGCAGCGTGCGGATCGTAGGCACGACATTGGCACAGTCACCCAGCGCAGACAGCCGCAGGATGCAGATACGGCGCGGCACCTGCGCGCGATCGACATTCGCCATTCAGTGCCCGCTCGCGCCCTGCGCCGGCGCGCTGCTATTCGCCTGCCGCTCGGCTTCGATGAATACCCGCTTCACGTTTTCGCAGCGGGCCTTGATATCGCGATCCATATGCTCGATTTCAGACTGGATCTGCTCTCCACTCAGCCCGCTCGCAAACCGCACGCTGATATTGGCCAGGATGAAGTTCGGGCCAACGTGCATGGTCAGCACCTCGTTAACCTTTGCTACCGCCTCGCGCGTGGACACGACTTCGCGGATATCACGGACCACGTGCTTGTTTGCCGCTTCGCCCAGCAGCAGCCCCTTGGTCTCGATCGCCAGCCAGACCGCCGTTATCGCGAGGATGATGCCGATGCAGATGGACGCAATGCCGTCAAAGACCTGGATGCCGGTAATCTGGCCAGCCAATAGCGCGACGAACGCCACCATGAGACCCAGCATCGCTGCGCTGTCCTCGAACAGCACCAGGAAGGCGACCGGATCCTTGCCACGGCGCACGGCCTCGAACACGCCCCACTTGCCTTTCGAGCGATTGAATTCCTTGGCAGCGATATACCAGGCCACGCCTTCGAAGATCATCGCGAGCCCGAGCACCACGTAGTTGATCACCGGGCTTTCCACCGGGTGCGGATGTAGCAGCCGGTTCACACCTTCATAAATGGAAATACCGGAACCCACCGCGAAGATGAGCACCGCGACCATGAAGCTCCAGAAATAGATTTCCTTGCCGTAGCCGAAAGGAAACCGCTCGTCCGGCGGGCGCTTGGCGCGCTTCATGCCATAGAGCAACAGCCCCTGATTGCCGGTATCCACGGTAGAGTGAATGCCTTCGGCCATCATGGCCGCACTGCCGGTGATGGATGCTGCGATGAACTTGGTCACCGCGATCAGCAGATTGCCGACCAGCGCAGCGTAGATGACGGTCTTCGAACCCGAGGCCATAAATTATCTCCCTTGGCATGACCGCGCCGTAGCGCGCCGCGAAATGCTCAGGTGGTGTGCAGAAACAGCTGGTAGGCAGGATTGTCGCTCTCCTCGGCATATTCGTAGCCGAGCGCATCGAGCGCCGCGCGGCAGTCCGCCTGATCCTCGGGCCGCACCTGCAACCCGACCAGCACCAGGCCATGCGCGTGGCCGTGATTACGGTAGTGGAACAGCGAGATGTTCCAGCGATCGCCGATGCTGTCGAGGAACTTGAGCAGCGCACCGGGGCGCTCCGGAAACTCGACCCGGAACAGGATCTCGTTGCCAGCGCCCTGGGCGCGGCCGCCGACCATGTGGCGCACATGCAGCTTGGCCATCTCGTTGCGGCTCATGTCGAGCACGGCATAGCCGCCGGATTCGAGTTCGCCGATCAGCGCATCGCGCTCGGCCACACCGTTGGAAAGCTTCACGCCCACGAAAATCTGTGCAGATACCGCGTCCGCGTAGCGATAGTTGAACTCGCTGATCGAGCGATCGCCGATGATGGTGCAGAAACGACGGAACGAACCCGGCGCCTCCGGAATCGTGACTGCGAGCAGTGCTTCGCGCTGTTCGCCCAACTCGGCGCGCTCGGCGATATAGCTCAGGCGGTCGAAATTGACGTTGGCGCCGGAGGTGATCGCAACCAGATCCTCGTTCTCGATCCCGGTTTCGGCGACATACTTCTTGGCCCCGGCCACGGCGAGCGCACCGGCCGGCTCGGCCAACGCGCGCGTGTCTTCGTAGATATCGCGCACCGCAGCACAGATCTCGTCGACGCTGACCGTCATCATCGCGTCGACATGCTTGCTGCACAGACGGAACGGCTCCTTGCCGGCCTGCTTGACGGCCACGCCGTCCGCAAAGAGTCCGACTTCGGGCAGACGTACGCGCTCTCCGGCAGCAAGCGCGGCACCCATGCTGGCTGCGTCTTCCGGCTCGACGCCGATCACGCGGATATCCGGGCGCACACTCTTGATATAGGCCGCCACGCCCGCCAGCAGGCCGCCGCCACCCACGCAAACAAAGACCGCGTGGATATCCTGCGGATGCTGGCGCACGATCTCCATGCCGATCGTACCCTGCCCGGCGATGACGTCAGGATCGTCGTAGGGATGGACATAGACCAGGCCGTCGCGCTCCTGCAACTCGGCCGCATGGGCCGCGGCTTCGTCATAACCGTCGCCGTGCAACACGATCTCGCCGCCGAAACCTGCAACCGCGCGGACCTTGATCGCCGGCGTGGTACGCGGCATCACGATCACCGCGCGAATACCCATGTTGCGTCCGGCAAGCGCCACGCCCTGGGCATGGTTGCCGGCCGAGGCACAGATCACCCCGCGATCGCGCTCTTCGGGCGTGAGCTGGGCAATTTTGTTGTAGGCACCGCGCAGCTTGAAGGAATGCACCGGCTGCAAGTCCTCGCGCTTGAGGAAAAGCTGGTTACCGATACGCGCACTCAACTGGTTCGCCACCATCAGCGGCGACTCGATTGCTACGTCATAGACACGGGCGGTGTTGATGCGCTTGAGATAGTCGGCGTCGCCGATATCCACGGCCGACGCGGACGACGACTCGGCGGTCTGTTTCAGGCTGCTGTTCATGAATCGCAAGGGTTAGAACAAGCGTCAATGCTAAACCCTTGGAGCCGTGCAGACCATCGCCGCAGTGAGGGGAACGCGTGTGATCACGACTCGCGGTAAGCGCTCGCCATCGCGTATCATGCCGCGAGTTTGTCGAGCGGGACCGCAATGGATACCAGTATCGTTTTCGTCGGCGGCGGCAACATGGCCACCAGCCTGATCAGCGGCCTGCGCAATGCCGATTGCCCCGGCGAGCGCATCACCGTGATCGAACCCGACGAGGCCAAGGGCGAGCAGCTCGCCAGTCAGTACGGCGTAAACACCGCCACGAGCGCCAACGCCGAAGTGCTTTCGGCAGAAGTGGTCGTGCTCGCGGTCAAACCGCAGATGCTGCGCGAAGTGGCACAGGGCCTGGTCGAACCGCTGGGCGATAGCAAGCCGCTGATCATGTCCATTGCCGCGGGCGTACCGATCGCCGGCCTGCGCGAATGGATGGGCAACGATCACGCCTATGTGCGCTGCATGCCCAACACACCCTCGCTGATCGGCGCGGGTGCCACCGGCCTGTACGCCGACGACCGTGTGACCGACGACCAGCGCGAGCTGGCCGACACCATTCTCGCTACCGCCGGCGTTACCGCCTGGGTTGACGAGGAATCCCTTCTCAACGCGGTAACGGCGACTTCCGGCAGCGGCCCGGCTTATTTCTTCGCCTTCATGGAAGCCATGCAGGCCGGCGCGATGGATCTCGGTCTGGACGAGGCCACGGCGCGCGAACTGGTGCTTCATACCGCGCTAGGCGCAGCGCGAATGGCCATCGAATCCGGTGACGACCCGACCACACTGCGCGAGAAGGTCACCTCGCCCGGGGGAACCACCGCTGCAGCCCTTGGCGAATTCTCCGAGGGCGAACTCGGCGAGCTCGTGGGGCGCGCTATGCGTTCGGCATCCGACCGGGCCGACAGCCTCGCCCGTGAACTTCTCGACAAATAGACATGATGCTCAATAACGCCAACAACGCCCTGCTCTTTCTCGTCGATACCGTTTTTGCGCTGTATATCGTCGTCGTGCTCATGCGCGCGCTGTTGCAGTGGGTGCATGCCGACTTTCGCAACCCGATCTCGCAGTTCGTCTGGCGCGCCACGTCGATGCCGGTGGGAATACTCGCGCGCGGCATCCCGCGTTGGCGCAATCTGGATATCCCGGCGATCGTGTTCGCGGTCATCCTGTGCTTCATCAATATCGAGATCGATCTCGCACTGGCCGCGCCCGAGTTCGGCGCCCAGCCGGCGATGGCGGCCTGGTGGGCCGTGCTCAAGGCTGCGGTGCTGGTCTGCAACTTCTATTTCTTCACGATTCTGATCCAGGCGCTGATGTCGTGGATTTCGCCGGGCCAGCATTCGCCGGCGACGGCGATCCTGTGGACCATCAACGAGCCGCTGCTGCGCCCGGTGCGTAACGTCGTGCCCAATATCGGCGGGCTGGATCTGTCGCCGCTGGTCATCATCATCGGCCTGCAGGTCATCAGCCGCCTGCTGCCGCTACCGGGCCTTTTCCGCTAACCGGATGGTGATGAACCACGACGCACCGCATTCCGTCGGGCAGGTCGAGCCGCAGACCCTGCACGTAGAACAGGCGATGCCGCTGGACTGCGGCAAGACGCTGGATCGCTTCGATATCGTCTACGAGACCTACGGCACGCTCAACGCCGATGCCTCGAACGCGGTCCTTATCTGTCACGCCCTGTCCGGCAATCACCATGCCGCGGGCTACCACAGCGAAGACGACACCAAACCGGGCTGGTGGGACAAATGCATCGGCCCCGGCAAGATGATCGACACCGATCGTTTCTTCGTCGTCAGCCCGGCCAATCTCGGCGGCTACAACGGCTCGACCGGCCCGGGCAGCACCCATCCCGACACCGGCCGCCACTACGGGCCGGACTTTCCGGTCGTCACCGCCGGCGACTGGGTGCGCTCACAGGACATTCTGCGCGAAGCTCTGGGCATCGAGCAGTGGTCGGCCGTGATCGGCGGCAGCCTCGGCGGTATGCAGGTCATGCAGTGGTCGATCGACTTCCCCGACCGGCTGCGCCATGCGGTGGTCATTGCTGCGGCACCTAAACTGTCGGCCCAGAACATCGCCTTCAACGAAATCGCCCGTCAGGCGATCGTGACCGATCCGGAATTCCATGGCGGGCGCTACTACGAACACGATGTGGTGCCGCGCCGCGGGCTGATGCTGGCGCGCATGCTCGGCCATATCACTTATCTGTCCGACGAGGCGATGCGCGCCAAGTTCGGCCGCGATCTGCGTGACGGACGGATCTCCTACGGTTTCGACGTGGAGTTCCAGGTCGAGTCCTATCTGCGCTATCAAGGGGCATCGTTCGTCGATCGCTTCGACGCGAACACCTATCTGCTGATGACCAAGGCGCTCGATTATTTCGATCCGGCCCACGCCCACGGCGGCGATCTGGCCAAGGCCTTTGCACCGGCGACCGCGCGTTTTCTCGTGATCTCGTTCACCTCGGACTGGCGTTTTGCGCCGGCCCGCTCGCGCGAGATCGTCGACTCGCTGGTCGATGCCGGCAAGCAGGTCTCCTATGCCGAGGTCACCTCGGACCTTGGCCACGACGACTTCCTGCTCACCCTGCCGCACTACGTGAAGACCATGCGCGCCTATCTGGATCGTGTCGCCCGGGAGATCGGCGCATGAACACGCACCTAACCGAAACTCACGACGGCCTGCGCGACGACCTGGCGTTGATCTCGAACTGGATTACCCCCGGCGCGCGCGTGCTCGACCTGGGCTGCGGCGACGGCGCCTTGCTGGCCCACCTGCAGCAGACCAAACAAGTCAGCGGCTATGGCCTGGAGATCGACCCAGACAATCTCATCGACTGCGTGGCCGCGGGCGTGAATGTGCTGCAGCTGGATCTCGATGCCGGCCTCGAGGAGTTCGAAGACAACAGCTTCGATTTCGTCGTGATGAGCAGCGCGCTGCAGGAAGTGCGCCGGCCGGACGAACTGATCGACGAGATGCTGCGTATAGGCCGCGACTCGATCGTGACGTTCCCCAACTTCGGGCACTGGAAACCGCGCCTGTCGCTGGGTCTGCGCGGGCTCATGCCCGTATCCGGATCACTGCCGAACCGGTGGTACGATACGCCCAACATCCATCTGTGCACGGTGCGAGACTTCGAGACGCTATGTCGGCACAAAAGTGTGGAAATCGTACGGCGACACGTCGTCAATCATGCGCATCGAAGCAATATCGGCATGCGCACCTTCCCGAATCTGCTCGGCGAGATCGCCCTGTATCAGCTGCGGCGCGGCACCTCGGACTAATCGCGCTGGCGTCGCTGCTATTCGCAAGCCTGCCCGCTTTCGCCGCGGGCGGCTCGATCAACAGCGGCAACCACGTCGTCCACTACAGCGCGGTCAACAGCCTGGATATTCCAGAAGCGGTCGCTGCCGGCAATGATATTGCGCGCGACGGCGATACGGCCATCGTGATGATCACGCTGCAGAAACCCACGCGCGAAGCGCCGCTGCAGGCCGTAGCCGCGAACGTGACGGGCAGCGTGCGTTCGCTCATGGGTGGCCGAAAGCCACTGGAATTTCGCCGAGTCGACCGCGCCGGCAGCATCTATTCACTGGCCCCGGTGGCGATCAAAGACGACCAGACGCTGACCTTTGATCTGGACGTGAAAGCGGTCGACGGTAGCGCCACCGTGCCGGTGCAGTTCAACCAGCGGTTCTACACCCGCTAGAGACCCGCCTATTCGCCGGTAACGGCGAGCTTGGCCTTGATGAACTCGCTGTGCGGCAGGTACAGCATCTCCGACAACTCACGCAGCAGATGCTCCTCGTGAGCATCCAGATGCCGGTCCGCATACGCCACGCGCCAGAGCATTTCCAGTACCTGGCGTTTTTCAGCCGGATCCAGACCCTCGTTCAGCGTCTTGAGATAGCTGTACAACGATACCGACTGCTGCGCCTTGGGCTGCGCCGCGCTCATCAGGTCATCGGTCTCGGCGTCGTCGAGCGCGAAATGAGTCTTGAGCTGACGACGGATCTCGTCGTATTCCTCTTCCGCGTGGCGATGGTCGGCATGCGCCATCTCCAGCAGCAGCACGGCTGCTGCAATCCGCTGGGCACGTTCGACATCGCGCCCCTCTTCGGTCTGCGGATTGAGCGCCTCGGCCAGACGTTCGAACAGTCCCATTAGCCTTCTGCCTCGTCCAGATGCGCGATCACGCGTTTTCTCAGATCAGTGAGGCGTCCGTGCAGGAAGTGCCCGGCGCCTTCGAGGATCTGGACATCGACCGCTGGCTCGAGCTCGCGCACAGCCTCGATCGACGCGTTTACGTCGATCACGTCGTCGGCATCGCCGAAGACCGCCAGCCAGTCGCTGTCCGGGCGCGGCAGCGCGCCGTCGAAATAGGCGGAAGGGAAACCGACCGTCACCAGGCTCGGCGGCGCGTCACGATCGGCCAGGCGCAGGGCAACAGCCGAACCGAACGAAAAGCCAGCAACGGCTGCCAGAGATAGCCCCGAGGCCTCCAATGCCCAGTCGCGAACAGCGGCGGCGTCGTCGACCTCGCCCACACCCGCGTCGTAGGCCCCTTCACTTTCACCGACGCCGCGGAAGTTGAAACGCACGGCCGCAAAGCCGGCCATGGTGGCCGCACGCGCCATCATGAACACAACCTTGTTGTCCTTGGTACCGCCCTGCTGCGGATGCGGGTGGCAGACCAGGGCCAGGCCGCGCGGCGTGTCGTCGGGCAGGTCGATGTCGACCTGCAGATCCCCGGCCGGGCCCGGGATAAGGCCGCTGGCGTGGGTCTTGTCGTCGGGCCATTCAAGCATGTCGGTCTTCAGTTCGTGGTCTGTGAATCGTCCGCCGGCGGCTGTTCGAGCTCGCGCGGCTTCGCCGCCTCGTCGGCACCCTCGCCCTCGACGGCCGCTGCGGCGACGCGTTCGCTGGCCGCTTCGGCGCGCTCGGCGCGAACCTTGCGGCGCTCGGTCGCGCTCTTCTTGGGCGCGTAATAGATCACCGTGTCGCCCTCTTCCGGCCGTGCGGTGCCGCCGGCCGAATTGAACAGCACGGTGCTGTCGGCAAACAGGGTCGCGATGATGATGGCGTCCGGCGGGCAGTCGCGACGGAAATCCTCGCGGGTATAGCTTTCCGTGATCCGCGTCTTGTAGAACTGCCAGTTCTGGAAATGCTTGCGCCAGAGCTCTTCGTACTGGGCATTGTCGTGAAATGCCGGACGCCCGCGCAGCGGCCGCGCGACGATCTTGGAGTCGTTGTCCTCGTCGGCGGCATACATCGGCAGCTGGAACACGCGGTCGTGTTCGAGACTGGTCACGAAGTGTGAACACACCAACGCGTTGTAGGCGTCGTTGCTGGTGGCCGCCAGCAGACAGGCAATCTCGTTGAGTTCCAGCGACTGCTGGATCTGGTCCGACAGCACTTCGCCATAAAGCACACGCACGCCAGCCAACCGTGCGGTACGCAGGCGATGCCAGGACGAATCCACCAGCAGAACCTGTACGTTCAGCTCGTTGGTGAGCGCGCGCGCCAGTTCCGTCGACCAAGGCGACGCGCCGACGATGAGCACGCCGTTGGGTTCGGCCGACAGGCGCAGCCAGCGCGACAGCCATCCGATCGAGAAGCCGTGCAGGATGACGGTCGAAAACACGATGGCGAAGATCAGCGGCAGCAGCTGCTCGGCGCCGCCGTAGCCCGCCTCGATCATGCGCGGGCCGAACACACCGGCGACGGCCGCCGCGACGATACCGCGCGGCGCGATCCACGCGACCAGCGTACGGTCGCGCCAGTTCATGTCGGTGAAAGCCGTCGACAACAGGACGGCGGCCGGACGCACGACGAACAGAACAGCAAATACCAGAGCGGCGGCGTGCCAATCCAGATGCAGCAGCACGTTCGGGTCCAGGTCGGCCGTGAGCACGATGAACACGGTCGAGACCAGCAGAATCGTGATGTATTCCTTGAATCGACGCAGCTCGGCCATGCCGGCGATCGACAGGTTGCCCATCACCATGCCCATGACGGTGACCGCCAGCAGGCCGGCTTCGGCAAAGATCTCGCTGGCCAGCCCGTAGATGACGAGCACGAAGGCGAAGGTCAGCGGCGCCTTGAGATACTCCGGCACCCAGATATGGTTGAACGCCCAGCCGAGCGCGAAAGCAACGCCGCCGCCCAGTGCAAACGAGATCAGGATGGCCCAGCCCAGATCCACGAACACCTGCGAGCCCGTGCTGGCGTCCGCACCGGCGAACACGAAATACTGGAAGACCAGCACCGCCAGCAGCGCGCCAATAGGATCGTTGATGATCCCTTCCCACTTCAGGTACGACGCCGTGCGCCGGTTCAACCCGGCCTGGCGCAGCATGGGAATGATCACGGTCGGGCCGG
Organism: Salinisphaera dokdonensis CL-ES53; assembly: GCF_040361215.1. NCBI lineage: Bacteria > Pseudomonadati > Pseudomonadota > Gammaproteobacteria > Salinisphaerales > Salinisphaeraceae > Salinisphaera > Salinisphaera dokdonensis. Next base: position 317,388 of record NZ_APND01000005.1, read on the forward strand.
TCACGATCAGAATCGCGCCAAACAACAGCGACACGGCCATCGACAGGTTGCCGATGTAATAGGCCGCGAGCGTATAGAGAAGCCACGACAGTGCCGCACCGACGGAAACCAGCCGCTTCACGCCCGAAGCTGCTTCCTTGAACTCGTGCAAGCGCAGGCTCAGCCCGCCCTCGAACAGGATCACCGCCACCGCGAGCCCGACCATCGGCGACAGCACTTCGCCGATGTCGTGGGTCGGGTTGATCACGCCGAACACGGGGCCCGCAAGCACGCCGCTGACCAGGAACAGCACGATTGCGGGAATCCGTAGCGACCACGCGACCCATTGCGAGAACACGCCCAGCGCGACGATCGAAATCAGGATTAGGGAAAGATGATGTTCCATTAGGGTCCGCTACGCGACACGGGCTCGCGGGCCAAGTTCAAAACCACATGGAGAGGCTGTACGCCACCAACAACGGCCCGGAGGCACAGTTGCATGGCGGCGTTCGTCTTACAACGAATCCCAGCTGCTGCCTTTGCGCTTGCGACGGAACAGCGGCAGCACGAGGCCGATGATGATGCCGCCGATCATGATCAGCGCACCGATCTTCATCCCATCACGACGGCTCTGAAGCGCCGCATTCTCGTGGCGCAAGCGCTCGTTCTCGCTCCGCATCGACAACAGTTCCTCGCGGAATTTCTCGTTCTCGTTGCTGATACGCACAGCATCGGCCGAGGTTTCACGCAGCTGCTGGAGACGCGCTTTCAGGTCCTCATTCTCACCCTGCAGCGACGTCTTGGTCTCGGAGAGCTCTTCCGAGCCGCTACGAACCTCTTCGATCTGTTGCTTGAGCTCTTCGTTCTCTTTCTTGAACTGCTCGGTCTGCTCTTGCATCGTCGCGATGCGCGTACGGGCCGCCGCCTGCTCGGACAGGAAACGCGTCAGCACATAGCCGGTCGAGCCGTCGGTGGTGCGCACCTGCGTCCAGCCATTCGCTTCGGATAGCGTGGTCAGCCGTTCGCCCGCGTTCAGCAGTTCACTGATGCGATAGCCCGTACCCGGCCCGCGACGCATGTTGATCGACAGTTCGTCGCTGACATAGCGGGTAGCGGCCGTGGCCGCCGTGCTGAACATCATGAGACCGATGAGGCCGGCGATCAGCCCGTTTTTGTAACGCATGGGAGGCCATCCACTCTGGTTGCGGCACGGTAGGCCGCGCCTGTCTGAAACTAGGCACGGCAATCGACAAGCACGCGAGTGTAGCAAACCCCCGCGCGGCTTCGACCACTGTTTTCAAACGCCGTGCGATCAAGGCCCGACAAGGGCTGACGGGTATCGCCGCTGCATCCGAATCGGACGCTCGCTAGACTGTGCGCCGACATTCGACCACGACAGAGTCATGCAGCTGACCGACATCGGCGCCAACCTCGCACACGAAAGCTTCAGCGACGACCTCGACGACGTGCTCGAGCGTGCGCGAAAAGCCGGCGTTACCCGCCTGGTGGTGACCGGCAGCGACCTGGAAAGCAGTCGCGCGTCACTGGATCTCGCCCAGCGCTACCCGGACCAGTGTTTCGCCACCGCTGGGCTGCATCCGCATCACGCGACCGACTGGGATGCGCCGCTGGAGAAGCTCATGCGCGAATCGGCCGCGGCGGGTCGCCTTGCGGCCGTCGGCGAAATGGGGCTGGACTTTTTTCGCGACATCTCGCCGCGGGCGGCACAGGAAGAAGTGTTCGCCGCGCAGTTGGCCGTGGCCTGCGACTACCAGCTGCCCGTTTTTCTCCACCAGCGTGAAGCCCACGAGCGTTTTCTGCCGATCCTGAAGGAGCACATGGCCGATCTGCCGCGTGCCGTGGTTCATTGCTTTACCGATAGCGGCGACGCGCTGGACAGCTATATCGAAGCCGGCTGTTATATCGGCATCACCGGTTGGGTCTGCGACGAACGCCGCGGCCGCGACCTGTACGAGAACGTGCCGCGCATTCCCGACGACCGGCTGATGATCGAAACCGACGCGCCCTATCTCATGCCAAGAACCATTCGCCCGAAGCCCAAGACGCGTCGAAACGAACCCGCGAATCTTCCCTGGGTCCTGGAAAGCGTCGCCGCGGCGCGCGACCAGTCAGTGGAAACGGTCGCGGCGCTCACACATGCCAATGCCGGACGGTTTTTCAACCTCGACAGCGCCTAGCCACAGCAGCGACACGCCCGAATGGCCGCGCCGACACCACGCGCTAATACCGATAGTCGTCGAGCGAACAACCCGTTATGCTGGCTGAACAATCACGACTACCGGGAGAACCCATGAGTCAAAACGCCGAGAACGAAGCCCTCAAGAAGGATATCGAGCAGCTGCGTAACGACCTCGCGGCGCTGGCCAAGAGCTACAAGGCCGCCGGCGAACGACAGGCCGAGGCCGGTCTGGACTCTGCCCGCGGCAAGTATTACGAGCTTCGTGACGAAGCCTCGCGCCGGACGCAAGACGTCGGCAGCGAAATCGAAGCCCGACCCTTCACGAGCGTTATGGCCGCGTTCGGCATCGGTCTGGTGCTGGGCAAGCTGCTCGGCCGCTAGCCGGTGGGCATCAAGGAAAAGCTCATCAAGGTGATGAGCCTCAACGTCGTTCTCTGGATGTTGATGCTGCTGGTGCTCAGCGGTCTGCTGCTCTGCGCGGGCGGCGTCTATCTGCTGCTTGCGGCACAGATGAGCCAGGTGCAGGCACTGTTGATCACGGGCGGCGGTCTGATCGCGATCGTTGCGCTGCTGCTTCTGGTCGCGGTGCTGGCCTCTGCTTCACCGAAGCAGAAGCCGGAAGAGAAGAAGAACGTCGAGCACTCGACCGACAATGTGATCGAGCAGCAGCTCCGCCCCCTCCTCGGCAACCAGACTACCGACTGGGCAAAACGCAATAGCGGCATTGTCACGATCGGCGCGCTTACAGCCGGCGTGCTTATCGCTGCCAGCCCGCGTCTGCGTGCGGGCTTGATGGGCGCCGCCGGGCCATTGGCAACCCGTCAGGCGATGAAGTACATCGATCGTTTGTCGGACTGAAAGAGACGGGCTGGCGAACTGCGCCGGCCCGCCCTCCTTGCCACGTCAGTCGACGGCGTAGCCACCAGGCGCTCACCGCGAGAGCGCGGACCCACCCTGATCATTCCCACCGCAGTAGCTAAGCGGGCGCGGCCCTTGGAATAGGAATGAGTATCAGTTAGATTTGTAACTTTCCAGCCTACCCAATACTCCCATGATCGCTATTCCCACCCGTTTCGCGCGCACTGCGCTGCTCGTCTCTATTCTGGCCGGGCTCTCAGCGACCGCACACGCCCATGGCGATATCGATCAGGTCGAGGATCTGCAAGCACATATCAGCGATTACGAAGCGGAAGTTTCGTCGATGAGCGAAACCGTCGACGGCATCGTCGCCGACTATGAATCCGGCGACGCCGTCGCCGACCGTGTAGACGCATTGGTCGAGACCTGGGAAGAAGTCGAATACCACGAGGCGGTCGAAACCCACGCGATGGCGCTGTACCCGCCGATCTGGATCGCCCTGGGCGGGCTGCGTGAAGCGGTCGAAGAGCAGGACGCGAAAGCGCAAGTCGTCCAGTGGCAGCAGCGTCTCGATCAGGCGCTCCATCAGGGCATCGGCGCGCTCAAGCTTGCCGCCGTCCAGCAAAAGAACGGCATGAATGCCAGCGCCGCGACGCACCAGAATGCGGCTGACGAAGACGACGACCGCCCCACGATCACCATCATTCAGGACAACCTGCAGACCGTGTTGCATCACTACGAAGACGGCGATGCGGAAGCCGCAGAAACACTTTTGCATCAGACCTATATGCAACGCTTTGAAGGTATCGAAGGAGATTTGATCGAGCGCGACGCAGATCTTGTCACCGACCTCGAGAAAGACTTTAACGCCACGCTCCCGCTGCTGATGGAGAAAGAAGCTTCCGCAAACGAGCTGAGCGCTGAAATCGAGAAGATGAACAGCAAGCTCGACCGCGCCCAGACGCTGCTCGACGAAGCCGCGCAGGACCAGAGCTCGGTGTTCTAGCAATGATCGATCGGCGCACGCTGCTCAAGAGCGCTGCCGCGCTGGGCCTGCTCGGCCCGGCGCGTGTACTGGTAGCGGCCGATGCCGGACCGCAGGCCGAGTCGGCCGACGATCTGCCGCCGCTGGTCGGCGAGCTCAGTGTCTATCTGGGTCGCGGCGAAGGTGGTCTCTATGACGACATCGTCACGGCCATCCGCAAGCGCAACCCCGAGCTCGAACTCAACATCCGGCGCGCACCGTCGGCCGCGCTCGCCAACACGCTGATCGCCGAAGCCAAGGCCGGTGTGCGTCGCGCCGACCTGTTCTGGTCGATCGATGCCAGCTCGCTCGGCGCGGTAGCCGCGGAAGGCGTCAGCCAGCCGATCCCGGATTCGATCCAGCGTCAGATCAAGCCGGATTTTCGCTACAAGGAATGGGCCGCCATATCTGGACGGTTGCGCACCCTGCCCTATAACCCGACTCGGCTGAACGCGGATCGCATCCCCGACGACGTCATGGCGTTCGCGGATACCGATCTGAAAATAGGATGGGCGCCGGCCTACGGCGCGTTCCAGTCGTTCATCACCGCGATGCGACTGCTCGAAGGCGAGCAACGCACCAAACAGTGGCTGCTCGGGGTGAAGAAGCAGGCCAAGAGCTTTGCCGGCGAGTTGGGTGTGGTGATGGCCGTAGCCCGCGGCGAGGTGGATCTCGGCTTCGCCAATCACTATTACACGCTGCGGCTTAAACAAGGTAAGCCGGACGCCAACGTAAAGCTTGCGCTCACCAACGACGATGCCGGCAGCCTGGTGAACAGCTCGGGTGTGCTGTTGCTCGATAACAAGCCCTTGGCGCGGAATTTCCTTCGCTATCTGCTCAGCCAGGAAGTGCAGTCCTATCTTGCCCGGGAAGCCTATGAAATCCCGATGGCGCCTGGCGTAGCGTTGCCGGAAGGGCTTCCGAACGCCATCCATCCACCGAGTCTCGACCTGACCCAGCTGAGCGACCTGAAACCCACGCTGGACCTGCTGCGCGAAACACGGGTGTTATGACGCGACAGCCGTGGTCGTATGTGCCGGCGGCGCTGATCGCCGCCGCAGCCCTCGCGCCGGTTCTGGTACTCGTCTACATGAGTATCGGCGCCGATCTCCTCTTCGACGGCCGCACTTTCGAGATCGTACTCAACACCGTGCTGCTCGCCGTGCTGACCGTGACCGGCGCTGTGTTGATTGGTGTGCCGCTGGCGGTGGTCACGACGTATGCCGATTTGCCCTTTCGCCGGGTCTGGGTTGCGCTGCTGGCCGCACCACTGGCGATTCCGAGTTATCTCGGCGCCTTCGCGTTCTTCGCCGCGTTCGGGCCTGGCGGCGAGATCGAAACCCTTACCGGCATTGCCACGCCGCGCGCTGAAGGACTGATTGGCGCGTCGCTGGTAATGACGCTCTATACGTATCCCTTCGTGCTCGTCTCCACCCGTGCGGCACTGCAAAGTCTCGACGCCAACGTGGTGGATGCCGCGCGCACTCTCGGCCTGACGTTGCCCGCCGCGATGTTCCGGATCGTACTGCCCCGGGCGGCAAACGGCATCGCCGCCGGCGCGCTGCTGGTGGCGCTCTATACGCTTTCGGACTTCGCCACGCCCGCGATCATGCATCTCGATACTTTCACGCGCATGATCTACGTCGACTACCACGCGTTCGGTCTGGATAGCGCCGCGCTCATGTCGCTGCAACTGCTCGCGCTGGTGGTGATCGTGCTGTTTTTCGAGTCGCGTATACGCGTGCGCCGCGAGCGGCCCGGCCGCGTACTTCAGCTGCCCTTGAGTCGCGCCGTGAACAGTACCGCGTTCGCCCTCGCCGGCGTGGTCGTGCTTGCCGCTATCGTGCTGCCGGTCGCCGTGTTCGGGGCCTGGCTGGTACGCGAAGGCGTGGTCGGTTTTGAACCACGCTACGCGCTCAATTCCGCTTACGCTGCGCTGCTCGCCGCACTCGGTGCGGTGATTGTGGCCCTGCCGGTGGCCTATGCGGCGTCTGCCGGATGGTTCGGGCGGCTGTGCGAGCGCATCACCTATCTCGGCTTCGGCATTCCGGGCATCGTGATGGGTACGGCCCTGCTTTATCTGGGCCTGCGGCTACCCCTGCTCTATCAGACACTGGCCCTGCTGGTACTGGCCTATATACTGCGATTCCTGCCGCTGGCCGTGGGCGCCGTGCGCTCCAGCACCGAACGGGTCGAAAACAACCTGGTGGGCGCGGCACGCAGCCTCGGCGCCACACCGGGCGAGGTGTTCAGGCGCGTGAGCCTGCCGCTGATACTGCCCGGCATCGTGGCGGCGGCCGCGCTCGTGTTCCTTGAAGCCATGCGCGAGCTGCCGGCGACGCTGCTGCTGCGCCCGACCGGATTCGATACGCTGGCGACCTATCTGTGGCGGGTTTACGAGGCAGGCCACCTCGGCCGCGGCGCGGTACCCGCGCTGGCACTCGTGCTCGTCTCGGGCGTCGCACTGGTGCTCATGCTGTCGGGTGAAGCCCGGCGCCGACGTCTGACCGCGGGCTAGCAAGGGATTGACGATGCTGGAAATACACAACCTGTGTGTGCACTACGGCGACGCCACGGCCGTGCGCGACCTCAGCCTGACACTCGGCGACGGCGAGATCCTCACCCTCGTTGGTCCCACCGGCTGCGGCAAGACGAGCGTGCTGCGTACCGTCGCAGGGCTGATCCAGCCTGCCGCCGGCGAGATCCGGATCGGCAAGCTGCGTATCGACAGCAAGCGCAACGTGCCGCCGGAGAAACGCCACGTCGGGCTGGTGTTCCAGGATTTCGCCCTGTTCCCGCACCTGAACGTCGAGGACAACATCGCCTTCCGGCTCAAGGATCGCGCACCGGCCGAGCGCTGGCTGAAACAACTTGGCCTGGAACAACATCGGCACGCCATGCCGGATACGCTGTCCGGCGGCCAGAAGCAGCGCGTTGCCCTCGCCCGCGCGCTGGCCCACGCGCCGGCACTACTGCTGCTCGACGAACCGCTGGCCAGCCTCGACGCGGCGCTCAAGGCCCAGCTGCGCTGGGAGATCCGCCAGGCGCTCAAGGCTGCAGGCGTGCCCGCGATCTGGGTGACCCACGATCAGACCGAAGCACTCTCGGTCGGTGATCGCATGGGCATCATGTGTGACGGCCGGCTGGAACAGATCGATGAGCCGGATGCCTGTTTTCGCAAGCCGGCGAGCCGTTTCGTCGCACACTTTCTTGGCGATGCAGCTTTCCTGCCCGGCGAGCTCGGCAGCACGCATGTGCATACCGCGCTGGGCGATGCCCCGATCGGCGACGTCGCGCATTCGCCTGACACACGAGTCGATGTACTGGTGCGCCCGGACGATCTCTCGGTGACCGCCGCGAACGACGGTAACGGCCATATCGAATGGAGCCGCTACGAGGGGGAAACGCGCCTCTACGGCGTACGCCTGAACAGTGGCGCCCAACTGCGCGTACGCACCAACCACGAGCACCAGCTGGACGATGGTGCCGCGGTGGATACCCGCATCTGTGCCGGGCATGCCCTGGCCCTGTTCGAACCCGAACGCCCGACCGGCTCGGCCTAGAAGCAAAGCACCGAAAGTTCGCGTTTAAAGCGCTATGGCTTAAACGTCGGCCCAGCGCCGCAACAGGTTGTGATAAGTGCCGGTCAGGCTCACCAGCGACGGGTGCTCGGGGACCGACAGCGTGAGTTGCTGAATCGCCTGATCCATATCCCAGAGGATGCGTCGTTGGCCGTCGTCGCGAATCATGCTCTGGATCCAGAAGAACGCGCCCATGCGCCGCCCGCGCGTGACTTCGGTGACGTGGTGCAGGCTACTCGCCGGATAGAGTACGAGATGGCCTGCCGGTAGTTTGACCTTCTGGGTGCCGAAGTTGTCCTCGATCACCAGTTCGCCGCCGTCATATTCCTCCGGCCCGGCAAAGAACAGCGTGGCCGACAGGTCGGTCCGGATCCGTGCCCCGCTCTGGCGATGCTGGCGGATCGAGTTGTCGATATGCGCGCCGAAGCGGTGACCCACGCCGTAGCGATTGAACAGCGGCGGAAATACGTGCTGCGGCAAGGCTGCCGCCATGAAGGTCGGGTGCGACGACAACGCCTGCATGATCGCGCCGCCCACCTCGCGGGCGGCGTCGCTTTCCTCGGGCACCTGTTCGTTGCTCTTGGCCCGCGCGGACTGGTGGCCGGAGGTGACGTTGCCGTCGACCCACTCGGCGGCATCCAGCCGCGCACGACACTGCGCCAGATGCTCGGGCGAGAGCACGTCGGGAATGGTGATCAGCATCGCGTGCGCCTATTCGAAGATGAAGTCCGCGGAGAGCAGCACCTGACGGCCCGGCCCCTGCGCCGCATAGTGCGAACTGTACGCCTTGGTGTAGTACGTCTCATCGGTCAGATTGAGCACGTTAAGACGTAGCCGCGTCGAGGGTGAGACCTGCCAGGACGCATTGGCATCGAAGCGCCAGTAGTCCGGCACGCGCTTGGGCGGCTCGGATGACAGGCTGCCGAAGACCTCGTCGACATAGGTCGCGCCGCCACCCACGGCAACGTTCGACGTGACCGCATAGTTGGTGAACAGGGTGAAACTGTGTTCCGGCACGTTCGGCAGCTGCTCGCCTTCGGCCACGTTCTCGAAGCCGCCTTCGGTAAGCTCGGAATCGAGATAGGAGTAACCACCGAAAACCTGCCACCTCGGGGTGATTCGCCCGGACAGGCCGAACTCGACGCCCTGCACCCGGGTTTCGCCGGCATAGGAATACTCCTGATCGCCCGCGCCGGTCTGGATATACGCGTTGTCGCGTTTCAGATGGAACGCCGCGGCGGTGACCAGCAGCCGCTGGTCGAACAGCTCCCACTTGGTGCCGATCTCGAAACTGGTCGTCTCTTCGGGATCGAGATTGGTGTTATCCGGCGTAAAGCCGCGACGACCCACACCACCGGCGTCCGGCGCGTCGCTGTCATTGCCGGCCAGCGGCGCCGGCGTGGTGCTGGTGCCATGCGAGAAATAGATCGAACCCGCCTCGACCGGTTTGTAGACCAGGCCGACCTGGTAGTTCACGAAGCTGTCGCTCGCATCGACATCACTGCCCGGTGCCGAGGGCGTATGCGCTTCGGTCTCGTAGTGGTCGAGACGCAGACCGGCGCTGACCAGCCAGTGCTCGTTGAGCTCCATCGTGTCGAAGCCGTAGATCGCGGCAACGTCGGTCTGGTAATGGGTCGGGTCGCCCGCGCGTTCGATGGTGCCCTGCCAGTCGTCGTAGGGCTCGGGATCGTAGAGGCTCGTGCAGTCGCCGTTGTCGCGCAGCAGCTGGCCGAACGTCAGACCGGTCGCCGGGTCCACGTCGGTACTGCTGCAGTCCGAGCCGAAGGCCGCGGCGGCGCTGGTCACGTTGTAGGAGTCCGAGCGGCGTTTCTCGCGGCTGAGCTCCAGACCCGTGGTGAAACTGTGCGCAAATCGGCCCGTGTTGAACTCGCCCGACAGATCGAGCTGGTTGGCGAAGGTTTCCGTCTCGCTCGCGCGTTGCTTCACCGAGCGATAGACGAAGCCATCCTCGACGTTGCCACGCGAATCATCCGGATTGGTCACGACGTAATCGTTGGTCGACTGCCCGACGCGGCTGACGTTGCGCAGCCGCAGACTGTCGTTGAGCTCGTGCTCGACGATGACCGTGCCGATATCCGTCTTGGTCTCGCGGAAGTCGCGACTGAGCAGACCGTAGAAGTTGTCCGAGTCCACGCCCAACGTCTCGGTCACCGGCAGGCCAGTCGAGAGATCATAGGGAATGCTGTAGTCGGGCGTGCCCTTGTCGGTGAGGTGGTAGTAATCGAGCGTCACGCGCGTGGCCTCGCCGATGCCGAAGGCCAGCGACGGCGAAATGCCGTACTTGTCGTAGTCGACATCATCGCGCCCCGGCACGCCGCTGGACTCGGCCAGCACGCCGACACGAAAGCCGGCCTGTTCGCCGAGCTTCCAGTTCTGATCTACGGTGGCCCGGAACTTGTCTGCCGTGCCGACGGTGAAGCTGCCCTGGGTAAAGTCGGCGAACTTGGCCGTCTTGGACACCAGGTTGATGCTACCGCCACCGGAGCCGCGACCGGCATAGACCGAATCGGCGCCCTTGACGACTTCCACCGCTTCCAGATCGAACACGTCGCGGCTCTGGTCGCCGATATCGCGCACGCCGTCGACGAACAGGTTGGATGTGGAGTTGAAACCGCGGATCACCGGCCGGTCGGCAATCGGCTGGCCGCCCTCGCCCGCGAGGAATGTAATGCCCGGGACCTGGCGCACCGCCTCCTCCAGCGACGTGGCACCGGAGTCACGCATCACTTCCTCGGTGATCACGGTCACCGACTGCGGCGTGTCCCGCAGCGGCGCCGTGTACTTGGGTGATTGCATCTCGCGGGCGCGATAGCTGCCGACTCGGTTGCCGTCGACCGCGATCGGCATGAGCTGCAGGATCGCGGACTCGGTCTGCGGCGTTTCCGGCTGCTCGGCGTCGTTGGCCTGTGCCCGCGCGAGATGCGGCACGGCATAGACGGAAAGAATAGCCGCCGTAATGGCGGTGCGGCGAAATGTCATGTGCCCCCCAATCGAAGCGATGTCGGATGAATCAGCCCGCTCAGGCCGCATCCAATCGCTGGGCTGGCGCTGCCAGCCGCGCTTCGTTCCCCTGAGTTATCCATTTGTTTTAGCGCCCGTCCGGACGTCCTAATGACAAACGGCCCTATCCGCAGTTGCGAATCATTCGCATCTTATATCGCAACAAGCACAGGAGCGCAAACCCGCCCTTGCGAACGACGAGCGCAGGCCATCGATCCACCAGGGTTTTCGCGGGCTATACGTTAGGTCGGATCGTGCGCAGGCTAAGCCCGGGGCGGCCAAACCCGCTTACGTTCCGCATGTGGGCATGGTCCGGACCAGGCGGCAGATACGCGCTCGCGTCAGCGCGTTCGCCCTGTGTGCTCAGCTACGGCCGGTTCGTCTGCCGGGCCGAGCCGGGTCAGGCGCCAGCTCAAGACCGCGCCGGCGAGAATGATCGCGGAACTCAGGCCGAAGGTGAGACGGAATTCTTCGGTCGAGCCGATCAGCCAGCCTGCCGCCGCCGGCCCCAGGAGCTGGCCGGCTGCGAAGAAGACGGTCACATAGCTCACCGCCAGGGGCGCTTCGTGGGGCGTGACTCGCTCGGTCGATGCGGCCAGAGCGGACGTGAACATGCCGGTTACGCACACACCCAGAATCACGAAGTGCGCGACAAACCCGGCCAGCGTCGGCCACAGCACGGGTATCACGGTGCTGACGAAGGCCATGCCCATCGCCAACGCCAGACTCTGGCCACGGCCCAGGCGATCCGAAACGCTGCCCCACAACGGTCCGAACACGATCCCCAGAAAACCCATGAACGAGGCCATGAAACCGGCAATTTTGGGGTCCACGCCCTCATCCAGCGCGAAGCTGAACATGAAAATCGCCTGCACGATGTAGGTCATACCGATAATGCCGTAGACCATCCCAACCGTTATCACATAAGGATTGCGGAATACGGCACGACGTACAGCCTGGCGCCGCGCGGCGGCCGTCTCGCCGGCGGCCGCTGCCACATCGGGACGCGGCGGGTTATGCAGGAAAAGTACGGCGCCCACGAAGGCAAGCACGCCCACGGCGCCGAACAACGCCCAGACCCAGCGCCAGCCGTCGTCGCCATAGGCTTGGCTGAGATAGGGCACGACCCACCCCGCGCTCATCATGCCGGTACCCACACCGCTGTTCAGCAAGCCGATAACCAGCCCCCGCCGCTGTGGAAACCATGTCGCGATGAGCGAAATGAGCGGCGTATAGGCAAATGCCGTCCCAAAACCGAGCATCGTCATCAAGACCAGCAGCTGCCAGTAGGCGGTCGCCACGCTCAGCCCGGCGAAACCGACGATCACGAATATCAGCCCAAGCAGGATCGATATGCGCCCGCCCCGCCGCGAGGCCAGTGCCCCGGCCACCATCACCAGCGCGAGATAACCTAGCGCCGTTGCGGTACCGAGATTGCCGGCCTGCTCGTAGCTCAGACCGAGCGATTCGCGCATCGGCGGCAGGATAAGCCCGAAGGACAGACGCGCTAGTGCGACCGTGACCAGCGTCACCAGCACGCCACTGGCAATCGTGAGCACCGACGAGAGCTTCATCTTTGCCATCAGTGCCATGCCCCGCAACGGCCGGCGCGGTTTGCGCGCGACGCGCGAGCGGCATTCGTAACGATCATCACTATCCTTGTATCTGCAACTACTATGATCTTATCCGGTTTGGCGCGGATGTGGGCGTATCCAATCGCGCGGCAATTCCGTGATCGCGCCCGACATCATGCAGTAGACACGAGCGTTTTAAGGCACGCTAGCGGATAAAGAACGCCCCGGCCGGATACCGGATCAACGCTAACCTAGGAAGCGCCATGAGCCAGAACCTTGCCGACACCACCGACGCCGAACTCGAAACCCTGCTTGCCAGCGCCGAAACCCCTGTCCTGGTCGAGTTTCATGTACCGAACTGCGCCTATTGCGCCCGTCTCGAACCGCTGCTCGCCGACGCGGCACAGACCTACGCCGATCGCCTGACCATCGTTCGCATGGATGCCTCGACGAACAACACCCGGCCGCAATACGGCCTGGGTGGCACGCCCATGCTGGTGTTGTATGTCGATGGCGAGGAAAAGGTCACCAAGACCGGCGCCATGCGCGAACCGCAGCTGCGATCCTTCCTCAACGCCTACGTTTAGGGCCTGTTGCTGTTTCACACGGCCCCGCGTTGCATCCCAAATCGCGTCAGACAAGGCGCAGGGCGCCGGCCTTGGCATTCCAAGGCCAAGTCCTGCAACGCCGGATGGCGTGATTTTGGGCCGCAACCCTCCGGGACGATGGCCATTTCCCCGCAGTACGGCGTTACAGCTCGCTCATGTAGCGCGGCTACACGACGCACGCTGCGTATTGTCTTGCGAAAAAATGGCTTTCGGCGCGGTGTCGCGTGAAGCGGCAACAGGCCCTAGCGGGCAACACGTTTGTCGCGGTTGCGCATGGCGGTATCCAGGCCGGATACTCGAGCATGCTGTTTCCACTGAATGCAACCGAGGTATTCATGCTCAGGACCGTCACCCTCGCCGCGCTTGTCACCGGCAGTCTCGCGCTTACCGCCTGCGGCGGTTCGGACCATCCCAAGCATCCGCCCCAGGGCAAGCATGGCGCGGTGGTCATGCCGGCCGCGTCGCCGTCGATTCACTTCAAGGTGAACGACGCCAACGGGAATACCATGGATTTGATGATCGAATGCGGCGCCGACACCTCGCTCAAGCAATGTGCCGAGGTCAATCAGAACATCATCGACAAGGTGACCAAGATCCGCAGCGAGAACGCCAAGAAAAACTAGCCGCGGCCGCAAGCCAAACCGCAAAAAAAAGGCCGGCGTCCACATTGGGCGCCGGCCTTCCTGTTTGCGCGGCGCCTAGTTGCGTAGCGCCTTCTTGTCGACCTTGCCGACCGGCGTGAGCGGAATCTCGTCGATGACGTGGATCTGCTTGGGCACCTTGTAGGGCGCCAAGTGCTCGCGGCAGAAGGCCATGATCCGTTCCTTCACTTGATCCTGCGGCTGCGACTGGGCCTCCGCAGACAGCTGGACATAGAGATTGACCTGGTCATTGCCGGCACGCTCCGCGTCGGGCTTGCCGATGACGGCCGACAGATCGATTTCATCCATCGCCTTGAGCGCGTTCTCCACCTCGACCGAGAACACCTTGTAGCCGCCGACGATCAGCATGTCCTTGCTGCGGTCGCAGATGGTGAAATAGCCATCCGCGTCACGCTTGGCGATGTCGCCGGTATAGAAGAAGCGCTTGCCGTCGAAATCACGCAGTGCTTTCGCGGTTTCCTCGGGCAGGCCGAGATAACCGCCGAACACCTGCGGCCCGTTGGCGATCAGCTCGCCCGGCTCGTCGACCGGCATTTCCTCGTCGCCCGTTTCCGCATCGACGATGCGGATATCCGTGCCCGCCAACGCGACGCCGATGGTGCCCGGCTTGGCCTTGCCGAGCGGGTTCATGGTCAACAGAGGGCTGGTCTCGGTAAGGCCGTAGACCTCGCAGAACTTGCCCCGCCCGATGATGGCCTCGATCTTGGGAATCAGTTCCGCCGGCATCGGCCCGGCGCCGGACACTGCGATCTTGAGATTGGAATAATCGACCTTCGCGAACTCCGGCTCGCCGAGCAGCATCTGGTACAGCGTCGGCACGTTGCCGAAGAACGTCGGCGGGTGCGCCTGCATCGCCTTGCAGAACGACTTCAGATCGCGCGGATCGGGCACCACAATCAGCTTCGCCCGGTTACGCAGGCCCATCAGGCACACGCCCAGCCCCGCGACATGGAAGTACGGAAAGACCGAAGCGAACGTCTCGGTGCCCACTTCGTAGTGCACCATCGCCTCGCTCTGCGCGGCGTTCGACTGCGTGTTGCGCAGCGTGAGTTCCGCGCCCTTAGGCTTGCCGGTGGTGCCGCCGGTGTACTGGATGAGCACGACGTCGTCCATCGCCACTTCGCTGGACACGCGCGTGTCGTCCGCACCGTTGATGGCCGGCCAGAATTCGATGAGGTTGAGCTGCTGCGTGCTCGGCAGCTTGAATTTGGGCACCTTCTTGAGCAGGTGCGCCAGCGTCTTCTTCCAGCCCGGCAGGAAATCGATCGGCGAGCAGACGATCGCGGCCTTCAGGTTCGGCAGCTTGCCGTCGTTGGGGCCAAGCGCTGTTTCGTACAGGCGATCGAGCGTCACGAGGAAACGGATGCCCGCATCCTCCACCTGGTACTTAAGCTCTGGCGCGGTCAGCAACGGCGACACGCCCGAGGCGGCACAACCCAGTTTCGATGCCGCGACCAGCGCGATGACGTACTGCGGCGTGTTCGGCAAATGACAGCCGACGACGTCCCCGCGCCCCGCGCCGAGGTCCTTTAACAGATTCGCAAAGCGATTCGCCCAGCGATCCAGCTCGCCGTAGCTGATCGACACCCCGAGATACTCGAGACACGGCGCGTTGGGCGCGGTCTTGGCATGAGCTTCGATGGTCTGCGCCAGCGACTCGGCGTCGACTTCGGGCATGGGTGCTACGGCAGGTCGCGCGTTCGTCGACGCGCTGGATGCAAATTCATCCGGGTTGGTCGCCATGACTCCTCCTCCAGAGTGTGGGCTTGTTGTAATTATCTCGTGGCGGATGATTTATATGTATAAGTCACGTTTATCGTAACTATTCGAAACCGCCTTTCGTTTCGAGTTTTGGCTGTACGGCGGCCTACGTCAAGCATCTATTTGCACACGGCTTTCAGCGACCTGCCGAGCGCACGCCAGCGGATCAAGCGGCTGTATAGCTAAAACGGGATGACGTGTCGAAAAGCGACCAGCGAACCCACCCATCCCGAAAACCGTTGCGGGCTTCTCGCCGGGATCGATTCGGCGGCCGGCATGGTATGCCGACAAACGCAATATCTAGTCGTCGCCGAAGGGCGGCAACTCGAGATAACGCGGGAGCGTGTCCGCAAACTCGGCCCAGGCGAGATGGCGGGAATGCCAATAGTGAAGCTGCGGGTGGATGGCGTCCGGGTCGTCCAGACTGCCGATCGAAATATCGATCAGCTCCGGCAAAAAGCTCGCCGTAAAACTGATCTGCGTACCGCAATCGGCACAGAAGCCGCGCTGCGCTTCATCGGAGGAGGAAAACTCACGGAGCGGCTGGCCCGAGAACACCACCTGCGATTGCGCGCACAAGGCCCATGCCACGGCCGGCGCCGAATGTGCCCGGCGGCACATGCTGCAATGGCATATGGCCGTCATCATCGGCTCGCCCGTTACGCGGTAACGAACTGCGCCGCACTGACAGCCGCCTTCGAACTCTTCACCTGCCATCGCCACTCCCCTCTAGACCAGAAGACCGACACAGGCACCGCCAGCACACCGGACTACGCACGCCCGAATATGGCGCGTGCGCAGTCCGAGCATGCCGCAGCAGGCCCGGGAATCGTCGGCACTCATCGTCCGCCGACGCCCCAGGCTTTGACGTACGTCGCTACATGACGCCCAGGAAGGAAAGCACTGCAACGACCACGACCACGAGGCCGATCAGATAGATGATGTTGCGCATTTTTTGGCTCCAATATGCGTAATACGATCACGGCGTCTGTGATCAAGCTCGATCGTATCACTAGCCACACAAGAAACGACGAATTTTCAACCGTGTGCGGAACACACGCTAACTGCGGTCCGCAATGCAGCCGATGCGGCATGGGCCGGAAGTCCACCGCCTGCACCGGGCCTGGACGTTACTAGTCTATCCATGCCCGAGATAAATCACGGACTTGGTCTGTGGAAATACGGCCCTAGTTTCCTTGTCACGGGCAAAAGCCAAGGTCTCGAACTCGAGCGTTCTGCACCGGAAACTCCCCACACGATGTCGTCCCAGCCATGACCGATACCTTCAACGAAACACGCCTGGCCGCCCTCGCCGAACAATACGGCTTCAGCGAAGCGGCAGTACGCCACTTGTTCGAGGCCGTGACCGAAGGCGGCGGCGACATGGCGATGTTCGATCACGACGAATTCCACGGCCCCGGGCAGTGGATGCGTGGCGGCTTGATCATGACGACCACCCCCGGCGACCGCGTGCTTAACAACGCGATCGAGTCACTGTGCAATCGCCTCTCGGCACTGCTGCGCGCACAACAGGTACAGGAGCAGCCGGGCCGAAAAAGAATCAGCCCGACGGCGCGCGCCTGGGATACCAGTGCGGCACCCCGGCAACGCTGGTGGCCCGCCGAATGGGGCGACCCGGTCGCCACCGGCCAGGCCGACGATCTGGCCTATGCCTTCTTCGACGATGCCGCGCGTCTGGCCATTCAACACGGCCACGATGTCGATCTTTACAAGACAGCGGATCATCACATCACCGGCATCTCCCAGGCACAGCAGGGCCCAACCGGGAGTCTGGTTTTCACCACACCGTTCGGCGAACTCGAGCTGGCGCAGTTGGAACGCTGTGATAGCAGCAGGCAAAACGCCGACGGCCCGACCCGATCCGACCGAATGGCCGACAACGGCGAAAACTGCGCCGACGCGAGTTCAACACAGAGCAGTACCGAGATACTGGATGCCATCAAGGAACTCGGCGCCCTGCACCGCGACGGCGTGCTGACCGACGAAGAGTTCGCCGCAAAGAAACAGGACCTGCTGCAAAGGCTCTAGAGCGACACGTCTTGACCGTCGCGCCTGAATGCCTATTCGCTCTGCCCGCTGCGCCGCCGCATACGCGCCAACAGCCAGGCAACGAGAATCGCCAACGCGCCGCCGATGAACTTGAGGATGTTGTCCCATACCACGGCCCAGACCTGCAGAAGATGCCCGACGATCACGCTGCGCTGATTCACCTCGACGGTCACGCGCAGGGTGCGCGCCGCCTTGGAGATCCCGGCGCCCTTGCACTGAGCATTGTCGTAAAGCATCACCCGCGCACCCACCGGGAACGTGCCGCTGGCCTTCGGCACGATCGCGAACTGCAGTTCGGAACCGCTGGGGTGAACCTTCACGCATTCCGAATGAGCCGGCTCGACATCGAAATCCGGCGCAAACGGCGTAACGACCGACCAGTCGCCGAGTGCCGGCATCACCGCATCGTCCGACACCATATGGGCCGGTACATCGGCGCTTTGCGATTCGTGCCCGATCCACACGCGCAGCTCGCCCGCCGGCCCCGGATGCGACAGCGACTTGTCGACCGCCAGCGTTGCCTTGTAGCGGGTCTGGGCCACGAGATCACGCGGAACAGACTCTTCTGATCTCGCCGTGGCCACGGGCTGTGGCAGCGCCTCGACCACCGCGACCTCTGCAGCCGGCACGGGGACGGGCGCCTGGCCGGTCGCGTCTTCCGACATCGATACTGCTTCGGCCGGCGCCTCCGCATCGTTGGCCTGCTCCGAGCACGCGCTCGTGCCAAGCAGAAGCACGAAAAGATAAACCCAGAATAGCGGGCCCCGGCTTCGATTCATCCGTCTCCCCTCCAACGGACTCGGCCGGGCACCAAAAGCGCCTACGCCGCTTCTGATCGATTAAAGCACAGGCTTCAGGCGCTGTCGTCTGCCTACAACACCCTTCGAGGCTAAACGCAAAAATTGCTATTCGGCCCAGTATGGAGGTCGACGTATTATTAATCGGGGAGTGAATCCGAAATTTCAGACACACAATGTAAGACCTTACCGCCGCTATCGTGCGCATCCGACGCCCATGCGCTACCCAACGAAAAAAGCGCCCGAAGCGTTGGCCATTGCAGCCGTTACTTCGGGCGCTTCTATCTACGGGCCGTGTCGGCAGCCTTTAGTCGGTGGGGCTTAAAAATCCCGGCACGTACTGCTGTGCGCTAAACATCGCGCCGACAATTATCGTCTTACAGGATGCCCGCAAACGACAGCACCGCGACCACGACGACCACAAGGCCGACGAGATAGATAACCTGATTCATGACAACTCCCTGATGCGATTGATGTAGCTCGACGAAATACTATCATCGGCTGCGCTGAGCCACGACGATTATCATCCCCATGTCGGGCTGCCAGGTGCGGTCGATCAGGCCAAGTGAAAGGCACTCGGTCAAGCGGTGGACGGGGCAACCATTCCTCACCGCACGTCGCTGCTATGCACGATTCAAGACCTCGCATCTTGAAGATGCCGACAGAAATCGAGACGCTAGTCTC
>NZ_APND01000006.1:0-66185 GCF_040361215.1 Salinisphaera dokdonensis CL-ES53
CGCTACCGCTTGTCGTGCTGCAACTGTGGGCTTGTCGCGCGCGAGCTTCGACCCGCTGCGCTCTTTTGCCTGGACCGGGTTTCAACGTGGGCCAGGTACGCGTCGTCCCCGCGCGGCTGTTGATGGGCACGATGATTCCGGTTGTCGTCGCCACGCTGACCCGCTGGCCGTTCGGGCGCATGGAAAACCAGTGGTTGGTGCGCACGCCAAATGGAGACCCTTACCGGCCCTGTATCCGCAGGTCGCGCGTACGTGGCCCGCTATACGTTTCTCACGCTGCTGGTCGCAGCACTGGCATTGACCGCCGTCGGCCTAAGCATTTCCGACCGGCTCCAACCCGGTCGTTTCACCGATCTGCCGCTACGCCCCGCCGCGGGGACACTTGCCGCCGTGCTCGTCGCCTGGCTCGCCAGCCGTACCGTCGATCGGGTGGCAGACGGTCTGAACGAAGGCCGTTATCGCTGGCAGCGGCGGCTTCGCCACATGCTGCGCGTCGAGCACGACGAACGCTTTCGCGAGGCAGAGCTGTTCGCGGCCCTCATCCACGTGCTGATCTGGCTGGCGCTACCGCTTGTCGTGCTGCAGCTGTGGGGCTTGTCGCGCGCGAGCTTCGACCTGCTGCGCTCCTTTGCCTGGACCGGGTTCAACGTCGGCCAGGTGCGCGTCATCCCCGCGCGGCTGTTGATGGGCACGATGATTCCGGTTGTCGTCGCCACGCTGATCCGCTGGCCGTTCGGGCGCATGGAAAACCAGTGGTTGGTGCGCACGCCAAATGGAGACCCTTACCGGTGAGGCAGGCTCTACCGTTACCGGCCATGTGCTGTTCGTCATCACCGCGCTGGTTCTGCTCAGCCATGTTGGCCTGGACCTGAGCAAGCGGGCCTTCATTGCCGGCGCTGTCGGTCGGCATCGGTTTCCGCCTGCAGACGATCGTGAACAATTTCGTCTCTGGCCTGATCCTGCCGTTCGAGCAGCCAGTTCGCCGCGGCAACTACATTCGCGGTGGGCGAGACCGAGGGCTTCGTGCGGCGTATCCGTCGGAGAACGGCGACCCGACCGAGCCTTCGGCTAAGCTCGAAATCTTAGTTCGACGCCTTGGTTGCTGCCGAAGGCCGACCGATACGCACGGGCCCGCGAACGCTGCGAATATCCACCGGCTCGCCACCTTGCGTGACCACGATCACATCAGCGGCAGCCAGTTCACCGGCGACGGTACGAACCACCGGCATCCACGCGCGCCACTGCTGGCTCGCCTCGGCGTCGCTCCCGGCGCCCAGCTCGCGCGCGATTTCGGAGGGGCAGATCGTTTTGTGGGGGCCACGTTCTGCCAGAAGGGCTTTGAGCACGGCGATGATGCGTTCGCGCGCTTCGGTCGTCAGCGGCTGCGCGGTCATGCACCACCGGCCGCGCGCTGCGGTGTCGAGGCGCGACTCGGCACGCGCGGCGCGTCGAGCTGGTAGTCGTCGAGCGCCAGATGCGCAGTCATGCGCCGGAAGGCAAAAGTGAAATCGGGCCAGTTGTTGGTCTGCTTACCGGAGGCGTTCGTGTACCAGGAGTCGCAGCCGGCGGTCCAGACGGTGCCGTCGAGCCGGTTCTGAATATCGGTGTTGTAGGCCTGCTGGCGATCGGCACGTACGTCCATGGTCGCGACTTGCGGGTCGCGCAAGGCCTGCACGCACTGCATGACATAGCGCACCTGGGATTCGAGCATGAACACAATCGAGCTGTGCGCCAGATTGGTATTCGGCCCGTACAGCATGAACAGGTTCGGGAAGCCGGCCACGTTGATGCCCTTGTAGGCCTCGGCGCCATCGCGCCAGACGTCGTTCAGGCTGGCGCCGTTACGGCCCGATATAGCCATGGGCGCGAGGAAATCGGTGGCATGGAAACCCGTGCCATAGATGAGCACATCGGCCGTGTGGCGGGTGCCGTCTTTCATGACCACGGCGTCCGATTCGATGTGGTCGATACCGTCGGTGATCAGATCCAGATTGTCGCGATCGACAGCCGGATACCAGTCGCTGGCGAGCAGGATGCGCTTGCAGCCGATCTTGTAATCCGGAATCAGACGCCGGCGCTTGTCTGCATTGTCCATCTGCCGCCACGCCTGGAAACGGGCCATCCAGGCGAAAGTCTCGAGCAGGAAACCGAAGCGCGTGAAGGCCAGCGCACGGCTTTCGTTCTTCCAGTAGATCAGCGTGCGATAGACGCGATCGAACCACGGGAAGCGCGCGAACAACTTCTGCTCGAACGGCTTGAAGGGCCGGTCCGGCTTGGAGACGACCCACGCACCCGAGCGTTGGAACAGCTTGAGGCGGCCGACCCGGTCCACGATCTGCGGCACGAACTGGATAGCGCTCGCGCCCGTGCCCACGACGGCGACGTCGCGGCCAGCAAGATCCACCTCGTGATCCCAGCGCGCGGAATGAAAACTCTGCCCCGCAAACGTCTCGCGGCCCGGAATATTCGGGTACGCCGGCTGATTGAGTTGGCCACAGGCCGTGATCACGACATCGAAGACTTCGCTTTCACCCGTAGCCAAATCCAGCCGCCAATTCTGCCGCGCGTCATCGAAGACGGCACCACTGACTTCGGACTCGAAGCGGATATGCTCGAGCAGCCCGTACTTGGCCGCACAGTCTTCGAGGTACTCGCGAATCTCGGCCTGGGTGCCGAATTTGCGCGACCAGTCGCTCTTCGGCTCGAAGGAATAGGAATACAGATGCGACTGCACGTCGCAGGCCGCGCCCGGATAGGTGTTGTCGCGCCACGTTCCGCCGAGCGTGGCGGCTTTCTCGAACAGCGTGAACGATCGAATGCCTGCCTTGACGAGTTGCATGGCCATGCACAGCCCACCGAAACCGGTCCCGATGATGGCGATGTGCGGCGAGGTGGCGTGATCGGTGCGACTGGCTGGCATGGCGACGCGGTTCTTATTATTCAGACGGGTGCACGAAGACTAACAGTCGGCGTGGCCGCGGCAGTCGCCGTTCGTCGGTGGCCGCGTCGGTGGAGTACTACTGGTCGTCGTCACGACTCGATTTCTCGCCCGTGCGCAGATTCAGTATCAAATCGCCGATCAGACGCTGGCTGGACTCACCCTTGAGCACTTTCTGGACAGTCTGTTCGATCTCGGCGCTGCTACGGTCGGCGTTTGCCACGATCAGCGGAATGTCGGAATCCCGGTGCGAAGGACTGCCGTGCCAGGACTGATACAGGGACGCGAAGTAGAAGCGCTCGTCGGGATGGTCGCGGTTGCCGTTGTGGGCAACCAAGATCACGTCGCCGGCGCGGTCGCCGTGCGGGCCGTCTGCGAGCCCCTGCATGCGCTCGGGCATGTCGACGTAGTTCGGGTGCGGGTTCGCGGCCAGATAGTCGGCTAGCCGCTGGGTCTTGCCGTCGCCCAGATAGACTTCAAAGACATCGCCCTCACCTTCATCAGAAGCCCGGGTGCGAACCAGCACCATATCGAGCGTATCCCGCATCTCGGGCACAAGATCGCCGTCGCGGTTGTTGCGCCAGTAAGCCTCGGCCACAGCCTCGACATCTTCCTCGCGCGCCGGCTCGGACCAGTCACAGGGTGACTCGCCGTCGCTGCAAGTGCTGCGATCGGCCACGTATACATACGCCAGCGCGCCCTGGTAGGCGAGCGCGGTATCGAAGAACGTCTCCTCGTCGACCTCCAGATCGAACGGCCGCACGGTGAAGCCCGCTTTTTCCAGCACCTGTGGCGGTTCGCCCTCGCCGTCGAGTCCCAACGAGTTGCGGTCGTCGTGGGTGACTCGTGTATGGCCGTGGTCAGATGTCAGCAGTACATAACGGTCTTCAAGCGCGCCGGTTTCCTCGAGCGTCTCGCGTAGCGACTTCATCATCGGCTCGATCGCTTTCTCCAGATACTCGGTACGCGATTCGTCCGGGTCGCGGTCGGCCACGTGGGCGTAGTGATCCAGCCCCGGCATGTAGATCGTGATGACGTCTGCCGGCGGCTCGCTCTCCATGAGGTCATCCATGTTCTCGACGACCTCTTCGTCAAGTTCCCGGAACAGCGACAGGGCTTCCTTGCCGGTCAGGTGCGAGACCACGTGTTCCTGAAAGTAGGACTGGAACGCCTCAAGCATGGCCGTGCGATCGGTGAGAATCAGGCGATCCGCGCCAGTATAGAACTGGTGCATACCCACCCAGACGCGCACGCCGGGATCGGTCTCACGCATGCGCTCGTACACGGTCGGCGCTTCCAGTAGATCGTTCGCATAGCCCTCGGTATAGATCTTGAGCACCTGTTCGGCGTTCGAGATCGTGACCGGCACCGGCGCGGCGTACGTGCCGGTCTTGCGTATGAAGTACTCGTTGCCGGCGACGCCGTGGTGGGCCGGATCTTCGCCAGTCACCGTGGTCGCCCATGACACGGCCGTGGACGACGGCAGAACGCTGACCATCGAGCGCTCGAAATAGGCATGGGGGAAATCGTCGCCGCTGCCATCACCACCCAGCAGTTTGGCAAGCTCCGGGAGTTCGCCGTCTTTGAGCATGCGATAGAGCAACGGCCGATCGATACCGTCGATGGCAAGAATCAGTAGCTTGGGCTTGTCAGCCGGCGCCGGGCGTTCGTCCGGATCGGTTTCGCGCAGTTCAACCTGTTCGCCCGCAACCCAGAACTGTGCGGCCTGCCAGACACAGCCGCCCATCAACAGCGGCAGCAAAACCAGGTGGAGGCCGATCACGGCTCGGCGGATCGATCCCGAAGACTTGCGGTTATTCAGCATGCGTATCCCTTTCTTTTCATTTGCGCGCCAGGTTCTACGCGGCGCGCATAGCTTTCCCGCGCCGGCGCCGACCGGTAGCGGAATATCACGTCGAAACAGGCGCCCCAACGCCTTCTGCGACTCACAGCCTTGCGTAGCCCCAATGGCCCCACGCTGAACGAATCGCCCGTACAAGATAGCGCATAGGCAATTCTCAGCCGATTTCCGCCCGGCAGGAGCGACTCGCACCGGCGGGTCGGCACGCACACCGACACGCGTTCGACATATCGGCGTAGCACGCTTTATGTGCACTACACCCTTGATGCTTTGCTAATACGGCTGCAGGCATCGTGCAGGTTCGGATTACTGCCCATGGCAACGACAATGCGTTGGGCCGTACCACGCAGCGACCACGCCAGAGGAGCCGATGTGCCCCTATTGCTGACTTTCTCGACCCTGTTCCTTTTCGTCGCAGGATCGATTCTCTACGTCTATCGTTTTCGCGGCGACGTGCGCTACGACAGCTTCAAGCAGTACCTGCGCAAGGGCTGGCCGATGTTCAGCCCGCTCAACTGCCTGCTCTACCTGTTCACGCAGCGACGGGCACGCCAACCGATCATGGATCTCGACCGATTTCCGGAACTCGAGGTCATCCAGCGCAACTGGCAAGTCATCCGCGAAGAGGCGCTGGCCCTGCACCGAAACGACGTTTTCGAGCAGACCAAGAGCGCCGGATCGGGCGGCTATTACGACATCGGTTTCCGTACGTTCTACAAATACGGCTGGAGCAAGTTCTACCTGCGCTGGTACGGCACCACGCACAACTCCGCCAAACGCATGTGCCCGGAGACCACACGTCTGCTCGAAGGCGTGTCCTGCGTGAACGGCGCGATGTTCTCCGTGTTACCGGTCGGCTCCAAGCTGACGCGCCACGCCGACCCTGCGGCCTGCTCGCTGCGTTATCACCTGGGCCTGG
The DNA here is from genome assembly GCF_040361215.1 of Salinisphaera dokdonensis CL-ES53. Taxonomy (NCBI): domain Bacteria; kingdom Pseudomonadati; phylum Pseudomonadota; class Gammaproteobacteria; order Salinisphaerales; family Salinisphaeraceae; genus Salinisphaera; species Salinisphaera dokdonensis. The sequence continues at coordinate 5,719 of NZ_APND01000006.1, forward strand.
CGACCCCGAACGCCAATCCCTGCTACATCAACATCGATGGCGAGGATTACTCCTGGCGCGACGGCAAGGCTCTGCTGTTCGACGAGACGTATCTGCACTACGCGCACAACGACGCCGAAGAAGACCGCGTGATCCTGATGTGCGACGTGGAGCGCCCGACCCGTATCGTCGGGCCGTTGGTGAACTTCTTCTATAAAGGCCTGATGCGCGCCACTGTGGTGCCCAACACGGCCGAAGACGAACGCGGCCTGGCGAACACCGTATTCGCCAAACTGGCACCGGTACTGTCGAATACGCGCGAGCTCAAGCAAACCAACCCGAGGCGCTATACCACTATCAAGTATTGCGTGAACGGTACGCTGATTACACTCGCTTCCGCGTTGCTGGTCGGCGCCTGCTTCGGGCTGTATTCGCTGGGCGCCATGCTGGCCTAGAGACCGCCTCGTCCCCCGGGGCGAGCGCTACAACACGATTGCCAGCGACAGCCTATGGCAGGGAAACTGCGTGACAGATCGTCTCTCTGTCACGCATGTCGGTCCACGCTTCGGCCCGGCTACGGAACACCTTGAATGCTTGAAGCCATAGACCCGACCCTCAGCGCCTCGGCCATGACCCTGTTCACAGCCGTCGGCACGGCAATACTCGTAATCGCTGTTTATGTTCTGCTGATCCGCCTCGGTTACCGGCTGATCCAGCGTCGTGCAATCGCCCGCGAATTTCTTCGCCAGTGCGATCGCGCCGGCGGCGTCGTGGTCTTCCTGCTTGCCTTGCAGGCGGTCTGGCATGCCAGTGACAACGATCTCCCCTGGCTTGCAGCGCTACGGCACATCAACAGTCTGTGCCTGATTCTGGCGCTGACCTGGGCGGCATTGAAGGCAATCACCGCCATCGGCGACGTCATCGTCAGCCTCAATCCGGCGGTCGAGGGCCGGCACCATGCCGCGCGCAGGGTCGAGACCCAGGCCCGTTTCCTGACCCGCGGGCTGACCGTTCTCGTTGCCATCATCGGCATCTCGGCCGCGTTGATGACCTTTCCTTCGATACGCCAGCTCGGCACCAGCCTGCTCGCCTCGGCGGGCATTGGCGGCCTCATCATCGGCTTTGCGGCACGGCCGGTGCTGTCCAATCTGCTCGCGGGACTGCAGATCGCGCTGTCGCAGCCGTTTCGTATCGAGGACGTGCTCAGGTTCAAGGACGAATGGTGCTGGGTGGAGGAAGTCACCACCACTTATGTGGTGCTACGCACCTGGGATCTGCGCCGGCTGATCGTGCCGCTGCAATGGTTTATCGAAAACCCGTTCGAGAACTGGACCCGCCGCCCCACCAGCCTGATGGGGCCGGTTTTCATGTGGCTCGACTACCGCATGCCCGTGCCGCCGCTACGCGCCGAATTCGAACGCCTGCTCAAGGCCGACGATACCTGGGACGAACTGATGGGCACCACGCAGGTCGTCGAGTCCGGCGAGCACGCGATGCAGATTCGTTTTCTGATGAGCTCGAATGATTCGGTCGCGCTCTGGCATCTGCGTTGTCGTATCCGCGAGGCGCTGCTGGACTTCATCCAGCGCGACTATCCGGACTATCTACCCAACGTGCGCGCTCGAGTCAGCGACACCGACGTGCCGGAGCCAACGCGCCCGCCGGCCGGGGCTACCGAGTAGTCATCGAATAACGATCAGGCGCTTTCGGCGCGCTCGCCGGCAATCTGGCGCAGGGCATCGGCCAGCGTTTCCGGCGGCTGAGCGCCGGCCAGCAGATACTTGTTGTCGACGATGAACGACGGCACCGAGGACACGCCCAGCGACTGCCAATGGGCAATCTCGCGCTCGACCTGTTCGGCGTATTCGTCCGAAGCGAGAATTTCGCGAACACGCGCGCCGTCCAGACCCAGCGATTCGGCGATCGGCACGATCACTTCCGGGTCGGTCGGGCTTTCGGCGCGGCCGAAATAGGCCTCGAACAGTGCCCGATTGAACGCCGCGTCCTGGCCATGCTCTTTGGCGTAGGCGAGCACGCGGTGGGTATCGAAGGTACTCCAGGAGCGACGCTCCAGCGCTTTCTCGAAGTTCAGACCCAGTTCGCGCGCGGCGTTGATGATGTCGTACTGCGAGCTCTTCATCTCCTCAACGCTGCGCCCGTATTTCGCGCTCAAGTGTTCGAGGATGTCGCGGCCTTCGGCGGGGACATCCGGGTTGAGCAGGAACGGATGCCATTCCACCTCGAATTCGTATTCGTCGGCGAGGCGATCCATCGCCTGTTGCAGGCGCGCATCGCCGATGGCGCACCAGGGGCAGACGACATCGGATACCAGATCGATCTTTATTGTTTGCATGGGACGAACCTCGTTTGCGATACCCCTGAACCTGCCCTTGAATCCGGCCGATTCAACCCCGGCATGCGTCGGCGCCGTCCGCATGCTAAACAGGGGCCAGCATTTTTCGTTGGCCGACCATGACTTTCTACGAACGCTATTGCCTGCCCCGCCTGCTCGATTTCGCCTGCGGCGTGCGACCGGTTCGTCGCCAGCGCGACAAGATCGTGCCACTGGCGCGCGGCGAGGTGCTCGAAGTCGGCATCGGCACCGGGCTGAACCTGCCTCACTATCGCGCCGAGCAGATCGAACGTATCTGGGGCCTGGACCCGGCCACCCAGATGAACCGCACCACTCGTAAACGGCTGGCTGGCACCGGGCTCGATCTCGAACTAATGACGTTATCGGCCGAACAGATACCGGTCGAAGACGACCGTTTCGACACCGTCGTGCTCACCTACACGCTGTGCAGCATCCCCGATCCTGTCGCCGCCTTGCGCGAGATGAAACGCACGTTGCGGCCCGGCGGCCGACTGCTGTTCTGCGAGCACGGCCTCGCGCCCGAGCCATCCGTCGCGCGCTGGCAACGCCGCCTTACGCCAGCGTGGCGACGTATTGCGGGCGACTGCCATATGGATCGCGACGTACCCGCACTGCTCGATGCCGCCGGCTTTAGCGTCGATGATCTGCAGCAAGGCTATATTCCCGGACCGCGGGTGCTGACCTACAACTACTGGGGCGAAGCCGTCTGATCACGGCCGCTCTCCCGATCGGAACACACGCATGTCTGTAACCACCGAACGTCGCGACGCGGTCTTCATCGTCACCATCGACAGGCCCGAGGCGCGCAATGCCGTGGATCGCCCCACGGCTGACGCCCTGGCCGCCGCTTTCCGAGAGTTCGAGGCCGACGACACATTAGGGGTGGCGATCCTGACCGGCACCGGCGGCTATTTCTGTGCCGGCGCCGATCTCAAGGCCGTGGCTTCTGGTGAGCGACGCAACCGTATCGACCTTGAAGGCGATGCGCCGATGGGCCCGAGCCGTATGCGCTTGTCCAAGCCGGTGATCGCCGCCGTGGCCGGTGCGGCGGTCGCCGGCGGCCTGGAGCTGGCTTGTTGGTGCGATATACGGGTGATGGAACGCTCGGCGGTTTTCGGCGTTTTCTGCCGGCGCTGGGGCGTGCCGCTGATCGATGGCGGCACCGTGCGCCTGCCACGACTGATCGGCGCCTCGCGCGCCATGGACATGATCCTGACCGGTCGTGCAGTCGGCGCCGAGGAGGCGTTGGCCTGGGGGCTGGCCAATCGAGTCGTCGACGACGGCACCGCACTCGAGGCAGCGCTCGAACTCGCCGAACAGATCGCGGGTTTTCCGCAAGACTGCATGCGCCATGACCGCGCCTCGGCGATCGAACAGTGGTCGCTCGACCACGACGCGGCGCTCGACAACGAATTCCGCCACGGTCTCGAGTCCATCGATCAGGCGGCGGGGGGAGCTGATCGCTTCGTGCGCGGCGCCGGGCGCGGCGGGCGGTTCGACTGAGCTGGCCGCGGGTCAGCTGGCGTCGTCGTCGGCCATGTCCGTCGGGTCCGCAACGCTGGGTGCCCGGCCGGTCTGCTTGAACTGTACGGCCATGGTCAGCGCGCTTTCACAGAAGGCGATCACTTCGTCGAAGTCGGCTTCGGGCAACTGACGCGCGGCCTCGTTGCCACGATAGATATTGATCCACTTGCGATCGCGCTCGACCATCGTCGGCAGCCGGCCCACGCCCCAGTCCTCGGCCAGCGCCCAGAGCCGCGGGTTGAAGCCACGCACGAGCTGGATGAGAAACGGGATCGGATCGTTGCGGGCAAGCAGCGACGTCAGACGCAGCAGCAGATCGAAAGACACCGTCGCCGAGCCCTGCTCCATGGCCTGCAGAACGGTCTTGTCTTCCAGATCCAGAGCCCGTGCCAGATCGTCGCGCGATAGCCCAGCCGTCTGGCGCGCATCCTGGATCGCTTCGCCACCGCGCACCATCCAGGCCCGCTGCTCTTCGGACAACAGTTTGCGCTGGGCGCGATCGAGGATGATCGTCCGGCCGATATCCAGCGTCAGCCCGCCCACCCGGCTGGCGAGCGCACTCAACGCACTTTTGGAAAGGCTGCTGGTCAAGCTGGTGACCTGACCGAGCAGGCTGCTGCGCTCACCGTCGCGTTTGCGTGCCATGCATGCTCCTGTATCGGCGCGGCACGGACCGCGCTCTGGCGTTACCGATCATGCCCGCGCTGCGCGCGAATGACGAGGCTCGCCCATTGGTGCGGCGCCGCGCCAGGCCGTCACATGCCGTAGGACACGCCAGTGAGCTGCTCGGACACAGCCCACAAGCGCTCGGCCGTGTCACGCTTGAGCGCACGACCCGCCGGCTTCACGCGCGTCGGCTTGCCCCAGAACTCGCGAAACCCGTCCGGGCCGAAATAGTCACCACCTTCGACATCGCCTGCAGTCGCGGCATAAAGACTGGGTAATGCGCCACGACGCTGTGACTGGCCGAATACCCGGTTGGCCACGCGCATGCCGGTCGCCGCCAACCGCGAACCGGTCATTTCAGGCCCGGCGAGCTGCAGATGTGTGGCCGCGTAACCCGGATGGGCCGCCGCACTCAGCACATCGGCGCTGGAGGCACGCAAACGCCGATCAAGCTCCAACGCGAACACCAGATTGGCGAGTTTGGCCTGTCCGTAGGCCGGCCAGCGCTTGTACCGGCGCGTATTCCAGTTGAGATCACCGGAATCGATACTGCCGAAGGTATGCGCAAGGCTCGATACGGTCACAACGCGGGCATCCGGCGTGGCCCGAAGCCGGTCCAGGAGCCGGCCGGTCAGTGCGAAATGGCCGAGATGGTTGGTGCCGATCTGCATTTCAAAACCGTCGGCCGTGCGCCGCAACGGCAACGCCATCACGCCGGCGTTGTTGACCAGAATATCCAGCCGCTCATGACTCGCCAGGAAATCCGCTGCGAACGATTCCACGCTCGACAGATTCGCCAGATCCAGCGGCATGACCTGAACACGCGCGGCCGGGTGATCGCGTCGAATCTGCTCGGCAGCATGCTCGCCCTTACCGACGTTGCGGCACGCCATCACCACCTGCGCTCCGGCACCGGCCAGTGCGCGGGTGGTCTCCAGCCCGAGTCCGCTATTTGCACCGGTCACAACCGCTGTCTTGCCTGTGAGGTGCGGTATGTCGGCGATGTCCCAGTCACTCATTATCGTTTCTCATTGTTCGAAGCTTTCCCGGGACCGTAAGCCGCTATACCGATAGCCATCAATCAGCGCTGTGAACTGACTCCTGGTTCGCCGCCGATCTACGAGGCAAAGCGAGAACGGGCTTATATGTCGCCAAACCTTACGACGATCGTTATACGCCACGCATTCGCCACCCACTTACACGCCTGTGGCGTAGGCACGTCGAAAAACGTCGTCCTATCGCCTTTCATTTCATCACGTTATCGCCTGGGCCGGACCGGCCTGTAAAAAGTTGCCAAGCGCATTCGGACACACGACTGGATCCTGCGCGCATCGGTTGACATGGAAAACGTCGACAGGCCTTACAACTTTCTCTTGAAACCCCCAGCGCGCGATATTTTTATCTTACTAATCAATGCTCTGAGTTTTGGCACATCGATTGCAACACCCCTTCTGCCGGCGATCTGCCGCAAGAAATCAAGTGGCCTCAACACCCACAGGCATTCAGGGAAAAGGCATCATGAAAACTTTCAAACATCTACTCATCGCCGCAGCCGGCTCAATGCTTTTCGCCGGTCAGGCTTTTGCGGTTCCCGTACAAACCGGAAGCGAAACGTCGCTCCAACAGATCCTCGACGACATCGCGGTCGACGGGGACAATTTCATCGATGTGAACGACGATCAATTCTCACCGAGCAGCTTCTGGAAGGTCCAGGGCTCGGGGGGCAGCTTCAGCCAGATCATCATCGAAATTACCGCCAATTCTTCGAGCAACACGCTCGGTATCTTCGACGCGGCCGACGAAAACAATCGGGTCGAACTCTACAGTGGCGCAGACACGACGGGCAGCAAACAGCTGATCGGCTTCAGCGCCTCCAACGAAGTCATACTCGGCCTCGACGGTAATACGGGTACGTTCTTCGCTGACAGCTTGTTCGGCTTCTATCTCGACACCCCGAACGGGATCTTCTACTCGGCGCCGGGGCTGAATGAAGGCGGCCAGCAGCGTTCCGTGGTCTACCAGGGTAATGACGAAGAAGTAATTCAGATCGCCGACAGCTCCTCCGGTGTGTGGGGTTCGAACGAGTATATCTTCGGCTGGGAAGACGGCACGGACCAGGATTTCCAGGACTTCGTGTTCATCGCCGAATCGATCACGTCGGTCAACGTCCCGGAACCGTCTGAACTGGCCCTCGCGCTCTTCGGCCTCGGCCTGATTGGCGTCGGTGTTGTAGCTCGCCGCTCACGTCGTACCGACCCGACGCTCGCGATCTAAACAAGGCTCCTTGAACGAATAGAACCCGTGTGCAGACTTACCGCTCTCCTTGGAGAGCGGTTTTTTTGCCTGCAGCTCGTTAGCAGCCAGACGGCATGGACCGGCACACGGGCGAGGATGCGCCCTGGATCCTCCTGATCGGACGCGCGACACGCACACCGCTCACCCGACTAGGGCAGACCTTCACCCGGCGGCCGAGCTCTGGAATTTCTCGCGGGCCTCTGGAACCGGCGACTTACGCCGACCAAGCTACCGCCTGTGCGAGATCTGTCACAAAACGCGCGTACTCGGAAGAATTCGCTGCCGCGCTACCACGTCGCAACAGATAAGCCGGATGGACGGTGAGCAGGTAGCGGCGATCCTGCCAGTCAATCGGACGGCCGCGATCTCGGGTCACTCGTGCCGCGCCGCCCAACAGCGCCTGTGCCGCAGTGGCCCCTAGGCAAACGATAAGCGCCGGATCGACCAGGCCGATCTCGCTGTCGAGCCAGGGTTTGCACGCCGTTACCTCGGTTTCATCGGGCTTGGCGTGCAAGCGTGTCTTGCCCCTGCTCGCAAACTTGAAGTGTTTCACCGTATTGGTGAGATAAAGCTGTTCGCGCACGAGACCCGCATCGGCCAGCGCGCGATCCAGCAGTTGCCCGGCCGGCCCCAAAAACGGCCGACCTGCGAGATCCTCGCGATCGCCGGGTTGCTCGCCAACCAGCATGATGCGTGCATCGCTCGGCCCTTCCCCAAATACGGTCTGGGTCGCCGGACTCCAGAGCGGGCAATTACGGCAGGTGGTCGCTTGCAGTGCGAGCCGCTCAAGGGATGCGGGCGCCGCTCGTGCAACGGCTGCAGCGTTCTCGACATTGGGGCTCGCAGGACGCGGACCGCAGTGCATCGCATCCTGATCCTTGGTTTCGGCTTCCATGGCGGCCACCCGCCGATCCGCGTCGCGGATCAGCCCCGGAATCAGATGCGCCTCGGGCATGTTCTTCCAGTACTTCTGCGGCATCTCGGACTGCATCGCCCGAATCTTCACCCGTGCAGGATTGAAGATGCTGCGGTAGTAGATCCGCCAGGCGTCTTCGAGCGCATCGCCGTCGGGCGCCGCGCTCTTGTCGACGGCAGGCGAGAACCAGACCTCGCCTGCCCCTTCCCAATGGGCACAGCCCATCGGGGTGAGAATCGACCAGCGCATGTTGGCAAAGCGGCGTTTGAAGAAGCCGCTGGCGTATTCGACGATGCCGTGGTCGGGTTCAAACCAGGCGACATAGCGGGGTTCGCCGTCATCGGCCTGCGGGTCGGCCACCGCACGAAACCGGACAAAAGCCTTCATCTTGTGAACGTCCCGGCGCACGGCCTTGGCGTAACGGGTCAGTCGTGCGACATCGGTGTCGCCGCTGAGCTGCATCAAGTGGCGCTCGCCGTGCGTCAGTCGCCAGAGTATTCGGTACAGGAGGGCCCAGCGATCCGGGCTGCAATGACAGCTCGCCGCCCGCGCCATATCGACGAATGCTTTCGGCACACGCGCGGTATGCCCGGCTTCAGCATCGCCTTCGCCGCTGTGTTTACCGGGCTCGGCTTGCCACCAGATTTGATCGGGCCGGATGTCGCTGGCGAGCTGCTGGCGCGCTTCATCCTTCCAGGCGAGGAAGGTCGGCGCGAAACGCGCCACCACCTGTGCGTCGCCGGTATCGGCTTCTCCGAACAATGACGGCTGCCTATCCATGCCGGGCGCCCTAGAAATCGAAGACCTGTTGCGCGGCCGCCGGCGGCGCGAAACGCGAGCGTAATAGCGCGCTCGGTATTTCCTGCAGGCCGGGATGATGGTTGGCACACACGATGAACGGCATGGCTTTCTTGATACCGGCCTTGAGGGCAACGAGATCTTCCAGCCGAATCTTCTGCCAACGGCGAATCTTGACCAGTTTGTTGACCGATTTCACGCCGAGGCCCGGCACACGCAGCAGCTGCTCACGCGACGCCCGGTTGAGATCGACCGGGAAGAAGCCGCGATTGCGCAGTGCCCACCCCAACTTCGGGTCCACATCGAGATCGAGCATACCTGCCGCCGCGGTATCGTCCGACCCCGCGGTGATCTCGTCATGGCCATAACCGTAGAAACGGATCAGCCAATCGGACTGGTACAGCCGATGTTCCCGCATGAGCGGCGTGCGCCGTGCCGGCAGCTTCGCCGATGCGTCGGCGATCGGCGAAAACGCCGAAAAATAGACGCGCTTGAGCTTGTACGAGGAATACAGGTTCGCCGTCGTCGACAGAATCTGGGCGTCCGTCGACGGCTCCGCGCCGACAATCATCTGCGTGGACTGTCCGGCCGGTGCGAATCGCGGCAGGGTTTTCGGTTTCGGCGTCAGATTGGTCGTGCGCCGTGCGGCACGACGCTGCTCGGCGTCTTCGTCCTGGCGTGCACGGATACGCGCCATCGACAGTTTGATGGTGCGGTGATCCTTTTCGGGCGCCAGATCGTCGAGCGCGATCTGCGTGGGCAGTTCGACATTGATCGATAGCCGATCGGCGAAGCGCCCGGCCTCGGCAAGCAGTTCGCCGTCGGCATCGGGAATCGTCTTGAGATGAATATAACCACGAAAATCGTGATCGAGACGCAGTCGCCGTGCAGCCTCGACCAGCTGCGCCATCGTGTAGTCCGGACTCTGGATCACACCCGAACTCAGGAACAGCCCTTCAATATAGTTACGCTTGTAGAAATCCAGCGTCAGGCGCACTACTTCATCGACCGTGAAGCGCGCGCGCTGGACGCTCGAGGAGTTGCGATTGATGCAGTAGCTGCACTCGTAGATACAGAAGTTGGTCAGCAATATCTTGAGCAGCGAGATGCAGCGTCCGTCCGGCGCATAGGCATGACAAATGCCCGAGCCCTCGCTCGAACCCACACCCTTGCCGCCGAGCGAGTGACGTGATCGCGAGCCGCTCGATGAGCAGGAAGCATCGTACTTGGCGGCATCCGCCAGTATTTCGAGTTTTCGCAGGATGTCCATAAGCTGTAATGATATACAGCAAATCCGGTTTTGGATTCACTCATTCGCGCTTTTTATTGGCCCGCAAGCGCGACGACGCTTTGCCGCGCAATGCCGGCCGCGTTGATGCTTGCCAGTACGCTCGGCGCCGATAACAATGCAGTGGTGACCGCCAACCAAGGCATCGGGGGATACGATGGCGCCGACTGAACAAGCGCAAGCTGCGCCGGACTCCCTGGACGAAGTCGTGGGCTCGATCCACAACACCGTGCTCGTCGCCTGGGGCGATTTTGTCGATCACCTGCCTTTTCTCGGCCTCGGTCTGCTTATCCTGCTACTGACCTGGGGCACGGCCTGGCTCGGCCAGAGGGCGGCCGCGCTGCTCGTCGGCCAGCGCGCGCGTGCATCGCTGCGCCGGCTGATCGAGCGCTTGCTTGCGCTGGGTATCTGGGGGCTGGGCCTGCTGCTGGTGGCCGTCGTGATCTTTCCCGGGCTTTCACCGACCAAGGCACTCGGCGGCCTGGGGCTTTTATCCGTCGCGGTGGGCTTCGCGTTTCGGGATACCTTCGAGAACTTCTTCGCGGGCATGCTCATGCTCTGGAAGTATCCGTTCGAGAGCGGCGACTTCATCCAGTCCGGCGAAATCTTCGGGCGAGTCGAGGAGATCAATATCCGTATGACGCTGCTGCGCAAGGTGAGCGGCGAACTGCTACTCGTGCCGAACTCCAAGCTGTTCCAGAACCCGACCGAGGTCCTGACCGATCGGCCGATGCGACGTATCACCGTGATGACGGGGGTGGCCTATGGCGAGGATCTCGCGCAGGCGCTGGGCGTAATCGAAACGGCCGTAACGGCGTGCGAGACGATTATTCAAGGCCAACCCGTTCAGATCTTCGCTCGCGGTTTCGGCGACAGCAGCATGGATATCGAAGTGACCTGGTGGTGTGATTCGACACCACTGGGCGTACGCCGCTCGCGCAGCGAGATCGTCGTGGCGGTGAAGGCCGCGCTCGACGCTGCCGGAATCGAAATTCCCTTCCCCTATCGCACGCTGACGTTCGCCGAGCCGTTGCCATTGATTGGCGAGTCGACGGCCGCGACATCCGCCAGCGACGATTCCCGCTAAACGAACGGCATAAAAAAGGGCGGCCCGCGGGCCGCCCTTCTCACGATCGACTGCGTCCGATCGTTCTAGCCGATGAAATCGACCAGCGCCTTGTTGAAGGCCTCGGGGTGCGTGGCGTTGATGCCATGCGGCCCGCCTTCGATCAACTTCAGCGAGCTGTCGGCAATCGCGTCGACCGAACGCTTGCCACTGACTTCGAACGGCACGATGCCGTCGGAATCGCCGTGAATGACCAGCGTGGGCACATCGAACTTCGCCAGATCGTCGCGGAAGTCGGTGCGCCCGAATGCGCCGATGCAATCCAGCGTGCCCTTCGGCGAAGCGAACCAGGCGATATCGCGGTGATACTGCCGGCTCGCTTCGCTCACCAGCAGGCCTCCGTCTTCGGTGGAGAAGAAGTTGGTGGCGAAGTCTTCGAAGAAGGCGAGCCGATCGCTCTTCACGCCATTTTCGAACTGCTCGATGGTGGCATCGTCCAAGCCGCCATCCGGGTTGTCATCCGCCTTGTACAGATAGGGCGGAACCGCAGCAGCCAGAACAGCATTGGCTACACGCGATGTGCCGTACGTGCCGATATAGCGCGCGACTTCGCCGCCGCCCATGGAAAAGCCGACCAGCGTCACGTCATTCAAGTCGAGATGCTCGAGCAGCGTGTTCAGATCCTGGGCAAAGGTGTCGTAGTCGTAACCGGTCCACGGCTGCGACGACTTACCGAAGCCACGCCGATCGTAGGTGATCACCCGGTGACCGGCCTCGACGAGTGCCGGCACCTGGTTCTCCCAGGAACGACCGCTCAACGGCCAGCCGTGAATCAGGACGACCGGCTTGCCGCTGCCATAGTCTTCGTAATAAAGCTCAACAGGCGCGTTGTTCTCGCGATCGACTTCCAGGAATGCCATAGCGTTATCCCGTTATTTTCGAAACCTGTCCAAGATCTTGGGTCGAGAACTCGCCAACACAACCGGTTGCGCGCAACCTGTCTACCCCGGTACGACATCGACCGGCTGACCGGATGCGATAATCTTGTGCACCGAAACATTCAATAGCGCGCAACTCGATGGCTGACCGAGATAACCGACATCCCACGCCCAATGCCCGCGTTTCCGCTCGTGCGATCTATCAGACCATCCGGCGTGACGGTGAAGAGGAAATGGCGCGGCTGGTGGGTTCGCTGTGGTGGTCGGGCGTGGCGGCCGGCATTGCAGTCTCGACGTCGGTTATTGCCGAGGGGTTGCTTCACGAGACGTTGCCCGACAACGCGTGGCGCCCATCGCTGGAAGCGTTCGGCTATTGCGTAGGCTTCGTGCTTGTCGTGCTCGGCCGCACGCAGTTATTCACCGAGAACACGATTACAGCGGTGCTGCCGCTTATGACTCGTACCAATCGCGAGTCATTCATCTGCATCGCGCGGCTATGGAGCGTGGTATTCATCGCCAACATGGTGGGCACACTGGTCGCGGCGACTTTCACCGATGTCGTGGGTTTTGCAACGCCCGAACAGCTCGCCGCTTTTCACGATGTATCCCGACCGTTGCTGGAAAAAGGCTGGATCGAGACGTTACTGCATGGCATTCCTGCCGGCTTTTTCGTCGCAGCGATGGTCTGGATGCTGCCGAACGCGCGCGGATCGGAAATCTGGGTGATCGTGATTGCGACCTACATGATCGCCCTGGGCGATTTCGCCCATGTTGTGGTCGGCTCCATGGAAGCGTTCCTGCTGCTGCTCGCCGGGGAAGTGCATATTATCGACGCGCTCTGGGGCTGCCTGCTGCCCGCCCTCATCGGCAACGTGCTGGGCGGTACCGTGCTGTTCTCGCTGCTGGCCTATGGCCAAGTACGGCAGGAAATCGATTAGGCTCTCGCGCATGCCTCTAGTCATTTCCAATCAGGTCAGCCTCGCCGATTCCGAGATCGAATGGCACGCCGTGCGTTCCTCCGGCGCAGGCGGCCAGAACGTGAACAAGGTCGCCACGGCGGTGCACCTGCGTTTCGATATCCAGGCGTCGTCGCTACCCGATTTCTACAAGGAACGATTGCTGGCCCGACGCGACCGTCGAATTACCCGCGACGGCGTCATCGTCATCAAGGCACAACAGTTTCGCAGTCAGGACAAGAACCGCGAAGACGCCCTGGCCCGTCTGCAGGCTATCGTGCGCAGCGCGACCGCCGTGGCGCGTCGGCGCAAGCCCACCAAACCGTCGCGGCGCGCCAAGCGCAAGCGCATGGACCATAAGACAAAACGCGGCCGAACCAAGACACTGCGTGGGCGTCCATCGCGCGACGACTAGAGCCCGAAAAACGAGGCCCGCCGAGCCGCTCAGTGACTGCCACGGCGGGCGCGGGATGCGTCGCTTGCGCCGTCCTGTATCATAAGACCATTATTTTGCAGTGCAGCACGTTTGCTGCCACGGGGATCTGCGTCGTCTTCGACGCCACCGCAGCCGATGCTATCGACCGATCACCACACCGGTCGCCGCAAAGCTACGCCTGTACGCCAGGCATGGAGCGCATCGAGCGACACGCGCAGGACATTCCCCGTCCCGCCCGGGAAAACATAGATGAATCAAGCAGCCACGCCTGCCTCTCGCACCTCGACGGTATCCCGTTGGGGCGATCCGATCACGCTCGTACTCAGCGTGGGTTTCGTGCTCCTTTTCATTGGGCTATCGCTCTATGATCTTGAGGGCGTGTCCGACGCGATTTCAATCGGCTTCGCCTGGACCGCCGCGACGCTGGGCACCTATTTCGAACTGCTCTTGCTCGCAACGTTCTTTATCGGCATCGGCGTGGCCTGCACGCCCGCTGCGAATGCGCGCGTCGGCGGTCTCGACGCGCCAGAGCTGAGCACCTTCAAGTGGCTGTCAATCATCATGTGCACCCTGCTTGCAGGCGGCGGCGTGTTCTTTGCCGCTGGCGAGCCGGTCTATCACTTTCTGACAACCCCGCCGGCCTTCGACACCGAAGCCGGCACGGCAGCGGCCGTTTCTGACGCGCTCGCGCAGTCGTTCATGCACTGGGGGTTTCTGGCCTGGGCGATACTGGGTTCGTTGACCGCCGTGGTTCTGGCCCATGCCCATTACGACAAGGGCGAGCCGCTACGTCCGCGTAGTCTGCTGTTGCCCGTACTCGGTAAACGCGTCGTCGATAGTCCCGTCGGCAGCGTGATCGACGCGGTGTGCATCATCGCGGTGGTCGCCGGCACGGTCGGGCCGATCGGCTTTCTCGCCACCCAGGTCAGTTACGGCCTGCACGAAATCTTCGGCTTCGCCGAAGGGCTCCCGACCCAGCTGTCGATTCTTGCCGTGCTCGGCGTGGTTTATGTCACATCAGCGGTGACCGGCATCAATCGCGGCATCCAGACCCTGAGCCGATTCAACGTATTTCTCGCGCTCGCAATCGCGGCCGTGATCTTCGTGTTCGGGCCGACATTGTTCCTTGTGAACACCTACGTCCAGGCCTTCGGCGAGTATCTGAGTTCGTTCTTCACTATGGCCACCATGTCGTCGCAGACGGCGCCGGCCTGGTGGATGAAGTGGTGGACGGTGTTCTTCTTCGCCTGGTTCCTGGGCTACGGCCCGCTTATGGCGATCTTCGTGGCGCGCATATCGCGAGGACGCACGATTCGCCAAATGATCGTCTCGGTGGCGATCTTGGCGCCGATTGCGACGACGCTCTGGTTCACCCTGCTTGGTGGTTCGGGCATCCATTATCAGATGACCGGCGTGTTCGATCTCACCGACGCGCTGGCCAATTTCAAGTTTGACGTCGCCACGCTCACAATCGCCCAGGCCCTGCCGGGCGGTGCCGCCATGGCGCTGGCAATCATGGTGCTGACTTCCATCTTCGTGGCCACCACCGGTGACTCGATGAGTTATGCGATCTCGGTGGTCACGGCCGGCCACGATCAACCCGCGCCTGCCATGCGCGCATTCTGGGGCATCACCATGGCGATCATGGCCGCGATTCTGCTCTACATGGGCCGTGGCCAGATCAGCGCCCTTCAGCAACTGATCGTGATCACCGCTATTCCGGTGTCGTTGGTACTGCTGCCCTCGCTCTGGACCGGGCCGAAAGCCGCCTATGCGATGGCACGCGCCCAGGGCATCGTACCCGCGCGTGCTTCGGGGGTTGCTGACTAGGCGGCCTAAGGCTCGAGCGCCTGCCCGAGCGCAGGCGCTTTTGTCGCGCTACTTTACAAATAAGCAAGGGCTTGAATTAAGAATATAAAAGAAACGATCATTTTTCACACTTTTTCGTTTCGCGCCGCCTGTCGGATTTTTCCTGTTTGAAACCGGCACTTGACCCCATTGCTTCATGTGGCAATGGATTTTTCGGCTCGAAATTCGTATTCCGGACTTGCACGCCGCCGCAAACGCGGTGCTAAAAGTAGACGTCGGGCTTCATGAAAAAGCCGTTGGGGACCGCCATGACGGCATCGACGATCGACGCGCGACAGGTTGAACAGTGTATCGCCCAACGTTGCGATCGGAGTCTGCAATTTCCACCAAATGTGGAACGCGCATACGAGACTTATTCACAGCGCCCTCGTGCGCGATTGATGACGAGCACCGTCATTCCCTCGCTCTTGATATACAACCTGTTCCTCGTTGTAGATTTTCTGTTGCTGCCCGAGACCTTCCTGCTCGCAGTGTTCTGTCATTTAGCAGTGGTCACCCCGTTATTGCTGCTGACAGGTTTCGTGGCGCGCGGCGAACCGCCGCTGCTTGTTCGCGAAACTTTGGCTGCGAGCGTTCCCCTGGCCATGGCCGCTCAGATCCTGTTCATCTATTCGATCAACATCGATCAACCTGCGGCACAGCATTACCAGTATCTGGTACTGGCAGTGATGATTTACGCAAACGTTAATCAGCGACTCGATTTCCGCTTTGCCCTGGCGACTTCGCTGGCACTCATGACGTGCTATATCTGGATCTTGCTGCCTTCAGCCGCGCCGTTCGCCAGCAAGCTCGTCGGCCTGACCGCAATCATCGCCACCTGCTATCTGTCGCTAAATGCGAACTTCCGCATGGAGCGAGATGCACGCCACAGCTTTTTGCGCCGACTGCAGGATCGACTACGGCGCGAGGATGCAGAACTCGCCGCCAATCGCGACCCGCTGACGGGGTTGTCGAATCGCTACCAGTTAGAGAAACAGGTCGAAGCGCTTTACGGCGACGGCACAGGCCAGGACGTGAGCGTGGGCGCGCTTATGGTCGACGTGGATCACTTCAAGGCTTTCAACGACCACTATGGCCATCCAGCCGGCGACACCTGTCTCAAGCGCGTCGCTGGGGCGATCGCAGCACAGCTGCGTAACGACAACGACCTGGCGATTCGCTACGGCGGGGAGGAGTTCCTGATTCTGCTCCACAATGCGTCGCTGGCCGATACAGTCCGTATCGCCGAGCGTCTGCGCCGTACCATCGAGGCCTTCCGCATCCCTCACGTCAATGCCGCAGACCACCGCGACGTCACGGTCAGCGTCGGCGCGATGGCCGGGACGCTCGGTCGCTACCGGATCTCGGAGTTGGTCGACGCCGCGGATGCCGCGCTTTATACCGCTAAGCGCAATGGGCGCAACCGGGTCTCGCCTCCGCTGCTTGCCGACAGCCGCTCGTTGGCGACACTGCCGATATCGCCTTTGCGACCGGTAAGCTGAGGCGTTGTCGCCGAGCACAAAAAAGGCCCGCACCCCACAGGGCACGGGCCTAATTTCATCACTGCGCCAAACGGGCTTCGCCGCTTGGCCAGAGCAATCATTCGATGATCATCACCGTTTTCGCGTTCACGAACTCCTTCATGCCGAAGCCGCCGTGTTCGCGACCGTAGCCGCTGTCCTTCACGCCGCCGAACGGCAGATGCGGCTGGGCGAGACGGTAACCATTGATGTTGACCATACCGGTGTCGAACAGGTTACGGGCGATATCGATGGCACGCTTCTCATCCTTCGAGAAGATGCCGCCGCCCAGGCCATAGCGTGAATCGTTGGCCACGCGCAGGGCTTCGTTTTCGTCCGATACGCGGATCAGCGATGCAACCGGGCCGAACAGTTCCTCGTCGTAGGCCGGCATGCCCGGCTTGAGGTCTTCCAGCACGGTGCTCGGGTAGAAATAGCCCGGGCCATCCGGTATCTCGCCGCCGAACACGCAGGTCGCACCGGCATCGACCGAACGCTTGACCAGATCGTGCAGCGTATCGCGCAGATCGCCACGGGCGATTGGCCCGAGCGTGGTCTTGGGATCGGTCGGGTCGCCGTACTCGATCTGGCGCATCTTCTCGACGAACTTGTCGCGGAATTCCTCGTAGACCGAATCAACCACGATGAAGCGCTTGGCCGCGACACAGGTTTCGCCGTTGTTGTAGACACGCGCCTGGGCGCAAGTTTCGACGGCCTTGTCGATGTCCGCATCCTCGAGTACGAGGTAGGCGTCGTTGCTGCCCAGTTCGAGCACCGACTTTTTCAGGTTTTCTCCGGACTTGGCCGCTACGGCAGCGCCGGCCTTGGGGCTACCCGTGAGCGTCACACCGCGCACGTATTCGTGCTCGATCAGCTGGCCGGTCTGGTCCGCATCGATGAGCAGCGTGCGGAAAACGTTTTCTGGCAGCCCTGCTTCGGCGAAGACCTTCTCGATCTCGAGCGCCGCACCCCAGACGTTGGGCGCGTGCTTCAGTAGTACCGTGTTGCCCGCCATGATGTTGGCGATGCTGTAACGAACAACCTGATAGAACGGGAAGTTCCAGGGCTGAATGCCCAGGATCACGCCGATCGGCTGATAGCTTATCAAGGCGCGACCGCCGTCGAGCGCGCGCTCCTCGTCGGCCAGTTCATCCGCTGCCGTATCGGCGGTGTATTCGCAGATCGCGGCACAGAGCTCGATCTCGTCGCCGCCCTGGGAAATCGGCTTGCCCATCTCCTGGGTCATCAGCGCGGCATAATCATCTTTCTTGGCACGCAGGCGCTTGGCGATTTCTCGCAGGATGTTGCCGCGCTCTTCGAGGCTGGTCGTGCGCCATTGCAGGAAAGCCTCGTGCGAGTCACGCAGCGTTTGCAGCGCCTGTTCGTCGCTGGCGAGATCGTAGGTCGCGATGACCTCTTCAGTTGCCGGATTGATGGTCTGGTGGGTCTGGGCCATGTTGCCACTCCCGTGTGCATTCATGAGAAACAGTTACGCAGTCCTTTGAAAACAAAAACGCCGCCTGCAGGCGGCACGATTTCGCTGCGTCTGGCAACTACTTGGCGGCGGAACGCTGCCCGTTCAAGCCCGACACCAGCGCGGCACGCGCCATCGGCCATAGTTGGCAGTAGTGTGGCCCGAACACCGGACCGCGTCGACGCGCCTCAGAGCGCCTTTCGCACCCGATGGGATCGTACGAGATCGGCGAATGCCGTATGGCTGCCGGGCCGGCTGAAATAGTAGCCCTGCATGTCGTCGCAGTGCTGCTCACGCAGAAAGCTTTGCTGCTCGGCGGTTTCGACGCCCTCGGCAATCACATTGAGGCTCAAGTTCTTGCCCATGGTGATGATCGCGCGGGCAATCGACTGATCAGTGATATTGGAGGACAGGTCTCGAACAAAAGAGCGATCGATCTTGAGGCTGTCGACCGGCAGGTCGCGCAACTGGGTCAGCGAGGAATAGCCGGTTCCGAAATCGTCAATGGATATATAAACGCCCAGCCGCTTGATCTGGGCGAGTAGCTCCAGCGCGCGCCCGACATCGTGCATGACGGCGGTTTCCGTGATCTCGAGTTCCAGCAAGCTCGCCGGCATTCCGGTGCGTTCCAGGACGGATTCGAGGTGAGAGACGAGTTGATGGTCGGCGAACTGCATCGGCGAGAGATTCACTGCCATGCGCAGCGGCGGAATGCCCTGCCGCTGCCAGGCCATGTTCTGTTCACACGCGGTTTGCAGCACCCAGCGGCCGATGGGAATGATCAGGCCAATCTCCTCGGCCAACGGCAGGAACTGTGTTGGCGTGACCTCTCCGAGTTCCGCACTGTGCCAGCGCAACAGCGCCTCAACGCCAATGATCTGCTCGTTCTCCAGGCTGATCTTGGCCTGGTAGGCGAGCTCGAACTCGTCGTGCTCGAGCGCTTGGCGCAAATGATTCTCAAGCTTGATGCGCTTGAGTGATCGACTTTCGAGTTGGGCGGAATAGAACTCGAAAGTATTCTTGCCTTCTTCCTTCGCGCGGTACATGGCCATGTCGGCGTGTTTGAGCAGGCTCGATGCATCGAGCGCATCGTCGGGATAGATCGCGATCCCGATACTGGTGGTGATCCGGTATTCCTGGCCCTGCAACTCAACCGGCTCGAGAATCTTGCTCAGGATAGTGCGCGCAAGCTTGGCGGCGTCCTCCGGCTGCTGGATGTCATTGACCAGAATCACGAATTCATCGCCGCCAATACGCGCGACCATGTCGCTGGCCCGCACTGCGAGCGACAGGCGTTCCGCAATCTGGATCAGTAGCTGATCACCTGCTTCGTGACCGAGCGAGTCGTTGATCGTCTTGAAACGGTCGAGATCGATGAATAGCAGCGCAAAGGATCGCCGATAGCGCCGCGCCGACTCGATCGCCATAGACAACGATTGGTTGAAAAGCGTCCGGTTCGGCAGGTGGGTGAGACTGTCGTGGGTGGCCAGAAACTCGATATGTTTCTCGCCCGCCTTGCGTTGCGCCTCATGCTCGAGATTCTCGAGCGCGAACACCACGTTATCGACCATGCGGTTGAGCAGCCCCACGCCCTCCTCGTCGAAGGCACGCGGGTGATCAGCCGCAAGCAGCATCACCCCGATTGTCTCCCCGGCTTTCACGATGGGGACAGCGGCAGCCGACCGGATGCCCATCTTTGCGCCGACGTTTCGCCACGGCGCGACACGGGGATCCTGCATATAGTCGTCACATATCTGCTGACGACATTCGCGAAAGCACTGGGCGACCAATCCGCGACCCTCGGGATGGCTCGGGTCGAGCGGCACCGTGAGATCGCGAGCCACAGCACCGTTCACACCGGCCGTGGCCGTCACTGTCAGACGGCTGGCGTCTGCCGTCACCCGCATGATGCATGCGATCAGCATACCGCCCCCAGTGAGCGCCGCTTCGCATACCTGCTCGTAAAGATCGTCCGGCGTCGTCGCACGCAGGATCGCTTCATTCGTCGCGCCCAGTGACGCGTACATACGACTCATGCGATCACGTGTGAATTCGGCACGCTTGCGCTTGATGATGTCGTTGACCACGCTCACGATCATCCAACGCCCGTCCACGAGCTGCGCCTGCCGATGCAACTCGACGATCGTTTCCCGCCCGTCATACGTCCGGCTGCGGCTCTCCGTCGTGATGCCCCCGGCCTCGATGACTTCGTCGTATTGGCTGGCAAGCGTTTCGGCGTCCGTGAGCAGCAGTTCGTGCGGCGACATCGTCATAAGTTGGTGGCGATCACAACCGATCAGTTCGCAGGCGCCATCGTTGGCGTAGACAAAGCGCATGCTTTCCCGATCGATGGCGAAAACCATCAGCTGGGTAGTATCGACGGCGGCACGAAGCTGCCTTAATTCGTTGAAGTCTTTTCGCGATGCTGTGACATCCCTGCCAAAGCCGCGTGAGCCTTCAATAAACCCCGCCTCATCGCGAATCGGCTCGGCACTGATGCTTAGATAACAGTCTGGGGCGTTGTCACGTCTCCAAAAGACAATTTCATCTCGCACGCTACGGGTAGTAACGTGGCTCTGTAGCTCCGGCCAGCTCTGACGCCCGTTGGCGCCCATACCTAGATCGGCAGGTGTTTTTTCCAGCCATTCAGCGCGGTCGATCGTGCCGGCGTCGACCGCTTCCCCCTCGACACAGGTGAACCGCCCTGCTCTATCCCGCTCCCAATAGAAATCCGTGACGAGCGCCACCAGGCTGCTTGCATTCGGCAGTTCCGTGTTTAGCCACGTCGGCATGTGATGCCTTCTCCGTGCGCCCAAGGGGCCCGAGTGTTGTTTTTTTTATAGCGTAACGGTTGGCGTGCGCCAGCACACTCTCCTGGAATTATCGGCAATAGCCTACTGAACCTTAGGCCTAGCGCCAGCGGGTGACGCGCGCACGCAAGGCCTCGAGCCGGCTGTCATGAATGCCCTCCGCCTCGAGATGCGCGACAGTATTGACGAGATAATCAGCACTCGAACCGAGCATCCCATGCCCTGTAGCCAAAAGCCGCACGACTTCCGGATCGTCGAGTTGGCAATGACAACGGTGCGTCGGATCGACGACAAACGCGATCGCTGTGACAGGGCCGTCGGCCGTGCGCAGCGAAAGCCAGCGCGGCTTGTAGACGCCGGTGAGCATTTCACGACGCCAGACCATCAGCAGCTCGTGATCGAGGTCGTTGTCCGGGAGTCGTAGCGCCATGCCACGACAGGAGCCGCCCGGCACGAGGCCCAGCATCAACCCGGGCGCTTCGGGCGAGCCACGCCCGTAATCCAGTTGGAGCCGAAAATCCCGGTGAAAGCCGTAGAGCCGTGCACGGCGCGCTTCGGCGACCGCAACGCAGGGGTTCCACAGCAACGAACCGTAGGCGAATACCCAGACGCCTGTCGTGTCCTGTGCAGGACAAAGTGCCCTCGTTTCAGCGATCGACGCACGCAGCTGTGCATCCGAGGCCAGCGGCACATCCGGGTGCCTCATCTGAAGCGCAGCACGAATGCCGTCGCGTTCGAGCACGGAGCGGGTGATACCGCTCGACAGGTCCCCCGGGCCGCTGGCTTCTTCGTTCACTGTGCGCCGCGTCGCCATGTAACGGTCACATCGGCGCGCACCTCCGGCGGTCTCATGCCGCGATTGCCTCGATATCGCTGGCCTCGAGAAAAACCGCACACAGCCCCTCGATCATCGTCTGGTCCTCGAATGAGAAGCGCGCCGGTTGCGGGCTGTCGAGATCGAGAACGCCCCAGAGTTGATCGCCCACAACCAGCGGCACGACCAGTTCCGAACGCGAGGCAGCGTCGCAGGCGATATGGTCGGGCACCGCATGCACATCGTCGACGCGCTGCGTTTGCCGTGTTCGCGCGGCGACCCCGCACACACCCTGGTCGAAAGGAATCGGATTGCAGGCCGGCAACCCCTGGAACGGCCCGAGCGCAAGCGTCCGCGGCTGGCGCTGCAGATAGAAGCCGACCCAGTTCAGCTCGTCGATCTGTTGCTTGATGAAAGCGCAGGTCTGGGCTGCATTGGTCAGCCAGTCGCGCGTATCCAGTAGCGCTGCCAGTTGGCGTCGGTGCATCGTGGCGTTCGTCATGGCGCGTGTCGTGTTCTGGGTTACATGTAAAAAAGCAGTCGCCGGGTGGCGTACCGGCACGCCAGGTCACGCTTCGCATCGCCGCCCGGAGACTGTTTCAAGACCATACAAGTCCTCTGACGGGCTGGCTATGCCAAGGCGAGCGCGAGCCGATCCACGCATTACGCAGATGCGTGAGCTCACCGTTCAGCGGGTCAGAGATGCCCATCGCACCTTGCAGGCAAGTCTATATTTCATAAGCTGGTCAATTGCTCGAATTACGCGGGAGACGATCAACGCCAATGACCGAATCGAACACGAATACCAGCCTGCACGCGCTGCGTAGCGCCAGCACTGACGAGATCGGCAGCTATTACGACCAATGGGCGGCCGGCTACGATACGGATCTGGCTGCTTTCGGCTATCAGGCGCCGCAATGGGTCGCGCGCCATATCGCCGAAGCAGGCGTCACGCTGAACGCCCCGATTCTGGATGCCGGTTGTGGCACCGGCCTCACGGGGCAGGCGTTGCATGCGCTGGGCTACGACAAAATCAGCGGCGCTGATATTTCTGAAGAATCACTCGCGATCGCCCGTACCAAAGCCTGCTACGGCACGCTCCAGCGCCAGGACCTGGATCAGCCGCTGGCCTTCGAGGACAACGCCTTCGCCGCAATCGCCTGCGTCGGCACGCTGACCTACGTGAAGAATCCACGTGACCTCATGGCGTCGTTCTGCCGTGTCGGTCAGCCGGGCGCGCTGGTCGTCTTCACCCAACGCGACGACTGTTACGACGCGGCATTCGCAGCCGCACTCGACTCACAGGTTCAGGCCGGGCGCTGGCGATGCCGGGCGCATACCGGCCCCCACGCCTACCTGCCCGATCATCCGGAATACGGACAGGACAGCGCGATCTATCTGGATATCTACGAAGTGCTCGACTGAGCCAATCGCATCATGCGAGACCTCGACAACCTGTTTGCCGGTCTGGCGCGCTCGCGTTTTCGTAGCCGCTTCAAGCTCGGCCGGCGCGAAGCGGCATATCTGGAAAAACGCGGCCTTAAAACGGTGCGCGAGCACGCCGATAAATTCGTCGCCGAGCGGCTCGCGCCGGCACACCCTACAAACGACGGCCGCCAGACTCCGATGCGCAATCACCCGGTATTCATCGCTCAGCATGCAACCGGCACCTGCTGCCGCGGTTGCCTGGCGCGCTGGCATGGGCTGCCCCGTGACGTCGAGCTGACTGGACAGGAGCAGCAATACGTCGTGGACGTGATCGAGCGTTGGCTGCGCGGTCAGGCGCGCGCTGGCGCCGATAGCCAATAGCCCTCGCCCGGCAACGCCCCGGAAGCACGGCCAATCAAGCGGGCCCGACAATTGTCGCCTGCCATCCATACGGTGGTCGTGCGAAAGTAGGGGTACACGCATGTTCTGAAATCGACAAGGAGTACGTCATGACGCTGGACCCCGACCTGCAAGCCCTAAGCGACAAGATCGACGGCCTGAGCGGGCTTGGCGACAAGGCGCACTTCTCGCCGGCACAGCAAGGCCTGCTCAACGACGCACTCGATCGCTCCCAGAAAGAGCGCCAGCATGGTGCGCCGCCGGCCAGTCACTTCCGCCAGGAACTCGATTTCTTCGTGGTCTGTCTCGGTTATGGCCTCGTCGCCTTTGCCGCGCTGGTGATGTTGCGCTGGTCCAGCGAGGCACCACTGGGCGGTCCCGGCGTATTCGGCCTGGCCTTTCTCGCCGGTGTAAGCGGCGCACTGTTCCGCGATTTCTATGCCCGCCCGAAGAGCACCCATGCCCGCGGGCTCGTGCTCGTACTGTCGGGATTCGTGGTGCTGGCAGCCTTGATCGCGCTGACCGCGGCGCATGCCATCGGCGGCGTACTCGGCATCGTGCTTGGTGCGATTTTCTTCCGGGCCATCGAACGTCGACGCAGCAGTACGGCAGCCCCCGTGACGGATTCCTAGGCCGACTAAAGATCATGGGTATGCGCGGCGTACCCGGCCCGTCCCAAACCAACCACGCATAAAAAAGGCGGAGCCATTGGCTCCGCCTTTTTCGTGTTCGCGGCCGCGGCCGCGAATCGGACAATGATGTCCCGTCGCGGCGTCTAGCCGAACTGGTTCATCGTGTTGTCCTTGCCACCAGCCTTCAGCGCGCTTTCACGCGAGAAGAATTCCTTGTGGTCATCACCGATGTTGGAACCGGCCATGTCCTGGTGCTTCACGGTGGCGATGCCTTCACGCAGTTCCTTGCGCTGCACACCCTTCACGTAGGCAAGCATGCCTTCATCACCGAAGTAGCCCTTGGAGAGCTGATCGGTCGACAGGGCCGCCGTGTGGTAGGTCGGCAACGTGATCAGGTGATGGAAGATACCGGCCTTGGCGGCGCCTTCCTTCTGGAAATCACGCGTCCATTCGTCGGCAACCTGACCCAACTCGGTGTCGTCGTACTTGACGTCCATGAGGTTGTCGCGATCGTAGGCCGAAACGTCCTTGCCTTCCTCGGACCACGCGTCGTAGACCTGCTGGCGGAAGTTGAGCGTCCAGTTGAACGACGGGCTGTTGTTATAGACCAGCTTGGCGTTCGGCACTTCCTCGCGGATACGGTCGACCATGCCCGCGATCTGCTTCACGTGCGGCTTCTCGGTCTCGATCCAGAGCAGATCGGCACCGTTCTGCAGGCTGGCGATGCAATCCATGACCACACGGTCTTCGCCGGTGCCCTTGCGGAACTCGAACAGACCGGAGGCCAGACGCTGCAGGCGCACGAGCTTGCCGCTCTGCTTGATCACGACGTCGTTCGGATTGATTTCCGAAGCGTCCTTGATCTCTTCGCCAGCGATGAAGCTGTTGTACTGGTCGCCCAGGTCGCCCGGCTCGTTGGAGACCGCGATCTGCTGGGTCAGGCCCGCACCCAGGCTGTCGGTACGGGCGACGATGATGCCGTCGTCCACACCCATTTCCAGGAACGCATAGCGCACGGCGTTGATCTTGGCCAGGAATTGCGAATGCGGAACCGTGACCTTGCCGTCCTGATGGCCGCACTGCTTGACGTCCGAAACCTGATTCTCCAGCTGGATCGCGCAGGCGCCCGCCTCGATCATCTTCTTGGCCAGCAGGTAGGTGGCCTCTTCGTTGCCGAAACCGGCATCGATATCGGCGATGATCGGAATGACGTGGGTCTCGAAGTTGTCGATCTTCTCCTGCGCCTTCTTGGCCGCGACGTCGTCGCCGGCTTCCTTGGCTTCTTCCAGGTCACGGAAGTAGTGGTTCAGTTCCCACGCGTCGGCCTGCTTGAGGAAGGTGTACAGCTCTTCGATCAGCATCGGCACGGTGGTCTTCTCGTGCATGGACTGATCCGGCAGCGGGCCGAACTCGGAGCGCAGCGCTGCAACCATCCAGCCGGACAGATACAGATAGCTCTTCTTCATGGTGCCGAAGTGCTTCTTGATCGAGATGGCCTTCTGCTGACCGATGAAGCCGTGCCAGCAACCCAGCGACTGGGTGTACTGCGACGAGTCCTTGTCGTAGGCGGCCATGTCTTCGCGCATGATCTTCGCCGTGTACTTCGCGATGTCCAGGCCCGTGTGGAAGCGGTTCTGAGCGCGCATGCGCGCAGCATGTTCCGGGTTGATGGCAGCCCAGGCGCTACCCTGCGCCTGGCGCAGCGACGCGATGGCATCAACGTCGTTGGAATACTGGGACATGGTCAATCCTCTCGCTATGAATGTGGATACCGATACCCACGACAGCCTGCCACGTCGGCACCCCGATCTGTCGTAACGTTCGGTTGCCGCGCATTCTAGGCATCCCTCGCGAATACGAACAGTCAATATCGGTGATATCGGACATTCATCGCGTGAATGTTAGTAAGCATCGACACCATGTGATGGCGCTAGCGTTATTCCGTAGTCCTTCGCGCCGCCTTACTAGAGCGGTCAGGCGTCGTGAACTCCCGGCTGGCACCCATGCAAAAGTCGGCCACCGAGAGGCGATAGATGACATCAAGTCCACGGACTCGCTGACAATGCGCCGCTCATGCCCGTCATCACGCTATTAGAGCCATCATTTAACGACGACATAGCGCGCATCAGCGACGCAATAAGCCTCGCGCCATGGCTTGAGGCGCCGGTACTCGGCTCCGCGCACGCGATTCATCTGCTCTTGCAGGCTGAGGCATTTGCCGTGCAGCCGTTTTTTCTCCGCAGCGCGACAACGGCGATAGCGGATCGACCCGTAACCGAACGGTTCGCAGTTCCGAATGACTACCGAAACGCCGGGCGTCGACTGATGCCGCTGGGCGTGGGGTGCGCCGGGTTTACGAATCATCACTTGGGTCGAGCGGCCGATTGATGCCGCGTAGCGCTGCATGTCCCCGCAGGCGCTGGCCTGCAAACCCCAGTGCTGCCCCTGCGTGTTCTGTTCCGTCCAGTAGCGACAAGTCTTCTCTAGTGCGGCAAGGCGGGCCCGCTGCTCGTCGCGGGATCCCGTCGCCGAGAATCCGCGGGGCTGCGACCGGTAGGCCGACATGGCTGGCGCGTTGGACCGCATCACGGCCGGCGCAGATGGCTGCGCGCGTAACGCCGGTCGCGGCGCCTCCTGAGCTTCTGCGCGCAGAGACTCGTCGCGCCATCGTGTATCCGAGCCCGCCATATAGAACAGCCCCGCCAACACGCTCACCACGAGTACTACGGCCATGATAGCGGGCTCCAGCATTCCCTCTCCGGCCGCATGACGACGTTTCATCGCTACACTCCAGGCGATGCTGAACACTTCCAAGTTTTCGGCGAAGACGAGCGATTCTTTATCCCAGCTCAGCGACCGATCGCACGACGCCCGCCCTTTTTGTAGCCAGAAATTACGACGATAGGCCGGAAACTCGCGGTGTGGTGCAATGAGTCCAGTCATCGCCCAGGCGACGCAAAAAAAGGCAGCCCCAACTCCATGGCAAAACAAGCGCGTTACTACCAAGACAAGATCGCCGTCGTCACCGGTGCCGGCTCGGGCATCGGCCGTGCGATCGCACAGCGGCTCGCGACCCATGGGGCGCGCGTTCACTGCGCGGATATCGACGGCGAGGCGGCGCAGTCGGTCGCTGCGGGCCTGTCGAACGCCCAGGCCTATACGCTCGACGTGGCAGACAGCGACGCGGTCGCGGCGTTTGCCGCCGAGATCTATGCCTCGGATGGGCGCGTCGATCTGTTGTTCAACAACGCGGGTATCGGCCATGCCGGGTTGATCGCGGATAGTGAATTGGACGATTGGCGCCGCCAGCTGGACATCAACGTGATGGGCGTCGTACACGGCCTGCACGCTTTCCTGCCGCGAATGCAGGCGCAACCCGGCACTTCACACATCATCAATACGGCCTCGGCGGCCGGCCTGATCGCACTGCCCCGCATGGCGCCCTACTGTGCGGCCAAACACGCGGTCGTCGGGCTGTCGCAGTCGCTCGCGGCGGAACTGCACGATAGCCCGATCGGCGTGACGATCCTGTGCCCCGGCACCATCAACACGGCCATCGTCGAGCGCACGCAGATGCGCGGCAACGCGCTGAAGAACCAGGCGCGTGCGGTATCGCATTACGCAAGAAAAGGCGCTTCGCCCGATCAGGTTGCAGAAGACGTACTGCACGATGTCCGCAAGGGCCGGTTGTTCTGTGTCACACCGCGCAGCGAGGTCGGCCTCGGCTGGTTGGCGCAACGGATTTCACCGGCCTTCACCCACCGGTTACTGCGTCATCGCA
Source organism: Salinisphaera dokdonensis CL-ES53 (assembly GCF_040361215.1). Taxonomy (NCBI): domain Bacteria; kingdom Pseudomonadati; phylum Pseudomonadota; class Gammaproteobacteria; order Salinisphaerales; family Salinisphaeraceae; genus Salinisphaera; species Salinisphaera dokdonensis. The sequence goes on from NZ_APND01000006.1 coordinate 33,661, forward strand.
TTCGCGCACTGCTCGGCGCGCCATGACACACCGTTCGCGGACAGCGACCGTAATCAGTCAGCGTGAGCCCTCACGCGCCAGAATCGCGCGCTTGCGCTCGACGCCCCAGCGATAGCCCGACAGGCTGCCGTCGGTACGTACCACCCGATGGCAGGGAATCGCCAGCGCCAGATGGTTCGCGCCGCAGACGCCGGCCACGGCACGAACCGCTTTCGGCGCATCGATACGCCGGGCGATCTCGGCGTAGCTGGCAGTCTCGCCGACCGGTATCGCGCAGAGCGCCTGCCAGACGCGCTGCTGAAAGACTGTGCCCTGGATATCGAGCGGCAGATCCAACCCGGCTGTCGGCGTTTCGACAAAACCAATTACCTGCGCCACGTGGCGCTCGAACAACGTATCTGCACCGATCAGTTCTGCATGCGGAAATCGAGCCTGCAGGGCTTCAACGAGCGGTTCGGGCGTGTCACCTAGCGTAATGGCACATACGCCGCGCTCGGTTCCGGCTACGAGAACCGAGCCGAGCGTGCACTCACCCACCGCAAAGCGGATCGACTCATCCGCCCCGCCCGCGCGATACGCCCGGGCCGGCATGCCCAGCGCCCTATCCGCGTTGCCACTGAAGTGTCCACTGGAACTGTAGCCGGCGGCAAAGAGTGCGTCCGTCACCGGCGCGCCGCTTTCCAGCGCCTCACGCAAGCGTCCCTCTCGCCAGGCACGCGCGTACTGGTGCGGGGTAAGCCCGGTGGCGCGCTTGAAAAGACGCTGAAAATGATAGGCGCTGACACCCGCGGCGGCCGCGATATCGTCGAGAGCTGGGATCGTCTCGCTGGTCTCGATCAGACGGCAGGCGCGCACCACTCTGGCAATATCGGCCTGCGCGCCCGAACGTTCGCTCGGGCGACAGCGCTTGCAGGGCCGATAGCCAGCCTGCTCTGCGTCCTCGGCCGAGGCATGAAAGACCACGTTCTTGCGCCGCGGCAGGCGCGAGCGGCAGCTCGGCCGGCAGTAGATTCCGGTCGTCCGAACGGCGTAGACGAAGCTGCCGTCGGCTGCCGCATCATCGTCCACCACAGCTCGCCAGCGAGCTGCCTGCGTGGCCGCGTCAACTGTGTTGCCCTGTTCGCTGTTTTCGTTCATCGGCTCACCCGGTCGGTGGACTGCAGGGGCCCAGCATAATTCCAGACGGCGCCGCCTGGCGCTCGGAATATTGCGGTTTCATTCACCCCCATCAAAGTGAACACACGGCGCCTGTCTCCGGGCGAACGCGAGCGAGGCGAATTGTTGGCAGATTACGCCATGATCTTCGTATGCATCGAGACTGATCCGCCTACGTGCGTGTGTCTGCTCACTCTGTATCGAACGTCGGCGCCGCAACGTATATCGTCGATCGCAGGCCCCAGAGACAAAGATTGCCGGCCCAATGGTTATCGTGATATTCCAACGAAAGCGGTCTGTATGGCGAAGACCGCGCCGTCGGCCACGATTTCATGACAAAGAGCGGGTCGAGGGGGGAGCAAATCGCGTTCCGGTGGCAATACCGCCATCGGCGCTATCGCAGAATAATCAGAAAATATGAGGAGAGTGCGATGAAGGAGCTTCAGAATGGGTGCCGCCTGGCCATCGCGGGCGTTGCTGCGCTTGCGCTGTTCGGTTGTGCTTCCAGCCCCGACACGGCCGAGTCCGAACCCGGCTATTACGTCACCAACCCCGACGGCGAAGTCTACAAGGACGCGGCCGGCAACTGCTGGCACGCGCCAAATGTCGAAAAGAACGAGATGCGTGAAGAATGCGGTGACCAGGTCGCACAAACCGACGGCGATGACGACGGCGACGGTGTGCCCAATTCGCGCGATCGCTGCCCGGGTACGCCAATGGGCACACAGGTCGACGCACGCGGCTGCCCGATCGAGAAACAGGCGCCGATCGTGCTGAAGGGTGTGACCTTCGAGTTCGATTCCGCACGGCTTACCGCACAGGCTGAAAGCCGGCTCGATAATGTGGCCGAGGCGCTGCAGTCGTCTGAGTCCATGCAGGTCCGCGTGTCCGGACATACCGACAGCACCGGTTCCGATGCCTACAACGAAACGTTGTCGCAGAACCGTGCCGATTCGGTGAAGCGCTATCTCGTCAACGAAGGGATCGACGGCTCGCGCATGACCACGCGCGGCTATGGCGAAAGTCGCCCTGTGGCCACCAACGAAACTGCGGCGGGCCGAGCCCAGAACCGGCGGGTGGAACTGGATGTGATGGGACAGTAATCGTCGGCCGCGGCGGCAAAATGGCCTGACATGCCTTTGGCGTGTCGGGCTTTTTTTATTCGAAGCGTAAAGTTACGAGCAATACATGCCGGACAGTCGCGAGCGTTTTTGTGCAAACGTTCAGTTTTCGTGCACGGGGCCGATTCTTGTAGAGGCCGGGTGCGAAATGGAGAGGTCGGCCGCGTCGCCGAATTACGCACCGCGAGACACCGCCTGTCGATAGTCCACGGGCTGCAACTCACGCAACTCGACCCGTATGATGAAATCCCTGCGTATCCCGACGAATGAAGATGAGCGGCTCGAGGCACTGCGTCGCTCCGACCTGCTGAATCTACCGCGGGACGCCATTTTCGATCGTATCTCGCAGCTCGCCGCTCGATTGCTGGACATGCCGATCGCGTCGGTCACGCTGATCGATGAGTCCAAGCAATGGTTCAAGTCGGCGGTCGGCGTCGATATCGAACAGGTACCGCGTGACGCTTCGTTTTGCACGCACGCCATCCATGCTGATGTCGACACGGTAGCCCACGACACAACGCAGGATGCCCGCTTTGCGACGAATCCGTTCGTCGCGGGCGAGCCGCATGTCCGCTTCTATGCGGGCGCGCCGCTACGCTCCGCCGAAGGCTATAGTCTCGGCACGCTCTGCGTGCTCGATACAAAACCGCGTCACGACTTCCAGGACGCCGAACTCAAGACGCTCCACGAACTCGCGGATATCTTGTCCTCCTGGATCAAGCTCCGCGACTCGGCCGGCTATCTAGACGCAAGCACCGGCGTCTTTACCCGTCGACGCATGATCGAACAAATCGCTCGCGAACTGAAGCAGGCCGACAAACAGCCATCCGCGGCCGTACGCCTGGTCGGCATCGCCGACGTCGCCCTACCCAAACAGATGCACGACCTCAGCCAGGTCATGGGGCACGAACAGACCGAAAAATTCGTCATCGAATGCATCGATCGCCTATCGAGCGCGATCGGCATCGAGCACGATCTCTACCGTATCGGACTTTATCGCTTCGGCTTCTTTCTGAGCGGCTCGATCGGCGCGGGCGTGCAGCGCAAGTTGAATGCCCTGGTCAAGAAACTTCACGAACCCTTCGACTCCGGCGTGGGCGTGCTGCTGGCCCCCAGCGCCACCCTCGGCGTGACCGCCATAACTGCGCGTTCGAGCGAGACAGCTGAAGAAGTCCTTCGCCAAGCATCGGTGGCAGCCGACGACGCATGGGGCAGCAGCCGTTACTGGGCGTTCTACGAACCGCAAAGCGATGCGCTTCGAGCACGCAAGTTACGCCTGCTCACGGATCTGCCCGACGCTCTCGCGGGGAGCGAACAGCTGTATCTCGTCTACCAGCCAAAAATCGATCTAGCCACGGGCGCCTGTGTTGGCGTCGAAGCCCTCCTGCGCTGGGAACACCCCACGCTGGGCCCGGTTTCCCCGATCGAGCTGATCGACGCTGCAGAAAAAACGGCGCTCATGCGTCCGCTGACCAACTGGGTGATCGATGCCGCGCTTTCTCAACGCATCGCATGGCAAGAACAAGGCCTCACACTGCAGATCGCGGTCAACCTTTCGGCCTACGATCTGGCAGACGACAATATTGTTAACCGCGTGTGCCAGGGCCTGGAAAAGCACGGCCTGCCCGGTGAAAGTCTCGAGCTCGAGTTCACCGAAAGCACGCTGATCCGCGACCTGGATGCCGTGATACCCAAGCTCGAGCAACTACACGCCTTCGGCGTTTCAACCGCTATAGACGACTTCGGCACGGGTTACTGCAACCTCTCTTACCTGCTCAAACTCAACGTGAGCAAGATCAAGATCGACCGCCGCTTCGTGCAGGCCCTGGAAGAGCATTCCCGAGGCAAGACGCTCATCCGGGCAATCATACGACTCGCGCAAGACCTCGACTATCGGATCGTCGTAGAAGGCGTGGAGAACGAAAGCACGGTCGGCCAGCTGATCGAATGGGGCTGCGAGCAGGCCCAAGGCTATCTGTTCAGCAAACCGCTGCGTGCGGATGCGTTAAGCGCGTGGGTAGCGGCTCGGGGCGTCGCCAATTAGATGACAGGTTCAGCCTAAGACGTTTGCAAGCCCGAAGCGTTGAGGCGACGCGGAGACGCTGAATGCAGCCAACCCGCGAGCCAGCGAGCCATGCACCGCTACTCGACGCAACCTCGCTGCGATCCGCAAGGCCAGGTTCTTGGCAAAAACCTCCAGCTTTTCCACCGGCAGTGCCTATTCACTCAAGGCCCGGCTGGCTAAGCGGTTCTTCGTCCCGGCTCGCGACCGCTCCTCTCCGCTCATGGCTCTGCGTCCGGTTTGGCGTTTGCTCGTCAAGACGAGCGCGCTGTTGCAGGTCACGGCGACCAAGCCACGCGGATACGACCAGCAAGCATAAACCGAGTATCGATACGCCCAGAACCGACCCCACCCCCAGACTCATAGTGCTCCTTGCGCGGCGTCTGATTACTGAGCTCTATATCGGCTGAATTGTCTGCCAATCAATAGCTTCGGCCCAATATTCCGGCGAGTGTGCCCAGCTACATTCGTGCGTCTGACGCGGCAAACGAGCGTTTACCTATTGGCGCGACAGCCGGCCCAAGTCTGACCGCACTTATGTCGGCAAAAGACACCGCGACTTACAACCGAACCAACGGCCCACGCAGATATCTCCCGCGCTGTTGAAAGCGAATTCGCAGAGCCCATTTATTTGCATGTAGCACGAAATATATTATTCGAGGAAAACGATATGTTCTTTACTCACAGCAAAATGAAAAATGCTCTGTCGATCGTTGCACTATCCATAGCACTCTCATCCGCGGGCGCCGGCGTCGCCAGTGCGGCAAGTCCTGCGGCCAGCGCATCGCAGGGCACGTCGGCACACGCCAACACGGTTTCGCCGCGCGGCGTGTATAGCGCGCATGCAACGACCAAAGCGGAGCGGGCACACTCCCTCACGAGCGACCGCACTGATCAAGGCCATTCGACTGCGGCCAACAGCGCAGCCTCGGCCGCAGGTGCAGGACCGCAAACGGCCAGCGACTACGCGCAATAGAACCCCGGCGCTTGATACCGGCGCAGTGCCGCTTCGCGCGGTGCTGCGCTTTCATGCTGATTGCCGCTACGGTTATGCGGAATCGAACCGGCCTTTGAACGCCCGTTACTGACGTCCGCGGCAATTTTCTTGCCGCGGCATGCGGATCCGCGTCAGTCGCGCCAATAGTCCGCTGAACCCCTCCGAGCGGACACATTTTTCGCTATGCGGAAGACTTCAAATGGCGCTCGATAATGCTCGCCAACGGTGGCACCGCTGACACGATCTCGCGTTTCGCACGCCCACGTACCCGCCCGTAAGCGGAACGTATCGTACCGTTCTGTACGCTTTCTGCGCGCTGGTCGGCCACATGGAGAATCGCATCGGCCACCTGAACATCGTGCGCATTAAGATGGGCCCCGAAACCCGTGGCGTCCGCATTATTCGCGCGATGTTCGCTATACAGCGGCTCGAGCTCATGCAACAAGTCCGGCATCTGTTCTCGTACCGTGCGCTCGAGAATGTTTGGCTTGATCTTTTCAACCACACCGAACGCGGTCCGCAGCGTGATACCCCGGCGCTTGACTTCCGATCTCACCAGCTTCGTACAGTCGCCGACAAAAGGCTCGAAGACCGACGAGGCAAGCAATCGCCCCGAAAGTGTGTCTGCGTTGGAATCGCTGTCTGATATGGCCATGCCTGTAACTCTGAAGTGGGCGTAAAGTCGCTCAGGCTACCCAAGACGAATGAATACTGCCTGACATAAACGCGCTATCGCCGTGCCTCTGCGCGCCATCGCGTGCCAACTTGGCTGAAACCTCGCCTAGCGTCGCCTAAGCTGAGCCCCGATGAACGATAAATAAGCTGGTAACTGTAGAGCCGTCATGAGCAAGAATCCGAATCCTCAAGGCAAAGGCGGCTCGGTGGTCCTCGCCACGCTCTCGGAACAACGGGCCGGCGCCCTCGCCGTGCCGCCCAAGCAGATCGATCAGGTCACCACCGAGCTGTTCACGTCGTTATTCGTGCTCGAAAGCCGATTCCGCTTCAAGCCGGTGCCGGGGAAACACTACTTCCTCTACGGGGCGGACGAGCAATTCTGGATGGGTCTCACGCCGCCGCGAATGCTCGGCGAATCGGTGGCTGGGCGCTTCATCGGTACCTGCGTGCTCCGCAACGACATGACCTGGACGCTGGAACTCAGCGACGCCATGGCTGCCGATTCAGACTTCCTTGCTTATCTGGAACAAAAACGGGCCGCATTCGAACAGAGACTGCAGGACGCCGAGACGGTGGACGACGTGCTGCCCGTCTATCAACGCGGCTTCGACTTCTATCGGCGCGCTTCCGCCTTCGCGGTGGCCCATTCGCTGGGGCGGTCGATGACTCAGGCCGGCATCAGTGGCCTGTCGTACGAGCAGGCCCAAGGCCTTCTCACGAATGGATCCCGCAGCGATGCTGAGTGATGCGCAGGCGGTGGGCCTGAAAGGTCGACCGTAATTGCCGCCCGCTAAACCTGACTGCTGAAACGCGTCCCGTCAGGTTCTCACCACGGACGACCGATGCCCGCCGAATGATATCGTATTGAACAGTAAAAGCTCCGCACCTGCGGCCGATACCGGCTAAGGGAGACAAAAGAACCCGAACCTGCGCACGGCATCACGCGGCAGCAGCCCAACGGGTCTGGAACCATGCGAACCAAGATCACGGACCCGCGCGTCCTGCGACATCAACAGATTCGGCTGCAACGGCTGGGCAGGGCGACCGTGTCCTACGTATTGCAGGCCTCCGTGGCCCTCTGCACCGCAGCGCTCGGCGGTATGGCCTGGTCGACGGCGTTCAACTACGTCTTCGGCATATCGCTACTCGTGCTTGTGTTCTTCGCTGTCTTTCGCAGCGGTCTGAATCTGCGTTCTCGGGAACCCAACCTCACCTTCATCCAAGTGCTGAGCCCGCTGCCGCCAGCGATCTATCTGCTCTATAACATCGATTCTCTGCCGGTACGCGCCGGCATCCTGCTGACCGTGATCGCGCCGCTTCTCTACGGCATCCTCGATCTGTCGATCGGTCGTTTTCTCACTGCGGCACTGGCCTACTTCGTAGCGTATTTCAGCGTGTTCCTTCTCGCCGGCGCGCGTGACATCGCCTATTACGACAACCCCAACGAATGGATCGTCCTCATCACGCTGGCGCTGCTGCTGGCCCAGATCGGCGTGATCGGCGGCTTCATTAGCGGTCTGCGCGGATCACTACGGCGCAAGAACCAACAGCTCAACGACGCGATGGAGAAGATCTCCGACATGGCGGTACGCGACGAGCTAACCGGCATATACAACCGCCGCCGCCTGATGGAGGTTCTACAGAGCGAAGTCGCGCGCGCCGCGCGCGGCGATGCCCAGTTCAGTGTCTGCCTGTTCGATCTCGACGACTTCAAGCGGATCAACGACGAGCGCGGCCATCCCATGGGCGACCGGGTACTCATCGCCTGCGCGAATGCGGTCGAAGGCATGATCCGCAGCGTCGACACCTTCGGACGCTTCGGCGGCGAAGAATTTCTCTTGATCATGCCGATGACGGATGCCGACGCCGCTACGATCGCCGCCAACCGACTGCGCACCCGCATCGCCGAGTTGTCATTCCTGGACGACGAGAACAGGCCGTTCACCGTGAGCGCGTCTATCGGCGTCGCAAACAGCGAAACCAGCACCACACTTGAAACCGGCGTTATCCTGAAGAGAGCCGACAAGGCGTTGTATGCCGCGAAAGCCGCAGGCCGCAATTGCGTGCGGCTTGCAAGCGGCACGCGCTGAGTGGGGTTGGGCGATCGATCGCGCGTTCCCAATCTCCTGGCGAACCGATGGATCACCACGGCTCTCCTTCACGGTGTCGCAACGCAACGGCGCGCTCGATCCACGGAGAGACGGCATCGCCGCCAAACCGTGGCAGTGTCTCAAGGTAGTGGCACCCAGTGGACACATAAACGCGACTATCGACAGCCTCTTGCAGCAGGCTGTCCTGCAGGGCAAGTGCTCAGCCGCCCGCTTTCACAAGCCGCTAGAACACCGATCAGTCGCCTCTCAGTCGTAACGATGCAAACGGAGGTCGTTACGCGTGATCCGTTCGCCCCCGGACGGCGTCACCCGGATTGTCTCGCTGAATCCGATGCCGAACTCTCCGGGTTTTCGCAGGCAGATCGGGAGATGAAAGACCATGTCGGTCTCGAATAGCGCATCGCTGCCTTCGGCTATGAAAGTCGCCCCCGCGACCCAGGACGGCGGAAACTGGATACCCACCGGATAGCCGTAGACACCGGAAAAGAAGGCCTGATCGACAATCGGCTTAAGCGCATCCGAACCGGCCCGAGCGGCGCGATCGAACGTCTCGCCCGTGCGTGCGTTGTCTATCACTGCCTGAAGGACCGTGAGGCCGATCTCATGGAAACGAACCATGTCGTCGGTCGGCGCGCCGACGACCGCGGTACGCATCATCGGTGCGGTGTAACGCCGCCGCACCGCGCCGAACTCCGTGAAGACGATGTCCCCCCGGTCGACCGGATGGCCGGCATGGTTGGTGTGAATGATGCCGCTGCGAAAGCCCGTGGTCACGATCGGCTGCATGCTCATGAATTCGCTGCCGGCTCCAAGCATGGCGTTGGCTCCGGCACGAGCGATTTCGTGATCGACAACGCCCTCGCGAATCACGGTGGATGCCGCATCCAGCCCGGCGCCGGTAATATCCGCGCTCTGTTTCAGGTACTCGAGTTCAGGCGCAGACTTCACCAGACGGATGCGATCGAGCAGTGCGCCGATATCGTCGAACCGAACACCGTCGAGCGCTGCCTGCAGCGCCGTCAGCAGACCCGGCCGCAACGATCCACTCCACAGGCTTACGCCAATGCGCGGCGCGGTGCCGGCCGCGACCTTGCGGATCTCGCCTGCGAGCTGGCGGGCTACCGACATCGGCGACTCCCAGGCGTAGCCAATCACCGTATCGACCCGACTCAGGTACACGGCGGGCCCGATCTCGATCGCGGGCACGAAAAGCACGGTCGTCTGCGCCGACACAAGCAGCACACACTGAACCGAGACTTCGAAGGTCGTGTACCCGGTGAGATAACACAGGTCGGACGGGTCGCTGAGCATCAACAGCTCGTAGCCCTGCGCGTCCACGGCCCGCCGCAGGGCGGCAAGCCGCGATTCATACTCACTTTCGGCAAACGCCAGCTCGGGCGATGCCAGCCGTTCCTGCAAGCGATCGCGATACGCGCCGTAGTCCATCGTCAGGCTCCGATAATGCGGGCAGGGTCTCGTCAGCCACCCTACCGCGTTCGTTCCCAGCCTGGCGATGACGATATTGGCACGCACCGGTGCCGCCTTCTCGCCCGCACTTTAATGCCGATGCCGACGAGCACGTTTCTACGGAAACGAACCCGCGTTGCCCGATTCATGAACGATTCATGCTGCCTATCGTTAACTCCCTACTGAACGAACAATACGTATCAGTAGAAAAGACAGGAGACACATCATGAATACAAAGATCCGAAACAGCCTCGCCGTCGGCACGCTACTCACCGCGTTCGCCAGCAGCCCGGCGCTTGCGCTCGATAACAACACGCTTTCCCAGGCACTGGGCGGCGGCATCGGTGGCGCGCTCGGCGCGGCTGTCGGCAATGAAATCGGCGGTAGCAAGGGCGCACTGATCGGCGCCGCGGCCGGCGCCGCCGGCGGCTCGTGGCTGATCAACGAACGCGAGGACAACCGCTACGATAGCCGCGATTACGATAACCGCCGCTACCGCGCGGAACGGCGCCGCGACTACGGACGCTATGATTATCGCCGCTGAGATGCAGCCCTCGACGGTACCTTCATGAACGCCGCCTCCGGGCGGCGTTCTTTCAGCCGGCTAGCGGCACCCCTCCCGGCCTGGGGCGATCTTCCGGTCCCCCGTCGAGCCCGGTTGCCTCCGGGTGCAGATCGATCACCTGCGCGCTGTCCTGGCCCAGGGCAACATCCGCCTCCAACGTAGCGGCGGTGACCCGATTACGGCCTTCGGCCTTGCTCCGATACAGCGCATGATCAGCACGACCGATCGCCTCTTCCAGAGATTCGTCCGCATCGAGCGTAGCCACGCCCAGCGATACCGTGCAGTGGAACGACTGCGCGTCCGGACCGATGCCCAGGGCCTCGACCGCCCGACGCACCCGCTCGGCAAAATCGCGCGCTGCTTCGGCGCTCGTCTGCGGCAAAAGAAACAGGAATTCCTCGCCGCCCCAGCGGGCGACGGTGTCATGACTGCGACAGCTTTCACGCAAGGCCTCGCCAACCTGTCGTAGCACCAGATCCCCGGCATCGTGGCCCAGTCGGTCGTTGATCTGCTTGAAGTCGTCGATGTCGGCGATCACCAGGGACAGGGGCACATCCTCATGATCCGCGCGCCTGCGTTCTACATGCGCCAATTCCATGAGATGACGCCGATTGAACAGGCCAGTGAGCGTGTCGCGAGTCGCCAGATCCCGGAGCTTGCCTTCGGTTTTGCGCACCATCGCGTAGTAGAAGCGCGCCGTGGAACTGGCCATGGCAAAGAAGACCGAGATATTGAAGACATAGAGGACGGTGAGCGCCGTGGCGCCCAGCGGCTCGAGCGCACCGTAGAACCGCGACACTTCATGGAGTCCGACGTACGCGGCGAACAGAACCAGCAGTGGCGGAACAACAGTTCGCCAGTTCCCACTGACCATGATCGCGGGAATGAACATCAGCAGGTAGTAGTTGAACCCGGCGCCCCAGCCGGTCAGCAGCGTCCCCAGGACGGCATGGCCCAGCACCTCGGTCCAGATCAGGATCAACGCCGCCCGATTACGCCGCTGCTGGAGCAGCCGATAGGCCACGAGGTACAGCGACACGCTGATCACGTTGATCCACGCCAGAATCGGTGAACCCACGGCCAGGAAGAAGCAGAACAAAGCGACGTCCACGCACGCGGCAAGGACCGTCACACGGCGCACCATCATCCAGAACGCCGAATGCGCCGTGGTCCGACGCGGCAATCGCTCAATCGACATGACTCCCCCCGGAGCGCTGATGCCCTCGGCCAATTTACGCGGCATGCCGCGGCTATCGACGTCGCACACTAGTCACACGTGCCAGCTACGCCACCACCTGGGGCGCAGTCGTCATTGCGTACCGGCGACCTGCCTCATCCCGCCGTCCATATCGGGCACATCATTACTTGATGCGGGCCGCGAAACGAATAATGAATTCCCGACTATAGGCAGTATTCCGCGAGCCCGCCAGCGAGGCGCCATTATATTGTCCGCGCTCTATTGCGGATCGTTGGTCAGGCGTTGGCAGTTGATTCGCACGGACGACTCGAGCGATGCATCGTTCACCGACGACGCAGATTCACCACCACGAGAATCACGCCGGCCACGATCGCCATCAGAAACCATTGCGATGCGTAGGCGTAGTGGCCGAATGGGCGCAGGCCGATGGGATCCCGGTCTTCGTCCCATTCGCGCACGAAACCGTTGGCGCCCCGCGGGTCGAGTAGCAGCAGGCCGTCCAGCACCGGCGCGTCGTACTGGCAACGAATCCCCGCGACGTCCGGGTAGCTCAAGGCGCGCGGCCAGCCTTGCGCATCGCAGGCCGAAGCTGCGCCCCACTGCAATGCCGGCTGCGGGAAGCCGGCCCAAATGCCTTTTACGCGCACGGCGTCATTCGTCGCCGTCGGATTCGGCAGCGCCTCGCCGCGCGGCGGGCGCTCGATCCAGCCCCGATCGACCATCACACGAGCGCCGTTATCCAGCACCAACGGCGTCCACACGTGATACCCGCTCTGCGTACCGCGCAGCTGATCGGCAAGCAGAATCTGGTGACGGGTGTCGAAACGGCCGGCCGCGATATATTCACGTCCCTGCACGAGATCCGGGACCCCCGCATCGCCCCTCGACGGTATCGTCTGCGTCCCCGCCGCCTGGGCGGCCTGTTCTGCCGCCACCAGTCGTTGCTTGTAGTGCGCGCGCTCGATTTGCCAGCCGCCCATCGCACAGAAGATCACGGCGCCGATGGCGAACATGAGCACGCCCCACCAAGGCGGCGAGAACCGGTAACGCCCCAGATTCATTGGTTTCTTTCTTCAACCACGTCCAACTCCAGTGCAGGCCTCCATGCGATCTTTCCCGTCCGGTCGACTGCGATTGCCCGCAGAACCCGTGCCGCTCACGAATGGATGCGATTCATGCCGATGGCGTAACGCGCCGGCGCGCCGAAGAGAACGACACCCGACTGCCATGTTCGACAAGACAGTCGGGCATTGTTCCCAGGTGTCACCGCATGACTGCATCATTGATTAGCCAGCCGCCAGCCGACGCAGGAGTTGCTGCGTTTCGGACCATCCCAGACATGCGTCGGTTATCGACACACCGTACTGCAGCGCCGGGCTCAGCGCCTGTTTGCCGGTTTCGATATGGCTTTCGAGCATGATGCCGGCCAACGCCCGCTCGCCGGCCCGCCGCTGGGCGACTACGTCATCCGCCACGGTCGACTGGCGCAACGGGTCCTTGCCACTATTGGCGTGGCTGCAGTCGACTACCAGTTGCGGATTAATTGGAGAATCCGCCAACCGTTCGGCGGCCGCGCGCACGCTTGCCGCGTCGCAGTTCGGCCCGGCCCGTCCGCCGCGCAGAATCAGGTGGGTATCCGGATTGCCCGCGGTCGCGACCAGCGCCGCTCGGCCGTGGTCGTCCGTGCCAAATTGCGTGTGCGAATGCGCGGCCGCCTGCATGGCATCCAGCGCCGTGCCCAGATCGCCGTCGGTCCCGTTCTTGAAGCCCACCGGCAGGTCGAGACCACTCACCAGTTCGCGGTGCGTCTGCGATTCGGTCGTGCGCGCACCGATCGCCGCCCAGCTGAGCGTGTCTTCGAGATAAGGCGCCGCCATCGGGCTGAGCAGTTCGGTGGCCAGCGGCAGGCCGAGTTCCCCGAGTTCGATGAGCAGGCTGCGGGCCGCGTGCAAACCGGCGTGCAAATCGTTGCCGCCGTCGAGGCGCGGGTCGTGCAGCAGGCCTTTCCAACCCACCGTGGTACGCGGCTTCTCGACATAGGCACGCATCACGATCAGCAGTCGATCACCGAGTTCTTCGTTCAACGCCGCCAGACGGCGGCCGTAGTCGAGCGCGGATTCGCGGTCGTGCAGTGAACAGGGACCGGTTATGACCAGCAGGCGGTCGTCGGTGCCGTCGAGCACGGCACGCACCGCGGCGCGCTGCGCCTGGATACGAGCCGCCAAGGCCGGCTGGACGGGCAGCGATTCGCGTAGCCCGGCCGGCGTGGGCAAAGCGTAGGCACGCCGCGCCGGGTTGGCGAGGCAGTTATCGAGATCGTTACGGACAGTGGCAACAGAGGCGTTCATGGCAATTCCTTGAGCATTCGGGCGCAGCATGCGCGAGCGATATAGAGGGGTCGAAAGCGGCGGTGGCCGTGCGGCCGGTAATAAATCGCCAGCCGTAATACTCGAAGCGATAATCGCGAACCATGAGCGTTCTCCTTGTCGTGCGTTGGCCGATCTTGTGGCCCTGAAACGAAAAAACCCCCGGTTGGAACGCCAACCGGGGGTTTTTCGTTGGCAGGCGTCCCGAGTGCTGGGGCGCCTGTCCGGATTCGGATCAGACGCCTAAGCGGCTAAACCAATATCCGTAGTAATAAATAGCGGTCGCACGCGCATCCGCACCGCGCGTTGCGGCTGTCATCTGCTGTGTTTTCAATTGCAGCGTATGCATGACGTGTACTTCCTGACCTGTTGCGAGATTAGCCTACGCCGGTTCGCAGCTACGCTCAATACGTCATATCGGCTTATGCAGGCGTATCGATCCCTTTGTCATGGCTATCCAGCGTCGTGGACAAACACGCATCTCGGGATAAATCCGCACAGATTCTTAGCGTCGTAATTCGTACCCTGCCCGCTAATAAATATGCGATCCGCGACCACTATGGTGATCACCTGCCGCGACAAATCCCCTGGAGAAACGATGACGATCAGCCTTTATGCCCACCGCCTGTCCCAGCCCAGTCGTGCAGCCGAAATACTGCTACGCGAACTCGGCATTGCCTACGATTGGCAGGAAGTTGATTTCGCGAACGGCGAAACCCGGGAGCCGCACTTCGCCGAGCAGATCAATCCTTTCCAGACCATTCCGGCGCTAGTCGTGTCCGGCGACGACCCCGACTTCGTACTCGGCGAGAGCCACGCCATCATGCGTTATCTCTGCCGTATCGCTGCGGATGCCGGCGGCGACGCCGAGAACGCGCAGCACTGGTACCCGGGCGATCGCGATGCGCGACGCAGCGCCCGTATCGACCAGTGGATGGCGTGGCACCACAACGGCATTCGGCGCTACGACATGTTCCACGACATCATGAACCTGCATCTCACGCTGCCGATGCTCAAATACGAACTACAGAGCACCGCCCTCAAGCCATTACAGGACGGTCTGCGTTCGGGACTGGCCACGCTCGAGGCCCATTTCGAACGACAGCCGCAGGACACACCCGCCGCACCCACATTGTGTGGCGACGCTCACCCCACGTTGGCCGATCTCACCATCACCTGTGAGCTGTATCAGATCGTGGCCGTCGGCTATCGGTTCGACCGCTACCCGCAGGTCGCACAGTGGTTGAATGGCATGGCGGAACGCGACCATTTCAAGCGCGTATCGGAAGAAGTACTCGAACAGGGCCGCACCATTCGTGAGGCCAGCGGCGACTATCTGGAGCTCGATGCGTTTGCTTGAGGCACCGCCGCATCGCCGGGCCCGTCGTGCACGCTGATGATCGATCCGTTTCGCGAATACGCGGGGCCGTTATGTTCGGGCTTGCGTTGCTATCCGGTGTCCTACCGAGTCCGGCGTAAGTTATCTGCGGTACGATGATTTCAGAATTTTTCAACGACGCACGGCGATCCCGTAGCGCGATGTCCATGAATCGAGAACGTACAGTCTGGCTTGCCTTGGGCGCCGGCGCAGCCATTGGCGCCGGCATGCTCGCGCGGCGCGGAGCGGGCGCCGCATGGCGCCGCGCCCTGGACGAGGAGCCGCCGCTTAACGTGGAAGACCGCGACGTGCAGTGGTCACACGTACTGGCGTGGGCTGCGGTGAGCGGCTTTTGTGTGGCCTTCGCCCGCGTAGTCGGCCGCGGCGTGGCCAGCGAAACCTGGCGTCATGCCCTGGGGCGTAACCCGCCCGCCAAGTAGAGGACGGCAACGTGGCTCGGCGTCAGCCGTCCCTATCGGCAGCGGGCGGCGCGCCCACCTGTCGATCCCGACCAGCACCGAGGCCGGCGATCAGGCCCACGATCACAATCACGCTGAACAACACGCCCGTGCTCTGCCAGCCACCGGTCAGGTCGTGCAGTACGCCGACCAACAGCGGGCCCATGGCCGCGAGCACGTAGCCGATGCCTTGCGCCATCCCGGACAAGTCGGCCGCGGTCCGGCTGTCGGCGGCGCGAAGCGCGATCAGCGTCAGCCCCATGCTGAACGTGCCGCCCTGCCCGAGGCCGAGCACCACCGCCCAGAGGCCGACGCTCGCAACCGGCGCGTAGAGACACCCCAGCAGGCCGGCCCAGGTCAGGATCATGACTACCGCTACCACGCCGCGCTGGTCGCGACAGCGCCCGCCGATCCAGGGCGCCGCGATCGCCGAGATCAGCTGAACGATGATCGAAAGCGACAGCAACAGCCCGGCGTCGACCTCGTCGAGCCCGCGGTCCTGCAGGATCGTCGGCAACCAGCCGAATACCGAGTAGGCCAACGACGACTGCAGCCCCATGAACAACGTCACCTGCCAGGCCAAACCACTGCTACGCAGCCTCGTTTGATCAGCCACGCGGGCCCGCGGCACATGCGGGCGCCGTAGCTGCGGCAGCCACACCAGCCCCGCGACAATCGCCGGCGTCAGCCAGAACGTCAGCGCCCAACGCCATTCGCCGGCAAAGATCAGGCGCAATGGCTCGGTCGCCCCCGCGGCCACCGAGGCGCCGGTACACAACGCCATCGTGTACAGGCCGGTCATCACGCCGACTTGATTCGGAAAATCGCGCTTCACCAGGCCCGGCAGCAGCACGCCCATCACGCCGATACAGCCACCCGCCACCGCGGTGCCGGCGAACAGGCCTGCGGTGCCGGTCCAGGGCCGGATCAGTAGGGCCAACGCGAGCACACACAACGTCCACAGAATTGTGGTCTCGTCGCCGATACGCCGGGCGGCACGCGGTGCGATCGGTGCAGCCAGACCCAGGCACAGCACCGGCAACGTGGTGAGCACGCCCTGACCCATCGAACCCAGCCCCAAACTGCGGCCAATCTCGACGAGTACCGGAGACACACTGGTCAAAGCCGGACGCAGATTCAGTCCGACGAGAATCAGGCCCAGCAACATCAGGACGACGTGGCGGGCAGGACGCGGCGTGGGCATGCAGACAATCCGATCGGCCCCGGAGCGGCCGGCTGGTAGAACAGCCGGCTATTGTCTGCGTCGCGGCATAGCTGCGCAATGCAGACAAACATAGTGCGCCGACTCGTGCTTTGCGAATCGGCGGGAGCGATGCATCCGACGATCGTTCGACCCGGTCGCGGAGCGATCAGCTGATCAGGTTGTCTTCGCGAGCATCCAGCTGCGTCAGGCGCTGGCGCAGCAGATCAGGGAAACGCTTGTACCAGGTCGCATTCAGCGGCGACGGGTGCGGCAGAGGATGAATATCGAAACCGCGAGCGGCGCCGTCGGGCGCGCTAAGCGTGACTTCGATCGAGGTCTCGAAACGGTCCGGACTGTTCCAGAACGCCTCGATACGCGCCCGCTCGTCTTTCGTCTGGCCGATGCCGAACCACAGGAACGCCTCGCGGCCGAGCGTGATCAACGATCGGCCCTGCCACTGCTCGACGAGCAGTGCATTCATAAGCGGATGAAACCGGCGCTTCACCTTCATCGACCAGGCCTTGTTACCCAGCGGCTTGTAAGGAACCGTATTGATCCAGAAAAAGGATTCGCCAAGCCGCCGCGAAGCGTCGAAATCCGGCATCTCTTCGCCGTGGAGATGGCGATACACGGTCTTGCGCACGAGCTGGCCGCCGGCGCCAATGAACGGCTCGCCGTGCTTGACCTCGTCCCGCCCCGGATCACGGCCGAAGAAACCGATACGCGCATTCGGCCGACCCAGGCCGATGATCGGCTCCAGTGGATCCTTCTCGAAACGGGCGTAGGTCTCTAGATCGATACCGTCGGTCTCGGCCGCGAGTGCGCGAAAGGTCTGGCGTTGGTCGTCGGTAATCGGCATGGCCGGCTGGCTTCCTGCAACTACTTGAAAGCGCGCAGCCTATGCGCCCTTCCGCCCGCCGGCAATACAGTGTTCGCACTCCAACTTGAAGGCGTCAGCACTTACAAAATTCGGAAGCGCATTGGTGATGTTGCGCCAGGCGATCCGGGCCGCGGACATCGAGCATGGGCCGGCATCCTTGTCTTTCGCTCGCTGCATGCAATCGGTCGAAGTAGAATGCGCATCGCAGCCCGCCCCCGAAGCGAATCATGGGAACGCTTTCTGTCCATATCGACTGGCACTATTTGTTGCGCGAGCTATGGCAGGCGTATCGCTTCGGCTCGGCCGGCGGCAGCAAGCCGATCCGTGCGCATCTCAAGGATGTGCGTAATCGGCTCAATGCCGAGATGCTGACGGACCCGCAGGTCGTCGAGCTCGAGCCGCAGCGATTGCCCGTCACCGACTGGCTGGGCCGTGCGCTCGACCAGGGCACCCAGGCGCCTACCGCGTCGCTAGTGCGCAGCGTGGCGCGTATTGCACCCACGCTTTCCTGGCGCTACGGCTACGACCGGGTACCGCGCGGCCTGCGCAACAAGTACGCATTCGCCGAGATCATGGGCCCCAGCGGCCCGGTCGTAAGCGAGCGACTAATCCTTGACCTGGTAATGCTCGCGCCTAGCTGTACCTATCCGTCACACGCCCACGACGGCATCACTGAATCCTATCTGTGCTTGAGCGGCACGCTGTCGGAGAACGATGTCGGCGTGTATGCCCCCGGCTCGCTGCTCTACAACCCGCCCAATCATATGCATCGCATCACCACCGGCGATTTCGAGCCGGTGCTGTTGGCGTACGCATGGGCCGGCGAACGCGACAAGCTGATCGGCCAGAAGATGAGCTTCAGCCGCAAGCTTTCATCGCCCTAGCGCAGCACGGCGCACGAGCCGGTCGCTGCCCCCGTAAGCGGCGCCGAGGGCGTCGCATCTTGCACTCGCAAGCTTTCGCCGACGCCCTGGTTCGTTGTTGCCAAACGGCTTAGATGAACTTCTTGTTCTCAGTCTTGGCGGCTTTCTCCGCTCGCTTTTCTTTCAACGTGCGGGTGGGTGCTTTCTTGCCCGTTTTCTTTCGGTCCATTCCCTTACTCATGACACATGCTCCTGGCTGTTCACTGGGTGGCAAAAACTTTTGGCAATACTGGCCGTCGGCCCGCCGGCAGGCATGCCGCCTGCCGCTCGGCCTCGGGCATCCACCCGTCGGCGATTGAAAGCCGCGATCGATTCGCGACCCGCCGGCGGTGTGTGCCGTTCAAATCAGTCTAGTCCTAATTCGATCACGAAGAACGAAATACTTTTCATAAGCGCGTTCGCGAACAGCGACACCGAAACCGCCGCGGCCATAGGCCAGTCGTGGGATCATGTCGCATGACTGACTTCACAACGCTCGCGCTACGCCGCGAACTGATCGACAGTGCCTCGGCCCGCGGCTTCGACCGCATGACGCCGGTACAGGCACAGACGCTACCCTCGATACTCGCCGGCGAGGACGTGCTGGCCCAGGCCGAGACCGGCAGCGGCAAGACCGCAGCCTTCGGCTTCGGCCTGCTGAATAAACTAGCCGCCGAACAGGCCGAAACCCAGGCGCTTGTGCTGTGCCCGACCCGCGAACTCGCGGATCAGGTCGGCCAGGCGTTGCGCCAGTTCGCCGCCACCATCCCGAACATCAAGCTGATGACGCTTTGTGGCGGCACGCCGATGCGCGCGCAGGTCAATTCGCTGGCCCAGCCGCCGCATATCGTCGTGGGTACGCCCGGCCGCATCCTCGCGCATCTGCGGCGCGAGAGTCTGAACACGAGCGCGCTGCAGACGCTGGTGCTCGACGAAGCCGACCGTATGCTCGATATGGGCTTCATTGCCGATATCGAGGCCATCGTCGGCTGTCTACCGGCCGATCGACAGACGCTGCTGTTCTCCGCCACCTGGCCGGAGGAGATACGCAGCGTTTCGACTCGACTGCAGCGTAATCCGAAGCAGATCACTGCCGCCGCGGGCGATGGCCCGCCGCAGCGGATCGCGCAGATCTTTCATCAGGTCGCGGATACCGACAAGCTCGCCGCGCTCGAACGGGTGCTGGCCGATACGCAACGACGCCAGAAGACGTTCACGCAGGCCCTGGTGTTCTGTAACCGGCGTGATGACGTGGACCGCGTGAGCACGCATCTGAACTCACGCGGCGTGTCCGCGCTGGCTCTGCATGGCGATCGCGAACAGCGTGAGCGCGACGAAGTGCTGCTGCGCTTCGCCAACCAGAGCTGTGCGGTACTGGTCGCCACCGACGTTGCCGCACGCGGTCTGGATATCGCTTCATTGCCCTTGGTCGTGAGCGTGGATCTCGCCCGCGATATCGATACCCATACGCACCGCATCGGCCGCACCGGGCGCGCCGGCGAGTCGGGACGCGCGGTGTCCTTCTGCACGCCGCGCGAGCATGAACGCGCCGAGCGCATTGCAGTAGCCGCCGGCTTTCGATTGAGCTGGTCGCGCCTGCCGAATAACGAGGGGTCGGCACGCGACCAACCGCCCATGGCCACGCTGGTCATCCAGGGCGGTCGCCGCGACAAACTCCGTCCGGGCGATATTCTCGGCGCGCTGACCGGCGAAGGCGGCCTCTCGGGCGACGACGTCGGCAAGATCGAGATCACGACTGTGCGTGCCTATGTGGCCGTCGCGCGATCCAAGGCCAAGCCCGCTCGCGACCGGCTGCGCCAGGCCGGCATCAAGAAGCGGCGCTTCCGAGTGGGCGTGCTCGGCGACTGAACTTGGCGTTTCAATAGCTGGCGGAGGCTCCGATCGACGATCGGAAGCTACGCTCATTGGCTACCCGCTCTGCGACACGTCGTTCCGAAATATTCGCGGCTCGCTCGTCGTAGTCGCCGAGCGGCGATTTCCGGCCTCGTGTGTCGCGAACTCACGGCTACGCCCCATCGCGCGCCCGCGACCAAATCATCAGCTCATCACTAAGCTTGAAAGGCACGCTCGGCTATTCCATGCCCGATGGCCGCCAAGGGGTCGGGCGTGCTGTTACCCAACGGGAAGATGGCAATACCCACGCTAGCGCATGTATTACCCAACGACTAGAATGCGGCCTGGCTTTTTACCCCTATCCCCATGAATAAAAAATTAAATCGCTGCTCGCCGCCTTGGCCACCACCGTTCCGGTGATCGCGACGGCCGCCGCCCCGCAGCCCATCTCGGTACCGGACAACGTCTATGCCGTGTCCTATGACAGCAGCGGCGATCATCTGCTCGCCGGCGGTATGCAAGGCGATCTGACGCTCATCAACACGGCCGACGGCAAGAGTACGGCTCGGATCAAGGTCGATACGCTGGTCGGGTCTGTACTGCTGAGCGACGATGCCCAATCCGTGTTCCTCGGCAACTCGGGCACGGCGCCGCAGACCGTGGCTCTGAATCTGACCAGCGGCGAAATCGGCACGCGTTTCTTGCCGGCCGAGCCCAACCAGACCCGCGTCAGCGACACCACGACCCTGCGCCTGTCAGACGACGGCAGCCAGCTGTTCATGGCCAACACGTCGGCCGGCGGCGCACTGATCTTCGATACGGACAGCGGCGAGATCCTCAAGCGTTTCAGCGACGATGCACCGCGCAGCGGCGATTGCGCGATCAACGACAGCTGGACAACGGTCGTCTGCAGCAAGAACGCGAGCACGTCCATGTCGGCCCCGGCGGACAGCTATGCGCGGCTCATCGCCTGGAACGTCGCGGACGAAAAGGTCATTGCCGACATGAAAGTCGAGCCGATGAAGAGCGCCGGGCAGATCGCGTTCGCCGGCGACAGCAAGGTCGCGGCTGGCGATATGTGCATGGGCAAGCAGGCCTGCGGCCTGGCCGTGATCGATCTCGACGAACAGAAAGTCGAGTCGATGGGCAACGCCTTCCTTGGCCCCGACGACGAAGTGAAACCCTACTCCCAGCCCTCGCTCTACACGATGACGGTCAGCCCTGATGGCAAGCGTCTTGCCGCAGGCAGCGAAGACGGCATGGTTCCCGTCTGGCAGCTGACACCCCTGAAGCGCCTTTCGCAGGACGAAGTGCTGGTGGACGATTCGGTCCGTGCTCTCGCTTTCTCACCGGACGGACAGCAGATCGCCGTCGGCGGCGACAGCCAGAGCCTCGTTCTGATCGACGCCCCCTGAAGCGAGTGGGTTACAGGGCGCGGGCTGCATAGGCGCCCGCGCCCAGCACTGTTTCAGCAGGTTTCACGAGCCGCTCACTGGCGCTTCGAAGCGAAAACAAACCGCTAAGCAATCTCTTCCAGCCCATTGACGCTCTGGCGTCTATTTCACGTATTCGGAGCATCACATGGCATCGGGCAACCCTGCTCTGACCCAGAAGACTTTCGACGCCCTGCCCGCCGCCAACGGCGCGCGCATGACGATCAATGGCACCGTGCACAAGACCGCCATCCTGCTGCTGTTGACCGCCGCGTCTGCATTCCTGGCCTGGCGCATGGCCCTGACGACATTGACGACGAGCTATAGCCCCATGGGCGCGCTCGGGCCCTGGATGATCGGCGGCTCGATTCTCGGCCTGATCATTGCGATCGTGATCATCTTCCGCAAGCACTGGGCGCCCTATCTCGCCCCGGTCTACGCGATCGTAGAAGGCGTGGTAATCGGCATCATTTCGTTGGCGATGGAACTGCAGTTCCCCGGCATCGCTTTTCAGGCCGCCGCCCTGACGTTCGGCACCCTGGCCTGCCTGCTGATGGCCTATCGCTCGGGCCTGATCCGCGCGACCGAGAACTTCAAACTCGGCGTGGTCGCGGCGACTGGCGGCATCATGGTCGTCTACCTCATCGACATCGTGCTGCGAATGTTCGGCATGCCGATCGGCTTCATCCACGACAGCGGCTGGGCCGGCATCGGCTTCAGCCTGTTGGTGGTGGTCATCGCTGCGCTGAATCTCGTGCTCGATTTCGACTTTATCGAAAAAGGCGCCGAGCGCGGCGCGCCTGCCTACATGGAATGGTACGGCGCCTTCGGCCTGCTGGTGACGCTGATCTGGCTCTATCTCGAGATGCTGCGCCTGCTGGGGAAAGCGCGTAGTCGCTGACACGAATGGGAATATGAAGCCTGACGGATAGCCGTTGGGGCGCATAACGAAAGCCCCTCGCACAGATCTTCAACTGGATCGACTTCGATACTGAAGAGCCCCATCTTACTGGTCGATACATCGCTCAGACCCTGCAACAAACCGTCGGCGTAAGCCGGCACCTGAGCGGAACAACGGCAAATGGCACGGCGTAGAAGAAAATCCGATTTCGAACAATGGGTCGCACTATTCGCGAAGCTTCCGTGGCCGGTATGTCTCGCACTGACGCTACCGGCTTACTTCGGTTTCGCAGCGCTTGTTGATTGGCCGATACCCAAAACCACGGGCGTGTCGGAGATGGGCGGCGTCGTTGTTGCGCAGTTCATACGCGTCGCCGGCATGATCGGCCAATATGCCGCACCGGCGATGCTGCTTCTAGCCGCTTTGATGTCGCTCCTGGCGAAGCGGCGCCGGGCTCAACTACTTCAAACGTCTCGCTCAATAAGCGGCAGCGCCAAACTCATGCAAATGAGCTGGCAGGACTTCGAGCGACTGGTCCATGCCTGGTTCGAAGAGCAGCGCTACAAGGTTGCGGCCACCCCGGCCGGCCCCGATGGCGGTATCGATCTCATTCTCAAACGCGACGGCGAAACTTTCCTGGTCCAGTGCAAGCAGTGGCGCGCGAACCGCATCGGCGTTTCGATCGTGCGTGAACTGTACGGCGTTATGGTCGCGCAGGGTGCCGCGGGTGGTTTCGTCGTCGGCGTTGGCGACTACACGGCTGCAGCGAAAGCATTCGCGACGGGTCGCAACATCGATCTCGTCGACGCGCGTGCTGTCATTCACCAGAGCGCTCCGGTTACGCAGCCGAATGATGCGGCGCCCGCCGCCCGAGCCCCTGAAACGCCGAGTTGCCCACGGTGCAACGCCAGCATGGTGGAGCGTACCGCGCGAAACGGCGCGAAAGCAGGTAACACGTTCTACGGCTGCAGCCGATTTCCCGCATGCCGCGGCACGCGACCCGTAAGTGCCGAATAAGATCAAGCGCGCCCCACCGGCACGGCCTGACTCCTTCGATACGACTTGCCCCCGGTCTCCAAGGCCCTCGGCAACCCGTCGAACCTAAGAAATGAGTTGATCACGGGTGTAGAGTCTGTGCGGCACGGTCGTGTGCCGTTTCGCCCCGCTCCGGAGTTAGCGCCGTATGCACGTCTTCAGTAATCCAGTCGGCCGCGGCTCGCTCTGGTTCGACAATCTCACCACGGCCGAGGGCACCCCGGTCGCTTATGACCCGCAGGCCCGGGCTTTTCTGCCCATGCCGCCGTTCTGTATCAACCGGGAGCGCATCGGCTGCAACTGGATCGCGCCGGAGCAAGGGGCTTTCTGTCGCTCCTGTGCGATGACGGCCCTGGCGCCGGATCCCTCGATCGAAAACGCCATCCCGAACTGGGCGGAGACCGAAGCGGCTAAGCGCTGGGCGCTCGACAACTTGGGGCGCTGGCACTGGTTCCGCCCCGAGGACCCGGGCACCCGGCCCATATTCCATATGCTGGCCGAGTACGACGGGCCAGCACCCATGGGGCATGCCGACGGCGTCGTGACCATAAGCGTGAACGAGGCGGACCCGGTCGTTCGCACCACCCGCCGTCAGGCGCTGGGCGAGCCCTATCGCACCATGATCGGCCATATGCGGCACGAGATCGCCCATATGCTTTGGTGGCGGCTGAGCCTGCGCGACGATTTTCTCGACGCGTTTCGCGAAATGTTCGGCGATGAGCGCGTGGATTACGGGCTCTCGCTGCAGCGTCATTACACGAGCGGCCCGCCGATCCACTGGGATCAACGCTACTTGACCAGCTACGCATCGGCCCACCCGCACGAAGACTGGGCCGAGACCACGGCGCATCTGCTGCACCTAACCGATATCACCGACAGCTTCGTCGCCGCCGGTCTCTCCGCACCCAATCTACCCGGCGCGAACTGGGACCCGTACATGGAAACGGATTCCGAACGACTGATCCATTGCGGCGCATCGCTCGCTGTGGGCATCAACCATGTGAATCGCGCCATGGGCTTGTCGGATCTTTATCCCTTCGCGCTGGCCGAGCACACGCGCCGCAAACTCGCGTTCGTGCACGACTGGTTACGCCGGGGTGCGCAGGGGCGTTAGCGCCGGGCAAGCACGCCTCGCGTGCCGGTGGATGGGCAGGCTGGCTTTCGGGCCAGCCTAAATGGCTCGATCTGTGCGCGCGGCTTCAGCGCTTGATTAACCGCCATAGAACCTAGCTGCTGTCTCTCCAGCCCTTCGCCACGCTTACTGCCGGGAAGCCCACATCGCCAGCCGATGCTGAATGGCTTTCTGCGAGACCTGTTCTTCCGGCAGCGGCTGGATCACGCCGTCGTGGACGAAAAGCCGGTAGATATATTCCAGCTTGTCGTTCGCGGAATCGGTCGCCTCGAATTCGACGACGCCGCGTTTCTCGCCGTACTCCACGCCCAACGCGATCGCTTTCTTGACGAGTTCTTTTTCGTTCTTGAGCTTTTTCATTCGTCTCACCTTGCGTCAGGTTCGCCGTTCTCACGGTCGTTCAGGAACAGGCTAACTGATACAGGCGGCCCTCGGCGTCGGCACGCTCGCCTACCGAACACTTATTGAAGTCTGAAAATGCGGCGATACCGCCTCGCTCCTCAAAGGAACAAACTTTGTTGAAGGCTGAGGGCCGAGTCACGCGCTAGGCTTCTTGGCGGTCGCTCTCGAGTTTTTTGACGACGGGAATGACATGCGCAGGACGCAGCCCGAAACGCGCACCGATCTTCTTCGGGTTGTCATCGCCAGACGCCTAAACCGCGGCGATCGCCTCACCACGCCAGTCGGCTTGCGCGACGCAGTCTGCATTCGGTCGATCACCTCGGCGCATTGCGCCCCCGGACGTTATTCGACCGCCGATTCAAGTGCTCGATTCGTGCGTGCCTAGCCTCTACGAGCAGCCCGTCCCCAGAGAAACCTCGGGCTAATACATCCCATGGCGGCGGCAGGCCACGCCCTATCCGAAGATCGCTTCTTAAACCTGCCCAATCTCGCTAAACCGCAAAACCGAGAAGCCCGACACAAGTCTTGCGGCACGTAAGCAGAGGTCGCGCGGGTCAGATCACCATGCCGGCAGTCTTCGTTTCAAGATACTCGGCGATACCTTCCTGGGCGCCCTCGCGGCCCATGCCGCTATGCTTCATGCCGCCGAATGGCGCGGCCGCGCTGGTCGGGTTGATATCGTTGATACCGATGATGCCGAAGTTCAGCCCTTCGAACGCGCGCATCGTGGTCGAGAGTTTCTCGCTGTAGACATAGGCCGCCAGGCCGTACTCGGTATCGTTGGCCAGCGCGATCAGGTCGTCCTCGTCGCGATAGCTGATCACCGGCGCGACCGGGCCGAAGGTCTCTTCCCGATAGATCTGCATCTCGGACGTGACGCCCGACAGAATCGTCGGCGCATAGAAATGCCCGGCCGCCAGCGCACCTTCGCTCATACGCTCACCGCCGTGGTGAACCTGCGCGCCCTTGGCGACAGCGTCCTGCACTTGAGCATCGATCTTGTCGATGGCCGCTTCGTTGATCAGCGGGCCGATGCCGATACCGTCGTCCATGCCGTTGCCCACCTGCAGGCGCGCCACGCGACGGGTGAGTTCACCGAGAAACGCCTCGGTATGGTCTTCGTGGACATAAATCCGATTGGGGCTGATGCACGCCTGGCCCATGTTGAGAAACTTCACCAACGACAGCCCCTTGGCCGCGTATACCGGGTCGGCGTCGGGAAACACCAGCGCCGGAGCGTGGCCGCCCAACTCCATGGACACACGCTTGAGATGCAGCGCGGCCTCCGCGTTGAGCTTGCGCCCAACCGCGGTGGAACCGGTGAACGTGAGCTTGCGCACGCGCGCATCGCTACAGAATGCCTGGCCGGTGGCCGTGGGATCGGAGACGGTCAGCAAGTTGACCACGCCCTTGGGAAAGCCGGCCGCCTCGAAGATCTCGAACATGGCACGCGCGCACAGCGGCGTGCTCTCTGCGGGCTTGAGCACTACCGTGCAGCCGGCCGCCAAGGCGGGGCCGAGCTTGCGCGTGATCATGGAGATCGGATAGTTCCAAGGTGTGATCGCGCCCACCACGCCCACCGGATCGCGACGCATCATGAAGCGCTGATTCTCGCGCGCCGACGGCACCATCTGGCCGTAGACCCGCTTGGCTTCTTCCGCGAACCAGAGCAGAAAATCCGCGCCGTAGCCCACCTCGGCGAGCGAGGCCTTGAGCGGTTTGCCCTGTTCGCGCGTCATCAATTCGGCCAGCTCGCGCTTGCGTTCGGTCATCAGCTCCCAGGCGCGATAAAGCAACTGGGCGCGATGATAGGCCGTGGTTGCGCGCCAGCCGGCAAATGCCGAGTGCGCAGCCTCAATCGCGGCCTCGATATCCGCATCGTTGCAGTCGGGCACCGTATCGATCGTTTCGCCGGTCGCCGGATTGGTGACTGCAAACGTGGGCCGGCCGTCGAGCCATTCGCCGTTGATGAACATCGTCTACTCCAGAAAGTCGGATAGCCCGCTCGGGCAAGCACGCCCATTAACGGCTATTTAGATACAACTTGCACCACGAACAGGAGGGCTTTGCCGTCACGAAAGGCTTATAAAAAAACGGCCCCGGCGTACACAGACGCCAGGGCCGCAGTGTCTCGCGATGAGATCGCGATGCAGACAGGCCCTAGTAGATGCCTTGGGTTTCCGGCGTCTCCAGGGTGCCGGCATCCACGATCAGGTTGATCGTTGCCAACTCGTCACCGGAGATCGAATCCATGCCATCCACGGCCGCGATAAAACGAGCACGCTCGCCATCACTCACCAGATCCTTGGTGTAATCGGCCAGCTTGGCTTCGTAGTCCGGGCGCTGCCAGGGCGTGTCGCCACCGGGGTGGGCATTGGCACGGGTCTTTTCGTCCGCCACTTCGCTGCCATCCGCCAGGGTCACGATCATGCGGCCGCCGTAGGCCTGCACGTTCGGGTCCTGGTCGTGGTAGAGGTCTTCCCAGCGCTGATCGAACTGCGTTTCGATGCGGGCCATCATGGCGCGCAGCTCGTCTTTCTCGGCCGGCGTCATCTGGTAGGCGCGATCCTTGTGGAACTCGCCGGTCTGGATGCAGCGGGCGATGGCAAACATGATGCTGTGATCCAGCGTGCCACGCGGCGAATCCGGATCCACCTTCTGCGGGTCCTGGGCATCGGTACCGATCACGTGGTGCGTGTGATGGCTGGTTTCCAGCACGATCTTTTCGATCTGATCGAGATCGACACCATCACCCTTCTTCGGCAGCTGCTCACGCAGCTGCAGCGCCAGATCGATGATCGCCTGGCCCTGATATTCGAAGGCATGCTGCTTCGGATAAGTCTTCATGATGTTGCGCAGCGCGTCAGCGCCCGGCTCGGCCAGCTCGACCTTGTAGGCCGCGTTTTCATCGTCCCGACCGTTGAGGAAGCGGCGGATGATGCTATCCACGCCTTCATACACCGGGTTCGGGCCCTTGAGCCCGTGCATGGCGTGATGCACGGCCTTGATGGAGATTTCGGCCGAGAAGCCGGGCACGAATTCCTTCTGCGCGCCGATATCGCCCTTGCGCGACTGGCGCGAGGAAATGGCGTTGTGCACGGCAAAGTTGATCGCGTGGTAGGTCTGCTCAGTGCTCAACCCCAGCATGGAGGAGATGCCCGCCGCCGTGCCCGCGGCGATATGGGTCATATGGTCGACCTTGTGCTTGTGCAGGCAAATGCCGGTGCCGTCGCCCGTACCCACGAGCGCCACATGCACCTCGTAGGCCACCACAATGCCGCGCAGGATGTCCGCACCCGACACGCCCAACTGCTGGCCCACCGCGATGATCGGCGAGATGTTGTCGTCCGGATGCGAGTATTCCGCCGCCAGATAGCAGTCGTCGTTGTCCAGAAAGCGTACGCCCACGGCGTTGGCGAAGGCGGCCGGCACGGGCGCGAACTTGTCCTCGAGGCCCCAGATGGTCGCGTTTCCGGTGCCCTTGGAACCCAGCGCATCAGCGCGCGCTACCCGCACCGCCGATTCATTCGCGGCACCCAGCGCAATCGCCGCGTTGTCGATAATGCGGTTCTTAGCCATCGCAACGGCCTCGTCATCCTGCGGGGCGTCTTTCGCGCGGGTAGCCAGCTCAGCGAGCTTCCATGCCAATTGCTGATCGCGGGCAAGATCGCCACTGGTTTTTTCGACCTGAACGGTGTGGATCGTAGCGGTCATACAACACATTCCTTCTGATTGAACGGGCTACCCGCCAGCGGCGGCTATTTCGTGAGGGCGGCATTTTAAACGATTCGGGGCGCTCGCCGGTTCCCGCCCTTTTTGGCGGCAATGCAAGCCACTGCGCGCGACGCGGATTGGCGTGTCGATGGTCCGCGAACTCTATAGCTTCATGGTGGCAAAAGGCGCGACTGTGGCTTCGGGCGTTCTCTGATTGCAGACGATTTTCATTGGCTTGGCAACAAAGGCCCTGGACATGGATTAAAACCGACTTGCGCAAGAGGACATGGCGCATTCCCGCCGGCCGGCCCTAAAGGCGAGCGGTTCCTGGCATCCTGGTCTAACTCCATACGCCAATGCTTTCAGCCCGATGCCCACGCGCCGCGCATGGTCCAGAACCGAACTGCTTGCGGCCGGCTGGCTCTACTGCCGCCTGCCCTTCGGCCGATTTCACCATCGCAATCCGGATGTGATTCGGTTTGCCGAGACGATCGGCCGCACCCCATCAGCGGTCGCGATGAAGCTATCCAATCTCGCCAGTCTCGATCCTGTCATTACCGGATCCGGCCGTTCCGGGCTGCAAGGTGCCTCCGCTGCCGATCGTTCTATCTGGCAAGAAATGCATGCCGACTGGCCCGCGTTCGCACTGGCGGCGAAAGAAGCCGTTGAGGCGCTCGGTTGCGAAGTGGACGACAGCCAAGACGAGCCAGAAGCAGCGCTGGCCACTGACTACACCGGCCACGAGCATTTGGTTACGCGCGCTCAGCGCGTCGGCCAGCGACTGTTTCGGGATGCAGTGCTTACGGCCTACAACGCCCGCTGCTGTATTACCGGACTGGCGGTACCTCGCCTGCTGGTGGCCAGCCATATCGTGCCTTGGCGTAAAGACCCGAGCCAGCGACTGAATCCCGCCAACGGGCTTTGTCTTTCTTCACTGCATGACAAGGCATTCGATATTGGCCTGATCACTATCCGCGCGGACTGGACCATCGCCATATCTCCCGCCATCGACGAGGCGGCCGGCGACTTTTGGCAGAAAGCCGTCGCCGCGTACGAAGGCCGCAAAATCTCGTTGCCCGACCGATTCCAACCGAGCCCTCAGTTCCTTGCCCATCACCGTGCAAATGTATTCATCCGATAGCGCCACGTAGAAACGGGATCTACGCTTAGCATTCTGTTTGGTAACGCTTGATCGTCGAGCAGCCTTGCCGCAGCGTAGCGGCCTCGCTTTCGCTGGAACGCGCGACGTGTTCGACGATCTTTCAATTCGCTGGCTGGCCGGTCAGGCATTCGGCCTGATCGCCCTTGCCTTGTGCGTCGCCGGCTTTGCCAGCAAGCGCGACGACCGGCTGTTCTTTCTGTTGCTGTTCGCCAACGTGGCATTCGCGCTTCAGTTCGTGATGTTTCGCAGCTGGGTTGCGGCAGCGATCGCTGCGCTCATCGTGCTGCGCATTCATCTGGTTCGGCAATACAAGGGCCACGTCGCGATCATGCTCGGCGTCATGGCCGCGACCGCGATCGCCGCGCTCTTTACCTGGAGCGCGCCGCGTGATGCCTGGGCGCTGGCGGCCGGGCTGATCGGCACCTACGGCATGTTCATGCTCGAAGGCATTCCCATGCGCTGGCTGCTCGCGGTCGCCGCCTTCTGTTGGGTGGTCAGCAACCTGCTCGTCGGCTCGCTCGGCGGCACGCTGGCGGAAACGCTTATCCTGATCACGAACCTCGTCACCATCACGCGGCTTTATCGCGCGTCGCCGTAGAACGCCCCGCGGCGCTTTGCATAATCCGATGCGTTTCGGCCGCCATGGCGAGACTGCGCTGACACGACCAGCAGTAACCACTTACCCAGTCGAAGAAACCGCCCGTTTTAGGCTCGCTAATGCGCTATGCGCGGCTCAGGACGAGGCGCTTGCCGCCTCGTTTTCCGGCTGGTTTTCCTCGGCCGTTGTCGTCTCGTCCGTTCCGCTTTCGGCCGGTTCGTCGGATGCGTTCGGCGGCTCGCTCTTGAAACAGTCGAAGACCGCTAAAAAGCCCTGGTCCAGGCTTCGCCGGCAGGTATCTAGCCGGGCGCTCGCAAAGTCCCCGGCTTGGCGCGTCAACTCTCCGAATGCCTGCATGTTGTCGCGCATGCGTGTGCCGAACGCGTCCATATCGAAGCCTTCAATATCGATCGAGAACGCGCCGTCGTCGCCTTCTTCTTTTGGCGTGTCGGTCGCCGCATCGTCGGTGTCGTTTCCGGTGCTGAGCCAGCCGGCGTAGTCACCTATGTGCGCATGCAGCGCATCGGCCCAGTGTCGCGCCTGAAGCTTGAGCCGCGTTAGCGTATCGCCGTTGCGGTCGGCCGCATACTGCACGCTCAGCGGGCACTCGGCACGCAGTTCAGGGACCTCGCCGCGTTGTAGAAGCGCCATGCGATCCTCGACCAATGCCCCTTCGCCCGCCCGTTCGGGCGACGTGCGGGTGGGAAATGCTTCGCCTTCCAGAAAATCCGCACGCTCTTTTGTCTTCGCCGCCCAGACCGCATCCTCGTAACCGCAACCGAAGTGCGACAGATAGCCGCGCACATAGCGCGGCGGAATGCCGTCGTTAAGCGCGGCATAGGAAAGATCTTCATAGGCAGAGGCGTAGCTCTCGCCGCTACCGATCTGAGCCATGGCCAGCGCCGCGGCCAAACTCGGGTTGTTCGTCACCGCGTCCGGCTCGTCCCGATAAGCATCGAGAATTGCGCGCCGCGCGGCCTTCGTCTGCCCGAACACCAACGCCGGCGCCATGGCGGGCGGGCCGTTGTAGATCAGATCGACATAGGTCTCGGTCTGCTCGGGCGACAGGGTTTCAAACCCGGCACAGCCTCGGCTGCCGTCGTCCGCGTCGTCGGCTACGCCATCAATGGATTTGCCGGCACCTGCCTGCATCGCCAGCGTGAAGCGTTCCATGGCGGCGTCACTACCGCCGTCTTGAAGGGCGCGCACTCGCGCGAGCAGTTCATCACCGCGCGGGCACGGCGTTGCTTCAACGCTTGCGGTGGCATCTGGGGATCCGTTTGCTGCCTTGGTTTCCGCGTCGTTTGGCGCCTCGTCGCTGCCACAAGCGGTCAACACCGCTACAGATAGCAGAACGGCAAACGCCTGTTTATGCCTCGGTCCAATCGTCATGGCGAACCTCGCCGTTACCCATGTGCAGGAGCGCTATCGTCTCATGCAGGGTGCGAACGTGAGCGAGCCTATTCATCGATCGCCGAGATCTGACAGGACTGCTGAATAAACCGGGGGAGTCTAAAACGTGGTCTGTCCCGGATTGTTAAATAAGCACAAACAACACGACACCGGCCACAATCCCAACCGGCCAAGGCAACGACGCCAGCGCATCGAATCCGCTCTGTCGCCTCTTTCTTCGTCGAGGGGCCAAGGCCTCGCTCCGCGTCGGTGAACTACCTAACGAAACTTACCTCGATCCGGCAAATGTGGCAATGCAAGACCTCGCATCTTGAAGATGCCGACAGAAATCGAGACGCTAGT
>NZ_APND01000007.1:0-51983 GCF_040361215.1 Salinisphaera dokdonensis CL-ES53
CTTTCTTTTGGACAAGCAAAAGAAAGTGAGTCGCACAGCAGTGCGAAACCAAAGGTCCTATGAACTCGTGAGTGCCGAAAGACTCGCGGCCCAAAGCCAGCCATTCCTGATTCGTCCACCGAGCACGCCCTAACGATTGGCCTCCGGTGTTTGGCACCAAGCCAATAGAGTCCTGAAAAAACGAAGAGCCCAGTTATCGTCTTGCTGACCGTCGTGCTTGCGAGAATCCGCGTTGACCGATGGTCGGACTCGCAGAGCGAAACATCGACTCCGCCGCCCAGCGAAACTTGAAAACACCAGCCCCAGACCGCATTACGCAGCCAAAGGGTGGCGAGGGCGCCACAGGTCATCTACCCAATCGACAACCGAAGACGAGCCATGAGCGAGAACGAAGCGAATACCGAGAATCAGGGGCAGGCCAGCGCAGGCGCAAATGCCGAACGGCGCGGTTTTCAGGCCGAGGTCAAGCAGCTGCTGCAGCTGATGATCCATTCCATGTACTCGAACAAGGAAGTCTTTGCGCGCGAGCTGATCTCGAATGCCTCCGACGCGCTCGACACCCTGCGTTTCGAGGGCTTGAAGAACGACGCCCTCTTCGAGGACGAGCCGGAACTCAAGATCTGGATCGACTACGACAAGGAAGCGCGTACCGTCACCATCGGTGACAACGGTATCGGCATGACCCGAGACCAGGTCATCGACCGCATCGGCACCATCGCCAAGTCCGGCACCCGGGCCTTCCTCGACTCGCTCTCGGGCGACGAGAAGAAGGACGCCCATCTCATCGGCCAGTTCGGCGTCGGCTTCTACTCGGCCTTCATTGTGGCCGACCAGGTCGTGGTCGATACGCGCCGTGGCGGCGAGTCCACCGGCGTGCGTTGGATTTCGGACGGCGGCGGCGAGTACACGCTGGAAGAGGTCGAAAAAGCCAAGCGTGGCACCGAAGTTACGCTGCACCTGCGCGAAGGCGAGGACGAGTTCCTCGACGACTATCGCCTACGTCATCTCGTGCGCACCTATTCGGACCACATCGCCTTCCCGATCAAGATGCGCGAGCAGCTGTCGGAAGAAGACGAGAAAGAGGGCAAAGGAGCCGGCTGGGAACAGGTCAACCGCGGCGCGCCACTTTGGACCCAGTCCAAGTCGGAAATCTCCGATGAGGACTATGCCGAGTTCTACAAGCACGCCTGCCACGACTACGAAGATCCGCTGACCTGGACCCACAACAAGGTCGAAGGCTCGCAGGAATACACCTCGCTGCTCTACGTGCCCAAGCGCGCGCCCTACGACATGTTCGATCCGCAGGGCAAGCAGCACGGCGTGAAGCTCTACGTGCAGCGCGTGTTCATCATGGACGACGCCGAGAAGCTCATGCCGCGCTACATGCGCTTCGTGAAGGGCGTGATCGATTCCAACGATCTGCCGCTGAACGTCTCGCGCGAGATTCTTCAGTCCAACAAGCTGCTCGACAAGATCCGCGCCGGCTCGGTGAAGAAGGTGCTCGGCCTGCTCGAGTCCATGGCCCGCGACGACGACGAGCCCGAGAAGTACAAGACCTTCTGGAACGAGTTCGGTCAGGTGCTCAAGGAAGGCATCGTCGAGGACAACGAGAACCGGGACAAGATCGCCAAGCTCCTGCGTTTCAAGACGACCACCGATCAGGACGCCGATCCGGGCGTGTCGCTGGACGAGTACATCGCCCGCATGAAGGACGGGCAAGAAAAGATCTACTACATCACCGCGGACACGCTGGCCGAGGCCAAGCACAGCCCGCATCTCGAGATCTTCAAGAAGAAGGACATCGAGGTGCTGCTGCTCACCGACCGCGTGGACGAGTGGGTCATGGCGCACCTGACCGAGTACGAAGGCAAGGAATTCGCCTCGGTCGCCAAGGGCGCGCTGGATCTCGGCGAGGCCGAGACCGAGGAAGAGAAGGCCGAGCAGAAGAAGCTCGAGGAAGAGTCCAAGGATCTGGTCGAGCGCGTGAAGACCGCACTCGGCGAGCGGGTCAACGAGGTGCGCGTCACCCACCGTCTGACCGATTCGCCGGCCTGTCTCGTCGCTGACGAGAACGGCATATCCGGCCATCTCGAGCGCATCCTCAAGGAAGCCGGCCAGGCGATGCCGAACCAGGCGCCACATCTGGAGATCAACCCGACCCATCCGCTGGTCGACAAGCTGGCCTCCGAACAGGGCGAGGAAGAATTCGAAGCCTTCTCGCAGCTGCTGTTCGAACAGGCCGTGCTGGCCGAAGGCGGTGAACTGGATGATCCGGCCACTTTCGTGCGCCGTATGAACCAGATGCTGCTGGCCGTCTCCAAGGGCGCGGCCTAACCCGCACCCATGGCGGCGCCCATCGCGTCGTTGCCTATGCGGCCCGTTCGCTCGAGCGGGCCGCTGCAGGCATAGTGCTTCATACAGGCAATGTCGCGGGATGGGGCAACGACGAGATGACAATATGAATAAAAACCAATGGACCTACGCCGCGTTCGGCTTGTTGGCGCTCTGCGTCGCACCGTTCGCGATGGCTGCGCTGAGCGTGTCGATCGGCGGCACCACGCTGGAACTTGGTGCGACACGCGCCGATACGCTGGCCATCGCCAACGCCCACTTCAATATCGTGCCGGCCCAAGTGGACGGCCAGTACATGCTGTTTCCGAAGAAGGGGCCGGTGATCGTCGGGCGTGATACCTACGGCAAGCCCGTGGGCACCATCACGATCCGCGACAACCAGCTGACGCGTGTCAGCCGCAATCTCGGCTCGTTCCGCAGTGAAGACGGCGAAGTCGCTATAGAGCGGCTCATCTCGGCCTTCTCGCGGGCGCCGAACGATGGCGACACCCCCGCGGTGCGTACCGATACCGGTCAAAGCGGCGATGCGAGCACCTCGCGGGTGTATTTCAGCTATCCGGATCGCGCGATCCAGATCGTACTTTTCCGCCCGACCAATCGGGCCGGGCTGGCGACCATCGATATCACCGAGCAGTACGCCCTGCGTCCGGGTAACGGCAATGGCCGTGAGGGGCGCCGCTAACCCGTGATGATGCTTCTCGGAACGCTCGCCACGATTATCGTACTGGCGCTGGCCGGCTATGCGGGCTGGCTTTGGTGGCGCCTGTTGAACCAAAAGAAAGTCCGCGAGGCGCATAACGCCGGTGTGCTGGCTGAAACCGAGGCGGACCTGTCACGCAGTATCGCCATCATCTCGGACAGCCTGCTGACCGGCGAGCTGAATCTCTCCGAAGGCGCGATCCGTCTCAAGGTGCTGCTTGACCACTGGTATGCGCCGGGCAACGGGCAGGACGACTACCCGGCGATCTACAGCCTGTTTCTTTCCACCTCGACTATGCCGCGCGGCGAAGAACGCGACCAATGGCCGAAGGCTGAGATTCGGCGGTTGGATCGGGAGCGGGAGATGTTGGAAGTCGCCGCGAAGGACTCAGTGCTTGATGAAGCGGCACGGCTGCGGGAGCGTTTTGGCGTGCCCGAGGGGCGTGAAGGGTTGGTGACTTCGCGGCCGGTGGATACGGTTTAGCGCACGAAAGCGCTTGGATTGGCAGATAAGGCCATCAGGAGAAATGCCAAAGCTCTGTTTGGCGGGTCTCAGGATCCTTAGCGATTCATCGGCGGAGAATCCACCATGATCGATCAGGACACGTTCGTTAAAGATTTAGTTGGCGAGGATGAGTTGGGCGTCGTTATTCGCGCTCATATACACATCGAGGCGTGGCTTAACGAAGTTCTAAGTCAGCTCGTTGTTGATATGGAGTATCTGGAGAAAGCTCAGCTCGAGTATCACCAACGAGTTAATCTGGCTATAGCGCTTGGCTTAAAAGAGCAGCATAGAAGCCCTCTTTTAGCATTCGGGAAGTTACGGAACGCATTTGCTCATAATGTAGGTCAAAAGCTCACGAAAGATCGCGTCGATAACTTGTATAAATCACTCTCACCTGAGGATAAGGTGATAGCCCATCGTGTTTATGAGAGCACAAGAAGCGAGCTTGACACTGGTGGGGAATATCGGTCGCTTCGCGAGCTTGATCCCAAAGATCAGTTCGTACTTTGGGCCACGGCGCTACACGGTATGCTTCGTGCAGCGGTAAAACAGCTTCGGGGCGACGTGTAGTTACTCTCGGTAAGTCCATAGTAGTGAACGCCTAAAATCCGCTGCGGGCATGACTCCCTGTGCTGCAGTGCTCGCTAATATAGACAAGTTCGCTATCGCTCGCTCAAGGCTCGTTTCGCTCTTCGTATATCGGGTCAGGCTTTGGGCGTGGTTCGCCTTCTTCGTGAGTGCCGAAAAATTCGCGGCTTGAATCCGCGAGTCCTAGATTAGTTCCTTGGGTGAATTTTGACTTGGGGTTTCGCACTGCTGTGCGAGTGTCTTTTATTTGCTTGTCCAAATAAAAGTCACCAAAACAAAAGACACCCCGCCTTGCGTCGGCGCTACGCGCCGATGCCCTGCGCTGCTCGCCCGACCGGGCGCAGCCGGAACTCGCTAACGCTCAAACATCCGGCTGCTTCATCCCGGCCGGCCTCCGCTGCTCGGCGCTACGCCTAAGGGGCCCCAATACAGACAAGCTCGCTGTCGCTCGCTCAAGGTCGCGCTCTTCGCGTCGGATTAGGCAGCTGCCTAATCCGACGAAAACGGAGTCGCGAGCTGAATTTCGGCTCGGCAGGTTCAGTGGTTTTCGCTTTTGGTGTGGTGTCTGTATTCGGGCCCCGTTGCACGCCGACGGAGACGCGCAGCGGTGAAGGGTGTCCGGCGCACTGCGCCGGTGCGGCCAGCTGTTTGAGGATCGCCAAAGCGATCCGAGTTCTGGCCGCATCCCTTTGCCGCGAGCATCGGAGTGCACCGGCGTAGCCGGCGCCGTGCCCGGGTGTCTTTTTGTTTGCTTACTTTCTTTTGGACAAGCAAAAGAAAGTGAGTCGCACAGCAGTGCGAAACAAAAGGTGCTTCGAACTCGTAAGTGCCGAAAGCCTCGTGGCTTGAAGCTTTCGGGCTTTATCTCTTATCTCGATGGCGTCCTTTTACTCGGAAGCCGTAACCTCGCCATCACGCGACTCGTGCTCGCAGATCGGCGCCTGCTGGCCGACCGCCGCACAGCCGATGCCGCGCGGATCGGATGCAGCGTCCATCGTCGCCTCAGCCTTGTTCCAGATAACGGCATGCATGTCGCCGTAGTGGCGATTCACCTTCTCGAACTTGTGACCGAGTTTCTTCAGGCCGGCCAAAGTTTCCGCGGAGAGCGCGCCCGGTTCGTACTCGACGTGATCGGGCAGGTACTGGTGGTGATAGCGCGGCGTGCCCACCACGCTTGCGGCATCGCCGCCGTGAGCAAAGTCGAGTATGCCAAGCAGCACCATGGTGATGATACGGCTGCCGCCGGGCGTACCGAGAGCGATCTCGCGATCTTCGCCCACCACGAACGTTGGTGACATGCTCGACAGCGGCCGTTTGCCGGGGGCGATGGCGTTGGCTTCGCTGCCAACCAAGCCATAGCCGTTGGGTGTAAGCGGCTTGGCCGAGAAGTCATCCATCTCGTCGTTGAGAAACACGCCGGTGCCGGCCGCGACCATGCCCGAGCCGAACGGGAAGTTCACCGACAGCGTGGCGGACACCCGGTTGCCTTCGGCGTCGATCACCGAGAAATGCGTGGTGTGGCGACCGTTGGCGTGGTCGGCGGTCACGCCAGCGATTTCGTCGCTGCGCGTGGCCCGATCTGTCCGAATGCCCACGCGCAGGCCGGCGGCGTAGTTCTTGTCGGTCAGCCGTTCGATCGGCATGTCGACGAAGTCCGGATCGCCCAGGTACACGGCCCGATCGCGGTAGGCGCGGCGCATGGCCTCGATGGTGACGTGGCGGCGCTGCACGTCGTCGAGCGCGCCCCAGTCGAAGCCTTCGAGGATATTGAGCGCCTCGACCAGTACCGGCCCGCCGGACGAGGGCGGCGCGGCGGAGATGATCTCGTATTCGCCGCTGGGTGTGCGATAGGTGCCACGGATCGGCTCGCGTTCGACGATGTCGTAGTCGAGCAAGTCCTGACGGGTCCAGATGCCGCCGGCGCTGCGTACGGCCTCGACCAGCTGACGGGCGATATCGCCATCGTAGAACCCGTCGCGGCCTTTGTCGGCGAGTGCCTGCAGGGTGTTCGCAAGATCGGGTTGCTTGAGGACTTCGCCCGGTACCAGCGGTTCGCCATCCTCATCCAGAATTAGCTTGGCGCTTGCGGGATGCTTGGCGAGCGTTTTCTTGCGGTACTGCGCGAGCTGATGCATGTGGTTGTTGATGCGGAAGCCGTCGCGCGCGAGACGGATGGCCGGCGCCAGCGTGGTGGCCAGATCGAGCGTTCCGTATCTCTCGGCGATATGCACCAGCGCCGCGGGTTCGCCGGGGATGCCGGCGGCAAGCGCGCCGTTTCGCGACAGGTCCTGGACGAAGTTGCCCTTATCGTCGAGGTACATCTCGCGGGTGGCGGCACCGGGCGCTTCCTCGCGGCCATCGATCATCACGTCCCGATCTTCGCGGGCGTCGTGCAGCAGCCAGAAGCCGCCGCCCCCAAGACCCGAACCCTGCGGTTCGACCACAGCCAGAGCCGCAGTGACCGCCACGGCGGCATCGAAGGCGTTGCCGCCGGCTTCCAGCGCGGCGATACCGGCGGCGGTGGCCGCCGGGTGCGCGCTGGCGACTGCCGGTGCGGGCGGGGTGTCGTCCGCAGCATGTGCGACGTTTAGCGGCAAAAACGAGACGAGCGCCGCGCAGGCGATTAACCGGAGCCGGGCAGGCATGGGCAGTACCGAAAAAACGTGAGACGGATCATCACGATACCGCCTCGAATCGTTGCGCTCCAGCGCCGAGTTTAGCGCTGGAGGGATTCTTCAGCCGCCGGTCTTTTCGTGCAGCTTGTCGGCGACCAGGCTGGGCACGAGCCCGCTGATGCGGCCGTCCAAGAATGCGATCTCGCGCACTAGGGTCGACGAGATATGCGCGTACTCGGGAGAGGGCGCGAGGAAGATGGTGTCCACCTCGGGCGCCAAGTGTCGGTTCATCACCGCCATCTGTTTCTCGTATTCGTAGTCGCCGACGCCGCGTACGCCACGCACCAACACGCGCACTTCGTTCTTGCGTGCGAAATCCACGATCAGACCGGTGACCGGCATCACGATCACGTTGTCGACATCCGCCAGCACCTGCTTGGCGAGTTCGCAGCGTTCCTCGTGATCGAAGATCGATTTCTTGCTGGCGTTGCTGGCCACGGCCACGATCAGTTCGCTGAACATGCCGGCCGCCCGGCGGATCACGTCGGCATGGCCGTTGGTGATCGGATCGAACGTGCCCGTATACGCCGCGCGTACTTTCTTGCCGTCGGTCATGCGCTTGCTGCTCCTGCGATCCTGAGTCCGGGCGGTGTCATGGACGTCGTCAGTATCTGTGCCAAACGCACATCGCTCTCCTTGATTCTTGTCAGGCGCGCGGCAAGCGCTGCGTAACTCTTATGGGGTCTGAGGTTGGCGCTCATCTTCGCCGTCGCCGCTCGGCTCTGCAAGGCAGTAGCCGACTTGTCCCGCGCGCTTTTCGCGCAGAATGCGGGCCCGTCCGGCCAGTAGCGATTCGATCGTGGCCTGGTCCGCGGCCGGATATTCCAGATAGACGCGCGCATTCGGGGCCAGCGCGGCGAAGATCGCATCCAGCGCCGCGCCGTGTAGATGGCCGGCAAAGGGCGGGTCGATGAATACTATTTCGGGGGCAATTCGAGACCCCGACGTGCCGAGCGGCGTGCACAGCGCATCCCCTTGTGTAAGCGTGGCGCGCTCGCCGGCGCCGAGGGTATCCAGGGTGCGCCGGATGGAGGCGATGGCCTCGCGGTCGCTGTCGATGAACTGCACATGGGCCGCCCCGCGCGACAGGGCCTCGATACCGAGTGCGCCGGTGCCGGCGAACAGGTCGAGACAGCGCGCACCTTCGATGCGCGGCGCCAGCCAGTTGAACAGGGTTTCGCGCACCCGGTCCGGCGTCGGGCGCAGGCCTTCGGCGATCGTCACGGGCAGGCGCCGGCCGCGCCATTCGCCGCCGATGATGCGAATCGTGCTTTCGACGCCGCGCGGGCGGCGGCGTGCCGGGTTACGACGGCCCATCGATCGACCTGCTCGCGTGGCGCTGGCTAACCCTGCTGGGTGCCGCCGACGGTGATCGAATCCACCTTAAGGGTGGGCTGGCCGACGCCGACCGGCACGCTCTGGCCGTTCTTGCCGCAGACGCCGATACCTTCGTCCAGCGCCATGTCGTTGCCGACCATGGAGATGCGTTCGAGCACTTCGGGGCCGTTGCCGATCAGCGTTGCGCCTTTCACCGGTGCGCCGATCTTGCCGTTTTCGATGCGGTAGGCCTCGTCGGCCGAGAACACGAAGTTGCCGGACGTGATATCCACCGAGCCGCCGGAGAAGTTCACCGCGTAGATGCCGTTGTCGACGGAGCCGATGATATCGCCTGGTTCGCTGTGACCGGGCCGCATATAGGTATTGGTCATGCGCGGCATGATCGTATGCGCATAGGACTCGCGGCGCGCGTTGCCGGTGGGCTGCATGCCCATCAAGCGTGCGTTCTGCTTGTCCTGCATATAGCCGACCAGGCGCCCATTCTCGATCAAGGTGTTGCAGGCCGCGGGGCTGCCTTCGTCATCGATGGCCAGCGAGCCACGGCGGCCGTCGAGCGTGCCGTCGTCCACGATCGTGCACAGGTCGGAGGCGACCTTTTCGCCGATACGCCCGGAATAATTGGACGAGCCGCGACGGTTGAAGTCGCCTTCCAGGCCGTGGCCCACGGCTTCGTGCAGGAGCACGCCGGGCCAGCCGGCGCCGAGCACCACCGGCAGGCTGCCGGCCGGCGCGGGTTCGGCGTGCAGGCGTACGAGCGCGCGGCGTACGGCCTCGCGGGCATAGCCGGCCACGCGATCAATGGCCTGCCCCTTGGCCGAGCTGAAATAGTCGTAGCCCATGCGTGCGCCGCCGCCGGCACTGGCGGATTCGCGCATGCCGTTTTCCTCGACCTGCACCATCACGTTAACCCGCACGAGCGGGCGCACGTCGCCTGCGAGCGTGCCGTCGGAGGCGGCCACCAGCATGGTGTCGGACGAGCCGGCCAGCGACACGGTCACGCGTACAACGCGATCGTCGGCGTCGCGCGCGATCTTGTCGGCGTGGTGGAGCAGGGCGACCTTGGCGTCGGCGTCCAGCGTGGCGGCCGGATCGATCGGCGCATAGCGGGTCAGCCCGGCGCCGTCGCGGCGGGTCAGCGCATTGGCGGTCGCGCTTTTGCCCTCGCGGGCAATGGCGGAAGCGACCCGGGAGGCCTGCGTCAGTGCCGGGAATGCGAGTTCGTCGGCATAGGCAAAGCCGGTCTGTTCGCCGGCGAGCGCGCGCACGCCCACGCCTTGCGAGGTCGAAGCCCCGGCGCTGCGCACCACGCCGTCCTCAAGCATCCAGGATTCGTTCTTGAGAATCTGGAAGTACAGATCGGCGTAGTCGACGCCCGGCACCATGAGCGCGCCCAGCGTGGATTGCAGCTGCGACGCGTCGATGCCGGCGGTGCCGAGCAGGGTATCGGAAGCGATGTCGATGGCATTGTTCATGCCGTCAGGTTAACACCGAGCGCCTCATGGGCGGAGCGGCTTGACCATATAGACCCGCCGGTATCCGGCTTCGCAGCGGCGCGCGACTTCGATATAGCCGAGTCGCCCGTACAGGGCGATGTTCTCTGTCATCTTTTCTTTTGTATAGAGCGCGATATGGTCATGACCGCGTGCCCGAGCCTGGTTTTCGGCGAACTCGATCAGAAGCCGGCCGATGCCTTGACCCTGGCAGTCCGGCGCGACCGCGAGGTTGTTGAGCATGAAACCGGCATCGCTGTCGGAGAGCACGACCAGGCCGGCGATGGCTGCGCCATGCGCGGCCACGTACACGCTGCCATCGGCGACGGCCTGCTCGTAGTCGACAAGCACCGGCGCCGGCGCGCGGCCCAGTCTTTCGATATAGCCCTGATACGTGGATTACACGATGGCGGCCACGCTCGATGCGTCGGCCGCCATGGCGTTTCTAATCCTGATCTCGGGTGAATGCGTCATGATCGGCTCCAACCCTAATGCTGCGGTGGTTTGTGAACCGGGCCGCAGCGTCTCGACACGCTAGGACTCAGAGCGTGAGGATCGTCGAGCCGGTGGTCTCCCGGTTGGCCAACGCTTC
This sequence comes from Salinisphaera dokdonensis CL-ES53, assembly GCF_040361215.1. Taxonomy (NCBI): domain Bacteria; kingdom Pseudomonadati; phylum Pseudomonadota; class Gammaproteobacteria; order Salinisphaerales; family Salinisphaeraceae; genus Salinisphaera; species Salinisphaera dokdonensis. The sequence continues at coordinate 10,240 of NZ_APND01000007.1, forward strand.
CTGTGCTTTCCCGGCTTCTTCGAGACCGAAACGCTGGCCGATATTGATCTTCACCTCGCCCGATTCGAGCACGGCAAAGAAGTCGTCGCACATCATCTCGAAGCGCTCGCGCGTGTCGGCGTAGCCGCCGAGACTCGGGCGGGTGACGAACAGCGAGCCGCCCTTGTTGAGTTCAACCAGGTTCACACCCTCGACCGGACCGGAGGCATTGCCGAAGCTCACCATCAGCCCGCGCTTGGACAGACAGGCCAGCGAATCGCTCCAGGTGTCCTTGCCGACCGAATCGTAGACGACCGGCACGCCGGCACCGTCGGTGAGTTCGAGTACGCGCTCGGGCACGGATTCGCGGGTGTAGTCGATCGTCATCCAGGCGCCGTTGCGTTGGGCGATGGAGGCCTTGTCCTCGTTCGATACTGTGCCGATCACATGCGCGCCCAGCGCATGCGCCCACTGGCAAGCGATCGAGCCGACACCGCCGGCGGCCGCATGGAACAGAATCGTGTCGCCTTCGCCGATCGCATAGGTCTGGCGAATCAGGTACTGGACCGTGAGGCCCTTGAGCATGCCGCCAGCGGCCGTTTCGAAATCGATCGCCTCGGGCAGGGCGATCGCCTTCTCCGCATCCATGGTGATGAAATCGGCATAGGCGCCGAGCGGGCCCTGGGCGTAGGCCACGCGATCGCCTTCGGCGAAATCGTCGACGCCGTCACCGACTGCATCGACCACACCTGCGCCCTCTGTGCCCAGACCGCTGGGCAGGTTGGCGGGATAGAGCCCGCTGCGGATATAGATATCGATGAAGTTGAGGCCGACCGCCCGATTGGCGATACGGATCTCGCCGGGGCCGGGATCACGCGGGGTGACGTCGGCGACTTCGAGTACCTCGGGGCCGCCGGTCTGGGCGAACTGGATCTGTCGGGCCATGGGATTTTCTCCGTGGGCAGAAACTAGAACAGACGCCGGTGCGTCAGGCAGGGAAAGCCTTCACGCAGGGTCTGGATACGCTTGCGATCGAGCGTGGCGATCACGACCTCGTTGGCATCGGACGTGGCCTCGGCCTGGACCTGGCCCCAGCTGTCCACTATCAGACTGTGGCCATAGGTCTGCCGCCCGCTTGCATGATGACCGGACTGGTTCGGCGCGATCAGCGTGGCCAGGTTCTCGATTGCGCGGGCGCGGGTCAGCACGTGCCAGTGGGCGCTACCGGTGGTATGGGTGAATGCCGACGGCGCGACGATGATCTCCGCGCCCGCCGCCGACAGGGCGCGATAGAGTTCGGGAAAGCGCAGGTCGTAGCACACGCTCAGGCCGAGCATGCCGAAGGGTGTGTCGATGACCAGCGGTTCCGGCAGACCGGGCACGAACGTCGCCGACTCGCGATAGGCCTCGGCCGAGTCCGGCACGCCGACATCGAACAGATGGATCTTGTCGTAACGGGCGACGCGCTCGCCGCTGTCGTTGTAGACACAGCAGGCCGCATACACGCGATCCGGCTCGTGGCTGGCGATGGGAATCGTGCCGGCCACGATCCACAGGCCGTAGTCGCGCGCGGCGCGGGCCAGGAAATCCTGGATCGGCGTCGCGGCGTCGGCGGCCTCGGGCGTGGTGGCATCGGGTTCGGCAACGCCGAGCTTGTCGGTCTCGCGGGCGCCCATGAGCGCAAAATTCTCGGGCAGCACCGCAAGTGTCGCGCCGCGCTTGGCGGCATCCGCGAGCAGGTCGTCGGCGCGCGCGAGATTGGGCGCGACCTCGCCCAGCGAATTCATCTGAATGGCGGCAATCAGGGGATTGTTGGAGTCGGCGGCTGTCATGGGTTGTCCGAATGCGATGGTGTAACGGTGCTTCAGGGCCGAAACAATGCCCTTTTCGACGTCATTCCTCGGCCCGAGGTTCCTCGATGCGCGGGTCGTCCCAGCTGCCTTTCAGGGTATACGTGATGCTGGAGAATTTCTGGATCGGTTTCTTGAGCAATTCCTGCATCGCAAACACCGCAGCGCCGACCAGTGGCCCGCCCAGCACGGTGCTGGCGATGGTCACGCCACTGCCCACCTTGGGCGTGATCTGCACCTGTTCGTCGTAGTCGCGGTCGGCGAGGCCGATACGTCCACTCATGACGATTTTCGAAGACGGCGTTTCGATGCGCACGCTGTCGCTGTAGGCATCGCCGTTGTCGATCTTGAAGTTGGCGCGCACCTTGTCGAAGGCCAGCCCTTCGTCGACCACGTCACGGAAGTCCAGCCGCAGTCGTCGCGGCAGCACATAGAGGTTGACGAGCCCGAGCACGCGCGCAGCCCCCGGCTCGACCGCCGTGAACGTGCCGTCGTCGAGTGCGATTTGCACGTCGCCATCCAGTGCGCGCAGGTCGAGGCCAGCCGGATTGGGCGCGATGTCGAGGCGGGCGTGGATACGGGCCGTCTCGGCTCTTACGGTCGAGGCATAGCCCAGCGAGCGCAACAGGCCGGACAGGCCGTGCCCCTCCAGACGGGTCTGGGCGGTGGCGCGGGTCATGCCGTCGTCACGCAACCATTGGCCTGTGGCCCAGCCGGTGAGTGCGCCGTCGCTGAGCTTGAAGCGGTCCAGCTGCCAGCCGTTCGGCAACGCGCTGGCGTTGACCTCGGCGGTGCCGAAATCGATGGCGTCGACAAGCACGTTGCCGACAAAAATATCCAGATGGGGCAGATCCACCGGGCTGACGCCCTCCCACATCACGGTGCTCTCGTCGTCTTCGGCCGGTGCCGGCGGGTCGTCACGGGTCTTCAGCGCCAGCTTGGCGAGATTGCCGGCGATGTTGATATTGCCGCCGCGTGGTTGGGTCCAGGTGACCTGGCCTTGCGTGTTCGGGCCTTCGAAATCGATACGCCAGCCCGGCTGGGCCGACATGGTCTGGGCGCGCAACTGGGCATTCTCGAAATAGCGGTTATCGAGGTTCAGCTCGCCGACCGTCAGATCGCCGCCGGTGAACTCGAGTGCGGAGGCGCTACCGCCGGCAGCGGCCTTGTCCAGCGCCGCCTGAACCTGATCTCGTACGACGGTGAACCAGCCGAGACCATCGGCCGAGTCGGTATGCCCGCCGATCCAGATGCCGTCGACGTCGGGCGCTTCAAGCGTCTCATCGTTGAATATCGCCTGCACCCGCGTGGTCTTGCCGTCGACCAGGCGCACGTCGACGTCGGCGCGCTGGTCGTAGTCGATATCGATCCGCGACGCGTTGCCGGCGATGGTAATCGCCAGCGGCGCGCTTTTGCCGGCCGGCTTCGTGAGCGGGTCGGGAAGGGTCAGGGCCATGCCGGCGAGATCGCTGGTGAGCTTGATATCGGACAGGCCGCCGTCGCGGGCGACTTCGAAAGCGACATCCAGATCCGTTACGCCATTGGCATAGCGTAGCCAGGGTTTGGGGAGATAGCGGCTGACGGCTTCGCCGTCGCGCGGCAGCTCCAGGCGTGCGCGGCTGGTGATGCGCTGGCGGTCGTCGCCGACCGGCTCGAGATCGGTATCCAGCGCGACGCCGAGCATATCGCCTTGCAGGCCCTTCGCATGCAGGCCAGCCGCATCGAATCGCAGACGACCCGTGATGCCGGTAATCGGCCCCGGCAGGGCGTCCTGACGCAGCGTGGCGCCGCGGGCATCGACGGTGCCGGCGACTGCGAGATCGCCCAACCCGGGCTTGAGGGGAATACGCAGATCGAGGGTGAGATCGGCCGGACCGCTGACATCGATGGCCTCGAGCACCTTGTCGAAACGATCGCGCAGCGGCGATTTCGACAGGAAGGACAGCATCTTCTTCGCTTCGCCGTTGCTGGCCTTGCCGTCGATCAGCAGTACGGGTTCGCGCACGTTGGCGACTCGGCCGGTAGCCGGGCCGAGCGCGACGCCAAGCATCGCGGCTTCCGCGACATCGACGCGCAGATCGTCGCCGTCGAGCACGAGCTTGCCGCGGGCATTGTCGAGCGCGGGCCAATCGTCCTTGTAGGTCACGTCCACACCGTGGCCGGTCAACTCCAGCGTAAAGCGTTCGCCTTCGCGCGGGTCTTCGAACGGAAAGCGATCGAGCGCGCCGGCGATCTGTAGGCGTGCGCTGTCGAGCGTGCCGGCCGTGATCGCCTTGGGCAGCCAGTCGCGTAGGCGTTCGTTGGGCAGATCTTCGGCTTGCGGGATGTATTGCAGCAGACGGGCGGCCTCCGGCGCGCTGGCACGGGCGTCGATATCCACCTTCGGCGCGCCGTTGCGTGGCAGGGTCACATTGCCACTGGCCTGAAGCTGGGCTTCGCCGCTGGCTACTTTCAACGTGCGCGCATCGACCTGCCAGCCGATTTCGTTCTCGCGCCAGCTCAACTCGCCGTCGAGATCGTCGAGGGGCAGCTCGCCACGCAGAAAACGCGGCACCGTGAGCGTGCCGCCGGCATTCGAGAAGGTCAGACGGTGAGTATCGGCCTGCTGGTAGTAGCTGCCGGCCAGCGGCCCAACGGTCACGGCCGGGTCGGCGATCGACAGGTCTTTGAAATCGAAGGCGAGGCGGGCCGGCGTATCGGCGCCGATCGCGAAACTCAGATCGTCGACCCGGGCGTCGATCTCGGAACGGGCCAGCCGCTCGAACTTCAGCCGTGCCAGGCGCAGTGCCAGCGGCACCGGTACGTGGCGGGCATCCAGCTGCAGAGATGGCTCATCGATATCCACGGCGCCGGTCAGGGAAAACGCGTCGAGGCCGTCGAGCGCGCCTTCCAGTCGCGACACGACGATACTGAAATCGTCCGGGCCAGCGCCGACTCCGGCGGTCGCTGTCGCCGATTCAAGCATGCCCGCGGCCTTGAGCGTGGTGGATAGCTCGGGCAGCAGCGGCTCGTCGTGGTCGCTGTCGCGGACCGCCGCGAGATCGATATCGGCCTGTGCGGTGGTCAGCCGGCCGTGCCGCCATTGGCCTTCGACGGTGGTCGACAGCTCGCCGCCGGACAGGCGCTCGGAGAGATTCGGGCCGAGCAGCTCGGCGGTGCGCGCGAGCATCAGCGCCTGGACGCCGGACAGGGATAAGGAGAAATCGGCCGTGTCGACGACTGGCAGCGTACCGCTGAAGCGGCCCTCGCCGTCGATGCTTTCGAACCAGTCGGGGCCGTTCGCGCTGGCTTGCCAGTCGTAGCCGTTTTCGCCGTGGACGATCGAAGCGTTGGCTTGCTCGATCACTGCCTGGCCTTCGGGCAGGGCGTCGTCGCGCAGGGTGATACGCGCGTCGTCGACCTGTACCGAATGCATCATCTGCAATGCATCGTTGACGCCACCCCAGTCGAGGGGTTCGTCGCCCGGGCGCGACCAGTGTTCGACCTGCGGCCGGCCGTCTTCGCCGCGACGCAGAGCCAACTCGGGACGCTCGAGCACGAGCCCGTCGGGCAGTCGCTTGCCGTTTATCAGGTCGTTGAAGGAGAAATGCAGGCCGAGGCTGTCGAGAGTGACAGCGGGCTTTTCGCTGCCGCGGCGCACGATGCGTACATCGGCAAGTTCCAGCAGCGGACCTCGCCACTGCCAGCGCAGCTCGATTGCGCCGATATCGATATTCGCATCTATGCGGCCGCCAATGCGCTCGGCCAGTGCCTCGCGGTAGCCGGGCATGAGATGGTCGATCAGACGTACGCCGCCAACCAGTAGACCGGCCAGGATCACCACGCTGGCCAGCGCGATCACGAACGTGCGTTTGATCAGAAGACGGCTGGCGGGCATGGACGTGTGGATCGGCGGTCAGGTAGGCACGTATGGCGCCCGGCGGGCATGCATGAAACACGGGCCGGACGGACGCGCGGCACGAACGCCACAGCTTACATCACCACCAGATCAAACTGTTCCGGCGTATACAGCTGTTCTGCCTGCAGTCTTACCGATAGGCCGGTGTCTGCGCATACGGCGCTGAAGGCGCCCGAGAGCTCGTCGAGCAGCAGGCCGATGATGTCGGGTGCGGCCAGGATCAGCAGTTCTTCGGCGGCCCGGGCATGGGCGAGTCGGCTCATCTCCCGGAATAGCGAGAAGCAGACTGTTTCGCCGGTCTTGATGAAGCCACGGCCATTACAGGCCTCGCAGGCGCTGCACATGAGTTGTTGCAGTGATTCGCGGGTGCGCTTGCGGGTGACCTCGACCAGCCCCAGCGGCGAGATGTCGCCGACGGTGGTCTTGGCCGGGTCGGCATCGAGCGCTTCCTTGAGCGCGGCCAGCACTTGTTCCTTGTGCGCGGAATCGACCATGTCGATGAAGTCGATCACGATAATGCCGCCCAGATTGCGCAGGCGCAGCTGGCGCGCGACCGTATTGGCGGCCTCAATATTGGTGCGTAGCACGGTCTGCTCGAGGCTGCGGGTGCCGACATAGCCGCCGGTGTTCACATCGACTGTGACCATCGCCTCGGTCTGTTCGATGATCAGAAAACCACCGGACTTGAGCGGCACCTTGGGCTGCAGAGCACGCTCGATCGCTTCTTCCACGCCGTATTGAGAGAACAGGGGTATCGGACGGGTGTAGTGCAATGCACGATCGGTGAACTCGGGAGCGAACCGCCGGGTAAAGCCGATCATCTCGCGCCAGGCTTCTTCATCGTCGATTGTTATGGCGGCGACATCCGGCGTGAGCATGTCGCGCAGCATCCGGATCGGCAGCGCGAGATCGCCGTAGAGCAGGCTTTCGGGCTCGACGATGCGGCTCTGCGTCAGGATGTCGTTCCAGACCGTGGCAAGAAAACGCATGTCCGCGGCCAGCGCATGATGCGGGGCGCCATCGCCGACGGTACGCACGATGAAGCCGCCGGTCAGGCCCAGTTCCTCGCGGATACTGTCCACCGTGCTGCTCAACCGTTCGCGCTCGTCCTCGTTCTCGATGCGCGCGGATACGCCGATACGGGGGTTGTAAGGCATGTAGACCAGAAACCGCGACGGGATCGCCAGATCCGTGGTCAGGCGGGCGCCCTTGGTGCTCATCGCATCCTTGGATACCTGCACCAGCACGCGATCGCCCTGGCTCAGACGGTTCTGGATACGCGGGGCGACATCCTGGGTTTCCGCGGTGCGGCGGACCATGTCCGAAATCTGTAGGAAGGCCGCTCGCGGCAGACCGATATCGATGAAGGCGGCCTGCATGCCGGCCAGCACGCGTTGCACCTTGCCGAGATAGATGTTGCCCACCACGCTACCGGTGGCATCGCGCTGAACGTGGATCTCCTGGAGTACGCCGTTCTCGAGATGCGCAGCGCGCGTCTCGCCGGTCGAGACATTGACCAGGATCTCGATACGCGGCTCTTCCGTGCGTGGCATGGCCATGCTGGAGGCGCTCATCGGACGGCGCTCTGCGCCGCGATCACGACCGACAATATTTGCTGATTCAGTGCCATGACTTTGATTGTCGGCGCAGCAGCTGTGCGCCTGCAAGCACTGTGCGCTGGCGTGGTGCGCGGTTTCGGGTCAGCCGCGGTGGTAGGGATGGCCGGTGAGAATGCTGTGTGCGCGAAACAATTGTTCGGCCAGAATCACGCGTACCAGCGGATGCGGCAGCGTCAGCGGCGACAGCGACCAACGCCGATTCGCCCGGGCCAGACTCTCGGGGCCGAGTCCTTCGGGGCCACCGACGAGCAGGGCGCGATCACGGCCATCGGCCATCCATTCGCGCATTTGAGCCGCGAGCTGCTCGGTGGACCAGGGCTTGCCGTCGACCGCTAGCGCGATCACGTCAAGGTCGCCATCGAGGTTGTCGCAGATGCGGCGGTCTTCGTCGGCGATCGCGCGATCTGTGCTGGCGTTTTTGGCTTTGCCCTTACTCTTGCCCTGGCGATTGCCGGGCGTTATCTCGGTAAGATCGAGCCGGCATTCGTGCGGCAGACGCCGTGCGTAGTCGTTGTAGGCAGTGTCCACCCACGCCGGCATGCGCCGGCCCACGGCCAGCAGGCGAATCCGCATATGCGAACCCTGCGCCCGTTAGTGGGCGGTCGGGGTCTCGCCGGTGATCGCGTCCATGTCCCAGAGCTTTTCGAGCTGGTAATAGGCGCGGGTGACCGGCTGCATGATGTGTACGACCACGCCATTGAGGTCGATGAGCACCCATTCGGCTTGGGTCAGCCCTTCGACCCGCGGCTTGATGCCGGCTTCCTTGGCATGGGCGATCACGGTCTCACCGAGACGCTTGACGTGCCGGGCCGAACGGCCGCTGCAAATCACCATGTGATCGGCGATGGTGGTCAACGCGGCCACATCGAGAACCTGGACCGATTCGCCCTTGAGCTCGTCGACGGCTTCGATGGCCAGATCCAGCAGTTTGCTGTTCTGCGTGTTCGTCGTTTTCGCTTTGTCGGATTCGTCTTGTAAATTCATTGACTCGCGGCCGTGGCCGGTTGGGGCTGATAAACGCCTGCATCCATGATGTCGTCGAGTACCGCTGTCGGCAACAGATAACGCGGACTCTGGCCTTCGCCAAGCAGTTCGCGGATATAGCTGGCCGAGATGGCAAGCGGCGGTGGCGTATAGGTGTAGATATGGCCGGCCAGCGTGTCATGCAATACCTGCAGATCGCTGACCGCGCGCTGTTCCAGGGCCTCGAGGGCTTTTGGGTCGAGCTGCGCGTCGATGTCGGGACGATCGATGAGCACGATATGGGCGCTGTCGAAGATGCGCTCCCATTCATGCCATTGCGGCAGTTTCGCAAACACGTCGCGGCCCATGATCAGGCACAGGGGCGTATCCGGCATCTCCGCACGCATCGAGGCCAGCGTGTCCACGGTATAGGACGGGCCGTCGCGCAGCAGTTCGCGGTCGTCCAGACGCAGGCGCGGTTCGGTGCTTACGGCCACACGGATCCATTTTGCCCGCTGGCCGGGTGATGCCGTCGGCGCGCCGCGATGCGGCGGGCGCGCGCAGGGCACCAGGCGCACATGTTCCATGTCGAGTGCGGTGGCCATTTCCATGGCCAGGCGCAGATGGCCGTTATGGACAGGGTCGAAGGTGCCACCCAGGACACCCACCGGACGGTTGTTCATGAGCGTCCTTTATGAAAAACGTGCATCCGCGAGCGCCGATCTAGCGAACGTGGCCGTCGCCGAAGACGACGTACTTCAGTGTGGTCAGGCCTTCCAGGCCCACCGGGCCGCGCGCGTGCAGTTTGTCGGTGGAGATGCCGATCTCGGCACCGAGCCCGTATTCGAAGCCGTCGGCGAAACGGGTGGAGGCGTTGACCATGACCGATGACGAATCGACGGCACGTATGAACGCCCGCGCGCGCGTCACGTTCTCGGTGACGATGGCGTCCGTGTGGTGCGAACCCCAGGTTTCGATATGGTCGATGGCTTCGTCCATGTCATCGACGATCTTCACCGCGAGGATCGGCGCGAGGTATTCCTCGGCCCAGTCCGAATCGTTGGCCGGCTTGATGCTGGGCCCGAGCAGCTTGCGGGTGCGCTCGCAGCCGCGCAGCTCGACGCCCGCTTGGCGCAGGTCCTGGGATAGCGCTTCCAGCACTTTCCCGGCAACGGGTTCCGCGACCAGCAGCGTTTCCATGGTGTTGCAGGTGCCATAGCGCTGGGTCTTGGCGTTCACCGCGATGGCGATCGCCTTCTCGATATCGGCGGCCTCATCGATGAACACATGGCAGACGCCGTCGAGATGCTTGATGACCGGCATCTGCGCGTTCCTGGACACGAACTCGATCAAGCCCTTGCCGCCGCGCGGCACGATCACGTCCACGTAGTCGGGCATGCGCAGCAACGCGCCGACCGCCGCGCGATCGGTGGTCTCGACGACCTGCACTGCATCGGCCGGCAGGCCGGCGTCGGTCAGCCCGCGACTGATGCAGGACGCGATCGCCTGATTGCTGTGGGCGGCTTCCGAGCCACCACGCAGGATCGCGGCATTTCCTGATTTCAGGCACAGCGCCGCGGCGTCGGCAGTCACGTTAGGCCGTGATTCGTAGATGATGCCGATCACGCCCAGCGGCACGCGCATACGGCCGACCTGAATGCCGGAAGGGCGATAGTTCAGATCGGTGATACCGCCCACGGGATCGGCCAGGGCCGCGACCTGACGCAGGCCTTCGGCCATCTGCTCGATGCGCTTTTCATTGAGCTCGAGGCGCTCCAGCAGGGCGGTGTCCAACTCGTCGCGGCCCTCGCGCATGTCGCGGGCGTTGGCCGAGAGAATCGCGCTGCGATTGGCGATCAGCGCTTCCGCGATCGCGAACAATGCGGCGTTCTTGGCCCCCGGCTCGGCGGCGGCCATGGTGCGCGACGCCTTGCGGGCGCGCTTGCCCATGGCCTGCATCTGACGGTCGACGCGGGAATCGTTGTTGTCGCGGTCGCTTAGGTTGGCGCTCATGATCCTTTGAATTCAGGGGCGGTTTGCGAGTATGGCGGATTGACGTACGGGTTTACCCGAAAGTCCGAGGGTCAATGTTATCAGTTCGTCCCAGGCCCGGCCGGCAGCCGCTCCCTTGTTGATCTGGTCGAGCCGGGCCGCGCGACGTAGCAGATCGGCAAGCAGGGCCGGATCTGCCTGGCCGGCTGCTTCGCCAAGCTGGCGCTTGCGCGCGGGCGGCATGAAGATCTTGCCCAGCATCGCGTCCAGCCGGTTGGCGCGCGCCGCGAGCGCGGCCTGATAAAGCATGCGGATCTCGCGAACCAGCGCCCAGGTGATGGGCACGGCGTCCACGCCCTCGGCGCGCAGTCGCGACAAGGTGCGTAGCGCGCCGGCCGCGTCGCCGGCCATGGCCTTGGCCGGCAGGTCGAAGATACCGAAGCGGGTGTGATCGCTGGCGGCAGCCTCGATCTCCGCCGCGCCTATCATTTCATCGGGGTGCAGCAACGCCAGCCGATCGATTTCCTGCGCGGCCGCAAGCAAATTGCCCTCGGTCTGCTCTGCGAGCAGTGCGACTGCATCGCGATTCAAGGTCAGGCCGTTCCCGCGAGCGCGCTGTTCCACCCATTGCACCATGCGTGCGCCAGGCAGCGGCCAGGCGTACATGGCGACCCCGGCCTTCACGATGGCCTTGTACCAGGCGCTCTTGCGCGCACTCGCGGCCAGTGGTGTCGCGATGATGAGAAGCAGGGTCGAGTCCGGAGCGTTCTTGGCGTATTCGGTGATTGCCGCGCTGCCGGGCTTGCCCGGGCCCTTGTCGGTTAGATGCAGTTCGAGCAGGCGCTTGTCGGCGAACAGGGATAGGCTCGCGCCCGCGCTGGCCAGCTGGCCCCAGTCGAAGCCGGGTTCGGCATGCAGCACTTCGCGTTCGTCGAAGCCTTGGGCGCGGGCGGTTGCCCGTAACGCGTCCGCGGCCTCGAGCACCTGTAGCGGCTCGTCGCCGGCCAGCAGGTAGCAACGGGCCAGCGGCTGGTTGTCGAGCTGTCGCTGGAACTGGTCCGCGCGCAATTCCATGGGCGTCTCTTATCGGGTCGGCAAGGCTACTGAAACACGATCAGAACACATCACGCGATAGGACAAGCAATAGACGCGCCGATTGCGCCGGTCGAGGCACGGCGAAACCGTGCAGAGACCTGTTCAGCTCGTGCTGGCGCTACCGTCGCTGGCGAAGTTGCGGCCGTAGAAAATCTCGTTGACCTCGGCCTCGATCCGGTCGGTGAGTTCGGCGGCTTCGGCCTCGGAGAGATCTTCGGCTTTTTCGGCGAACAGATAGTCGTTGAGCGAGAACTCGGTGAGTCGCATCTTCGTATGAAAGATACGCTCGGCGAGCACGTTCACGTCGATCATCTGGTAGCGGTTGCGGATGTCTTCCGGAATGTAATCCTGGATCGAGTTGATCTCGTGATCGATGAAGTGCTTCACACCGTCCACGTCGCGGGTGAAGCCGCGTACGCGATAGTCCATCGAAACCACGTCGGACTCGAAGCTGTGAATCAGATGATCCAGCGCCTTGAGCGGCGAGATCAGGCCGCAGGTCGAGACATCGATATCCGCACGAAACGTGGAGATGCCGTTATCCGGATGGAACTCGGGATACGTGTGGACCGTGATATGACTCTTGTCGAGATGGCCAACCACGGCATCCGGAGTGGGGCCGTCGTAGGCGGCCTCCTCGGCGATCAGAATGGTCACGCTCGCGCCTTCCGGCTCGTAGTCCTGGCGCGCAATATTGAGGATATGCGCGCCGATGATGTCCGAAACCTCGGTCAGGATCTGCGTAAGCCGATCCGCGTTGAACACCTCATCCAGATAGGCGATATACGCTTTTTTCTGCTCGCGCGTACGTGCATGGCAGATGTCGTAGATATTGAACGACAGCGATTTGGTGAGATTGTTGAAGCCGTGCAGGCGCAGTTTATCCATGGCGTATTCGCGATGCGGGCCGATCGAAGGAGCGCAGTATCCGTACCCATGCGCTGGCGTCAAGCATGGTGCCAGCGTGGGGCCGCCTGGCGCCTGGAGCGCCTAGGCGGGCAAGCCTCAGTCCGCGGTCTCGATCGTGTAGTCGTGGGTGAGGTTGACGCTTTCCTGGAGCATGATCGAGGCCGAGCAGTATTTCTCTGCCGACAGCTGGACGGCGCGGGCGACATGTTTGTCGTTAAGGTCGCGGCCAGACACGAAAAACTGCAGGTGGATATCGGTGAACACTTTCGGGTCAGTGCTCGCCCGTGTGCCATCCACCTCGATACGGCAGCCGGTCACATCCTGACGGGATTTCTTGAGGATGTGCATGACATCCATGGCGCTACAGCCACCCACACCGAGAAGAATCATCTCCATGGGGCGAAAACCGGCGTTCTCGCCGCCGATGTCGGGCGGGCCGTCGATGGTCAGCTGGTGGCCGCTGTCTGCGGTGCCGGAGAACTGCAGCTGACCCTGCCAGTCGATCGTTGCCTTCATATTTACTGTCGCGCGTTGATGTGCTCTCGGGATGATGGGGCTGGCGACAGACAAAAAAAGAGGCGCGGTTACCCGCGCCTCCCGGGAGACGCTCCGACTGCCCGGGGGCGGGGCAGGCGGAACGCGTTCTCTCTACTGGCCTCAGCGCAGGCCGAGACCCGAACCGCCTAGCGGCAGCCCGCCAAGCAGGCCACCGAGCAGCCCGTCCAGCGTGCTCTGTAGCTGCGCCAAGACGCCGGTAAGCGGAGAATCATCGCCCAGGTCACCGGGTGAGAAGCCGCTTAGGGCATCCTGAATGGACCCGACCGCATTGTTGAGGTCGGTGGCGTTGCCGCTACTCGGGTCGAAGTCGCTAACGGCCTCGGTGAGCTGCGACACCACGTCGGCCAGTGGTCCCGGCAGCTGTTCGCCGGAACCAGCCAGGTCGCCCAGCGTCGACTGCAGATTGGTGACCGCACTGGTGAGCTGGTCGCCGCCAATACTGCCGCCACTGGCATCCTCGAACGCACTCTGTAGCTGATTGAGTGCGCTAGTCAGCGCCGCGGTTGGATCCTGCTCACCACCGGTGAGTCCTGACAGGGTGGACTCAAGCTGGGTCTGGAGCGAGGTCAGCGCCTGCGTCAGCGCATTGTCGCCACCCACTTCGCCCGGCGTGAAGCCGCTCAGCGCGTTCTGGAGGCGCTGAGCGACTTCCTGGACCGAGTCGGCGTCCGGACCCTGGCCGGGTTCCAGGCCAGGGAGGGTCCCTTGCAAGGTCTCGAGAACCATGGCCAACGGCTCCGGCACGTCGGTGTCGCCGTTGGACGGGTCGAACTGGCCGAGAGCAGTCATCAGTTGGGACAGAACACCCTGCAGTTCATCACTGCCGGCATCGCCACCGAGCGACTGCAGCTGTGTGGTGAAGTCGGAGACCGCCTGTTGCAAAGCAGCAGCCGGATCCTCGCCATCACCCAGTCCGGTCAGCGCGCCCTGCAGTTGTGCCAGGGCCATCAGGAGGGCGTTGTCGTCACCGTCTCCGCCCGGCACACCGCCAGCCAGCGCATCCTGGAGCTGGTCGACGAGGTCCTGCGGGGCGGGGGCGTCGGGCGTATCGCCTGGCGCGAAGCCGGTGAGTACCGATTGCAGGCTCGATAGCGTGTTGTTCAGCGCAGTCGAGATGCTGGTGTTCTCGCCGGTGAGGTTGAGTTCCTCGATGGAGTCGACGAGATCGGTCACGACCGTGTTCAGCTCGTCGGCCACCGGGTTATCGGTGCCGATGCTGGTCAGAGCGTTCGTGAGCTGGCTTACGCCGCTGGTCACGGCCGCGGTGGCGTCGTCATCCGTACCATCGCCCGCGCCATCCGGAACCGTGCCGTTCTGGACACAGGCCGAATACACGTCGAGGTTGGATACGGCGTTCACGGCACCGTTGAGCTCAATCTGGATGGAGTCGAACGTTTCTGGCGCGGTGACCAGTAACAGCTGGCGTGCGTTGTCGCCGATCAGTCCCAGTAGATCGAGATTGAGAACGCCGGTGTCGCCAGAGTTGGCGACCTCTGTGTCCCCGTCGAATAGCGTGATTTCGGCGTTGCGGATCACATCGAGCGTAAGGATGTTGTCTGGGCGCGAAACCACGAAGCCCACGCGACGGTTGCCGCTGAAGGACTGCGAGCTGTCGCTGACGCGCAGGAAGCTCGCGCCGCCGAGAGCGCCCACGGTGGTGTTCATGCGCGCGGCGTTGTCGAGATTGTCATCGATGACGTTCTCATCGCCATCGACGCCGCACAGTAGGCAGATACCGTTCGAGCCGCTGTCGATCGAGATATTGCTCGAGCCGTCGGCGTTTGCCAACGGTGTGTAGGGCGAATCGGTCCCGAAGCTGCAGGCCGTCTGGTCGACGTCGCTACCGGGATCGCAGACATCGCCAATGCCGTCGTTGTCGGCATCCGCCTGATCCGGATTCGGCGTGGTCGGACAGTTATCGTCGTCGTCCGGAATGCCGTCATTGTCGGCATCGTTGTCGCCGTTGCCCTCGTCCTCGTCGCAGGCATCGCCGATGCCGTCGCCGTCGCTGTCGGTCTGGTCCGGATTCGATACCAGCGGGCAGTTGTCGACATCGTCGGCGATATCGTCGTCGTCATCGTCGTTGTCGCAGACGTCGCCGATGCCGTCGCCGTCGGTGTCCAGTTGGTCCGGGTTGGCAGCCGTCGGACAGTTGTCTTCATCGTCGGGAACGCCGTCGTCGTCGCTGTCGTCCCCGTTATCGTTCTGGCTGCCGTTGTCATTGCCCAGCGGCAGATTGATGTCCTCGTCTCCGCTGCATCCCGCCAGAGCCAGTACCAGGCTCAGTAGCAGGAGCGCGAAAAGATGTTTCGCCCTCATGGTGTGTCTCCCTCGTAGTTGATCGGCTCGCCGCATTGGCCTCAGCGAGCTCTGGGACGATGAGAGCATTCGTTGACAAAAATTGTCACACTAGATCGTGCATTATTTAATAGAGTGTCAAATAAGCGACGCAAACCTATACGTGGCGACTACACGTGTAGCGCCAGGCGAAACCGACTAATCGCTTGATAAAAAACAATAATTAAAAATATCAAGCACGTGGAATGCCGATTAGGCGAGCTTCGAGCACGAGAAATGAAACATGGTTTCATTCAAAAAAATGACGTCTAATGTCATTTTAATGGCGGCAGTGCCGCGCTACGGCGCACCAGTCGACACATGGGTGCCCAGCAGTGCCGCCACTGCCTGGCCCGGATCAGGTTCGCGCATGAAGGACTCGCCGATGAGAAAGGCGCCAAAATCGGCGTTGGCGAGCTTCTCTAGATCCGCCGGCGTGTGGATCCCGCTTTCGCTGACCAGCAGTCGGTCGCCGGGGATGGCGTCGCGCAGGGCGAGGCTGGTGTCGAGCGTGGTCTCGAAGGTGCGCAGGTCGCGGTTGTTGATGCCGAGTATGGTCTGCGCGGGCAGTTCGAGCGCGCGCTCGAGTTCTTCGCCGTCGTGGACTTCGGCCAGCACGTCCATGCCCAGCTCGAACGCACGGGCGGCGAGGGTCTGCATGAGGTCGGTCGACAGGGCTGCGGCGATCAGCAGAATGCAGTCCGCGCCCAAGGCACGGGCCTGGTCGACCTGGATCGGCTCGATCATGAAGTCCTTGCGCAATACCGGCAGGTCGCAGGCGCGGCGCGCGGCGGCAAGGAAGTCGTTGTCGCCCTGGAAGAAGTCGCGATCGGTAAGCACCGACAGGCAGGCCGCGCCGCCGGCAGCATAGCGCTCGGCCAGCCAGGCGACGTCGAAATCCTCGCGAATCAGGCCCTTGCTGGGCGAGGCCTTCTTGACCTCGGCGATCACCGCGCGCGGCACCTTGGCCCGCAGGGCGTCGGCAAATCCGCGGGGTGCGTCGGCTGCCGCCACGGCGCGCGCGAGTTCGGCGTCCGTCGTGGCGGCACGGAAATCCTCGATCTCCTCGCGTTTGCGCGTCAGGATGCGGTCGAGAATGGTGTCGGTGGTGCGGACGTTCATGGTTGTACGACGCCGGTCGCGCCGGTCATGGTCTGGGTGAGCTCGGCCAGGGCAGCCATGCGTTCGCCGGCCGCGCCGCTGAGCAGCACGTCACGCGCCAGGTTCACCCCGGCGGTGATGTCGACGGCATGGCCGGAGACGTAAAGCGCCGCGCCCGCGTTGAAGGCGACCATGTCGAGCGCCAGCCCCGGCTTGCCGGACAGCACCTCGTGCACAATCTCCAGGCTCTGTGCGGCAGACTCGACACGCAGGCCGTCCAGCGAGCCGCGCTCCAGTCCGACATCCTCGGGGGCGATCTTGTACGTCTCGATCTTGCCGTCCTTGAGTTCGGCGACCCGGCTGGGTGCATTGATCGAGAGCTCGTCGAGGCCGTCCTCACCGTGCACGATCATCACGTGCCTGCTGCCCAGGCGCTGCAATACTTCGGCGAGCGGCTCGCAGAGATGGCCGTTGAACACGCCCATCACCTGGTTGCGCGCACCGGCCGGATTGGTCAGCGGGCCGATGATGTTGAAGATGGTGCGTACGCCCAGTTCGCGACGCGGGCCGACGGCGTACTTCATCGCGCCGTGATGCGCCGGCGCGAACATGAAGCCTACGCCCAGCCGGCGGATGCATTCAGCAACCTGTTCCGGCGACGTGTTGATCGCGACACCGGCCGCCTCGAGCAGGTCGGAGCTGCCCGACGAACTGGAGACCGAGCGGTTGCCGTGCTTGGCCACATGGCCACCGGCTGCGGCAACCGCGAATGCGGCTGCGGTGGATACATTGAAAAGGCCCGCGGCGTCGCCGCCGGTGCCACAGGTATCGACCAGGTCTTCGGCCAGTGCGTCATCAATCGGCACATCGGTCGCCAGTTCGCGCATCACCGCGGTGGCCGCGGCGATCTCGGGGACGGTCTCGCCCTTCATGCGCATGGCAATCAGGAAGCCACCGATCTGCGCCTCGGTGGCTTCGCCGGTCATGATCGCCTTCATGGCGTCATGCATGCGATCCGCGCTCAGGTCGCGCCCGGCGACGATGTGGTTCATCAGTTCGCGATCGATCATGACGCGTTCTCGTCTTTCGTGGACTCGCCGCAGCGCTTGAGGAAGGTGCGCAGCATCTCGTGGCCGTGTTCGGACAGGATCGACTCGGGGTGGAACTGCACGCCCTCGGCGCCGGTGGGGGTATGGATAAAGCCCATGATCTCGTCCATCTCGCCGGCGTCGTTCTCGGTCCAGGCGGTGATCTCGAAATCATCCGGCAGGCCGTCGCGGGCGACGATGAGCGAGTGGTAGCGCGTCGCGGTCAGCGGCTCGGCGAGGTTCTCGAACACGCCGCGGCCCGTATGTCGGATCACCGACGTCTTGCCATGCATGACCTGGCGCGCGCGGGTCACCTTGCCGCCATAGGCTTGGCCCAGTGCCTGATGGCCCAGGCACACGCCGAAGATCGGCAGGCGATGGGCCAGGCGCTGGATCAGCTCGATCGACACGCCAGCCTCGTCCGGCGAGCACGGCCCGGGTGAGACGACGATACCCTTCGGCTTCATTTCCTCGATGTCTTCGACCGTGACCTGGTCGTTACGCACGACATGCACCTCGGCCTCGAGCTCGCCGAGATACTGCACCAGGTTGTAGGTGAAGGAGTCGTAGTTATCGAGCATCAGGATCATGATGCGTCTCCCTTGCTGCCTGCCGTGGCCGGCGTGTCGTTCTGGCCGTAGGTTGGGCCGCTGCCGACCGCGTTGCGTGTCGACAGGCCGCGTTCGGCAATGGCCGCCGCCTTCATCACGGCTTTGGCCTTGTTCATGGTCTCTTCCCATTCGGCGGTCGGCTGCGAGTCGGCGACGATGCCGCCGCCGGCCTGCACATGGATCTCGCCGTCCTTGAGCACCGCGGTACGAATCGCGATCGCCAGATCCATGCTGCCGTTGCCCGCCAGATAGCCTACCGCGCCGCCATAGACGCCGCGCTTGACCGTCTCGATCTCGTCGATGATCTCCATCGCCCGGATCTTGGGCGCGCCGGAAAGCGTGCCGGCCGGGAACGCCGCGCGCAGCGCATCCATCGGTGTGAGACCGGCTTTTAGCTTGCCGGTGACGTTCGACACGATATGCATAACGTGCGAGTAGCGCTCGATCGCCATGCGTTCGGTCAGCTTCACGCTGCCCGGCTGGGACACTCGGCCGACATCGTTGCGGCCGAGATCGATGAGCATGAGGTGCTCGGCGATCTCTTTCGGATCTTCGAGCAGGTCTTCGGCCAGCGCTTCGTCTTCCGCTTGCGTGGCGC
Source organism: Salinisphaera dokdonensis CL-ES53 (assembly GCF_040361215.1). NCBI lineage: Bacteria > Pseudomonadati > Pseudomonadota > Gammaproteobacteria > Salinisphaerales > Salinisphaeraceae > Salinisphaera > Salinisphaera dokdonensis. The sequence continues at coordinate 28,838 of NZ_APND01000007.1, forward strand.
CGCGCTTGCGCGTGCCGGCGATCGGCCGAACGGTGACTTCCCCGTCCATGGCGCGCACCAGAATCTCCGGGGAAGCGCCCACGACGTGATGGTCGCCGAAGTTGAAGTAATACATATAAGGCGACGGGTTCAGGCTGCGCAGCGCCCGATACAACGACATCGGCTCCGCGTTGAACGGCGCGGACAGGCGCTGGCTGGGCACCACCTGCATCACGTCGCCGGCCTGGGTGTAGTCGCGGATACGCCGGACCGCGTCCTCGTAGCCGGCCTGGGTGAGACCGGAAACGAAACGGCTGTCGTCGAGCGTCGTGGTCGATGCGCCGCTGTCCTTCGTGCTGCCGCGGGTAGTGCTCGTGGTCAGCGGCTGTTCGAGCGCGTCGAGCAGCTGATCGAGCCGCGCGGCCACGCGCTCGCGGTCGGCGCTATCGCCGTCCACGTAGTGGGCCACGCAATAGAGCTTGCCGGATAGGTTGTCGAAGATGACCAGTTCCTCGGCCACCAGCAACAGGATATCCGGTAGGTCGAGCGGGTCGTCCTTGTTGGCGCCCTTGGCTAGCCGCGGTTCGATATAACGAATGGTGTCGTAGCCGAAATAACCGACCAGCCCGCCTGTCAGGCGCGGTAGTTCGGGCAGGCGCGGCAGCGGCCGGGCGTCGTTGAAAGCCTGAATCCAGGCGAGCGGGTCGTCGGTCTCGATCTCTTCGAGCACCTCATCGTCGCGCTCGTGAACGAGGGTCTTGCCGCGCACGCGGATGCGTTCGGCACAGGGCAGGCCGATGATCGAATAACGGCCCCAGCGCTCACCGCCCTGAACGGATTCCAGCAAAAACGAATAGGGCGCGTCGGCCAGCTTGAGATAAGTCGACAGCGGGGTGTCGAGATCGGCCAGCGCCTCGACAACCAGCGGTACGCGCTTGGCATGGAGCGGATGGGCCGAATTACGGTCCGGGGAAGACGGATTGTTCATGGGATCACTCGATCAGGACAGTCAAGAAAACGGGTACGCGCGTCGGTTTGCAGCAACCACCGGAAAACGCGCGACCGGATGAAGGGGTGTTAGCCCCGCCAGTCGCCTTCTTGCCATCGCCAGGCTGCGTCGAATGCGCAGTTGGCGGTGTTTTTCGATCGATTCGATGCCATGTCTGTCGTCGTTCGCTTATCGCGCGTAGCCGCGCCGAATTCACGCAATGCTGACTTATCTCGTTCGCCTTGCCAAGTCGGTTCAGGCAACACGCTCTGGGCCTGAAGCGGCCGGGATCAGCCGAGTTCGGCGCGCATGTCCTTAATGACCTTGGCATAGTCGGACTGGCCGAAGATGGCGGAACCGGCCACGAAGGTATCCGCGCCGGCCGCTGCAATGCGACCGATGTTCTCTGTCTTGATGCCGCCGTCGACCTCGAGACGAATGTCGCGGCCGGAGGCATCGATGATCTCGCGCGCCTCGGCGATCTTGCCGATCGCTTCCTCGATGAAGCTCTGGCCGCCGAAGCCGGGGTTCACCGACATGATCAGCACGATGTCGATCTTGTCGAGCACGTACTTGAGATATTCCAGCGGCGTGGCCGGGTTGAACACCAGGCCGGTCTTGCAGCCGGCATCAATCGCCAGCTGAAGGCTGCGATCGATGTGCTCGCTGGCTTCCGGGTGGAAGGTGATCGAATCCGCCCCGGCATCGGCGAAGGCGCTGATCAGCGAATCCACCGGTTTGACCATCAGGTGTACATCGATCGGCACGTTCGGATGCTTGGCCTTCAGGCGCTTCGCCAAGGCTGCACAGACCGGCGGGCCGAAGGTGAGATTGGGCACGTAATGGTTGTCCATTACGTCGAAATGGATCCAGTCCGCGCCGGCGTCGATGACAGCTTCGCACTCGTCGCCCAGGGCCGCCAGATCGGCAGCGAGAATGGAAGGCGCGATAAGCGGCGGCAGCTTGGATACAGACATAGATAAAAACCGTGGATCGGCGGGCGGAGCTAGTTTACGCTCTGCGAATTACCCCTGTCAGTCAAGCTGGAATGGCATATCTCGTTGCGCTGCATGCGCTGGCCGCAGTCATCTGGGTTGGCGGCCTGTTTTTCCTCGTCGGCATCCTGCGGCCGGCCGCCTCGGCGGTGCCGCTGGCCGAACGCCTGCCGCTGCTTTCCAACGCCATGGGGCGCTTTTTCCTGTGGGTGTGGATTGCGGTGATCGTACTGCTGGTGACCGGCAACACGATGATCTTTGCGCTCGGCGGCATGGGCGCCGTGCCGCTCTATATTCATCTCATGCAGGGCCTGGGCTGGATCATGTTCCTGTTGTTCGGGCACATGTTCTTCGCGCCCTGGCGACGGGTGCGGGTTGCGCTGGCCGCGGGCGCGCTTGCGGACGCGAGCCGGGCAATGAACCAGCTGCGTTTCTTCGCCACGGTCAATCTGGTGATCGGCCTGGTCATCGTGGTGATTGCCACCGGCGGGCGCTACGGACTGGTCTGATCTAGCGCACTCGTGCCGGGCGCAGCGCCCGCACTGCTAGAATTCCCGCGTCACATTCTTCAGCCCGCGCCCACGAGGCGTCCGCGCCATGCCCGATACGCTGTTCGAATCCGATCTGCACAGCCTGCCGCTGCTTATGCGCGGCAAGGTTCGCGATGTCTATTCCGTGGGGGACGACCATCTGCTGATCGTGGCGACGGATCGACTGTCGGCCTTCGACGTGATCCTGCCGGACCCGATTCCGGGCAAGGGCATCGTGCTGACGGCCGTCTCCAATTTCTGGTTCGACCATTTCGCCAACGATATCGCCAATCACCGCGCCGATATGCCGCTGACGGATATCCTCACCGCCGACGAGATCGAGCAGGTCGGCACGCGCGCGATGCTGGTCAAGCGTCTCGACGCGTTGCCGGTCGAGGCCGTGGCACGCGGCTATATCATCGGTTCCGGCTGGAAGGACTATCAGGCGAGTGGTTCGGTGTCGGGAATCGAACTGCCAGCGGGCCTGGCGCAGGCCGAGCAGCTGCCGGACCCGATCTTCACGCCCTCGACCAAGGCCGAGGCCGGTGACCACGACGAAGCGATCGATTTCGATGCCGTCGTCGATCTGGTCGGGCGTGATCGCGCCACGCAGATTCGCCATGCCACGTTGTCGATCTACAAGCGAGCAGCGGCCTACGCGCGCGAACGCGGCATCATCATTGCCGATACCAAGTTCGAGTTCGGCGTCGACAAGGTAGGTGAGCTGGTTCTTATCGACGAGGTGCTCACCCCGGACTCCTCGCGTTTCTGGCCGGTGTCGGAATATGCCACCGGCATGAGCCCGCCCAGCTTCGATAAGCAGTACGTGCGTGACTATCTGGAAACGCTGGACTGGGACAAGACGGCGCCCGGCCCGCGTCTGCCGCAGCAGGTGATCGACAACACCGCGGCCAAGTATCGCGAAGCCTGCGAGCGTCTGATGGCGCGCTAGACGCCTCGGGCTATCCAGATAACCCGTTGTTCATAGGCGATTTTTGCGCAAAGCGCGCGCGAATTTCGGGATACGGCAGCCGATAAGGCGCTGATTTCAATTTCTTTCCAGCCGCCGCGACGCCCGTCGCGACGCGGCTTTTGGCCGTCTGCGCGCGCCACCCATAGCCGAAAAGGCATGTTTTCCGAGCGCCGCCGTTGCTAGGCTCCGCTGCGTCGTTTATCGCGGTTTTATTTCGTAAAAGCGAATCAAAAACAAATGGTTACAAATTCCCAAAACCGTTGGGACGCGTAACCTGAATCCGTGTGCGAGCGACGTTTAGGGTTATACGCAAGGGAGGAGATGCATGCCTGAAAACGGGAACCAACGACCGGACCATGTTCGGTTCATGTTTATTGGTCTGGGTCTGCTGCTGGCCGCGGTGACGGCACCCGCACGGGCAGTGGAGAATAGCGACGGCCTTGCGGTTCCGGACACGGGCGAGGCAGCCGAGTCGGATGGCTTCTACAAGCGCTATATCAAGGATCGTCTTTACCTGAAGCCGGGGGCGAGCTATCTCGATTTCGGGCGTCTGGAAAGCACCGACCTGAAGCTGTCCGGGGTGAAATTCCCGGCCACGCTCGCGATCGGCAATGGCGGAGTGGATGGCGCCAAGGCCTCGATCAGCAACCAGACGATCGGCACCATCGCGCTCGGTTACAACATTCCCGGTACCGGTCGGCATCTGTCGTTCGAGACCATCATCGGCAAGCCGATTGATATCAGCTTTGTCGCCCAGGAAGGGGCGTTGCGCGATGAATCGCTGGCGCCGACCGCGCGACTCGGCAACGTGGTGCCGGAGGGCATCATCGGCGGCGAGGCGTTGCAGGATCTGCTCAACGGCCTCGGCGGCGCGGTCAACGACACCACCGGCCTGCTCGATACCGGCATCCCGCCGCTCGGGCGCGAACTGGGGTCGGTCAAGAGCCTGCCGATCATGATGACGCTGCTCTATCACCCGTTCCCGGATTCGTATTTTCGGCCCTATATCGGTGGCGGCGCGGTGTACCTCTACAACTTCGACTCCGAGATCACCAACGACGTGTTGACCCAGGTCAACGACCCGGGCTTCGATGTGTCCTCCACGCCGGGCTACGTCTTGCAGGCGGGGATCGATATCGGCAATCCGGAGCACGGCTTCTTTGGTTTCGCCGACGTGCGCTATATCGGTGAGGCCACGGTCAAGGGCGAGCTCAGCGACGTGAACGTACGCGTACGCAATCAGGCGCTGGGCGCCACCCTCGATGCGCTTGGTTACGGCGAGGACATCGCCGTGGGCGACGCCGATATCGAGCTGGATATCAACCCGATCATCTATACCGTGGGCGTGGGCTACCGGTTCTGATGCAGGCGGGCAGCCCTGCCGGCTGCCCGCCTTAGCTCAGACGCCTTCGCGCGCGATCTCCTGCGGGTCGAGAATCGGAATCTCGACGTTGCCATTGATGGTGCTGGCCGGTACGAACAGATCTCGCGAGAAGCTGATCGGGTACTGCGGATGGAAGCCGTAGATCAGTACGCCGACCTCGTCGCCCGCGCTCAGGCGCTCGGCCACGCCGGTCATGTCGAGGTCGTGCGTGCCAAAGCCGCGCAGCGGTGTCAGCTGATCGTCGATCAGGTCCCAGCGCTCGGAGTTCGGCGCGCGCTTGCCGAGGGCGAAGAAATACACGGGATCGCAGTTCAGCGGTAACGCGGCCACGCAGGCGTCGGGATCGAGCAGGGCGATCCTCGGTAGCGGCAGCACGTCTTCCAGCAGAGCGGTCGGCTCGATGGTTACAGACAGTTTGGGAACGCCGGCAAGGACCGCTCCACCCATTGGCGCGGTATAGATCGACTGGGTCTGAAGCAGGCGCTCGCGACCTTCGCTGCCCAGCGTCGCCCCGAGCAGCCCCAGCACGCCGGAAAGGGCGGGCGTGTCCATGGTCAGATCGTGGCTTTCGCCGCCAAAGGTGATCGTGTCGACCGCGATTGCGTCGCCCTCGTCGAGACTCAGGCAGACGTCGTCGCCGATCGTGAGCGCGTTGTCGATGGCGCCGGTCTGGCCGCGTAGCTTCTCCTCGAACCAGGCAAACGTAACCGCATAGAGATCGAGGCTGCCGCAGGTCTGGCTACCGCCGGCGTCCTGAAAGCCGGGCAGCGTGAGCGCGGCGTAGAACGGGTCGAGTGGTTCTTCGAGGCCGACCGCGCCAAGGCTGACGGGTAGCACATGCCCGGTCTGGTGGGTGAGCAGTCGCACGTCGCCGCCGAGCTGCTTGAGGCAGTCGTAGCTGTTGGCCGCGTCGTTGAAGTTGAACAGGGTGTCGCGAAACCCCTGGGTGATGAGTGCATCGAGCTCGTGGAGGCCGCCCGGCGCTACGGCTAACGGGTCCGGAACACCGAGCGTGAAACCTGCCTGCGATGCGGCCGGCGTGGTTTCGCAGAAATAACGCAGGCTGTGATAACGGAACAGGTTGGACGCCGGATCGGGCAGGTTGTTGGTCAGTGCGCCGCGGACGACGCTTTCGTAGATGACCGGGTCCTGGCGCAGTCCCTCGGCCCGCTGGAACTGCTCGAGCGCGTCGTCGACCAGCGCGGTGGGATCGCCCGTGGTCGCTAGCCCGAGAATCGGCAGTTCGCCGGCGCCGACCAGCGCCAAGACCCAGCCGGTCTTCACGACATTGTTCGGGTTGAGCGAATAGGTGAGATCAAAAGGCGCGATATCCGGCGCGAGTACACGCAGCCGCTCCTCGGGATCGGCCCCGGCGAGCAGCCACTGGTACATGCCTCCATAGGAGCCGCCGTAGCTGCCGACCTTCATCTTGCCGTTCGCGCGCCGAGCGAGGCCTTCGAGATCCTCGGCCCAGTCGAGCACGGCGATCAGGTCCTGGCCTTCGAAGTCGGGCGACATCACGCGCACGGTGCCCGACGATTCGCCAAAGCCGCGCTCGTCGATCGACAGCACGTAGTAGCCCGCGTCCCGCAATTGTTGCTGAAATGCGTCCGGTTCGACGCTGCGCGAACCGCCGTAGCCGTGGCCATGCAGCACCAGCGGATAGCTTTCGCCCTCGACGAGTTCGCTGGGTTCCATGAGCTGGATCACGATGGTATCGCCCGTCGAGTCGACCTCAAGGGCCTGACGATAGACCGTGCCGGCGCGGCTTTCGCTGACCGGCACCGTGGGTTCGCTGCTGTCGTCGTCCGGTGTGCCGGAATCGGTGGGCGGCGTGCCCCCACCGCTGGCGCTACCACCACTGCCGCCGCCGTTCTGGCCGGCCTGGGTGCCGCCGAGCACCACATCGCTGTCGTCGTTGCAGCCGGCCAGTGCCAGCGTCAAACACATCATTACAAGGATCGCCCGCGTCACGCGGCCGAATTGAATCGTTGCCATGTGGTCTTCTCCCCCGTGCCGTTTGCCGGCTATCGCGTTGTTTTCTGTTTCTTCGGGATCAGCGGCCGCGCTGTTATCCGGTCGTGCGGCGTTTGTCGCGAATCTGAAAAGAAATCTTTACGGGAAAGCTTGAGCGCCCGCAATACGGGCTGCGTAGTGGGATGCACCGGGCTATGGGCCGCAGCGAATCAGCGGACGAAGCAAGTATCGGGCGGCCAATAAGAAATCTATGACCCAGGCGCCGAATCGATAAAGATGCGGGTGCCCGTTGGCGCACGCTTCGGCGCGCCTGGATAAGCGTACTAGCTTGCTTGTAGCGCTAAGTCAGTCGCTGGGATTTGAGTCGGCATGGCTCTCGATGGCGTTACGCAGAGCGATTGGCTCGCGGCCTAGGCTCGGCGTTCCCAATCGAAGGCGAGGCGAGCCGGGGTGGGGCATATACCGGGCAGGCAGGGCGTTCCCGATTCAGCAATGGAATACAAGCCGGCCGGTGTCGAAATCGAGGGTGGTCGCGGCGGACCAGCGGCCTAAGCTGCTGGATAGTTGTTTCTATGCGCTTTAGCGGCTATTGGCTTGGCGGGTCAGTTCGGCATCAAGAAGGCTGATGATCTTGTTGCGATCGATGCGCTGGTCCTTGATCGCCAGGTAGTAGGCATAGCCCATGGCGCGGGTGTCCTTGGCGCCGGCCCGTTTTTCCAGATCGGCGTCGTGCTCGATCATGAAACGCAGCATTTTCGGGTCGTTGCGCTGGATGGCGTAGAACAGGCCGGTCAGCGGCTCGGTGTCCTCGCGCTCGTCTACGGCGTCGACGTCGAGGCCGTGGGCGAGATAGAAATCGGCACAGCCGTAGGGGTCTTCGAGCTGGGCTTCGCGTTCGAAGATATGCACCAGTCCGCCGGCGGCCTGCAACTCGGATGCATCGGCCTCGCGGGCTTCGACCTGCTCGAAATCGCGTTCGCAGAAACCCTTCGGCTTGGCGTCGACTTGGGCCTGGGCGTCATATTCCGTCGACTCAATCGACGAAGCCGGCGCCTCGGCGCCGGCTTCGTTGGTGGCCAGGTTGTCGGCGGGCTGCTCTATAGCCGTCGACGCTGCACCGTCGTTGACCCGGCCCGGGTCACGCGCGAGCCAGAAAATAATCGCAGCCATGAGCACGGCGACAACCGCCGTAATGATGGCAATGGGTTTCCACATGGACGTCTCCGGTATTGCGGGGGTGAGATCAGCCCTTGTCGCGGCCGAACAGCGCGTCGAGCTTGTCTTCGTATTCGTGGTAGCCGAGGTGTTTGTAGAGATCGCTACGGGTCTGCATGCGATCGACCACGTTCTTCTGCGTGCCTTCAGCGCGGATGGCGGCATAGACGTCGAGCGCGGCGTTGGCCATCGCCCGGGAGGCCGACAGCGGATACAGCACCATCGCCACGTCCTGGCTGGCGAGTTCTTCGGTGGTGTACAGATCGGTGGAGCCGAACTCGGTGATATTGGCGAGTACCGGTACGCCGAGATCGGTGAAGCGCTTGTACATAGCCAGATCTGTCATGGCCTCGGCAAAGATGAAATCGGCCCCTGCTTCGATACAGGCCTTGGCGCGATCGACGGCTGCATCCAGGCCTTCGACGGCGAGTGCGTCGGTACGGGCCATGATCAACATGTCATCACGCGCATCGGCCGCGGCCGTGACGCGTTCGACCATCTCGTCTTTCGAGATGATTTCCTTGCCGGGGCGATGGCCACAGCGCTTGGCCGCGACCTGGTCTTCGATATGCACGCAGGCGACGCCGGCGTTTTCCATCTGGCGAATGGTGCGCGCGATGTTGAAGGCGCTGCCCCAGCCGGTGTCGATATCGACCAGCAGCGGTACGTCGGTGGCGTAGGTGATACGACGCACGTCTTCGAGCACGTCGTTCATTGTCGTCATGCCCAGATCGGGCAGGCCATAGGACCAGTTGGCCACGCCGCCGCCGGACAGATAGATCGCCTTGAAGCCGCTGTGCTCGGCAAGCATCGCCGAATAGGCATTGATAGCGCCGGCAATCTGGAGTGGTTTCTCGGTTTCGAGAGCGGAAAGGAAGCGTTGCGCTGCGGTCATGGGCATCGAACGGTCAGGTTGAATGGCGGGCGTCAGCTTAACTCAAGGGTGAGATAGCGACGCCCGGCGCGGGTTCCGACAAGACACAAACCGCAGATCGCGCAGATACGAGGCGACACTTCAGTAGGCGAGCGTTCGCCTGTTCATGCCACGCCTATCTGCAGCCCGCGCCACCAGCTGCGAAACCTGCGGATAAGTTTCTTGTGACTAGTTCAGGTACTTGACCGCGAACCGGATGAACCATTTCGTGAAGCCCTTGTAGGGCGGCAGGAACAGGAAACTCAGCGAGAAGCGTTCGCGCACCACGGCGCGTTCGTGTGAGAACGCCTTGAAGCCATAGTGGCCGTGCGAGTTGCCGATGCCGGAGTTGTTCACACCGCCGAAGGGCAGGTTGGCGTGCAGAAACTGCACCATCGAATGGTTCACGCAGGTGCCGCCCGCGCTGGTGTTGTCGAGCACCTTGTCGATGAATTCGTTGTCGCGTGCGAACACGTAAAGCGCCAGCGGCTTGGGCTTGGCGTTGATGTCGGCGAGGATGCGGTCGGTATCGGTGAACGGGATGATCGGCAGCACCGGGCCGAAGATCTCTTCGTCGAGCACGCGCGACTGGGCATCGACGTCGGTGAGAATCGTGGGCGCGATGTAGTTGTCTTCGTTCGCGGGCGTGCCGCCGGTCGACACGCGCGCGCCGCGTTCGGTGGCGTCGTCGATGAGCGCTTTCACCCGGCCGTGATGCTTGTCATTGACGATGCGGCAGTAGTCGGTGTTGGACGCCATCGCCTTCTGGTCGCCATAGAGCCGGGTCAGTGCCTTGCCCATGGCTTCGACAAAGGCATCGGAGACGTCGGCATGGACATAGAGATAGTCCGGCGCGATACAGGTCTGGCCGTTGTTGGCGAACTTGCCCCAGACAAGATTCTGCGCGGTCTTGTCGAGATCTGCGGTCTTGTCGACGATCACCGGCGACTTGCCGCCAAGCTCGAGTGTGACCGAGGTGAGATGTTCCGCCGCCGCACGCATGACGATCTTGCCGACCGCCGGCGAGCCGGTGAAGAAAATATGGTCGAACGGCAGACCCAGCAGGTGCTGCGAGGTTTCCACCGCACCCTGCACGACGCTGACTTCGTTTTCGTCGAAGACCTCGTCGACGATCTCGGCCATCAGCTGCGCGCAGTGCGGCGTCATCTCCGATGGCTTGAGGATCACGGTGTTGCCAGCCGCGATCGCCGAGACCAGCGGGCCCAGCGACAGATTGATCGGGTAGTTCCAGGGCGAGATGATCAGACACACGCCGCGCGGCTCGTAGCGCACCTCGGCGGAGGTGCCGAACATGAGCAGCGTCGGGCGCTTGCGCTCCGGCTTCATCCAGCCCTTGAGATGACGGATGGCGTGGTTCGCCTCCATCACCACCGGCAGGATTTCGGTGATGTCGACTTCCGGCGCGGGCTTGGCAAAGTCCGCGTGGCAGGCAGCGTAGATCTGATCCGTGCGATCGAACATCGCCTGGCGCAGGCGCTTGATCTTGTCGATACGGTCTGCGGCGCTGGATGTGCGCAAGGCCAGGGCGCGACCGCGCTGGGCTTCGAACAGGCGCTCTGTACGGCCGGTATCGGCTTCCTGCTGGGGGGCGATATCTTGAACGGCGGTGCTCATCGGGTTCCTCCTGCTCGGCCGATTCTTGTCGGTATGATCGGTCGGCCGTAGTGAGCTTAGTCTAGTTCTTCGGTTCTGGTTTGCGGGTTCCGGGCCTGTGCTCAGCTTTCCAGGCTACGCGCGGCGCGGGCTGCCAGCTCGGGTGCCCGGGCGTGCGCCTGGAAGAAGATATGGGCGAGCACCCGCACCAGGCGACGATGATCGCGGGCGCTGCGATGGCCCAGCGGCAGGACTATCGCTTCCATGAGAGCGATGAACGCCCGCGCCATGTCATGCGTCGAGCCTTCCACGCCAAGGGCGCCGGTATCGCGCGCGTTGTCGAGCAGGGTCTCGATGGCCTCCGCCGCGCCGGCCTCGAAATCGTCCTGAACGGCGGTGGCATGGGCCACATCCGCCGTGCTCGGCTTGAGCCAGAAGCCGGCAATGCCCTCGGCCAGACGCGGGTCTTCTACTAGTTGTTCCAGCCCCGAGAACATCGCAAAGATGCGTTCGACCGGGTCGTCCTCGCGCGCGACCGCTTCGAAGACATGGGTCTCGAAAACGCTGACGAGCTGTCGCATGGCATCCACATAGAGCGTTTCCTTGCTCTCGAAATGCCAGTACAGGGCGGCCTTGGTCACCCCGGATTCGGTCGCCACGCGGGTCATGGAGACGCCGTCGTAACCGAAGCGCCCGAACAGGCGGAATGCGGCTTCGTGGATGCGTTTGCGTGTCTCGCCGGGATTGACGTCCGCCGGTCTCGCCATTGAATCAGTTGAACAACCATGAATTTGTCGCGACGTTAGCACAGCGAGTTGACTGACCGGTCGGTTAATGGCTACGCTTACAGCGCGCAATGTAAAAGACAACAACCCGCCGGGCAATTACGCGTTCCGCGTCGATCCGGATTGAGGAGTATGTAGATGAGTACTATGACCATGGCCGAAGCAAGGGCCCACGACCGCAAACGCTGGCTGTGGCCGATGGGCTTCGGCATCATCATCATCGTTGCCGTCACCGCGCTAACGGGCTGGTATACCGGCATTACGCCGTTGATCTTCGCGGGCCCGCTCATGGTCTACGTGATCGTGCCGCTGCTCGATTTCTTCATCGGCAAGGACAGCAGCAATCCGCCTGAGCGGGTGATGCAAATCCTCGAGCACGACCCGTTCTATCGCTACTCCACCTATATCTATGTGGTGGTGCAGATGGGTCTGTTCATCGGCGCCTGCGCCATCGCCGGCACCCAGGATCTGACGGCCTGGCAGTGGCTGGGCTTCGTGACCACGATCGGCATGCTCTCGGGTATTTCCATCAATACCGCGCACGAGCTGGGGCATAAACGCACCTGGCTGGAAGGCTGGCTGGCCAAGATCGCGCTCGCACCGGTCGCCTACGGCCATTTCTATGTCGAGCACAACCGCGGCCATCATTCCAAGGTGGCCACGCCGGAAGACCCGGCCAGCGCGCGCATGGGCGAATCCTTCTGGGCGTTTCTGCCGCGCACCGTGATGGGCAGCCTGCGCTCGGCGTGGGAGATCGAGAAGGCCACGCTTGCCCGTAAGGGCCGCAGCGTCTGGAGCGTGCATAACGAAGTACTGCAGGCCTGGGGCATGACGGTCGTACTGTGGGGCGCGCTGATGTTCGCGTTCGGCATCGAACTGCTGCCGTTTCTGGTCATTCAGGCGGTGCTGGGTGCCTCGCTGCTGGAAGCGGTCAACTACGCCGAGCACTACGGCCTGCTGCGCAAAAAGCGTGAAGACGGCCGCTACGAGCGTTGTCAGCCGGAGCATTCCTGGAACAACGATCACATCGTGACCAACATCATGCTGTTCCACCTGCAGCGCCATTCCGATCATCACGCGCATCCGACCCGTCGTTACCAGTCGCTGCGTCACTTCGACGAAGCACCGGAACTGCCGACCGGCTATGCGGGCATGATTGTGCTCGCCTATTTCCCGCCGCTCTGGTATCGGGTCATGGACAAGCGTGTTGTGGCTCATTATGACGGCGATCTGCGCCAGGCCAATCTGCAGCCGTCGGCGCGTCAACGACTGCTGAAGAACTACACGCCGTCCGCAACTCGCGAGAACGCCGCGGCGTAATGCTACGGAAGAGGTTGCAGATCGCCGTGACAAGGCGGTTTTGGTAGCCTTGGGCTCCACCGACTGGGCGCTGTTACGACAGCGCCCGTTTTTCGAGTAACGCGCAACGAGTCAAGGGACGTTAAATGAAGAAGTGGCAATGCATCGTCTGCGGTTTCGAATATGACGAAGCCGAAGGCATGCCGGACGAGGACATCAAGCCGGGCACCAAGTGGGAAGACATCCCCGAAGACTGGACCTGCCCCGACTGCGGCGCCCCCAAGGATGACTTTGAAATGATGGAAGTCGACTAGAACTTACGGCCGCACTCGACGGGCCGTAAGCGCGGCCCGTTTCGCTTTCAACGCAGGAAATTGCATGGATCCGATCATCATCGTCGGTACCGGGCTGGCCGGCTACGGCACCGCCCGCGAGTTTCGCAAGCACGACAAGGAAACGCCGCTGGTCCTGATCACGCGCGACGATGGCGCGAGCTACTACAAGCCCGACCTTTCGGAAGCGCATGCCAAGGAAGCCTCGCCCGACGATCTGATCAAGAAAAACGTCGACGCCATGGCCGAAGAGCTCGACGCCACGATCCATACTCATCGTCAGGTCGAATCCATCGACCCCGAGGCGCGCGAGTTGTCGCTCAACGGCGATACGCTCAAGTACCACAAGCTTGTGCTCGCCTTCGGTGCCGATCCGATCCTGCTAAACCTCGGCGGCGACGCTACCCAGTCCGTGCACAAGGTCAACAACCTGGCCGACTACCGCAGCTTCCGGAGCCATCTCGGTGACGCCAAGCATGTTGCGATTCTCGGCGCCGGCCTGATCGGCTGCGAGTTCGCCAACGATCTGGTGGGCGCGGGCTACGAAGTCTCGGTGTTCGACCCGGCCGGCTGGCCGCTGTCGCAGCTGCTGCCGGAAGCGTGCGGCCACGCTGTCGAAAAAGAGCTGGCGCGCGCCGGCGTGCACTGGCATCTCGGCCATGCTGCGGTGGCCGTGCACGAATCGAACGAGCAACTGCAGGTCGTGCTCGACGACGATGATAGTGTCTATGCCGATGTCGTTCTCTCGGCCGTGGGCCTGCGTGCCGGCGTGAGCCTGGCGCAGGATGCGGGGCTCGAGACCGATCAGGGCATCAAGGTCGACCGCACCCTGGCCACCAGCGACCCGCATATCTATGCGCTCGGCGACTGTGCCGAAGTCGACGGGCAATGGCGGCCATACGTCGGCCCGCTCATGCAGTGCGCCCGTACGCTCGGCAAGACCCTGGCCGGTGGCGAAGGCGATACGGCTGGCGCGGTGAAATACCCCACCCTGCCCATCATCGTGAAGACCCATGTCTGCCCGGTGATCGTCTACCCGCCGGTCGACAAGCACGGCGAGTGGCAGGTCGAGGGCGACGGCGCCAACCTGGAAGCCCGCTTCGTGAATGAAGACGGCGAGCTGCTCGGCTTCGCGCTCACCGGCGACGCCACCAACAAGCGCCGCGACTATCTCAAGGACGCGCCGCCACTGATGGACTAGCGCAGTTCGCGTTAGTCCACGATGCGCCATATAGCGACGGGCGTAAAAATCGACCAGACGTGACGTTGTGCCCGCGCGTGCCCCGGGCCTCGTGCTGGTAACGAACAACGTCAGAGAATTCGAGCGAGTCCCTGAGCTGCGTATCGAGAGCTGGATCCAGGCTTCGGGCAACTAAACGAATCAGGCGGCGCGATCCGACGCACGCGCCAAATCGCCAAGCCGTACTCCCGCCAGCCGCGCGCCCTTGATATTGCCGGCCATCGGCCCGAGTTGCAGGCTGGCCGGGCGGCCGAGCAGGTGTAGCCCCGGCGCTGCTTCCAGCGATGGGTTCATGAATATGTGGCCGTCCTCGTCGCAGCGTAGGTCGTATTCCTGGATGCAACGATGCAGCAGGCTGCCGCGCGCTGGCCGGTGGTCGAAGCCGGTGGCGAGGATTATGCGATCGGCTGCGAGACGGGTGCCGTCGGAAAAGCCCAGCCCGTTTTGTTCGCAGGTTTCTACCGTGCCGCGGCGCCAGGCGATATCGCCGGCGGCCAACGCGGCGGTAATGCGTGCAAAGACGTCGGGCGGCAGCGTGCCGGGTTGTCGAGCGGCGCAGAGCAGGGCGCTGCGCTGCTCGATCAGCGTGCGTTCGAATGGCGCGAGGCAACGCGGGCCGGCATAGCAGGGGTCGCTATCGAAATCGGCGCGTTTGGGCGTGTCTCTTGTGACCCAGCACACGCGTTGGTCCTGCGCCTGTAGCCGCAAAGCCAGTTGTGCGCCGGTGATGCCGCCGCCGACCACGGCAGTGCGTGCAGCCGGGTCGGCTGCCGCGTCGAAGTCCTTGTCGTAGACGTGTTCGCAGCCCGCGGCCCAGGCCGGCCGGTAGGGCGCGTTAGGGCCAAGCGCCAATACCAACCGTTTGGTGTCGTGGCGCGCGCCGCCGACAGTAATGGCCCGCCACCCGCTGGCGGTGCGTTCGATCTTCTCCGCGCGATCGAGGATTCTTTCAATGCCGGTTAACGCCCGTGCGGCATGGGCTTCAAACAACGCGCGTGATGGGCGCCGGTAGTAGCCGAGTTCGTGGGCGGCGTCGAAATCCTTTTCCGCCGCGAATCGACGCAAGTCATCGGCACGCGGGCCCAGATGGTGGGCGTTGGACGAGCGTAGATAGGTCATCCGGCAAGCGGCCGCGCGGCGTTGCCAGGCATCGAGCGGGCCTTGGTCGTCCAGCACGGCGAGCGTGGACCGCGGTGCCGCACGGCGAATCGCTTCGGCGACGAAACTGCCGTGCAGGCCGCCGCCGACAATCAGCCAGTCGAACATCAATGCACGCGAACGGCGATCAGCCCAGTGCGCGCAGCTGGCGGGCGGCGAGCAGCCAGCGCAGGGTGCCGGTGCCGCCTTCCGGCGGGCCGGGAAATTCGAGCAGGGCGGCGCCGGCTTTCTTGAACGCCAGTAGCCGATCACGCCGGCGGGTCAGGCTCCAGGACACCCAGGTCGCCAGATCCGGTTCGTGGCCAACGAGCAGCAGCCGCCGGTCGCCGAAATGCGAGTGCAGGAATGCGTCCAGCGCTTCCATATCGACCGGCGGCGCGAGCGCGTCGGATTCCTCGATGGTCGGGTCGTCCAGATAGCCGGCCAGGATTTCGGCGGTCTGCGTGGCGCGCAGCAGCGGACTGGTGACGATGTCGTCGATGGCCAGATCCGCGAGCGTGGCCCGCAGCCCGGCCGCTGCTGCGCGTGTGCGCCGCATGCCTTCGGGCGTGAGCGGCCGCTCGCCGTCGGACAACCCCATGTCGCGTGCCTTGTCGCCATCCAGCGCGATGCCGTGGCGGATTACGATGATTTCCATACCCCTATTGTCACCCGGGAAGATGACGGCCGCCAGGCAGATAGGCCGGTATCGCACTATCAAGATGCGCGTGAGCGATGAAAAAAATAATCGTCGTTTCACTGTATCTCTGACGGGCATGCAAGCAGCTGTTGTTAAACAGGTAATTTATTCAGCGCGGGACTGATTCGATTTTTGCGCGTCGTGATGCCGTCACGGGGCCTTGTGCGGTCACTGTCGAATTATTACCCGGGATGGCGACGCGATGATCAGGGCGGCTAAGCCTTGCGGGATGCGGATTCGCGCTTTTTGTACCCTGGTTTATCCACAGTGTTGTGCACCTCTTGTTAACCGGGAAACCACAACATATAGTCTTTGTAGTGCTGAAAACGAGTGCTTGACCACAGCATCTAGTGGGGTAGAGTTCGTCTGCAACGGCGTTGTCCCCACGGATGCGTCGTCGCGAGTCCAGATTTTCAATCGGTGCGTCTTTCTCCCGACGGGCCGCTCATGCGAGGCATTGCCATGGAGCAGACACAGGTTTCCGAGCGCGCGCAATCGCGCGGCCAGCAGCCATCCGAGGACGTTTACGGTGCGAGCATCGAAGCGACCGCGCCCGGCGGCCACAAGGTCATTCGTCGTAACGGCAAGGTCACGCCGTTCGATGCCTCCAAGATCGAGCTGGCTGTCACCAAGGCCTTCATCGACGTGGAAGGCCAGCAGGGCGCGGCCTCCAGCCGTATCCGCCAGACCGTCAAGGACATCACCCAGCAGGTCGTGCAGGGCGTGACCCGCAGCCTGCCGGGCGGCGGCGCGGTGCATATCGAGGATATCCAGGACTACGTCGAGCTCGCGCTCATGCGCAGCGGCGAGCACAAGGTCGCCCGCTCCTATGTGCTCTATCGCGAAGAGCGTGCCCACGAGCGTGCTGCCAAGCAGGCCGAGAAGGGCCCGACCGGCGCAGAAGCCGCCGAGAATGCCGACATCAATGTCGCCTTCAAGGACGGCACCACGCGCACGCTGGACCGCGACCGCCTTGGCCGTGTGATCGACGAAGCCTGTGCCGGCGTCGACGGCGTCTCCGCCGAGCAGGTTCTCAAGGACACGCTCAAGAACGCGTTTGACGGCATCTCGGAAGACGAACTCTCCACCGCCCTCGTGCTGTCCGCACGCCAGCGCCTGGAAGCCGAGCCCAATTACGGCACGGTTGCCGCGCGCCTGCTGATGGACAAGATCCGTCACGAAGGCCTGACTTTCCTCGCCGACGGCGCCGTGGAATATGCCACGCACGCCGAAATGCGCGAGCGCTATCCGCAGTATTTCAAGGACTTCGTCGCCACGGGCGTGGAGCATGAACTGCTGGATCCCGAGCTGCTCGAGTACGACCTCGACAAACTCGGCCAGGCACTGATCGCCGATCGTGACCTGCAGTTCACCTATCTGGGCCTGCAGACGCTCTACGACCGCTACTTCATCCATCACGAATCCAAGCGCTTCGAACTGCCGCAGGCGTTCTACATGCGCGTGGCGATGGGCCTGGCGATCAACGAGATTGAGCGCGAAGAGCGCGCCATCGAGTTCTACAAGCTGCTGAGCTCGTTCGACTTCATGAGCAGCACGCCGACGCTGTTCAACTCCGGCACCCTGCGCCCGCAGTTGTCGAGCTGCTATCTCACCAGCGTGTCCGACGACCTGCACGGCATCTACGGTGCGGTGCAGGACAACGCCATGCTGTCCAAGTTTGCCGGCGGCCTGGGCAACGACTGGACCAACGTCCGCGCCATGGGCGCCCATATCAAGGGCACCAACGGCAAGTCGCAGGGCGTCGTGCCGTTCCTCAAGGTGGTCAACGACACGGCCGTGGCCGTGAACCAGGGCGGCAAGCGCAAGGGCGCGGTCTGCGCCTATCTGGAAACCTGGCACAAGGACATCGAGGAATTCCTCGACCTGCGCAAGAACACCGGCGACGACCGTCGTCGCTGTCACGACATGAACACCGCGAACTGGATCCCGGATCTGTTCGTCAAACGTGTTCTGAACGATGAACCGTGGACGCTGTTCTCGCCCAACGACGTGCCGGACCTGCACGATCTCACCGGCAAGGCCTTCGAAGAAGCCTATGCCGGCTACGAAGCCAAGGCCGCCCGCGGCGAGATCAAGAACTACAAGACGCTCTCGGCCGTGAACCTGTGGCGCAAGATGCTCAGCCTGCTGTTCGAAACGGGCCACCCCTGGTTCACCTTCAAGGATCCGTGCAACCTGCGCAGCCCGCAGCAGCACAAGGGCGTGGTGCACTCGTCCAACCTGTGCACCGAGATCACGCTCAACACCTCGCCGGGCAAGGAAATCGCGGTCTGCAACCTGGGTTCGGTGAACCTGCCGCAGCACATCGAGGGCGGCGAGCTGAACGTGGCCAAGCTGGAAGGCACGATCAACACCGCCATGCGCATGCTCGACAACGTCATCGAGTACAACTACTACAGCGTCAAGACCGCGCGTGACTCCAACCTGCGTCACCGCCCGGTCGGCCTGGGCCTGATGGGCTTCCAGGACGCGCTCTACAAGCTCAAGCTGCCGTACGAATCCTCCGAAGCCGTCCAGTTTGCCGATCACTCCATGGAGCAGATCAGCTATTTCGCCATCAAGGCCTCGACCAACCTGTCGGAAGAGCGCGGCGCCTACAGCTCCTTCAAGGGCAGCCTGTGGGACCAGGGCATCCTGCCGATCGACTCGATCAAGATCCTGCGCGAGAACCGCGGCGCGGAATATCTGGATCAGGACGAGACGCAGACCCTGGACTGGGAAGCCCTGCGTAACCGCATCGGCCAAGTCGGCATGCGCAACTCCAACTGCATGGCCATCGCGCCGACCGCGACCATCGCCAACATCACTGGCGTATCGCAGTCGATCGAGCCGACGTATCAGAACCTGTACGTCAAATCGAACCTGTCGGGCGAGTTCACCGTCATCAACCCATACCTGGTCGAAGACCTCAAGGCGCTGGATCTGTGGGACGAGGTCATGGCCAATGACCTCAAGTACTACGACGGTTCCGTGCAGGCCGTCGACCGGATTCCGGACGACCTCAAGGTGCTCTACAAATGCGCCTTCGAGATCGATGCCCGCTGGTTGATCGAATCCGGTTCGCGGCGCCAGAAGTGGCTGGATCAGGCCCAGAGCCTGAACCTCTACATGGCCGAACCGTCCGGTCGTAAGCTGGACGAGCTCTACAAGTTCGCCTGGACCAAGGGCCTGAAGACGACCTATTACCTGCGTTCCATGAGCGCCACGCATACCGAGAAGTCCACCATTACCGACCACCGTCTGAACGCGGTCGGCAATGGCGGCCAGGGCTCCGGCGGTGGTGCCGGTGCAGGCGGCTCGGTTGCCGGGTCCGCAGGCGGCAGCCGTCCGGCCCCGGCCGGTGCATCGGCCAGCAATGGCGGCAGCAGTGCCGCAGCAGCCAAGCCGTCGCCGGCGCCCGAGGCCCAGCCCACCGCGCCGATGGCCTGTGCCATCGACGATCCGGACTGCGAAGCCTGCCAGTAGGCCAAGCAAGGCTATAGGCGATAAGGGAAAAGCCATGTCGAACAGCAACGACAACGCCGCTTCCGCCAACTTCGATAACGCCGAGGCCGCCGCAGGCGAGCCAGCTTGCCCCACACCCGGGGCAAGCCGGCCACGCCGGGCCAACGCCATCCGGCAAACGATCAAGAGCCGCCGCGTGATCCATCACCGGCGCCGCAAATAACAGCGAAGACTTAAGCGAACAAGGACAACGCCATGCTCGACTTCGAAGACACCCCGCGCCAGGACGACAGCCCCGGCACGCCCAAGCCGACCACGGCCAACCCGAATCCGGCCGGCGAAGGCGTCTCGCCCGACCCGTACGCGCTTAACAAGCAGGCCGAAAAGACCAACCAGTCCGGCCCGGAAGAGGCCGTCACCGGTCTGGAACAGGTCGAGCTCGGCGGCGACCGCGTCTCGGTGGACGACAAGCGCATCATCAACTGCCGCGCCGACGTCAACCAGCTCGTGCCGTTCAAGTACACCTGGGCCTGGGAAAAGTACCTCAACGCCTGCGCCAACCACTGGATGCCGCAGGAAGTGAACATGTCCGCCGACATCGCCATGTGGCAGGATCCGGACGCCCTAACCGACGACGAGCGCCAGATCCTCAAGCGCGGTTTCGGCTTCTTCGCTTCCAGTGAATCACTGGTCGCCAACAACATCGTGCTCGGCGTCTACAAGCACCTCACCAACCCCGAATGCCGCCAGTACCTGCTGCGCCAGGCCTTCGAGGAAGCCGTGCACGGCCACACCTTCCAGTACATCGTGGAAAGCCTCAACCTCGACGAGGGCGAGATCTTCAACATGTACCGCGAGCTGCCCAGCGTGCATAACAAGGCCGCCTGGGCCATGCAGTACACCCAGAGCCTGAACGATCCGGAATTCCAGACCGGCACCCACGAAAACGACCAGATCTTCCTGCGTGACCTGATCGCCTTCTATGTCATCTTCGAAGGCATCTGGTTCTATGCCGGCTTCGTGCAGTACCTGTCATTCGGCCGCCGCAACAAGATGACCGGCACCGCCGAGCAGATGCAATACATCATGCGCGACGAGTCCATGCACCTGAACTTCGGCATCGACGTCATCAACCAGATCAAGATCGAGAACCCGAACCTCTGGACCGAAGAATTCCAGGCCGAAGTTCGCGACATGATCGACGAAGCCATGCACCTCGAGATCGAATACGCCCACGACACCATGCCCCGCGGCGTGCTCGGCCTCAACGCCGCCATGTTCGACGAGTACATGAAGTTCATCGCCAACCGCCGCTGCTCGCAGATCGGCCTCGCCGAGCTGTATCCAGGGGCCGAGAACCCGTTCCCGTGGATGAGCGAGATGATGGATCTCAAGAAGGAGAAGAACTTTTTTGAGACTCGGGTGATTGAGTATCAGTCGGGTGGGGCGTTGAGCTGGGACTAATCATTTAAATTCTGTATTCGACCGGAGGAGGGGATAAATAATGTCTTATAATCTATTCATTAGCCATTCGTGGGCATATAGCGATACATACGACAACCTTGTAAAAAAGCTCGAAGATGCCCCTTACTTCTCTTTCAAGAACTTTTCAGTTCCTAAAGATAATCCAGTGCATACTCGCGGCACTGATCGCGAGCTGGCGGACGCTATTTCTCGAAAAATGGCGTTATCTAACGTAGTGTTAATCTTAGCGGGAGTGTACTCTAGTTATAGCAAGTGGATTAACAAAGAAATAATCATTTGCAACGAGAGTTTTAGTACAAAAAAACCGATTATCGCGATTGAGCCTTGGGCATCGCAGCGTACTTCAAAAATTGTTAAAGATAATGCCACTAGAATAGTTAAATGGAATACTAGTTCCATCGTCGATGCGATTCGCGAGGTTGCCTGATGCGATATCGAAAAGCCTTGGTCGTGGGGGTCGACTACTACGATCAAATGAAAGGCCTGCATGGTTGTGTCAATGACGCATACTCTGTCGCTAGCGTATTGGATCGGCATGCAGACGGTACCGTTAACTTTAGCGTAAAAACGATTGCTGCCAACGCTGAGAATTCTAAGCTCACCCGTGGCACGCTAAAAGAAGAAGTGCAAGAGCTTTTCGAGGGCGAAAATGAGATCGCTTTATTGTATTTTGCTGGGCATGGGTTAGTTGATTCTACTGGTGGATATCTCGTTACTAGCGAGTGCGATAATGGCGACGACGGCCTAGCATTAAACGATATTCTGACGTTTGCTAATCGGTCTAAGACTCAGAATAAAATAATAATTTTGGACAGCTGCCATTCCGGAGTAGTTTGCGATCGCTCGACTGAATCCGGAATTTCCGAGCTAACCGATGGCTTGACCGTATTAACGGCGTCCACTAAAGACCAATATGCAACCGAAGATCGTAACGGAGGTGTGTTTACGAATCTATTGGTAGATGCTTTAGGCGGCGCTGGAGCTAACCTTTTAGGGGATGTCACCCCAGGAAGCGTTTATGCGCACATAGATCAGTCGCTCGGTCCATGGGAGCAGCGCCCTGTTTTTAAGACTAACGTTAAGTCGTTTGTCTCGATGCGGCACACCCAGCCGCCAATTGATTTACAAGTTCTCCAGCGTATCACTGAGCTTTTCCCATCTCCGGGGCACGAGTTCGCTTTAGACCCCGGTTATGAGCCTGAAAGTGATGCCCCTGATGCTGATAAAACTGAGATTTTCGCGATTCTGCAAAAATACAATCGAGTAAATCTAGTGGTGCCGGTAGACGCTCCCCACATGTATCACGCCGCTATGGGGTCGACGGGATGTAAGCTGACTGCGCTCGGAGAGCATTATCGGCGTTTAGTCCAGAGAAATCTGATCTAGCAGCTTAGGGGTGATGGTGGGCGACGAGGAAAAGCTTCGATATATAGAAGACGCGGGCGAAAAAAATTTTACCGCTCATCTTGAGACTTCGGCCATACTGCAACGAGAGTCCGTCACCACGGTAACAGTTTTACTAGCCGGTGCCGGAGCAGCTTTAGGCT
Organism: Salinisphaera dokdonensis CL-ES53; assembly: GCF_040361215.1. NCBI lineage: Bacteria > Pseudomonadati > Pseudomonadota > Gammaproteobacteria > Salinisphaerales > Salinisphaeraceae > Salinisphaera > Salinisphaera dokdonensis. The sequence goes on from NZ_APND01000007.1 coordinate 51,396, forward strand.
TTGCCGCAAAACAAAACTTGCCGCTTGGGCATATCTCCTTCTCAGCGATCTGTGTGAGTGTATACCTCTTTGCGCTATCTGCAGCGGTCGTGCAGCTTTGCCTTAAGGTCAGGAATTTTCCTGCGCCTGCGAACGAGCCTAAAAATTTAAACGCTGTGGGCTATGAGTTATCTAGTATACGTTGGGCTGAGCTAGACAACCTCCAAGCTCGTATAGAAGAAGCTCAGCAGGTTAATTCGTCTCGAACTAGAAGTTTAAACAACTTGCGGTTGCTGGCGAGCGGGACGCCTTTTGTTGCTATTCTTAGTGGGATGGCTTACGAGGGCTGGGAGGCCTCCGTGAAGGATCTTGTTTGTTCGGTGTTGGGCGGCTAGGTCCGCGCTTTATCGGTTGAGGCTGGGGGATATTCGGTTTTTTCTTATCATCGACCGACATGTCGAGCAGCTCTCAATTTTAATTGTAGTGAATATTTTTCTTTTTTAGTGATCTAATGTTGCCAATCAATTGTAAGTGGCGCAAGGGAAAAATGTAGAGGGCGAATGGGGTCAGATACCCTCTTGAATTTCAAGCCCCGCCATCGGTATTTCG
>NZ_APND01000008.1:0-49438 GCF_040361215.1 Salinisphaera dokdonensis CL-ES53
CAGCTGATGGGGAAAAGTACGCTAACTCACGCGTTTTCACACAGCCTGGACCCGAAGCGGACGCTATCTACCTCGACATTCTGGCGTCGCAAAATTACCTTCACTGATCAGATTAGTTGAGGCGACACGGGCACCGAATGCTGTTCATTCTGCTTGATGAGCCAACGATCTTTGTGTTCGATTCGCGTGCATGTGCGGAACGGGAAATCGAACCTATTGATGCTGAAAGCGAACTGCGCGCGGCCTTCGCTGAGTTCGCTCTTCCATATCGAGCAAATTGGCTTCGCCAGAATAGACCCAAGAAGCTTTTCGGCCTACTTACCGTGATAAGCCCTGGACAATATCGGTTCGTTCCGAACGGCCCATCTGACCCACGCTCTTTGACTAAGCTACTCGAGTCCTATCCGATCACGAATATCCAAAATATCGAGGTAGATGTCTCATCGATATTGGCTAATCTCCAAGCCCAACGATCGGATAGCTGAAGTCCGCTTCTGGCTGTTTGCAGTCAGCTCGCCACAAAATCCTCGGGCAGGCGCACGAGCGTCGCGCCCCAGGAGAGGCCGACACCGAAGCCGACGAGCAGCAGCAGGGCGCCGGGTTTGATCTGGCCGTTGCCGATGGCGCGTTTCATGGCGATCGGCACGCTGCAGGACACGGTGTTGCCGATGTCTTCCATGCACACGACGAAGCGCTCGCGCGGCAGATCGAGCTTCTTGCGGATGCCTTCCAGCACCGTTGCGCTGGCCTGGTGTGGCACCACGGCGTCGATCTCGTCGAGGCTCACGCCGGCCTTTTCGCACAGGGCATCGATGGCCTTGGGGACCTCGCGCAGGGTGAATTCGATCACCGCGCGGCCGTTCATGTAGATGTTGTGATCGCTGCGGGTGTTGCCGTGGCGATCCGTGTATTCCTCGATCGGAATATGGGCGCCGCGATTGCGCAGGCCGCTGTTGGGCACGATGAGATCTTGGGCGCCGGAGCCGTCCGTGCCGTAGACGAACGGGCCGATGGTCGCATCGCCGTCGCGTGCGCTCATGAGCGTGGCTGCCGCGGCGTCGCCGAACAGAGCACGCACGCTCTTGTCGCCGGGATTCACGAACTTGCTGTAGGTGTCGGCGGTGACGAGCAGCAGCTTCTGCGACTGGCCGGTCTCGATCAACGCCTTGGCCACGCCCAACGCATAGATATAGCCGGAACAGCCGAGATTGATATCCAGCGCGCCGATATGGGTGGGCAGGCCGAGCCGTTCCTGCACCAGGCAGGCGGTGGTCGGCGCCAGGTAGTCCGGGCTCTGGGTGCAGAAGATCAGGTAGTCGATATCGGCCGGATTTGTGCCCGTGCGCTCGAGCAGATCGCGCGCGGCGATGACGCCGAAGTCCGAGGCGCACTCGTCCTCGGAAGCGACATGGCGCGCGCGGATGCCGGTCTTCTCGGCGATCTTTTCCAGCGGCCAGTTCGGGAACCGGGCCGCGATCTCCTCGATCGACTCGGTGCGCGCCGGCAGCATGTATTCGATGGCATCGATCACGGCGCCCATCAGTGGTCGCCTCGACGGTGGGTGAGGTCTCGACGTGACAACGTGTCTCTCCCGGTAACGGCGGCAGCCCTCATACTATTGAACATGCGCTTGCCACCGTGCAAAACGCTCAATATCGGTGTCCGTACGGTGCGCGTCAACGTGCAGCATGCACCGTACGCTGGCGTGTGTGCCCGCAATTGACCGTCAGACGCAGGCAGGAGCGCGTTCGTCATTGTTTTATGGTCTTGCGGTACGGCCGTGGGACGGCGCCCCTGGCGCGAATCACGCGCAGGCGCCAACGGCTAAACACGATAGCGTTCGATGAAACGACGATCGAGCCAGTGCTTGAGCCACGCGCTTGCGCGCCCCTGCCACCAGCGCTCGCCGCGGGTGGCAAGGCCCGTGCCGTCGCCGAGGTCGAGAATCGACAGCCATTTCGATTGCGGCGTGTAATGCTGCATCGGTTGCCCGCGCGCGACGGCCCGCAGGTTGGCAAGCAGCACCGGGGCCTGGCGGACGCCGAACACGCCTAGCCGCGGCAGGCTGTGACCCTGGATACGCGCACAGTCGCCGACGGCGAAAACGCGATCGTCGTCGATGCTGCGGAGTGTTTTGTCCACGACCAGGCCATCGTCGAACGCGAGGCCTAGGCTGCCCAGCCAGCCAGGCGCGGTAAGGCCGGTCGCGAGAACCACATGGTTGGCATCGAGGCTTTCGCCATCGCTGAGCACCAGAGCGCCGTGCTCGCGACCGGTGACTTTGGCGTTGTATTTCACCTGCACACCAAGTCCGGTCAGATGCGATCCCAGCCGCTCTCGCGCGCCGCGGGGCAGGGCGGGGGCGAGCGTATCGCCGCTCTGCAGCAGCTGAATGATCGGTTTGCGGTCGGCGTCACAGGCACGTCGGGCCAGGCCGGCGAGATTGGCAGCGATCTCGCAGCCCGTGGCGCCGCCACCGATCACGGCAAGCGACGGCGTCTGTCCCGCAGCGAACGCCTCTACCAGCGTCTGATGCAGGGCTTCGAGTCGCGCGATCGGTTTGACCGGCCAGCAGGTCGGGTCGTCGGCGCAGCCTTCGATCGCTTGTGTGTTCACGCCGCTGCCGACATTGATCGACAGCCAGTCGTAGTCGTGCGTGCTGCCGTTGGCCAGATAAACGCGGCGTGCGACGCGATCGATGTGTTCGACACGGCCGGCGATGAACTCGCCGCCGGCGCGCTCGATCACGGCACGTGGGTCGATCTGGTCATCAGCGGCCGAAAACTGGCCGCCAAGCATCCCGGTGGCACGGCCCGAGTACCAGAACAGGCCCGGGTCGATCAGGGTGGTGCGAACACCGGCGCTGCGTAGGGCGGCGGCCTCTGCGGCGACATGCAGATGTGCGTGGCCGGCACCGACCAGCAGCACCCGCTTTGGTGTGCTCACGAGGCGGTGTCGTCATCCGGGCGTTCGACGGGGTAGCCGGCCGCCGCCCAATCGCCATAGCCGCCCTGGAGTGCGCTGACGTCGGAATAGCCGTTGGCGACCAGTGCGGCGGCTGCGCGCGCGGCGCGCGCTCCGGCCGCGCAATAGGTGACCACCGGCTTGTCGCGGGCCACGGCGATTTCCGGCTGATTTTCCAGCGTGCCGACCGGGTGATGGACCGCGCCCGCGACATGGCCGTTGTCCCATTCCGTGGGTTCGCGCACGTCGATAAAGCGGGCGCCGCCCTGGTAGGCCGCGTAGGCTTCATCGAGGGTCACGATGTCGACCGGGGTCTTGCCGTCGTCGGCCGCGTCGCCCGAGGTTGGCGGGTTCGTCGACGACGTGTCTTCGCCTTCTTGCGAAAAGCCAAGCACGGTGCGCAGTTTCTGCAGAATCGACATGGCTGTCGTTTCCTTGATTGAAGCGTTACCTCGCCAGCTTAAGCCCAACAAGCAAGGCCCGCGAGCGCCGTCGCAAGTCGTGTTGCCGGCAGTCGGCTGCGGGGTGATTGCTGGCGTCGGCTGGGTCGCCTTCTTTTTGATAAGCATTCGTATTTAGCTTATTCTCCGCCTGTCTTTGCCGAATCACGCGCGGCCGCGCGCCGACCGCGAACGCCGCGGAGAAGGTCATGTTCGAACTCAATGCCGCTCGCTTCGAGGTCAATGGCCGTTGCCTGCTCGAAGCCACCGACCTGTGCTTCAAGCAGGGTCTGGTCTATGGCTTGATCGGGCATAACGGTTCCGGCAAATCCACGCTGCTCAAGCTGATGGCGCGCCAGCAGTGCGCCAGCTGTGGCGAGATCTGTCTCAATGGCCGTTCGATCGACCGTTGGGGGCACCGTGAATTTGCACGCGAGGTGGCCTATCTGCCGCAGCAGCTGCCCAGCGCGTCCAGCCTGACGGTGCGGGAGCTCGTCGCGTTCGGGCGTTACCCGTGGCACGGTCTGCTCGGCCGCCTGTCGCGCGAGGACAAGACCCAGATCGAGCGTGCGCTGGATCTTACGCATACCTCCAACATGAGCGACCGAATGGTCGATACGCTTTCCGGCGGCGAAAAACAGCGCGTCTGGATTGCCATGCTGCTGGCTCAGGGCAGCCGCTTCCTGCTGCTCGACGAGCCGCTGTCGGCGCTGGATATCGCCCACCAGGTCGATACGCTGGCGCTGATTCGCGAGCTGGCCAGTTCGTTGGGCCTGGGTGTGATCATTGTGCTGCACGACGTGAACATGGTTTCACGCTATTGCGATCATCTGGTGGCGTTGCGCGACGGCCGTCTTCTGGCGCAGGGCGCGCCGAGCGAACTGATGCGCGATGCGACGCTGGAAGCCATCTACGGCATCCGCATGAGCGTGATGTCGCATCCCGCCGACAACCACCCGATCGCCGTCGTCCAGTGACGCGGGCCGGGTGCGCTCGACGCTCCGCGGGCGCGGGGCGTTCGTGTCTTTTGGGCTGGCTCATCGGGCTAGCCCTGTTTGTTTCAGGCGGTCTGTCTGCGGCGGCAGCACCGGACACGCCGCGGGTTGCGGCGATCGACTGGGGGCAGGTTCAGACGCTGATCGCGATCGGCGCGCCCCCGGTAGCCATGGCTCAGGTCGCCTCCTATGGTGATTGGGTGGGCGGTCCTGCCGTGCCGGATTCGGTGCGCGAACTCGGGTTGCGGGTGCAGCCGAATATGGAACTGCTGTCGCAGCTGGATCTCGACGTGATCACGATCACGCCCATGTACGAGAATTCGCGCGCGCGTCTGACGCAGGTCGCGCCGGTCGAAAGCATCGACGTTTACTACCACGAGGGCTCGGCCTGGGATAACACCGTCGACTCGACCCGCGCCCTGGCGAAGCTCGTGCACCGCGAGGCGGCGGCCGAGCGCTTCATCGAATCCACCCGCGCCGAGGTCGAGCAGCTCGCCCAGCGCGTCCCGGCCGATACCCAGCCACTACTGGTGGTTCAGTTTATCGACGCGCGCCATGTCCGCGTGTTCGGTGACGACAGCCTGATCGGCAACGTAATGTCGCGTATGGGCATTGCCAATGCCTGGCAGGAAGAGACCAACTTCTGGGGTTTCGCGCTGGTGCCCATCGAGCGGCTTGCGGCGATCGAGAACGCCCGTATGGCCGTGGTCGATCCGGTGCCGGTCGGCGTGCCGGAGGAGATCGCTGAAAGCGTGCTCTGGCAGCACCTGCCGGCCGTACGCGACCAAGCGGTGCTCGATCTGCCGGCGGTCTGGAGTTTCGGTGGTCTGCCGTCGGCGACACGTTTCGCGCGCGGGCTGGCCGATGCTTACGATCGCCTTGCTTCCGGTGCGGCGGGCGATGAGTTCGGAGGGCTGCCGTGACGCCTGCGCGCCTGTGCGGTTTGTTTCTGGTCGTGCTGTGCGGTTTCTCTGCCTGGACACTGGCGACGGTCATTCCCGGCGGAATCGGGATGCTGGCCGCGCCCGGTGATTCGCTGACCGGCATTCTGGTGCGCTACAACTGGCTGCCGCGGCTCGTGGTTTCGCTTCTCGGCGGGGCAGGCCTGGCACTCGCCGGCGTGCTCATGCAGCAGACACTGCGTAACCCACTGGCTGCACCCACGACGCTCGGCGTGGTCAGCGGTGTGCATCTCGCCTTGTTGCTGGCGACACTGTTCGCGCCGTGGTTACTGCTGTACGCCCGTGGCGTCGTGGGCTTTGTCGGCGGCGCGGCCGCGATGGGGCTGGTGTTTGCGCTGGCATGGCGGCGGGCGCTGGCGCCCACGGTGGTCGTTCTCGCCGGGCTGGTGGTCAATCTCTATCTCGGCGCTCTGGTCGTCGTGCTGCTGCTTTTCAATCAGGAAGCGCTGCGCGGGATGATGATCTGGGGCGCAGGATCGCTGGCCCAGAACAATTGGGACGGTGTGTTCTACCTGCTGCCGCGTGTGGCGATCGGCGCGGTGGCGGCCACAGCACTTTCCCGTGCGCTCGCACTGCTCGATCTCGACGACGTGAATGCCAAGAATCTTGGCGTTTCACTGCAGTATCTGCGCGCGGGCGCCCTCGGTGTCGCTGTCTTCGTCACCTCCGTCGTGGTGGTGGAGCTCGGGGTGATCGGTTTCGTGGGTCTGGCGGCGCCCTCCATCGTGCGTCTGGCGGGGGCGCGGACGCTCAAGGCCCGGCTCGCCTGGGCGCCGCTGCTTGGTGCGTTGCTGCTTGCAGTGACCGATCAGGTGCTGCAGCTGGCTACCCACGATTCGGCCGCGCTGATCCCGACGGGTGCCACTACCGCCGCGCTCGGCGCCCCGTTGCTGCTGTGGCTGATTCCACGCCTCAACATGCGCCGGCCTGTGCCGCAGACGATGGCTGAAGCACCGACCGCTCGATTGCATGCGCCGGCGCGCCTGATTGCCGGTCTGGCCGTGGCGGCCGCGGTGATGGTCGTGATCGCGCTGTTTGTCGGGCGCGGCGCCGATGGCTGGAGTTGGCCGTTTCAGCTGCCGTGGGACGTCACGGGTGCGTGGCGGCTGCCACGCGTGCTGGCGGCCGGCGCGGCGGGGCTGATGCTCTCGCTCGCGGGTACGATCATCCAGCGCGTTTCGGGCAATCCTATGGCCAGCCCCGAGGTGCTCGGTATCAGTGCCGGCACGGCAATGGGCGTGCTCGCGGTGATTCTGCTCTGGCCGGCCGCAGGCACCGCAATCATGCTCGGTGCCGGCATCTTCGGCGCCTTTGCCACGTTGACTCTGCTGGTCGTTCTAAACGCACGCAGCGACTTCGAGCCCGAGCGCGTGCTGCTGACTGGTATCAGCGTGCTGTTCCTGTTCGATGCGATCTCGAAGATCGTGCTCGCCGGCAGCGACCCGCGTACCCAGCAACTGCTGGCCTGGATGTCGGGCACGACCTACTACGTGGACATGCCGCTCGCGCTGATGGTTACGGCGCTCGCCGTGCTCGGGCTGCTGGCGACCCGTCCGCTGGCCGCCTGGCTGGACCTGCTGCCGTTGGGCGTGCCCACGGCCCGCGCGCTGGGCGTGAACGTGACTTTCAGCCGCTTGCTGCTGCTGGCCGTGGTGGCAGTACTTACCGCGGGCGCGACGCTGGTGGTGGGGCCGCTGAGCTTCGTTGGCCTGCTCGCGCCGCATATGGCGCGGTTGCTGGGGCTCACACGAGCCCGCGAGCAGCTGGCGGGCTCTGTGGTGATCGGCGCGCTGTTGATGATCCTGGCGGACTGGGTCGGCCGCGTGATCCTGTTTCCCAGCGAGATCCCGGCAGGATTGGTCGCCACGCTGATCGGCGGCAGCTATTTCATGTGGCGGCTGCGACGATTGTAGACCGACTGCCTGCTACAGGTGTCGCATCGAATGCCCAACGCCTGCTGCCAGGATTTGCCGAAAGACTGAGTGGTTGCCACTGCCCATATGTAGTTCGGGCGCTGCGCCGCTCGAGTCCACTCGAGCCGGCACCGGAGTATCTGCTTCTCGACTAGCCGTCTGGTTGCCCTGCGCGGTGCTTGGAGCGCCCCGACGTGGCGATGCCTGCTCTTGATCCAGGCGAGTGCGTACGAGCCATAAAAAAGCCCGGCAGCACGCTTGATCGCATGCTGCCGGGCTTGGGCTAGTGAAGCGTCGCTAGGCGACTACGCCGCGATCGGAAGCGATTCCTCGTCTGTCGTGGCGCCGGCCTTGGGCGCCGCCTTTGCCGTCGGCTTTTTCGACGGCAGGAGACGGTCCGGCAACGACAGGCGGGCGATCCGCTTCCAGGTTGACAGCGCCTGCTTCCAGAACGGGCCGCTGTGGTACGGCAGGCCGTTCTTCTTGCAGATCGCACGCACTTCCGGCGCGATCTCGGCATAGCGGCAGGCCGGAATATCGGGGAACAGATGATGCTCGATCTGATAGCTCAGGTTGCCGCTCATCAGATGCATGAGCTTGCTGCCCTCGAAGTTGGCACTGCCGAGAAGCTGGCGCACATACCATTGGCCGCGGGATTCGTCCTCAAGCACCGATTCGTCGAACTGCTCGACTTCTTCCGGGAAGTGGCCATTAAAGATTACGCTGCAGGCCCAGATGTTGCGCGTGAGATTGGCGGTCATGTTGCCTGCGAACACCAGCGGCGCGAACGGGCCGGCCAACAACGGGAAATAGACATAGTCCTTGGCCAGCTGCTTGCGCATCTTGGCCCAGACCGGCTTGAACTCCTCGGCCAGCTCTTCGCGGCTCTTGGTCTTGTAGATCAGATAGTTCTCGAGCTTGAGATTCTGAACCGCAACGAAGTGCTGGAAGAACACATGCAGCAGCGCGGTCAGCGGCAGGTTCATCAGGAAACGCGGTTCCCACGGCTGATCGTCGGCCATGCGCAGCAGGCCGTAGCCGATGTCGTGATCGCGATCCACCACGTTGGTATAAGTGTGATGCTCGAAGTTGTGGGTCGCCTTCCAGTTCTCGGCGGTATCGGCGGTGTCCCAGTCGAAATTCTTGGAGTTCAGTGCCGGGTCGCCCATCCAGTCGTACTGGCCGTGCATCACGTTGTGGCCGATTTCCATGTTGTCGAGAATCTTCGACAGGGAAAGCGACGCAACGCCTAGCGGCCAGGTCGGGGGCAGCATCATCATCGCGCGGCCGCCGACTTCGAACTGGCGCTGGCGCTTGACGATGGTGCGGATGTAGTTGGCATCACGCTCGCCCAGATCGTTGATCACGCGACGACGAATGGCATCGAAGTCGGCGCCGATCTGGTCGAACTGTTCCTGGGTGAAGCTGTTGAGATGATTGTCGAGTTCACTCATGAGATATTCCTCGAAAGTGTCGGGATTGACGCCGGCGCCTGCCTGTTTCCGGGCGCGCCGGCATGAATTGTTCGGTATCAGATATCGAGACTGACGGTGCCCAGCGGGGCACTCACGCAAATCTGGATATCCTCTTCGCCGGCGCTGCTGATCTCGCCGGTGCGCAGATCACGCACGCGCCCAGCCGTCTTAGTGCAGCTGCAGGCAAAGCACACGCCCATGCGACAGCCGTGCTCCGGGTTCAGTCCCGCCTGCTCGGCTTGCTCGAGCAGTGTTTGGCCGTTGTTGTCTGCCGAGCGGTCGCTGCGCTTGAAATGGATTTCGCCGCCAGTCTCGTCTTCGCCAGCGGCCGGCGTGGCCAGCCCGAAGGCTTCCTGGTGCAGGCGCTCGCTGATGCCTTGCTCGTCAAAGAGCGTGCGGGTCGCTTCGAGCAGCGCGGCCGGGCCGCAGACGAAGGTCTGTGCGTGGTGGTAGTTCGGCACCAGTTGGGCTAGCTGTTCGGCATTGAAATGCACGCCGCCCTCACGGGTATAGACGCAGTGCATTCTCAGGCCGGGCAGCGCGCCTTCCTGCTGTTCCAGCTCGGCCGCGTAGAGCGCGTCGCTCGCGCTGCGGCAATAGTGGATGAAATCGATTTCGCCGCCGTATTGCTCGTCTATCAGCGTGCGCAGCATCGACATCACGGGCGTGATGCCCGAACCGGCGCTGATCAGCACAACGCGCTCGGGCCTTGCTTGCGGCAGATGGAAATCGCCGCTCACGTCGCCCAGCACCACGAGATCGCCCACCCGGGCCGACTGCTGGATGTGGCGCGTGAGCACGCCGTCGGGGTTGACCGACATCGTGAACTCCAGCGCGCCGTTGGCGTGCTGCGACTGCGCCGGCGAGAACATGCGGCGATGACGACGGCCGTCGATTTCCATTGCGAATTCGACGTACTGGCCGGCTACAAAACCATTCCAGCGGCTGTTCGGGCGGACCGAGACACGTACGCTACGTTCGGTTGGATGTTCGATCGCGCTGATGGTGCCGACAGTTTCGTCAGCCACGGCGGTCGGATCGAACAGCTCGATAAAGCGGTCCGGCCCATGCGGATAGGTCAACCGATGCATCAACCGCGAGTTGAATGCGGCTTTCGCAAGCCGTTGAACGGGTCCTGATCCACTTATGGTTCTGGCGAATGTCATAAACGCCTCGGTGTGAACAACTGTACACATTATTGTGTGCGCTCGTCTTTATGTCAACATGTGTTCACTAGAATTTATATGTCGTTGTTTTTAAATAATACGTAATAAAGTAGTCGCCGAGATTGTTTGATCAGGCGCCCCAATATTCACGGTTTTTCGCGAATGCGCTCCGCATGGCGTTCTGGAAGAAAGGAGCGAGATCCTGAAGATCGTACGAGCCAGGTTTCGCCGGTCGAACACACGGCAAGAATGGTCTGGCGCTGTATAATCGCAGCCTCCAGGGCTGCGGGATTCTTTGCGCCTGGGTCGGCTTCGCGCTCGGGTCACTCCGGAGATGTTCGGCCCGTCAAAATCGCCGGCATGCCCGCGACGTACATCATGCCGGCGCTAGAGCGCCACACTCGTAAAGCCGTGGCTGGCACATCTCGGGATGAGTTGCTGTCAGGGGATCAAATAGCCGCGGGGCTCATGAAGCCTGCGGTTGTGCCGCGGCCGGGGCCACGGCACAACTAGTCAGTTCCTACCACTGGTAGCTCAGGTTGCCGAGCACGCCGCGCGATTCGCCGTAGTAGCACCAGTAGTCACAGCTGGCGACGTATTCCTTGTCGAACACATTGGTGACGTTGACTTGGGCACGCCACTGCGGCGACAGGTCGTAGCTGATGGCGGCGTCGAACACGGTGTAATCGGGCACGGTGATGTCGGTGTCGACGCTCTCGCCGACGTAGCGCGCGCCGCCGCCGAGCTTGAGGCCGTCCAAAGTGCCTTGGCTGAATGAATAATCGAGCCACAGAGAAGCCTGGTGACGCGGGATGAGCGCGGCACGTACATCACGCTGATCGACGGATTGATCGACGCGTGCACTGGTATAGCTGTAGGCAGCGGTCGCCTGCAGGCTGTCGGTGATGTAGCCCACGGTCTCGAGTTCCACGCCCTGCGATTCGCGCGTGCCCGCCTGTGTCTGGAAACCGGCCGGCGAAGTGATGAGCGTGTTGCTTTCTTCCAGATCAAAGACGGCGAGCGTGGCGTAACCGTCCCAGCCCTCGGGGGCGAATTTCAGGCCCGCTTCCAGCTGCTTGCCTTCGCGTGGCTCGTAGAGATCGCCATCCGACGTGTTGCGGCCCAGTGGGTCGAACGATTCCGTGTAGCTGAGATAGGGCGAGAGACCGTTGTCGGCGAGATACATGAGGCCGCCTGAGAAGGACCACTCGTCGTCGTCCGAACGCTGGGTCACGCCGGTCGTGCGATTGACGTTGTCGGTCTTGGCCTGGTCGTAGCGCACGCCGCCGAGCACCACCCAGCGGTCGTCGAGCCGGAACTGGTTCTGCACATAGATTCCGGTCTGCTGGGTATCGATACGGCGATCGATGATGTCGCTATCGGCAATCGGGTCGAAGTTGCCGTACTGCGGGTCGAACAGATCGATAGGCGCGCCGAAGGAGAACAGATCGGCTTCCTCACCGCGGATCTGCAGATCCTGATAGTCGAGGCCGATCAGCAGCGTGTTCTCGGTGCGCCGCGTGGCCCAGCGGCCGATGAAGCGGTTGTCCACGGTCCAGCTCTCGGTCGTGCCGTCACGTAACAGGGCGCCACGCGAGCCTTCGCGTTCGCCCGAGCGCGCGAGGATATAGCTGCTGCGCAGGTCGAGGTCGAGATGGCTGTAGCGCAGGTTCTGCTCGAACGTCCAGGTGTCGTTGACGGCGTGTTCCAGCTCGTAGCCCAGGGCACTCTGTTTGCGCTGGTCACGGTCGTAGCTCGGCTCGCTGTAGTTGGTCTGCGGATCGACCTTGCCGAAGGGGGTGTCCTGAACGGTGCCGTAGGGCAGCTTGAAGGTATTGGTCGGCACGCCGTTATCGCGCTGGAAACTGCCGAGCAGTGTGAGCGAGGTGTCGGCCGAGAAATCGATATTGATGCTGGGCGCGATGTAATAGCGGTCGTTTTCGGTGTAGTCCAGATCGCCGTCGCGCGATTTGTACAGGCCCACCAGACGGTACTGCACCTTGTCGGATTCATTGACCGGGCCGGATGTGTCGACGCCGAGACGGTGATAGCCGCGCGTGCCGATGCCGAAATCGACGCGGCCGCGTTCCTCGCGCGTCGGGCGCTTGCTCACGGCATTGATGAGGCCGCCAGGCGGCGCCTCGCCGTACAGAATGGACGACGGCCCCTTGAAGACCTCCACGCGTTCCAAACCGTAGGGCTCGGGCAGCCACTGATAGAAGCCTTCGCGATAGATGCGCAGCCCGTCCTGATAGGTGGACTGGTCGAAGCCGCGAATCTTGAACCAGTCGGTGTTGTTGTCGGAGCCGTAATGGCCCGACAGCACGCCGGCGCGATAGCGAAAGGCCTCGTCCAGGCTCTGAACGTTGCGTTCTTCCAGTTCTTCTTGGTTGACGACCGAGACCGGGCGCGGCGTTTCCACCAGCGGGGCTTCGACTTTCAGCGCCGTTTCGACCACGACCAACGGGGCCAGAAGCTCATTCGACGTCTCAGCGGAATCCTGGGCTAAACCGGCCAGCGGTGCCGCGCCAACGAAGGCGACGGCTAACGGTACGAAACGCGTGCACAGCCGTAGCGGCTGTTTATACGGAAGAAACGCCTGCGACATGACGTGCGGCCTTTATAAAGATTATTTGTCGCTTGGCCGCCGTGCAGCGAACCCAGCCCCCTGAAGAAGTAAATGTAAATCATTCGCATTAAACGCCGCAAGCGACGTATTTGGCTGTATCTGGCACTTCGAACGGTGTGAGTCACGCGGCTTCGCAGGCGGTAAAGCCCTTACGGAGTGGGTCGTTGTCCAGGCCCTAGCGTTTTGGAAGAGTCACGCGCGGTCGATCGGGTCGAAGAACACGCCAACGAAGTGTGCGTGACTGAAGACGGGCCCGACGCTCAGTGCGTCTGGAGTTGCGCCACCGCATCGCGGCTGGCGCGGTCGCGCATTTCGCCGGTGAGTTCCCGCAACTGGCCGTTGCGCATTTCCAGCAGCCGGTCGGCGTGTTCGAAATAGCTGTCGTCGTGGCTGATCGCGAACACCGTGTGCCCGCGCTCGTGAAACGCCGGCAGTAGCTCTCGATAAAAGACGCGCCGGAACTGCGGGTCCTGGTCCGCGGCCCATTCGTCGAGCAGCAGCACATCGCGGGATTCGGCCAGCGCCAGCATCAGCGCGACGCGCTTGCGCTGCCCCTGTGACAGCTTCGTATCGAGAATGCGCGAGCCGTCGAGAGCGAGCTTGTCGGTCAGGCCCAGGCGTTCGCGCCAGTCGTCGATGAAGGCCTGTCCCGCCGGTTTGCCGTCGGCGCCAAGCAGTTGGTCGAATAGATGAAAATCCGTGAACACCGCGGCGAACAGGCGTCGGTAGGCCGCGCGATCACTGATTCGTACCGGCACGTCGTCGATGCGAATCTCGCCGGACACGGGCTGGTAGAGACCCGTGAGAAGTCGCGCAAGCGTGGTCTTGCCGCTGCCGTTGCCACCGATCAGAAACACCAGTTCCCCTCGGCGCAGGGTGAGATTGATCGGGCCGACGCTGAAGCCGCCGGCGGCGTCAGCGTCGGCTCTTTCGGCGTGCCCGTAGGCAAAGGTCACGTCGCGGAGCTCGATGGTCTTCCAGTCGCGCTTGATCGGCGCCGGCGTGTCGAACCGTGGCTCGTACTCGGCGAGCGTGAGCGTAGCCAGCTTGTCGAAGGCGACCTGGGCGTTGATCAGCGTCGGCAGGGCGCCGATCGCCTGGATCATCGGGGTGCGCAGGAACAGGATCGTGAGCGCGTAGGTCGCGGCCACCGAGCTGCTTGCCCAGCCGAGGCCGTTGGCGAGAAAGAACACCACGCCGATGGCGCCGAGCATCATGATGTTCGCCCAGTTGTTCGCCGAAAGGTGGAATGTATCCGAGCGAATGATGTGGTGGCGATAGCGCTGCGCATTGGCGTGATAGACGCGGTCGAACAGCTGGCGCGCGCGGTCGCGGTTCAGGCCCAGCTCCTTGCGCCCGTCGATCACGGTTTCATAGTCCTGCTGGAGCGCGTCCTCGGCGTCGCGGACATGGCGCAGGTGGTGATAGACCCGCTGTACCAGCCAGGCGCCGACCGCCATCGTGAGCCCGATCCATACGGCGGTGACCAGCAGAATAGACGGCGACAGCCATGCTAGATAGGCGATGCTGGCGAGGGTCAGGATCGTGCCCTGTACGAGCTCCGGCAGACGTACGAAGGCGATGGTGACGTTGCGGATATCCGCCGACAGGCTGGCCAGCAGCGGCGCGCTGCCGAGCGCCTCGATACGCTCGATATCGGTGTCCATGATCCGCTTGACGAGCCGCGAACGCAGATCGAACACGAACTGGTGCCCGAGTATGGTCAGCCCCAGCTGGGCGATCAGCGATACAGCCAGCAGCAGCACGATCAGGCCGAAGAACTGCGGCATGGCGGACAGCGGGTTGGCGGCGGTTTCGATCAGACGTTGGTTTATGAACGCGATCACGCCAATACCCAACGCGGCGCTGGCGATACTCGCGGCCAGCACGCCGATAAAGGCGGCGCGATAGTCGCGCAGGATAAGGCGCAGCAGTTCCATCAGTGACTGGCCGCGGCATGCGAGGCGCGGCCGTAGTGCACGGCCCGCGGGCAGTTCGCGCATAGCCCCCATTTCGGGTCGAGATCGCGCATACAGCACAGCCGCCGACAGCGCGCGATGGGCGCGTCATCGCCGTCCAGAGCGCCGGGCTTGCAGTCGCGATGGGCACGAACGAAGGGGTTGAAGCCGCCGTCGGGGCGCGTCGGTGTGTTGAGTAAGGCGGCAGCGGTTGCGACACGTTCGGCCGGGATGCGGCCCTGACGTGTTAGCTCACCGACCACCCAGTCGTAGTACATCGAGGCATTGCTCCAAAACACTCGGGCCGACAGGCGGCAATAGCCGGTGAGCGCGTCGACGAACGGGCAGAGGAGGGTGTCGATGAGGCCGGCCAGATCGGCGCCGTCGCCGGATAGGAAATGTGATTCCTGGACGACGAAGCAGCGGGGCGTGGCGTCGGCCTGCCAGCCGATATCCAGATCCGCCCATTCGCAGACCAGCCGTTGATCGGTTGCGAGCTGGACCACGGCGGCCGGAATGATCAGCCGGCTGAAGAACCACTTCGACCATTGCGACGCCGCCGCACGATCGTCGTGACAGCCACGATCGATCTTGAAAGCAGCGAGTTGGTCGGCGAAGGCGTCGGGATCGCGCAGCAAAGCGCCCGAAGTGACGACCGTATCGCGCGGCGCGTCGGCAACCAGCGCGTCGCCGAAGCTCTCGAGATGATCGTGAAAATGGCGAGCGAACATCGCAGCCGGGCCGGTTGGCGTGCTCCGCAAGACTGCGCGCCGGCAAGGCGCCGTCAGTCTTCCGGATAGGAATGGTTATCAAATACGGTAACCCGCCAGGGCGACCACAGGCCAGCAGCACCCGGCGGTCGGCGTAGAGTGCTGCATATTTAATCTGACATTGCGCCTTGTCAGAAATATCGAAAATTGCTATTTTCCATCGCGCCGGCGCTGTCCGGCCCCAACCCTCGACGCCACGGAGTACCGCATGGCCGTTTCCGAACTCATTTCCCGTATCAACCCGCTGACGACGCATCCGAAGATTGAAACCGACATGCATATCGCGATCGTCGGTGCCGGTTTCTCGGGGCTGGGCATGGCGATTCGGCTCAAGGAAGCAGGCGTGGACAACTTCACGATCCTCGAACGGGGCAGCGAGGTCGGCGGCACCTGGCGCGACAACCACTACCCGGGCGCGGCCTGCGATGTGCACTCGCATCTGTACTCGTTCTCCTTCGAGCAGAGCGCGACCTGGTCGCGCAGCTTCGGCCAGCAGCCGGAGATCCTCGACTACATCAAACGCTGCACCGCCAAGTACAAGCTGCGTGAGCACGTGCGGTTCGATACCACCATCGTCGGTTCGGATTTCGACGAAGATGCCGGTATCTGGCACGTGCATACAGCCGACGGCCAGACGCTGACCGCCAATGTCGTGGTGTCTGCCGTGGGCGCGCTGGCCGATCCGGCCTGGCCGCGTATCGAAGGCCTGGAGGATTTCGCCGGTAAGCGCATGCATACCGCCCAATGGGACGACGACTACGATCTCGCCGGCAAGCGCGTGGCCGTGATCGGCTCGGGCGCAAGCGCTATTCAGGTCGTGCCCGAAGTTGCGAAACAGGCCGATCATCTAACCGTGTTCCAGCGCACGCCGAGTTGGATCATGCCCAAGCCCGACCGGCCGATCCCGGAAGAGAAGCAGGCCGAATACCGGGAAGCACCGCACAAGCTGCGTCGCCGCCGGCTCAAGATCTACTGGATCAACGAGCTGTTTGCGCCGTTCGTGATTTCGGATTTCGGCCCGCTCAAGCGTGTGGCCGAGAAGATGGCGAAGTCGCACATCACCAAGCAGGTGAAGAGCCAGGCGCTGCGCGAACAGGTCACGCCGGACTACAAGATCGGCTGCAAGCGCATTTTGATCTCGAACGACTGGTACCCAGCGCTTCAGCGCGACAATGTCGAACTGATCGGTGACGGGCCCGCACGTATTACCGAGAATGCGATCGTGACCAAGGACGGGCGCACCATCGAAGTGGACGCCATCGTCTGCGCGACTGGCTTCAAGGTGCCGAGCAAGGCCGCGCCGTTCCCGATCACCGGCCGTGCCGGCGTCGACCTTAATCAAGCTTGGGGGGACGGCGCCGAGGCTTACAAGGGCGTAACCGTTTCGGGTTTCCCGAACCTGTTCTTCCTGATGGGGCCGAACACCGGTCCGAGCCACACATCGGTACTCGCCTTTACCGAGCAGCAGATGGACTACACGCTGCAGGCCATCGCGCATATGGCGAAGAAGAAGCTGCGCTTCATCGACGTGAAGAAGTCCGTGCAGGACAAATTCAACCGCGGCATCCAGTGGCGGATGAAATACACATCGTGGACGTCCGGCTGTAACAGCTGGTATCTCACGGATTCGGGCAAGAACACTACGCTTTATCCCGGTTTCAACTGGGAGTATCGGGTGCGGTTGATGCGGTTCAAGTCTGGGGAGTACGAGGAAGTGAAGCAGGCTGCGCCGAGCGCGGTGCGTGCTCGTAAGGCGGCTTGACGCCACAACGACGGTTGGTTCGAACCATTAGCCTTTCGGCACTCACGAGTTCATCGCACCTTTGGTTTCGCACTGCTGTGCGAGTGACTTCTCTTTGCTTGTCCAAAGAGAAGTAACCAAGAGAAAGGACACCCCGGGCACGGCACCGGCGCAAGGCGCCGGTGCACTCCGATGCTCGCGACGAAGGGATGCGGCAAAAACTCGCGTCGCTTTGGCGACGCTCAGACACCTTGCCGCACCGGCGCAGTGCGCCGGACACCCTTCGCCGCTGCGCGTCTCCGTCGCCGTGCAAGGGGGCTAATACAATCAGCACACCCGAAGCTATAGCGACGACTAAGTTGAAGTTGCGGCAAGCGCCCGTGTTCCTGCCGGATCACGCTTTTGGTTAATCCTGCCTACGCAGATCGAGACGCAACCTTCAGCGAGCGTTAGCGAGCGTGTCTGTATTGGGCCCCTTTGGCGTAGCGCCGAGCAGCGGAGTCAGGGCGAGAAAAAGCAGCCGGATGTTTGAGCGAAGCGAGTTCCGGCTGCGCTCGTCCTGTCGAGCAGCACAGGGCACCGATGCGGAGCATCGGCGCAAGCCGGGGTGTCTTTTGTTTTGGTGACTTTTATTTGGACAAGCAAATAAAAGACACTCGCACAGCAGTGCGAAACACCTAGCGACGCCTGCCTACGTAGTCGATTCAAATTCGTAGGTGTCGGTCGATAGACTTCCCGCACTAGGCAATTTGACGCATCGTTGGTCGTCGTCGCGTGAATTTTCAGATCGGACCGAAGTACTCCGCGACTTGAACGCAGCGAGCATTTCGCCGAACCCAAAGCCAGGCGATCACAATGTTTCATATGCCGATGTAATAACGGCCCGGTTTCCCAGGGCGTTATTCGGACAAATGCGTCGTTTCGAAAGTCCCTAGAACTTCACGTTGATACCGGCCGTGACGCTGCGCCCTGGCTGCGGCACACGCAGGAACGACGTGCTGCGTACGATCTCCTCGTCGAGCAGGTTATCGCCGCGGAGATAGACCAGCGTTTCGGTTGCGTCCAGTCCGGTCAGCCGATAGCCGATGAAGGCGGTCAGGTCGGTAAACCCGGCGGTTTCGTCTTCCAGCGGGCCTTCGTCATCCTGGCGACTCGAACGAATCGCCTCGACGGTGGCTAGCCAAGTGTCGCTGTGGTAGTCGAGGCCCATGCCATAACGCCCGGGGGTGATACGCGGCAGATTGCTGTCGTCGTCCAGTTCGGCGCGTACGTAATCGCCCAGCACGCGGGCCGTCAGGCGGTGTGCGCCCTCGATCAGGTCGTAGCCGATCTGAGCTTCGCCGCCGTAGAACACCGCATCGTCGGCTGCGTAGTCGACGAGCAGGAACTCGCCGTTGGGGGCGAAGGTGCCGTCTTCATCTACACGGTCCGCCACGCCGTCCGAGCCGCCGACGCCCGTGCCATCGGCATTCAGACCGGCATCGACCGAGCGCTGATAGATATAGTCGTTGTAGCGGGTATAGAACAGGCTGGTATCGAAGCGCAGTCGATCGTTGATGCGGCGCAAGCCGATATCGAAGCTGTTCGAAGCCTCTTCGTCGAAGTTGCCGTTGCCGCGTTCGTAAGTGAGCGTGGCCTCGTGCGGGCCGAAGCTGTAGAGCTCTTCGGTAGCCGGCGCGCGTTGGAAGTGGCCCGCCGTTGCCGTGAGTACGTAATGGTTGCCGATCTCGCGCTTGGCACCGAGCGACACACTGATGGGCGTGTGGTCGCTATCACGCCGGCCCTGGCTGGTGTCCTGTTCCTGGTATTCGACACGCAGGCCGCCCTGGATGGTCCAGTTCTCGCCGATCGGACGCTGTTCGACCAGAAATGCGGCGATCGAGCGGGTATCGGTCGCGGGTACGAACGACTCTTCCTCGCCATAGGCCTCGAATTCGCGATCGAAACCCTGCACGCCGAAGATGCCGGTGGCGCCGGCAATCGGTGCGTGTTCGGCGGCGATACGGAATTCGGTCTCCTGATTGTCGAAGAACGCTTCCGGCGTTTCTTCGCCCTCGGTATGCAGATAGTCGGTGTGTGCACCGGAGAACTCGATCCGGGTGATGCCGGGGGCGACGTCATAGACCTCGCCCTTGAGGTCGTAGCGGTCCTGGGTCAGGCGGATCGTCGCCTCTTCGCCGGGAATGCCGTATTCGCGCCCGAAGTGACTGACTGCGCCGCCGACATAGCCCCAGTCGCCGGAGTACGACGAGCCCAGGCTGTAGGTGTCGGTATCGGTTGCACTGTTGTCGATGAGGCGGCCGTCGTTGGTCTGGTAATCGTCGGTCAGGCGTTTCATGCCTTGAACGTTGAGCGCGAAATCGCCGATGCCGCCCGTCACGTCCAGCCGTTGCAGGCGCTCGCCGCGAGTACTGCCGCTACGCACAAGATCGAGTTCGCCGATAATGCCGTCCGGTGCGGTTCTCGGGATACGGTCGGTGACGACGTTGACTACGCCGCCGATCGCGCCGGAGCCGTAGAGCAGCGTGGATGGCCCCTTGAGCACTTCGACCTGGCGCGCCGAATACGGATCGATGCTTACCGCGTGATCTTGGCTCAGCGTGGATACATCCGCGGAGGCCATGCCGTTTTCCTGAACGCGAACGCGCGCGCCGGCTTGGCCGCGGATTACCGGCCGGCCCACGCCCTGGCCGAAGTCGGCCGAGCTGATGCCAGGCGTATCGGCAAGCGTAGCGCCCAGCGTCTGACCGCGTTTGCGAACCAGTTCGGGGCCGGCGACGACCGTGGCGGGTTCAATCGCCTGGCTCGGGTCCTGGTCGTCGAAGGCCAAAGCCTCGACCGAAATCGGGGCGAGCACACCGGCCTCGGCTGCCTTGTCATTGTCTGCGTTGCCGTCGGACTGGTTCTGGGCCAGCGCGGATGGGCCGAGGCCGAGCAGGCAGGCGCCCGCTGCTGGCCCGATGAATTTTGAATAGCGTGAATAAGCCATGGAAGGTGTTCTCGTCTGAAGCACGGACTCGCCACGCGAATCCGTAAGGCGCAGCGTCGATCGCCGCGGGGCACGAAGATTTGGATCGATGTCAGACGAGAAGGCGGGGAGGGGCGCGTGGCGGATGCGAAACGCGCTGCGCTGCATACCGGCGAGTCGGCAGCGGCGAAACGAGAAGATCGTTGGCGCCGGGCAAGACCCGCGTCGTGGCGGCCTCGCTGGGTGGTGGACTGCCGAAATGGCCGTGCCCACAGGTTAGGCACGCATGGTCGGCGTGCGCCGCGGTGACGGGGTGATCAAACGCATGGGCGAGCGCCAGCGCCTGACCGCACAGCAGTACGGCCACCAAGATGGCGGTGCGTAACGTCTTGTTCCCCATGCCCCAATAGACCCCGGTGCCACACGAGCGTGTGGACTAGGGGTTAATATATTACGTTATAAAATAACTATCAATGGCGGTTATTGTCGTTAGGTTGTCGATTAACTTCTATAAAAATATGGTGCGGCCGAGAGTTGGCTCAGGGGTGGGACGCAAGGCCGGCGGTTCTAAGCCGACGGTTATTTAATCAACTAGCTTGGGTGAGCGTCGCTTGGGGTTTCGCACTGCAGTGCGAGTGTCTTTTATTTGCTTGTCCAAATAAAAGGCACCAAAACAAAGGACACCCTGTCTTGCGCCGATGCTTTGCATCGGTGCCCTGCGCGGCTCCGGCCGAAAGCGGGCCAGCCGGAAACTCGCTTCGCTCAAACATCCGGCTGTCTTTATCCGCTTTCGGCCTCCACTGCTCGGCGCTACGCCCAAGGGGCCCAATACAGGCAAGCTCGCTTTCGCTCGCTCGTAGTTGTGACCTTCTTAGGTAGGATTAGCCGAAGCCGTAATCCAGCAGGAACACGGGCACTTGCGGTAACTTCGGCTCGGTCGTCGCTAGGGCTTGGGGTGCGGTTTTACTTTCTGTGTTAACCCCCTCGCACGGCGACGGAGACGGGCAGCGGCGAAGGGTGTCCGGCGCACTGCGCCGGTGCGGCCAGCTGTTTGAGGATCGCCAAAAGCGATCCGAGTTCTGGCCGCATCCCTTCGTCGCGAGCATCGGAGTGCACCGACGTAGCCGGCGCTGTGCCCGGGTGTCTTTTTGTTTGCTTACTTCCTTTTGGGCAAGCAAAAGAAAGGGAGTCGCACAGCAGTGCGAAACAAGAGGTTCGACTAGCTCGTGAGTACCGAAAGACTGGTAGTCCGACCTGCCGAGTCTTGAGTCCACGACTAGGCGTGGTTGGCCAGGGGTTTCGCGCATTCGAGAGAAATACGAATTCGGCGTTAGCCGCGTTGGCTCAGCCCGATATGAGGACCATAAAAAAGCCGACACGATATGTGCCGGCTTTCCTGCTTCTACCGTTCGTCGTCGAGCGACGAATCAGAACGATCGGCGATCAGCCGTTGCTGCCACCTTCGTGGGTCACACGGAAAATCGTGCCGCCAGCGTCATCACTGATATACAGCGCGCCGTCGCCGCCCTGGGCGAGACCGGCGGGGCGGTGCTCGGCACTGCCCGGTGACTTGATCTCCTTGCTGCCCTGGAAACCCTGGGCGCCGGCGAAGTCTTCGTAATCGCTGCTCGCCTTGCCGTTCTCGAACGGCTGGTAGATCACGCGATAGCCGGCCTGCGGGCTGGGCGCACGATTCCAAGAGCCATGGAAGGCGATAAAGGCGCCGCCACTGTACTTGCTGCCGAAGCCGTCGCCTTCGTAGAAAAGCACGTCCATCGGTGCCCAGTGGGCTGGGTATGCGGCCAAGGGCTGCTCGTAGTCGCCGCAACGGCCGACTTTCTTGCCGTCGCCGTCGTATTCCGGGCCGAGCACCTTCTTGTCCATTTTCGGGTCGTAGTAGCAGAACGGCCAGCCAAGGTGATCACCCTCGTCGATGGCGAACAGTTCCTCCGCAGGCAGATGGGCGCTCTGTTCCTGCGTGAACGCATCTGGCCAGTTGGAGTGCAACTGGTCACGACCGTGCTGGACGCCGTAAAGCTGGCCGTCGTACCAGTCGAGCGCAAACATGTTGCGCAGACCAGTCGCATATTCGGTTTTCGGCTCGAATTGCTGGCCGGTTTCGGTTGCCGAGAACTGCCAGATGCCACCGTGGTTATCCAGCAGCGGGCAGGGATCCTGGCCCTTGGAGCCTGGCGAGCGGTCGCTTTCCTGGCAGGCATTCGACGGCGCGCCGTTGTTAACGAACAGCATGCCGTCGTCGCTGATCGCCAGTCCGCGTGCAGCGTGCGATGTCTGCTGTGGCAGGCCGGTGACTATGTGTTCGGGGTCGCCCGCCGGCACGAGGTTGTCGTCCAGCTTGTAGCGATAGATATCGGTGACGGTCGCGGCATAAAGCCAGCCGTCGTGGATCGCCAGACCCGTGCCGCCGCCTTCACCGAAGGTCTTGTGCTCGTCGGCGGCGCCATCATTATCGGTATCGCGCAGCGCCATTAGGCCGGCCCCGTCGACATCGTCGGCGAGGTTCACATAGACCGTGCCGTTGTCCGCGACTGCCAGATGACGTGGCGCGCCGGCGTCGCTGGCGAATGCAGTGGCGCAAAAGCCGTCGGGTAGATCGAGCCCGGCGGTGTCGCAGCCTTCTGCCGCGCTGGCGCTACCGCCTGCGAACAGCCCGGTGGCCGCGAGGGTCGTGGCGCAAAGCGCGTGGAGCGAGAGCTTTTGCATCGGTTTTCCCATCGTTTTTCTTGAGTGCCTGTGCCGGTTATAGCAGTTACCGACAGGGGCGGGCAAAAGCATACGAAAAAACGATCAAGCAACTATTGAATCGTTGGTGGCGAACCCTATCTTTCTTGTCGTAGCAACGCAGCCCGTTGATTCGGGGCAAAAAACAGGAGAACAGATCATGGCTATTCAGCGTTACCAGAGCCGTTTCCAGCCGAGCAGCCTGCTCGCTCAGTTCAACGACGAGATCAATCGCATGTTCGTACAGGACAGCAACGCCTTCCCGGCGCTCTCCGGCGGGGCATGGACGCCGAATGTGGATATCCGCGAGACCGGCGATGCTTATCACATTGAGGCCGAAGTGCCCGGGGTGGATCCGCAGGGCATTGAAGTGACTCTCGACAAAGGCGTGCTCACGCTCAAGGGCGAGCGTAGCGAAGAGCAGACCGACGAGAGTGGCCAAGCCCGTTATCGCGAGCGTCGATTCGGTGCCTTCGTACGTCGCTTCTCTCTGCCGGAAACGGCTGACGAGGACAACATTGAAGCCCGCGCGGAGCACGGCGTGCTGCGCTTGACCATCAACAAGAAGGCTCGCAGCGAACCGCGTCGTATCACCGTGCGTACCGGCGAGAATGCGGCACCGGCGGTCGAGACTCAGGACGAAGCCGTGTCGGCCTGACCCTGTCGAGTATCAGCGTAGTGAAAACAAGCGGGGCCCACGGGCCCCGTTTTCTTGTACGCCCTCAATCCGCTGCGCGCAGGCTCGCCCAGGCCGGTTGGCGCAGCACATCGCGCAGCGACAACAGTCCCGAAACGGCGATAACCGCGGTAGCGACGCCGATGGCGATGAGCCACAGATGCGGGCGCCAGGCGTAGTCGAGATCGAACACCCATACCGCCAGCACCACCGAAGTGGTCTGCGCGATCACCGCCGCCATCAACGACGCGCACAGGCCGATCAACAGGCATTCAGCGACCGTGGCCTGACGCAGCCAGCGTGAGCGCGCACCGAGCGCGCGCAGCAGCGCGGCCTCGCGCAAGCGTTCGGCGCGGCTGGCCTGCATGGCGGCCAGCAGCACCACCAGCCCGGCGGCCAGTGTGAAGCCGAAGACCAGTTCGATCGCCACGCTCAGGCGATCGATCAGCGTGGTGAGCTGGTCCAGTATGGCCGCGATATCGATGACGCTGATATTCGAGAACTCGCGCACCAGCGTAGCGATAGTGCCGTGGGCATCGGCTGGCACGTACAGGCTGGTGATATAGGTGGCCGCGAACTCGTCCAGCACGCCGGGCGAGAACAGCACATAAAAGTTCGCCTGCAGGCTGGACCAGTCGATCTCGCGGATGCTTTCGACGGTGGCCGTGATCGGCGTGCCGGTGATATCGAAAGTGAGGCTGTCGCCGACTCCCACGTCGAGTCGCTCGGCGACCGACGTGTCGATCGACATCTTCGGCTCGTCCGGTTTCGATTCCTCGAACCACTGCCCCGCGACGATACGGTTGTCGTTCTTGAGATCGTCAATCCAAGACAGATTGAGCTCTCGCCGGGTCAGTTCGCCGGCCTG
Source organism: Salinisphaera dokdonensis CL-ES53 (assembly GCF_040361215.1). Lineage (NCBI taxonomy): Bacteria > Pseudomonadati > Pseudomonadota > Gammaproteobacteria > Salinisphaerales > Salinisphaeraceae > Salinisphaera > Salinisphaera dokdonensis. The sequence goes on from NZ_APND01000008.1 coordinate 24,268, forward strand.
TTCCGCCAACTCGGCATTGTCCTCGATGTGGGTGCCGTCGACCGCGGTCAGGCGACCGCGCACCAGCGGGTAGAAATCGGCGTCGAGACCCGCAGATTCGAGACGGTCCGCCACCTGCGGCTGCTGTTCGCGGGTGATATTGATCAGAAAACGGTTTGGCGCGTCGGCGGCGATATCGGCCTGCCAGCCGGCCAGCAAATCCCCGCGCACGATCACGAGCATGAACAGCATGGTCAAGCCGATGCCGAAGGCCACAATCTGCAGCGCACTGGCATTGCGTCGTCGCGACAAGGCCGCGAGCCCGAGCCTCAGGCCTGGTCCGGTCCGGTGACCCAGGCGCTGGCGCAGACGCTCGACGCCGGCGAGCAGCAGCAAGGCTGCGCCCCAGAGCAGGGCAGTTCCGCCCACCGTGGCGGCAACCACCCAGGCCGTGAGTGTCAGATCGCGGGTAGCGGCGGCTGCCAGAGCGATCACGTTCACGAGGGCGGCGGCATAGATCAGGCGGGTGCGGCTGCCGTGTTCCGCCAATGAGCGCGCCAGCACGCGGGCCGGCGGCGTGGCACGCGCCTGGGACAGCGCCGGCCAGGCGAAGCCAGCCAGAAGAATCGCGCCGGTGGCTGCGGCCGGCCACAGAGCGAGCCACGAGGCGCCGGGTAATTCGATCTCGAAGGCACGGGCAATGAATCGTGAGATGCCCAGTTGGGCGAGCCCGGCCACGGCCAGCCCCAGCCCGATACCGATCACGCCGACGAATACCAGCTGCCAAGCAAGCAGCCGCGCGATCAGCCCGCGGGCCGCACCGAGCGTCTTGAGCAGAGCGATCTCGTCGAGCCGCGATTCCGCATGCTGGCGGGCCGTGAGCGCAATCGCCACGCCGGCCAGCACGACGGCCACGAGCGCGGCGAGGTCGAGAAACACATCGGCGCGTTCCAGCGCACGCGAGAGCGCGCGGTTGGACTCGGCCGGGGTCTGCAGGCGCTCGCCGGCCTGTAACTCCGGTTCCAGCTCTGCGCGTAGCGCGGAAACGGCGTCTGGCGTGCCGGCGATCAGCTCGGCATAAGACGCCCGGCTGCCCGGCCCGAGCAGGCCGGTCGCGGCCACATCGGCCTGGTGGATGAGCACGCGTGGCGCGATATTGGCGAAGCCGTTGCCGCGATCGGGCTCTACCGCCAGCACGGCGGCGATCGTCAGGCGCGTATCGCCAAGCGCCAGCTCGTCGCCGACCTCGAGCTGCTGGGCATCGAGGATGCGTTGCGCCACCCAGGCTGTGCCGGGATCGGGTGCGTCGCTTACAACTTCAGTCGGGCTGCCGGGCGCGCCGCGGCGTAGTGTCACGGTGCCGCGCATCGGATAGCTGTCTTCGACCGCCTTCACCGATACGAGCGTGATTTCGTCGTCGCGGCTGACCACGCTCGGAAATACGGTCACCGCGTGGTGCTGTACGCCGGCCGCGTCGAGTTGGCGCGCGCGTTCGTCGTCGAGCGGCGCGCGCAGGTCGAGCTTGAGATCGGCTGCCAGCGTGGCCGCGCCCTGGCGCACCATTGCCGAACGCACGCGATCGGTCATCTGGCTGACCGCGCCCACGGCGGCCACGGCCACGACCAGCGCGATCAAAAGGATCCAGCCGGCGCCGTCGCGACGGCTGCGCCCGAGCTGGCGCCACGCCAGGCGCATCGCCGAGGTGCGGTCAGTCTTCATGCAGGCGTCCGTCGGCCAGCCGGCAGCGGCGTGCGCAACGCGCGGCCAAGGTTTCGTCGTGGGTGACCAGTACCAGCGTCGTGCCCTGTTCGGCGTTGAGCGCGAACAGCTGGTCGATGATGGCCGCGCCGGTCTGGCCGTCGAGATTACCGGTCGGCTCGTCCGCAAAAAGTATCTTCGGCCGGCAGGCAAAGGCTCGGGCCAGCGCCACGCGTTGTTGTTCACCGCCGGAAAGCTGTCGCGGCGTATGAGTCACGCGATCGGCAAGGCCGACTTGGCTCAAAAAAGCCTGCGCGGTTTCGCGCGCCTCGGCTAGATCGGTGCCGGCCAACTCCAGGGGCAGGGTTACGTTATCCAGCGCCGACAATCCAGACAGCAACTGGAACGACTGGAACACGAAGCCGACCTGGCCGGTACGCCAGGCAGCGCGGGCGTCCTCGTCGAGAGTGGTCAGATCGCGGCCAAGCAGGCTGAGTCTGCCGCGCGTGGGCACATCGAGGCCGGCCAGCAGGGCCAGAAGCGTCGATTTGCCGGAGCCGGACGTACCTACGATCGATAGGCTGTCGCCCGTGTTCAGCGACAATCCGATACCGTCCAGGATAGTGAGCGAGCGCTCACCGCTGGCGATCGTCTTGGATAGATCGACCGCTTCTAATGCAGGAGATGACATTGAGCCGAGTCTTGTTCTATGGAGTAAGGGCGCCGTGGCGCCGGATGGTCGTCGCGCTGACGGCGGCGACGCTGTTCGCGACATGCAGCTTTGCATACGCACAGAGCAGCGTACTGGTTTTCGGCGATAGCCTGAGTGCCGGCTACGGGCTGGCGCGCGGCGACGGCTGGGTCGCGCTTATGCAGGAGCGCCTGGCCGAGAACGATGCGGACGTGAAAGTGGTCAACGCCAGTGTGTCGGGTGAGACCAGCGCCGGCGGGCGCGGCCGGCTTGATGCTGCGCTCGAGCGCCACGATCCGGATGTGGTGATCCTGGAACTGGGCGCCAACGACGGGCTGCGCGCGTTGCCGATCGCGAAGATGAAAACCAATCTCGGCGCCATGATCGACGCTAGCCGCGCGTCCGGCGCGAAGGTGCTTTTGCTCGGCATGCGGATCCCGACCAATTACGGCAAGCGCTACGCGGACAATTTCCATCAGGCGTTCGTCAGTCTGGCGAAGGAGACCGACGTCGCCTTCGTGCCGTTCTTCCTCGATCCGATCGCCAGGGACCGATCCAACTTCCAGGATGACGGCGTGCACCCGAATGCCGATGCGCAGCCGGCTATCCTGGACGAAGTCTGGCCAGCGCTCGCGCCGCTGCTGAGCGCCGATCTCGAAATGCCGGCCGCGTCGTAGGCGCGACCGGCTCTTTTTACTCGGTTAGCCAGCGGTCGTTTCGCGGCTGGCATAAGGACAAGCCGGCGCTTCTACGCCGGCCGCGGCCAGGTGTTGGGCGAAGGCGATCGTGGTCAGGTCCTGGCCGTAGTCGGCCACGATCTGCAGGCCGACCGGCAGGCCGTCGTCGGTGAGGCCGACCGGGGCGCTGGTGGCGGGCAGGCCCGCGACGGTGGCCGGGGCGATCCAGCGGAACAGGTTGGTATAGCCGTGGGCCGTGCCGTCGACGTCGATCTTGCGTGACAGCACGGTGCCTTCGTGGTCATGCGGAATGGCGGGCACGCACACGCTCGGCATCAGCAGCACGTCATAATCGGCGAACAGCGTATTCCATTGCTGGCGGAGCTTGTGGCGGGCTTCGTCGGCCTTCGCCCAGTCGCGATGGCTGGCGGTCGCGCGTTCGGCGAAGCCGCCGGTGGTACCCATGTCGGTCTTGCCCATCAGGCCCATGAACTTCGCGCCGCGTTTGGCCTTGGTATAGAGCTTGTCGGGAATCGAGGCGCCAACCAGGCCGTTGAGTAGGCGGTCGTATGTTTCGTAGCTTTTTTCGAAACCGCCGGGCAGGTCGTCGATCCTGGTCACGCTCGCACCGGCGCGGCGCGCGGCTTCGACGGCATCTTCCAACCGTGCCTTGATCGCTTTCGAAATCGGGCAAAAAGCGTGGTCGAACAGGACGGCGACCTTGAAATCGGCAAGCGTGGTCGGTTTCGGCGCCGGCAGCTGGGTCTTCCAGACGCTCGCGTCGATCGCGTCCGGCCCGGCGAGGACATCCAGCGCGAGTGCGAGATCGCCTGGATGGCGCGCCATCGGCCCGGATACGCACAGGTCGGGCTCGCCGAGGGTGCCGGGTGGGCCGGGGATATGGCCCCTCATCGGGATCAGGCCGTAGGACGTCTTGTGGCCGTAGACGCCGCACCAGCTCGCCGGCGTACGAATGGAGCCGGCGAGATCAGAACCCAGTTCCAGCGGCGTGAAGCCGGCCGCCAGACCCGCCGCGGCGCCACCTGAGGAGCCACCGGACGTGCGCTTGTCGTTCCACGGGTTGTTGGTGGTGCCGTAGATCGGATTGAAGGTCTGGACGTCCTGCGCCAGGCGCGGCGTGTTGGTCTTGCCGAAGATCACCGCGCCGGCCGCACGCAGACGCGATGTCGCGACCGCGTCATTCGTGCTGCGATAGTCCTTCAGCTTGGGCTCGCCGACCACGGTGGGCAGGCCCGCGGTTTCATAGGTGTCTTTCACGGTCATCGGCACGCCGTGCAGCGGGCCCCAGTTCTCGCCGGCCGCGATCGCCGCGTCGGCGGCATCCGCACGCGCCCGGGCATTTTCGATATCCATCGCCACGACGGCATTGATCGGCTTGCCGATCGCTTCGATACGGGTCAGGAAATGGTCGAGGGCGGCACGGCTGCCGATCTCGCCGCGGGCGATGGCCGCGGCCAGTTCGGTGGCGGATAGCTCATGGATTTCGGGCATGCGCGGGTCTCTTGTCGTAGGGCGTGCGGCCTGTTCTTCCGGGCCGCCGAAATTTGAAGGAAAAGCGCTTACTCGTCGCTTTCCGACGAGGGCGTGTCTAGGGTCTTGAATAGCGCGCTCTTGAAGCGTTCGGGGGCCTCGATCGGGGGCAGGTGGCCGATGCCCTCGAAGGTGACGAGATCCGCATTGGGCATGCGGGCGACGGCTTCTTCGGCGAGCTTGGGATAGTTGCCCAGTTCTGCAGCCAGCTCGTCGTCGACCAGATCGGTGCCTAGCGCGGTCTTGTCGCGCGTGCCGATCATCAGCGTGGTCGGCACGTCGAGGCGCTCGAACTCGTAGAACACCGGCTGGGTGTAGACCATGTCGTAGGTCGCGGCTTGCGCCCAGGCGACCGTGGCCTTGTCTTCGTCGCTACCGATGTACATGCCGGCCAGCATCTTGGCCCACTCGGCATAGTCTTCGTTCCATTCGCCGTCGTAATAGCTCTTGAGCTGGTAGGCCTTGATGCCGGCGTAGTCCTTCTTCATCTCGCGGGCATACCAGGCGTTCATGCCGCGATAGGGCACGCCCTTGGCTTTCCAGTCCTCGAGACCTATCGGGTCGACGAGCACCAGCTGTTCGATCGTTTCCGGAAACATCAGCGCGTAGCGCATGCCGAGCATGCCGCCCATCGAATGGGCAATGACGGTGGCGTGATCGATATCCAGTGAATCGAGCAGCGCGTTGGTGTTCGCGGCCAGATGATGGAAGGTATAGCTGTAGGCCGCCGGCTTGTCGGACTTACAGAAGCCCACCTGGTCCGGCACGATCACGCGGTAGCCGTTCTCCGACAATGCGCGCGCGGTGTCTTCCCAGTAGGCGCCGCAGAAGTTCTTGCCGTGCATGAGCACCGCGACGGGCGGATCGACGATATCGTCGGTGGGCGCGATGTCCATATAGGCCATCGACACCTCGCCGTTCGGGCTGTCCATCGCGAAGCGCGAGACCGGCCAGGGATAGTCGTATTGCTCGAGGTTGGGCCCCAGCGCGCGGACCTCGTCGGTTTTTGCGTTCGTATCCGCAGCGGTCGCGGCACTTGAAAACAGACCGAGCAGAAGCAGCGGCCAGAGCTTGATGAGTCGCGTCATGGCAGGTTCGACGGTTGGAGCGGATGGCGGCCAGCATACCCAGATGCGCTCGCCAGCGACCAGTGGCCCCGGAACCTTATGCCTCCAATGCGGTTCTATATGAGTAGGTTGGGGCACGCCAAAACGATCTCTGCACGATCGTTCGGCGCGAGTCAGGCGGGCCGTCGCGGCCGTCGAAAAAAGGGGACAGGGTGAGCGATTCGACACAGGCGCTAGGCGTCGCGGTAGCGCAGCAGCGGACACAAAAACGTCTGGGCACCTGGCGCGCCTGGGTGGCCCGGTTTGTTGCTGGATGCGTCGTGGCGCTCGCGGCTGGGCCGGTTCTCGCTGCCGAGCCGACGCTCGTCGACACGGTCAGCGTTGACGAGCGCCGCTGGCAGCAGGCGGTGCCTCTGTACGGCACGCTGACCTCGGCGCGCGATGCCGAACTCACGCCGCGTGTCGCGGGTTTGGTGGCCTCGGTTTCGGTGGATGCGGGTGATCGCGTAAAGGCCGGCGATACGCTCATTGAACTCGATCGCACGCTGGAAGCGCTGACGCTGACCACGCTTGAAGCCTCGGTAACGGAAGCCGAGGCACAGCTGGCCGAGGCGCGCCGGTTGGCGCGTGAGGCCGAGCGGCTGAGCACGCGCGGCGCGGTGTCCCAGAGCGAGCAACAAGCCCGGCGATCGCAGGTCGCCGTCAACGCCGCCGCGGTTGAACGCTTACGTGCCGAAGCCGCGGCCCAGCGCGAACGCTTGCAGCGCCACGCGGTGATCGCGCCGTTCGACGGCCAGGTGCGCCGGCGGCTTGTCGACCCCGGCGAATATGTCGCCCAGACCACGCCGACCGTATCGCTGGTTGCCACCGAGACATTGCGGCTGGATGTGTCGGCTCCGCAGCAGTATTTCGGCCTGATCGAACCCGGCATGGCGGTGCAGGTCCAGCCCGAGACCGGGCGGCGCGAGCCGATCGAAGCGACGGTGGATGTGGTCGTCGGCGCCAGCGATGCCGCCGCGCGCAGTTTTCTCGTGCGCGTGTTCGTGGACAACAGCGCCGGCGAGCTGACGCCGGGCATGTCGGCCAAGGCCTTGCTGGCGCTTGAATCACGCGAGCCGGTGCTGGTCGCGCCGCGGGATGCGCTGGTGCGCGTGCCCGGCGGCGGCACGCGCATGTGGCTCGTGCGTGAAGACGACGACGGCACGCTGCGCGCGATCAAGCGTCAGGTCACGCTCGGGCGCAGCGCGAACAACAACGTCGAAGTGCTCGACGGTCTCGCGGCCGGTGATCGGGTGGTGGTGCGGGGCAATGAAAGCCTCGAAGCCGATCAGCCGGTCCGTGTGCGCAACGCGCAGGACGTCTCGACCGAGTCACTCGACCCGGCGGCCGGGTCGGCCTCGAATGATCGCTCGCGCGCTCTGCGCCTGTCGTCGCCCGGGACCTGATCGATGTTCGAAGCGCTGATCAAGCGCGGCACGCTGATGACCATCGTCGTGCTGCTGATCTGTCTGTTCGGTGTGCTCGCCGCGATGCGCATTCCCGTGCAGATGATTCCGGATCTGGCGGTGCGCACGATCACGGTGACCACGAGCTGGCCAGGTGCGACGCCGCAGGACGTCGAGAACGAGATCCTCATAGAGCAGGAGGAATACCTCGCCAATATTATCGGCCTGCAGCGCATGACCGCGCAGGCAAATACCGGCGAAGCCGAGATCGAGCTGGAGTTCCCGTTCTCCACCGACGTCAACGAAGCGCTGATCCGCGTAACCAATGCGCTCATGCAGGTGCCCAGCTACCCCGAGGACGTCAACGAGCCGGAAGTGGTGGCGGCATCGTTCTCGCAGAACTCGTTCATGTATCTCAACGTGGCTGCCGAGCCCGGCAATCCGGCCCGCCTCGACATGGCCTTCATGCGCGATTTCGTCGACGACGAGGTGCGCCGGCGCATGGAGCGCGTCGCCGGCGTGGCGGACGTCGAAGTCGGTGGCGGCGCCGAACGCCAGATCCAGGTGCATGTCGATCCGTCGAAGCTGGCCGCGCGTGGCATCGCGATGACCGACGTGCGCGATGCGATACGTGCGCGCAATCAGGATGTTTCCGGCGGTGACATGGATGCCGGCAAGCGCCGTTATTTGATTCGCACGGTCGGGCGCTTCAAGGATGTATCGGGCCTCGCGGACGTCGTGCTCGCGCGCAGCGGGGATTCGGTGACGCGGCTGGGCGATGTGGCCGAGATCCAGCTCGATCATGCCGAAGTGCGCGAGTTCGGCTTCTTCAACGACCAGCCCGTGGTCACGCTGCAGGTGCGCCGCCAGCCCGGCTCCAACGTCATCGATATCAAGCGCGACATGCTCGCGCTGCTGCCCGAACTCAACGCCACCGTGCTCGCGCCGGCCGGCATGCGCATGCGCCTGACCTCGGACGACGTCCGCTATGTGAGCGCATCGATCGCCAGTGTCTACCGCAACCTGGCAATCGGCGGCGTTCTGGCCGCGCTTGTGATGTTCCTGTTTCTGCGTTCGGTGTACGCCACGCTGATCGCGATCGTCGGCGTGCCCATCTGTGCGATCGCGGCGTTCATTGGCCTGGCCGTGTTCGGGCGCACGATCAACGTGATCTCGCTGGCGGGCATTGCGTTCGCGATCGGCATGACGCTGGACAACAGCATCGTCGTGCTCGAAAACATCGCCCGTCAGCGTAGCGCGGGGGCGAGCCGCTGGCAGGCGGCAGTGGACGGCGTGCGCGAGGTCTGGCCGGCGGTTCTGGCGTCCACGCTGACGACGGTGATGGTGTTCGCGCCGGTGCTGTTCATTACCCAGAAGGCCGGCCAGCTTTTTTCCGATATCTCGATCGCGATCTCCGCCGCGATTCTCACCTCGATGCTGGTCGCGATCATGGTGGTGCCGACCGCGGCCGCGCGTATCCTGCCGCGCGATTCCGGCGCCGCCGAGACGAGCAACAGCCCGTTCTCGCGTGGCGTGCTGGCGCTTTGTGCCTGGATCATTGCCGTGCGAACGCGCCGCTATATCGTCATGGGCGCGATTGCGGGTGCGCTGGGCGTCGGCGTCTGGGCGCTTACGCCGCCGGCCGAATATCTGCCGGACGGCGAGGAGGCCAAGACGTTCTCCTCGATGCTGCCGCCGGCCGGCACCAACCTCACCGAACTCAACGCTATCGCCGACGATCTGCGCGAACGCTTCATGCGCTATGTACCAGACGACAACGGCGAAATCGCGGCCGACGACAATGCCATGCCGCGTATCGCCTATTTCATCATGAGCGTGACCACGAACCAGCTGCGCGTGATCTCGGAGCCGGTCAACGATCGCGAGATTGGCGCCCTGATGGCGGCGTTCAACGACAGCTTCGAGGCGTATCCGGGCATGCGTGCGTTCTCGACCAAGGGCTCGATCATTTCATCGAATGACGGCGGCACCCGCGCGATCAATATCGATATCTCGGGCGCCGATCTGGCCACGATCTATGCCGCGGCGGAGGCGATCTACCGGCGTGCGAACATGGTCTTCGACGGTCCGCAGGTGTTAGCCCAGCCGTCCACGCTCACGCTCGGCCAGCCGCTGTTGCGGATCGAGCCGGATTACCCGCGTATCGCGGAACTGGGCCTCGGCGCCGACGATATCGGCTATACCATCGCCGCGCTTACCGATGGCGCCTACGTCGACGAATATTTCTTTTCCGACGACAAGGTCGATATCTATCTCTACGACGCGGCCGGCAAGCCCGACACCGTCGATGCCGTGTCGCGCCTGCCGATCGCGACCGCCGAGGGCGTGCTGCCGGTGATCGCATTGGCCGATGTCGTGCCCACCGTCGATACCGACGTGATCCGCCGTCTGGACAGCCGGCGTACGGTCACTATTCGCGTGATCCCGCCGCGTGCCGTGCCGCTGGAGGCCGGGGTGGAGCGGGTCAATCGTGACGTGATCGATCATCTGCGCGAGCAGGGTGAAATCGACGCCTCTCTGGCGCTGGATATTTCCGGGGCGAGCGACGAGCTCGAAGTCACGCGGCGCGCGCTGACCGGCAACTATGTCGTCGCGGTCGGCGTCTGCTATCTGCTGTTGGTGGCGATCTTCTCGCACTGGGGCTATCCGCTGCTCATCCTCACCACCGTGCCGTTGGGCATCGCGGGTGGCGTGGTGGGCTTGGCCCTGCTCAACGGTGTGGGTGCGCTGCTGCCGGTTATCGGGCTGCCTGCGCTGTCGCAGCCGTTCGATCTGATCACGATGCTCGGTTTTCTGATTCTGGTCGGTACCGTGGTCAACAACCCCATTCTCATCGTCGAGCGAGCGCGAACGAATGTGGCTGCCGGCATGGCCGCGATCGATGCCGTGCAGGATGCGGTGACGGTTCGGCTTCGCCCGATTCTGATGACCACGATCACCACTACCTTCGGCCTGGCGCCGCTCGTGTTTCTGCCCGGTGCGGGCACCGAGCTTTATCGCGGGCTTGGGGCGATCGTGATGTTCGGGTTGTTGTTCACGATGGCGACGACGGTGACTTTTTTGCCGGCGATGTTGACGTTGGTTATGGATTATCGGGAGCGGCGATTGCGTTCGTCGGGTTCGAGAGAGTCTTGATCTGCAGCCGAGAGTTCTGGATCAACAGCAAGGGTTTGATCGACTTGGGGTTTCGCGCTGCTGCGCGACTTACTTTCTTTTGCTTGTCCAAAAGAAAGTAAGCAAACAAAAAGACACCCTGCCTTGCGTCGGCGCTACGCGCCGATGCCCTGCGCTGCTCGCCCGGCCGGGCGCAGCCGGAACTCACCGCGCTGCGCGCGGCTCAAACAGCCGTCTGCTTCATCCCGGCCGGTCTCCGCTGCTCGGCGCTACGCCAAAGGGGCCCAAATACAAACGAAGGCCGGCTCGCTAACGCTTCGCAAGCAAGATCGCCGAGCGATCTTGGTCGGACAACGCCGCAGGCGAGTCCGATAGGAACGTAGAGAAGTTCCCAACCCTTACTCGGTAGCGATTCCAACGCCGGCCGCCGAGCTCGCCGTGCCTGTATTGGGCCCCGTGTGGAGCGACGAGAAGCGCAGGGCCGAAGGGCGTCCGGCGCACTGCGCCGGTGCGGCAAGCTGTTTGAGGGCGGCCAAAGCCGCCCGAGTTTTTGCCGCACCCCTTCGGACCGAGCATCGCAGTGAACCGGCGCGTTTCGCGCCGGCGCGTAACCCGGGTGTCTTTTGTGTTGGTTACTTATATTTGGACAAGCAAATATAAGTGACTCGCACAGCAGTGCGAAATAAAAGGTGCGATTTACTCGTGAGTACCGGAAGGCTCGCAGGCTGGAACTGCAAATTACGAATCAACGAGGAAGGTGAATTCGACCCGGATCTTCACGTTAAAAGACCAAGCCTCCTTGGACGCAGCACCAGTCAAGAAACGAAACGCTTAAAAACAGCTAACACCACGCCGATGTATATTGCACGCAACTGAGTCCGAGTACCCCGAACCCGGACCACTCAAGGAGCTTCAAGTGAGCGATCTTTTCCAGCCCTGGACTATCGGCGACGTCACCTTCCGCAATCGCATCTTCGTATCGCCGATGTGCCAGTACTCGGCCGGGGACGGCTTCCCCAACGACTGGCACTTCGTGCATCTGGGCAGCCGCGCGGTCGGCGGCGCGGGGCTGGTGATGATGGAGGCCTCGGCGGTCACGCCCGCGGGGCGAATCACTCCCGGCGATCTGGGCATCTGGAGCGACGATCACGTCGCCGAGTTCAAGCGCAATGCCGACTTCATCCATGCCCAAGGCGCGGCCGTGGGCGTGCAGCTGGCCCATGCCGGGCGCAAGGCCTCCTGTGATGCGCCGTGGCGTGGCGGCAAGGCGCTGACCGCCGAGCAGGGCGCCTGGCAGACGGTCGCGCCGAGTGCGATCGCCTTTTCCGAGAACGCGCCGACGCCGCATGCGCTGGACAGCGACGAGATCGCCGAGATTGTCGAAGCTTTCGCGGCAGCCTCGCAGCGCGCGCTGGATGCCGATATGGACATGATCGAGTTGCACTGTGCCCACGGCTATCTCATGCACGAGTTCCTGTCGCCGCTGTCGAACCAGCGCGATGACGACTACGGCGGCAGCCTCGAAAACCGGGTGCGTTTTCCACTCGAGGTGGTGCGTGCCGTGCGCGCGGTCTGGCCTGCGAACAAGCCGCTGTTCGTGCGTATCTCGTCGACCGACTGGGAAGACGGCGGCTGGGATATCGATCAGTCCGTGCAGTTCGCCCACTGGCTCAAGGCCGAAGGCGTGGACGTGGTCGACTGCTCGGGCGGCGGCAACACGCCGACTGCGAAGATTCCGGTCGGCCCCGGCTATCAGACCGAATTCGCGGCGCGTATTCGCCGCGAGGTGGGCATCGCCACCGGCGCAGTCGGCATGATCACCGAACCTGTGCAGGCCGAGCATATCGTGCATTCCGGCCAGGCCGACTGCGTGCTGCTGGCCCGCGAACTGCTGCGCGACCCTTATTTCCCGCTGCGCGCGGCCCGTGAGTTGCACGGCGAGCAGGGCGACTGGCCGGTGCAGTACGAGCGCGCGGCCAAGTAGGTCAAGGTGCTGCTTGAGCACGCCCCGGGGTATCACCGCGGGGTGTGTGCCCGTGTGCGGATGGGCTGTGCGCACCTGCGGTGTTTAGCCGCAGACAGGCCATCGTGGCCCTGCGGCGTCTAGCCTCGGGCGGTTATAATTGCACGATGAAGCGATTAGCCTGGCTCAAGCGGTTTCTGCCCGACCGATTCGTCGTGGCACTCATCGGCGCCATCATCCTCGCCAGCCTGCTGCCGGTATCGGGTACCGCGGCGATGGTCTATGGCCACGTCACCACGGCGGCGATCGCGCTGCTGTTCTTCCTGCACGGTGCGAAGCTGTCGCGCGAGTCGATCTATGCGGGTGCCACCAACTGGCGGCTGCATATATGTGTGCTGCTGGCGACCTTTGTGTTGTTCCCTCTCATCGGGCTGGCCTCGCGGCCGCTGCTGATCGGCTGGCTCACGCCGGAGCTGTTCGCTGGCCTGCTGTTTTTGTGCGTACTGCCGTCTACCGTGCAGTCGTCGATCGCGTTCACCTCGGTGGCGCGCGGCAATATTCCGGCTGCGGTTTGTAGCGCCAGCCTCTCCAACCTGCTGGGCGTGTTCATCACGCCGTTGCTTGCCGGCCTGCTGATCAGCAGCCAGTCGGCCAGCGGTGGCGGTTCGTTGAATGCGGTGGTCGATATCCTTCTTCATATCCTGCTGCCGTTCGTGCTCGGCCAGATTGCGCGGCGCTGGATCGGCGAATGGGTCGCTGCCCACCCGAAGCTGGTGAAGTTCGTCGACCAGGGTTCCATCGTGCTGGTGGTGTATGGCGCCTTCAGCGCGTCGGTGGTGGAAGGGCTCTGGCAACAGACGCCGCCGGCGGCGTTGCTCGTGGTCGTGCTGGTTTCGACCGTGCTGCTCGCGTTGGTGCTCGGTGTGACCTTCGCGATCGGTCGGCGCTATTTCGATCGCGCCGACGAAATCGTGCTGGTGTTCTGTGGCTCCAAGAAGAGCCTGGCCAGCGGCATTCCCATCGCCCAGGTGCTGTTTGCCGGCGGTGCGCTGGGCAGCGTGGTGCTGCCGCTGATGGTGTTTCACCAAATCCAGTTGATCGTCTGTGCGTTGATTGCGCGTCGCTATGCGGTGGCCTGGGAGCGTGACGATGCGGCCGCGCCGGCCAACGCGCCGTCGCGTTCCTGATCGGCGGTCGTCATCGCTGCCAATCTGGATAATCAAAGCCTGACCCGGCGTAGCTGGGGCATTGCCGCGATCGCCTTTCTTGGCGGGGTCGGCGGTGGCGCGGTGTTTCCGATCCTGCCCGTGGTGGGTATCGACCTGGGCATTTCGGCGTTCATGGTCGGCCTGATCCTGTCGGCCAATCGCATCACACGGCTCGGCTTCAATCCGATCACTGGCAGTCTGCTGGATCGCTTCGGCGCGCGCTGGCCCGTGGCGATCGGTCTGGTGATCGAAGCGCTGGGTACGCTGGCGTTCTCGATAGCGCTGGTGTCGGAACAGCCCGCTGCCTGGTTTCTGGCCGGGCGCATCATCTGGGGCGTGGGGTCGTCGCTGCTGTTGGTCGGCGCGCTCGCCGCGGTGATGGCGATCGCGCCGGCGCGTACCCGCGCAGGCATGACGGCCAAGGTGCGTACCGCGGTCAGCCTCGGCCTGCCGGCCGGTCTGGTGCTCGGCGGGCTGGTGGCGGATCAGGTCTCCAACAACGCGGCTTTTCTGACCGCCACGGCGCTGAGCGTTGTGGCGGCGATAGCCGCCGTCTTCCTGCTGCCGGATCAGGCGGGTGAGCCTGCGGGCCGAGCGGCCCGGGCCGATTCGGCTACGCCGCGTACCCAGGCCTGGCGAGAACTGCTCGCGATGCCTACCCTGCGCATCATCTTCGCGGCCAACGCCCTCCTGTTCTTTGCCGTATCCGGCGTCTTGCTGGCGACGGTGGCGGTGCTGGTCGACACACGCGCACTGTATGTGTTCGGCATGAACGCTCAGGGCAGCGCGGGCCTGTTGATGGCGGTGTTGATGGGCGCCCGCGCGAGTACGGCGCTGGCCTGCGGGCGTTATCTCGATCACAGCGACAGCCGCACACGGTTGCTATTGCCGTCGATGGCGCTGGTGGCGATCGGTTTCGTGGGCCTTGGTCTGGCCGGCGATGCGGTGAGCGCCTCGCTGGCGCTGCTCGTGATCGGCGCCGGGTCCGGCGGGCTGACCATTCCCATGATCACGCTGCTTGGCGATGTGGCACCGCGCCATCTTCATGGTCGGGCGTTGTCGATCTATCAATGGTCGAGCGATCTCGGCGGCGCGCTGGGCCCGGCCGCGGGATTGGAGTTGGGACGCGCCTTCGGCTATGGCTGGAGTTACGGCCTCGTCGGTCTGGCCGTGCTGGGCATGGCATTGCCGCTGCGCTGGCTGGCGCGCGACGAACGCCGGTCAGGCTAATGCTCAGCCGCGCCCGCCGGCGGGATCGCGGGAGACGATCTGGCCGTCGTTATCCACGAACAGCGTCTCGGCTTGCACGCCCTCGGCAGTGACCTCGAGCGAGATATGGTGGCGCCGCGCGCCGTCGGCCTCGATGCGCGGTACGCGTGCGCAGTTGAGATAGAGCGTTTCGCCGTCGTCGGCGCCGGTTTCACGCCATTCGCCGCTGTGCTTGCTGCGGTGGTGCATATGCCCGGCGAGCACGGCGCGGACCCGATGGCCGGTGGTACGCGCGTGCTCGATGGCCGCACGCAGATCCGGGTCGCCGAAATCGCCGTGTTCGGGGGCGAAATCGCAGCCGAAGGGCGCGTTCGGGGTGTCGCCGAGGCCGGCCGGGCCGTTGTGGGCGAGCAGGATCAGATCGCGCGGTGAGCGATCGACCAGTTCGCATAGTTTTCGCGCGCTGGCATCGAAATCGCCGATGCCGAACGTCTTTTTCAGATACGACTGATAATAGAATCGGTCCGGACCCATGGCGTGCGGCCGGGCCACGATCAGGCCCAGATCGTCATCCAGCGGAGCGGCGGTATAGCCGCCGAGACGCACCGGCGCCATGGCGCGTTCCATGGTCCGTACGCGCCGTGTCATACCGAAGGCGCCCAGGCGACGCATGAGCGGCCGATTCTTGATCTCGGCCAGCAGCTGGGGAATGGTCACGCCGTCGTGATTGCCGGGAATGGCCCAGGCCGGCGTGGTCAGGTCCGCCAGCCGGCGCGCGACCGGCGTTGCGCTCGTGATGCGGGCGAAATCGCCCACGAACAGGAGCATGTCGTAGTCGGCCTGGTTGAAGAACGCGGTATCGCGCTCGTCCCAGAAGCCGTGTATGTCGCCGATGACGCCGAATCGCATTCGGCGTTTTTACGGGCCGCATGCCTCAGCGTCAAGGCGCGGGGTGGGGCAACACGCCCGGGTCGGGCTTAGTCCGGTTCGGCTTCGAGTTGGTTATTGCAGTATTCCACCACCGTCTGGCCAGATTCGTAGTCGTAGTTCGGAAATGCGACGCGCTCGCCTTGCCGATAGAGCGGGCAGTCCTCGAGATTGCCGTTGTCTTTGTAGTGTGCCCAGAGGCCGGTGTGTCGACTATGCTTTGCTCGCCCGTATAACTTGATCCCACACGGGGTCAGATGGGACTCCGGCCGTCCTCGCGGAGATAGTCGGCCACGGCGGCGTTGGCGGTTTCCTCGGTCCCCGCCGCCGGTCGCTCTTCTGCGTTCACGCGTGCACCCATCGAGCGCAGCGTCTGGTCGAGCTACGAAAAAGGGCAGCTACCGATAGCTCCTAATAAGCTAAGCCGCTAAATAATAATAAGAAAATTCTCTATTGGTTTCGCTTAACATAGGGTGGTTCATCGCCATCAATGAGACGAGCCATGTCGCACGGATTCGAAGAAGTCGTACTCAGCGGGGACCGTGTCGTACTTGAACCACTGAACGCGGGGCATGCCGATGCACTGGCTAACGCCGCGGCCGACGGCGAGCTCTGGAAGCTCTGGTATACCTTCGTACCGGCGCCCGATGCCGTAGCGGCTTATATCGATACGGCCTTGGCCGAACGCGAACAGGGCGGGCTGGCCTTTGCGGTGCGTGACCGGGCCAGCGATACGGTGATCGGCTCGACCCGTTTCTGCCATGTCGATACGAATAATAGGCGCGCCGAGGTTGGCTACACCTGGTACGCCGCTCGTTTTCAGCGCACGGCGATCAACAGTGAATGCAAGCGGCTGATGCTGGCCCACGCTTTCGACAGTTTCGGTGCCATCGCAATCGAGTTCCGCACCCACTGGCACAACCGCGCCTCGCGTGCCGCGATCGCGCGGCTGGGCGCCAAGCAGGACGGCGTGCTGCGTAACCACATGAAAAGCGCAGATGGCATCTACCGCGACACGGTGGTGTTCTCGATCACCGACCAGGAATGGCCGGCGGTACGCCAGAACCTGGACTTCCAGCTCGGGCGCACGGCGTGATCAGCGCGCGTCAGTAGACGTCCATACGAATACGCTGGGCGTCGTTCATTGCCTCGACAGCCTCGGCGCCGAGGATCTCGACCAGTACCGACGTGACGCCCGGTGCCATGCCGGCGTGGCTGCCGCAGACGAAGATCGTGGCACCCGCGGCAACCCATTCGCGCAGGCGCTCGGCCTGCGCGGCGAGCGCGGTCTGAACATAGCGGCCATTGTCCGCATCGCGTGAAAACGCCAAGTCGAGATGGGCCAGCGCGCCGTCGGCCTGCCACGCATTGATCTCGTCCTGGAAATAGAAATCCCGGGCGCGTTCGCGCTCGCCGAAAATCAGCCAGTTGGCGTGCTGGCCGGCACGAACACGCGCTTGCAGATGGCCGCGCAGGCCGGCGATGCCGGTGCCGTTGCCGATGAAAAGGGCCGGTGCGGCATCGGCGTCGCTATTGGCGCGAAAACCCGGGTTGGCGCGCAGCCGCAGGTCGATAGGTGCGTCTAGCGGCGCCTGTTCGACCAGCCAGCTGGACGCCAGTCCGGTACCGCCGTCATGACGTGCCAGACGCACCACCAGTTCCACCCCGTTGCCGGTATCGACGTTGGCGATGGAATAGTCGCGCGCGGCGAGCGTCGGTCGATCGTCGAGCCAGGCCTGGCTCGCGTTGTTGCCGGCGAGCGGGGCGGCCGTGTCCGGTAACTGACGGTCCGCCAGTGCCGCGCCGAGGGTCGTGGCGGTTTCGTGGGCAACCACGGGCGTGACGGGATCTAGATCGTTCGCCGCAAGCCAGTTATCGATAAGCTGCGGTGCGTGGCGCGGGCGGATTTCGACGACATCGCCGGCCTGCCAGGCCGCTTCGTCGCCGTTACCTGGCACGAGCCGCAGCCAGGCCGTCGGGCCGCCCAGGCTTTCCGGGTTGAGGATACGCCGCTCGGCCAGCCGCCAGCGGGCGAACGCCGGTTCGGCTTTTACCGATGCCACGCCGAATTGATGGGCGAGCACGGCATGCCAGTGATCGAGCGCGGTTTCGTCGGCCTTGTCGACTTCAATCGGCGTAAGCAGGGCACGGGCGCCGCGTTCGCGCAGCGCGCGATCCAGGCGGCGACCGAAGGCGCAGTAGCTGTCGGCGTAGTCCGTATCGCCGAGGGCGAGCAGGGCATAGTCGAGCTGCTCCAGCCGTGGCTCGCCCGTGCCGCAGAAATGGCGATCGAAATGCCGTGCCGCGACGGGCGCATCGCCTTCGCCGTGGGTGCTCACCACGAACAGCGCCTGGCGGTGCGAGCCCAGGCAGGTCGGGGTCAGGTCGCCGAGTGCGGCCATGCGTACGGCTACGCCGCCCTGTTGCAGCGCGACGGCGGTGCCGCTGGCGATCCGCTCCGCGAGCCCGCTCTGACTGGCATAGGCGACCAGCAGCGCGTCAGTGCCCGCTGGTGCGTTATCTGCCAGCTGTGGCGCGGGCGCCACTCGGCGTTTCATGCGCCGCCGGCGCAGATACAGCAGCAAGCCGGTGACGAAGAACAGCGGCATGGCGAAGCTGGCGATCATTACGATGACGATGCCGGGCGTGCCGAAGAAAGCGCCCATATGCAGGGCATAGACGCTGGCCAGCAGCTTGTCGCCAGCGCTTTTGTCGTCGAAGCGGTCTGCACCGAGAATAGCGCCGGTCGCTGGATGGACGAACAGTTCGTCGTCGGCGTATTCGTGCAGCGCGTCGGCCGGGACGTAGTGGATTTCCACCGGCGCGTCCGGCTGGCGGGGCAGGCGGATAGCTACCGATTGGGCATCGGCCATTTCCGGCTCGATCTGCGCCCACACGCGTGCCAGGTCGGGGCTGCTCACCGGTGTGGCAAGTGTCGGGTGCGGCGCGTGAGCGCCGGAGGCGAACAGTGCCCGTGCGCCATCGCGATACCAGTCGAAAGACCACCACAGGCCGGTCAGCGAGGCCAGCAGGTAGATCAACAGTGCCCAGAGGCCGAGCACGGCATGCCATTCGCCGGCCAGCTTGCCGCCGAGCGCGCGCGGCCAGAGCCAGCGCCACCCTTGGCGCGGTCGCCGTTGCCAGCGGATATACAGGCCGGTCACGGACAATATGATCAGTGTGATCGTCGAGACGCCGACGATGAACTTGCCGGTGTCGCCTGCCGCCAGCCATCGGTGGATCTGGTGAATCAGCCCGAAGGTCCACTGCCCGCGCACCAGGCCCATGGGCTCGGCAGTGAACGGGTCTATAAGCGTGCGTTCACCGCGGCGGCCGGTGGTTTCCGGTGTGCGGTAGCCCAGCAGTACGGGGTAGGGGCGATCCTGGCGCCAGTACAGGCTGGAAATACTGTGATCGGGATTTGCGCTGCGATAGCGCGCGACCAACTCCTGCGGCGGCAGGCGGGGCTGATCGGATTGCAGATGACGCGTGGTATCGGTGTTCAGCCACTCGAGGATGTCCTGCTGGAAGGACATTAACCCGCCCGTGACACCAACCACCACGAGCACGGTGCCGGCGGTGATGCCAAGGAACCAGTGCAGCTGGAAGATCGGACTGAAGGCGCGCATGCGACGAACGAGCGACATCACGATTCGCAGCGCTCGGCATGCAATGAAGAAACCAGCATCCTGTCCCCCTGATGCAGGGCCGCGAGGCCTCCGCAGTGTCGTGTCGACACCTGTAGCGATTAAAAAAAACGCGGCCCGCAGGCCGCGCAATTCCACCGAGAGTGAAGGTTGCCCTTCGTTCACAAGCGCGACGGAGAGTCCGATGCGAATGCGAATGATTCTCAGTTTATATAAATACGAGTCTTTTGCAAGGCCGCTTCGGAATATTGATCTGCCAACAGCAGCGTCGCGTATTCGAAAGCGCTGTCGCGCGGATGGAAAAGCGGCCCCGGAGCGTCGCTTCGTGTCGCTGCGGTAAACATGGAGTTCGCGCGTCCGTTGATACGGTGAAGAACGAAGCACGACAACTCGCGGACGTGGGGCGCCGCGCACCCGAACGCCCCTCGTTTTGCTTTGAATAAGCGAAGCTGGCCGCTTGTTGCGTGACTGACTCTAGGTCGGGAAACCGCTACCATTCGACGGCGACGCAATCCGGAGACCGCCGTGACCCACGACGACAAACCTGGCAAGACGATGATTGGTACAGGCAGGGCCGCTGCGCTGGCAGCAGGTTTGGCTCTGCTGCTCGTGCTGGCCGGCTGCGGCAGCGACGACGAGTCGCCATCGACGAATACGGAAAAGGCGTCACCGGACGAGAAAAAGGCAGCCATGGCGGACGCGCGGACCATCCGTGAGCGCGTGATCGGTAATACCGTGACCGGCACCATGTCGCCCGACAGTGCCTACACGGAATTCTATGCGGCCGACGGTAGTATTCATGGCGCGAGCTACGAGGCCCGCTGGACGATCGAGGACGATCAGCTGTGTTTCGACTACGACGAGTCGCCGCAGATCGACTGCTACGGCGTGAAGATCGACGGTGAATCCGTCGAATGGCACCGGCAGGACGAAGTGCAGGGCAAGGGCACCCTGGTCGAGGGCAACCCGAACAACTTCTAAAAGCGCAGGCGAGCACCGCCTGTGACCAGCCGTCGCATTCGCGTGGCGGACGACGCCGACAAGGGCAGTTATGGCAGAAATCGAAAACGCGGCGGCCGATCGCGACGCAGGTCCGCGCCGCATCGTCGACCGTGGCGAGCATCGTTATACGTTGCTGGGTACGGCCCATGTCTCGCGCGCAAGCGCCGAGGAAGTCCAGCGCGAGATCGAGACCGGCAACTACGACGCCGTGGCGATCGAACTCTGCGATGCGCGCCATGCGGCGATCACCCGGGCTGGCGAGATCGAACAGATGGATCTGTTTCAGGTGCTGCGGCAAGGCAAGGCCGGCATGGTCGCGGCCAATCTCGCGCTCGGGGCCTACCAGCAGCGACTAGCGGATCAGTTCGGCATAGAGCCTGGTGCGGAGATGCGCGCGGCCATCAGCGCCAGCGCGGCTGCCAATCTGCCGGTCGAACTGATCGATCGCAATATCGGCATCACTCTAAAACGAGTCTACCGCCGCATTCCGTGGTGGCAGCGCATGAGCACGCTCGGCGCGCTGTTCGGCAGTCTGCTCTCGCGTGAAAAGATCGAGGAAGAGGACATCGAGCGGCTCAAGGAAGGCGACATGCTCGAGTCCACCTTCAACGAGTTCGCCACCGAATCTGCGACGATGCACGAGACGCTCATCGATGAGCGCGATCGCTACATGGCGGCCCAACTGCTCAAGCGCCCGCCCAAGCGCAACACGCTGGTCGTGGTCGGTGCCGGCCATCTCAAGGGCCTGGCCGGCTATCTGCGAGAAGGCATGGCGGAGCCCGAGGCAACGATCGACGCGCTGGACGATGTGCCGCCCGGCGCGCGCTGGGTGAAGTGGCTGCCCTGGATCATCGTGGCGCTGGTGTTCATCGGTTTTGCGATCGGGTTTTCGCGCAGCACCGGTCTGGGCCAGCAGTTGGTCATCGAATGGGTGGTCATCAACGGCGCGTTGTCGGCGATCGGCGCTGCGGCGGCCCTCGCACACCCGTTGACGGTGGTGACAGCCTTCGTGGCTGCGCCACTGACCTCACTGAATCCCACCATCGGCGCCGGCATGGTCACGGCGGCCGCAGAACTGTGGCTGCGCAAGCCGCGGGTGGGTGATTTCTCCACCCTCAAGAGCGACGTCACCAAGGTCAGCGGCTGGTGGAAAAACCGCGTCTCGCGCACGTTGCTGGTGTTCGTTTTCTCGACCATCGGCTCGGCTGCGGGCACGTATATCGCCGGTTTTCGTATCGTCGGGCAGCTGTTCGGCGGTTAGCGCGATTCGTCCTCGGGCGATGCGCCGCTAACCGGCTTGATAACCGCGCCGGCATCCCTGCCTTGAATGGTCGTGGTGGCACGATCGGCCCGGATAGCATCGGTTTCTCCGATTGCGCGGCCGTCGGTGTCCAAGATGAGCACGGCGTTCGCGGCGTACTGAAAAAGATAGCGCTGTATCACGCCCCAGAGCGGCAGCGTACCGGCGGTTTCCTCGTAATGGGCGACGACGCGCTCGCGTGCCGTGATGAACTGTTCGCCCAGTCCCAGATCGAGGAATGATCGATCGAAACCAAGCCAGCGCCGGGGCTCCATGAGTCCGAGGACGAAAATCGGTTCGTTGCAGCGCTTGAAACCGGTATCGACGAAGATCACCGGCCGAAACGCCGTGTTGCGATGGCTCACCAGTACACGAATACGCGCGTGCTCTGCCGTTCGCAGCGCTGGGTCGATCTCGAGCGCGTCGCACAGGGAAATCAGGAACTCGTCGCCGGAATAACGGAAATCGTAGTGACTGCTGTCGAGTCCGGGCAGCGGGTCGCCAAGCACGTAATCGATCCGAGCGATTAACTTCTCGTCGACCCGTCGATAGCCCATGCGCCGTGCGAGTTCGGCGCGTGACAGCCGATATGCGCGCCGGCGCAGTGTGTCGTTCAAAGATGCTTGCGCGGTGTCACTCATGCAACAGCTGCCGCGCCGGCGTCAGTAGCAGATCCGCATTGGCAGGCCGGCGGCATCGGTATCCGGCGTCTCCGGCAAAGTCACATGGCGCTCTGTCGCGATGCGCTCGGCGGTGAACAGACAGGCAAAGGCGTCGGCGAGGTCGTCGTCTGCCGCATCCTGTTTCGAGACAAGTATGCGAGCGTTCGCAAAGGCATCGCGGCCAAAATGGGCGGCAATGAGATCGCGTCGTCGCGACTGGCCGGTGGCGCTACGCTTGGGTTCGGCGAGTGCCTCGCCCCCGTTGAGCGCCATGAAGCTGACTTCCGGGTGCGTCTCGAACACGCGCGTATGCCAGTGCTCGGTACGGCGCAGCAGACCGTCGACTTCCCGAATCTTGGGCAGCAGATGGTAGGTCTGGGCCGACAGACGCTTGCCGCAGTATTCGGCGTTGATGGCACTGGCTTCACCGTGGTTGCGCCCGGCCAGCGCTGCACGTACCGGCGTGGGAAACACGCTGGTGGCGCGCCGGCCCGAAAGCAGAGCTCGGGCGGCCTGATCGCAGGCCCGGCTGCCGTCCTCGGCAAGCCCGATGGGCATGTCGATGGCCACCACCTCCGGCCCCAGCCGGTCGAGTAGATCACCGAGGTCGCGATCGACAAATGCGCCTTTGTGGGTCACCGCGATCCAGCCGCCCGGGCAGCCGTCGATGCCGGCACATTTGCCGAGCAGCTCCTGACGTTCCCGATAGTCGGCCAGCGGCGTGGCAAACGAAAGGGTATAGCCGTCCGGGTCGCGGATATGGAAATAGCGTTCGTCCCAGGGCGCGTCGGCTGGCTTGAAGTCCGGCTTGAGGCCGGCGGCCAGCGCGCGTGTATGAACGGCGTCGACATCGTCCACGTGGAAGATGGTCAGCCCGCCGCCGGGCCGTGCCGTTTCGCCCGCGTTGAGATTGAGAAATCCCGAGCCGGCGTGAAAGCTGGTGAACCCCGCTTCCTCGCCTCCGAACTTCAGTTCGAAACCCAGGCCTCGATAGAACGCGCAGCTGCGCGCCATGTCCGTCACGAATAGCGTGACGGCGCTGATATGACGTATCCCCATTCCATGATCTTGCGGTGCGCGATCGGCCAAGGCAATAGCCTTGTGGCGAAGGTAGCCTTGATTACGGCCCGCGCTGCGCGGTGTTAATGTCGAGTTCTGCCAGACATCGCAACAGGAGCTGCGCGTCATGTCGCAAATGAAGGTTGCCCAGATCAATAGTGCCGGTGGCGATTTCGAACTCGTCGACCGCAACATTCCCGATCCCGGCCCGGACCAGGTCCGCGTGAAGATCGAGGCTTGCGGCATCTGTCACTCGGATGCTTTCGTGAAGGAGGGCGGGTTTCCGGGCCTGGAATATCCGCGCGTGCCCGGCCACGAGGTCGCCGGCGTGATCGATGCGATCGGTGATGAAGTCGATCACTGGCAGTCTGGCCAGCGTGTCGGCGTGGGCTGGCATGGTGGCCACTGTTTTTCCTGTGATTCCTGCCGGCGCGGTGATTTCGTCACCTGCCAGAACCAGCAGATCTGCGGGATCAGCTACGACGGCGGCTATGCCGAGTACATGATCGCTCCGGCCGAGGCGCTGGTTGCGATCCCGGACGAGCTCACGTCGGTGGCGGCCGCGCCGCTGCTGTGTGCCGGGGTGACCACCTACAACGCGCTGCGCAATTCCGGCGCCCACCCGGGCGACGTGGTCGCCGTGCTTGGTGTGGGCGGTCTCGGTCACCTGGGCGTGCAGTACGCCCACGCCATGGGCTTTCATACCGTGGCGCTGTCGCGCGGCACCGATAAGAAAGACCTGGCCATGCAACTCGGTGCGGACACCTATATCGATACCGAGGCCGAGAACCCGGCCGACGCGCTGCAGAAACTCGGCGGCGCGCGCGTGATTTTGGCTACCGCCCCCAATCCCAAACTGATGAGCTCAGTGATCGATGGTCTGGGCGTTAATGGCCAGCTCCTCGTCGTCGGCGCTTCGCCGGATTCGATCGAGGTTTCGCCGTTCCAGTTGCTCATGGCGCGGCGCAGTGTCGCGGGACATCCCAGCGGGGCGCCGCAGGATTCGCAGGACACGCTCGGTTTCTCGGCCTTGCGCGATATCGAGACGCAGATCGAGACTTATCCGCTGGCGGAGGTCAACGAGGCCTATGCACGGATGATCAATAACGAAGCGCGTTTTCGTGTAGTGCTGACGATGAGCTGATCGCTTCGCGGTATAGACGTGCTGACGTTTCGAGCCCGCCTTCTTGGCGGGCTTTGTCGTTGTGGCGGCGGCGGTCGATCGGCTCTTGTCGATAGATGCAGCTTTAGACTGAGTTTGTCGTGTGAAAAAAGGGGGCGATTGCGCTGAGCTGAATAATTCTCAACTAATAACTGCGAGTTTTGAATCAACTACTCGGGTGAGCGTTGCTTGGTGTTTCGCACTGCTGTGCGAGTGTCTTTTATTTGCTTGTCCAAATAAAAGTCACCAAAACAAAGGACACCCCGTCTTGCGCCGATGCTTCGCATCGGTGCCCTGCGCTGCTCCGGCCGAAAGCGGGCCAGCCGGAAACTCGCTTCGCTCAAACATCCGGCTGTCTGTTTCCGCTTTCGGCCTCCACTGCTCGGCGCTGCGCCCAAGGGGCCCCAATACAGGCAAGCTCGCTATCGCTCGCTGAAGGTCGCGTCTCGATCTGCGTAGGCCGGGTTAGCCGAAGGCGTGATTCTTTAGGGTCACGGGCGCCCGCGCCAGCTTTGACTCTGCAGTCGCTACGGCTTGAGGGGCGACGGTGCTGCGTGTATTTGCCCCCTTGCACGACGACGGAGACGCGCAGCGGCGAAGGGTGTCCGGCGCACCGCGCCGGTGCGGCCAGCCTGTTTGAGAATCGCCAAAGCGATTCGAGTTCTGGCCGCATCCCTTCGGCGCGAGCATCGAAGTGCACCGGCGCAGCCGGCGCCGTGCCGGGTGTCTTTTTCTTTGCTTGGCGGTTTCAAGTATCAAGTGCAACAGCGCCATTGTCCCGGTCTTGGA
>NZ_APND01000009.1:0-37393 GCF_040361215.1 Salinisphaera dokdonensis CL-ES53
AGCTGATGGGGAAAAGTACGCTAACTCACGCGTTTTCACACAGCCTGGGTCGTTTGCGGCCTTATCTGTTCCTCGCTTCCATCGGTTTAAACGAGTAGCTGAGCCAACACCGCGGCGCGCTGGCCGGGGCAGGGGATGGTGGCGTGGCCTTTCGTTGGTAATGCGATTCGGAAATCAAATCGCGATTACGTGCGCAAGTCTTGCATCGGTGCTGCGGAGATTGCGGTCACAAGAAAAGCGGCCACGTCGTGCAGATCGGCCATGAGAAAAGAACGCCCGTGGCGAAGCTCATACGCCCCGAGCGCGCCGGCGCAACGGAGATCTGTTTTGCGAACAAAGATCAGCGCCGACCATTGGAGCGTGGTCAGTTGGCGCAGTTGCGTCAAATAAACCGGCTCGGGCCAGACAATGCACTGCCGGCGATCGCTTGATCGCGGCCGTTTGCCTTCGCTTCGTATAGGGCCTGGTCTGCCCGATCGATGAGGGTTTCGATCGACTCGTCACCCTGCGTGGTGGCGAGCCCAGCGCTGACGATCAGCGGTACTGCGGCGCCATCGACCGTGGAGCCCACCCCGCGAATGGTTTCCAACAGCCGCTGTGCGGTCGTCATTGCTGCGTTTATGTCCGTGTTCGGGAGCAGCAAAACGAATTCCTCGCCGCCCCAGCGACCCACGCTGTCCAGATTGCGCAGCTGGTTCGTGGCCAGCTCCGCGAACAGCTGCAAGGCCCGATCGCCGGCGATATCCCGTGTTGGTCATTGAGTTGCTTGAAGCAGTCGAAATCCACCAGCGCCACGCTCAACGGTTGGGCATAGCGCTGGGCACGGTTCAATTCTTCTTGCATCCGTGCACCGATCGCGCGCCGGTTGTATATTCCGGTGAGCTCGTCGGTGAGCGCCAAGCGTGCCAGTTCGTCCTGGGCGCCGCGCAGTGCCAGTAGATCGCGCTCGCGGGCAATCTCATGATCGAGCCACTGCGCGAACATGCCGATGAGGTCGAGATCGTAGGTGGTGAACTCGCCGGTCGGTTTGGTACTCGAGAAATTCAGTGTGCCGACTATGTGGCCGTCGAGCGTGAGCGGGACGCCGATATAAGATTCCAGCGCGAAACGCTGATAACAGGGGTGGTCGCACAACTCGCCCTCGCCGGTCCGGTCCACGGCGAACACCCCGTCGGCGACGCGCGTATGGCAGGAATAGGTTTCCGGTACCGGAAACACCTGGCCGGGCTTGATGCCCGATACGCCATCGACGATATCGACCACCTCGTACGCCTCGTCTTCGATGTGGCTGACCATGCCGATGGGCATGCCTGATTCATTTCGACAATGAGCAACTGCAGCGAGATAAGTAGGTTTTTCGGCCGATGCAGGAATATTCGGAAACTCTCATACCGGATATGACCAAATCGGTGTCATGCTATGCAAGAGGTGCTGCACCGACTTCGATCCCTAGATCGTGACGCGGCCTGGACGGTAGCCATGCGTCTCAGTAGTAAATGGCGGACGTTGCTATGTGGACCTCAATACGCGTTTCCGCGGAGACGCGCGTGAAGATCGGATTCGCTTCTATGAACGCAAGCGGCTGAAAAAACCTAAAACCAATTCGCGAGCGGCCTACGGGAGAAGAGTCGCTTCGGTGAGCATTCGCCATAATGGATCCGCCAAACCACCAAGACTGACAGTGAAGAACGCGCATAGCACCACAGCGGCGGCGGCAGAGTAGCCGAGCGTATGCATGGGCCTCGCCGGCTCGGCGAAATACACGGGCGCAAGCACACGTAAGTAATAAACTAGTGATACGACGGTGTTGATCAGAGCCACGACAGCCAGCCATGCGTAACCCGATTCGATCGTCGTGACGAACAGTGCCAGCTTGCCCACAAAGCCTGCCAGCGGTGGGATACCCACCAGCGAAAGAAAACTAAGGATCAGTGCGGCCGCGAGTAGCGGATGGGCGGTCGCGAGGCCTCGGTAGTCGGCTAGGTTGGTGCGTCCGCGCAGCTGTGTCACAACACCGAATGCTGCGAGATTCGCGACTGCATAACTTGCGAGAAAGAACAGCAAGGCCGGTAGCGCGTAGGGATCCAGACCGAGAACAGTGATCGCCATCAGTGCGTAGCCAGATTGCGATACCGAAGACCAGCCCAGCATTCGCCGTACATCGTTCTGCCCGAGTGCACCCAAATTGCCTACGGACATGGTCGCGATCGCGATCGTGGCAACCACGGAGCGCCAAGGGATGTCTTGAGGGAACAGATCGACGAAGCGGGCAAGCGCAATGGCGGCGCCTACTTTAGGTGCAATAGTGAGGAAGGCAGCCGCCGGCGGCGGGGCGCCCTCAGCGACATCCGGCATCCAGGTATGGGCCGGTACGGCCGCAAGTTTAAATGCTACACCTACAATGACGAGACTGAATGCGACGAGCGTCATTGATTGGGCGCCGTCGTCCGTACGCGACGCCAGCTCGCCGTAGTCCGTGGTGGCAAACAGCCCGAACATCAGCGTCACACCGAGCACGAGTAGGGCGTTGGCCAGCGCGCCGACTAGGAAATATTTTATGCCGGCTTCAACCGACAGCGGCCAGTTACGATGATAAGCGGCTAACGTGTACCCCGTGACGGAGGACAGCAGAACGGCGATGATCAACTGCATCAGGTCGGTCGCCCCGGCGAGCAGCATGGCCCCGAGTGTTCCAAGCATTAAGACGGCATAGTATTCACCGTGGCGACGGTCTTGGCGCAGCCACTCGGGCGTCAACAGAACGCTCAAGGCGGCAGCGACCAAAATGATCAGGCGAGCCCAGATGCTGGCACCGTCCAGAGCCCAGACTCCAGAGAAAGTCAATTTCGGCGCTTCGCCCAGTTGAGCAACACAAAACGCGAATGCCACCGTAAGGCCAATGAGCGCGCCCGGCGCAGCCAACCACTGATCTCGCTCGCGCATGAAACTTGCGGCCAAAAGCAACGTGACCGCGCTGATTAAAACGCTGAGTTCGGGTAGAACGTCGCCAACCGGCATGCTAGACCCCACCCGTCAATAGGCCAGTTGCACTGTTGATGGGCGTCAGCAGCCAATTCGGATATATCCCGATTATCACGATCAGCAGTACGAGTATCGCCAAGGTGATGATCTCGACGCGCGCGAGGTCCCTGAAATCCCCCCGCTCTGTGGGCAGCGCTCCGAAGAACAGCTGTTGCAGCATCTGTAGGAAAAGCGCAGCGGTAATGAGAATACCCAGAAGCGCGGTGGCGGCCAGCCACGGATAGACGCTGAAAGCACCAACGAATATCTGTAGCTCGGCCACGAAACCGGCGAGCCCGGGCAAACCCAGGCTCGCGAATGACGCGAGAATCGTAAAGCGAGTGAGATTCGGCGCGATCTGGCTCAGACCGCCGTAGTGCTCGAGATTATAATCGCCAGTGCGCTGCCAGAACGCGCCACAGATCAAGAACAGCGCGCCGGTGATTAGACCATGGGCGACCATTTCCACGGTGGCACCAGTCAACGCCATTTGCCGCGCGGCCTGCTCACCGCCGATCGTCGCGGCTGCGGCGATACCCAGCAACACATAGCCCATGTGATTCACGGAAGTGTAAGCAATACGTCGCTTGAGGTCGCTTTGCGCCATCGAGACCAACGCGCCCCATAGAATCGAGATCACCGCCAGAACGGCCAGGGCGAAAGCATAGCGTGCAAAGGTGTCGCCGAGCATCGAATAGGGGATTCGAATCAAACCGTAAGTGCCCATTTTAAGCAGCACACCGGCGAGCACGGCTGAGGCCGGCCCAGGGGCGTTCACGTGCGCTGGGGGAAGCCATGTATGCAAGGGTACGAACGGCGTCTTGATACCAAAGCCGATGATGAATCCTGCCAGAACCAGCGTCGCGCGCAGGTCCATGCCCACGAGTGGCTGATCGGCGATTAGCGTGCGCATGTCGAAGGTCAGTGGATCGGTCGCCAGAACGAGACCGATAATTGCTAGCAGAATGGCTAACGACCCGGCAAAGGTATAGACGAAGAACTTTATCGCGGCGCGCTCGGCGTCGCCGTGGCCCCAGCGCCCGATAAGAAAGAACAGACCGACGAGGCTCAGGTCGAAAAAGACATAGAACAGCGCGAGATCCAGAGTCAGGAATACGCCGAGCGATACAGCTTCGAGAAACAGAAACCACGCGTAGTATTCTCGCGCTCTTCCCCGCGTTTCGGCGGGCCATGCAATCGCAGCGACGAACAACAGCGCGCTCATCGTAGCCACCGTTAGCGCGATACCGTCGACACCCATACGCCAGCCGATGCCAAGCGCCGGAATCCAAGGGTATTCGACGACGTACTGAAACGCGGAGGCGCCCGTACTGGTATCGAAGCCGATCCAGACCGCCACGAGTAGGACCAAGGGCACACTGCCGACGCTGCATGCGAGCCATCGGTATGTCGGTTCTTTTAGACGTGTACAAGCGAGCGCGAACGCACCCAGCAATGGTATGAGAATGGTGGCCGTGAGCATTTTAGCGCCCCGCAAACAGAATAATTGCCAACACCACAGCACCCGCGGCCATGAAGGCGAGATAATGGTGTGAAAGGCCGGTTTGAAAACGGCGGCTGTCTTCGCCGCTAAGAGCAAGCCAACGAGTGACGCCCTCCGGAAGCCCGTCCGCCAGTCGGTCGAGTCCTCGATACGCAACGCGTGCGGCAAAAAGTCCGCCCGCGCTGACTCGGCGTACGATGCCATCAATGACGGCATCGTCGAACGTGGCACAGTGCTGTGCGAGCGCCGAAAAAGGACGCTCGACGACGCGATTGATCGCAAAGGGCAAGCCCAACCAGTCAGCATAGGCTGAAACAGGGCCGTCTTCGCCCAGCGCGGGATGTTTGCGTGCGATCAACAGGCCGGTGTAGAGGCCAGAGCCGACAGTCAGGAGTGAACCGATGGTCTCCCAGGGTGGAGGCGTCGGAAACGAGGTTGCGAGCCAAGCGCCCAGCGTTTGCTGTATGCTTGGCAGCCAATATAAGGAAAGCGCCAAACAAGCGGCAGCTAGCGATGAGATCGCTATGGTTTCTGTCGTTCTCGAAGTGGCGCTCGTGTCGTTGACGGCGACGCCGTAGGCGCTATAGACGAAACGCATGGCGTAGGCCGCACTCAAGGCGCCGGCGAGCATGACCACGAGTGCCAGCCATGGGCTGAAATGGCCTGCGGCTGTTACGACCATTTCCTTTGTCCACGCTGCGCCCAGCGGAGGTATGCCTGCCAATGCGAACCCGCCGACCGCGGTTGCCGAGGCTGTAATCGGCAGCACGCGCCCGAATCCCATCTTTGTCAGGTAGAAGCTATCGGCTTCGCGGCCGGCGACGCCTGCACTGAGAAACAGCAATGCCTTGAAAAACGCATGCGCGACTAGATGCGTCAGTGCGACGGCCGGGTAGCCGGCGCCGACCGCGACGAACATTAAGCCGTAGTGTGCGGAGGTGGACGCTGCCAATAATTTCTTTGCGTGAGGCTGCAGCATGGCGGTCAGACCGCCTGCAAGCGCGGTGCCGAGACCGATACCAATTGCCGTAGGACCAAACCACGGCACCTGAGCGAGCGTCGGCTCGAGCCGGATCAACAGGTAGGCTCCCGCGGCGACCATGGTGGCGGAATGCAACAAAGCCGAAACCGATGTTGGCCCGTCCATGGCGCGGAAAATCCATGGCGCGAACGGAATCTGGGCGGATTTCGAGGCCGCGCTTAACAATAATCCGGCCACCAGAATAGTCTTTTGGGGTGCGCCGAGAGTTTCGATCGCGGCGAACGCGAAAGTGCCGCTATCGCTGAAGGCAACCATGGCCGCTACGAAAAGCCCGAGATCGCCCAAACGGGTCATCACGAACGCATAGCGCGCCGAGGCCGCACGGGATGCGTGTTGTCGTTCGTGCCCGATCAGTGCCCATGAGCAGGCGCCGACCAGTTCCCAGCCGATAAGCAGCGTAATGAGGTCCGCCGCGATTACTAGTAACAGCATGGCGCCGACGAACAGTAAGAGCAGCGATACCAAGCGGTTCAAGTCGCGCAGGCGTTCGTGAACCGCGGCATAGGCGAGCACGGGCAGGGCAATGACCGGCACCAGCAAAGCCATAACGACAGAGCTTGACGTCAACACCACCTCGAACTGCAGTGGGATGCTCCAGGCAAATCGTCCGACCCAACCCTCTAGGCCGGCGAAAACCGTGAGCAACAGTGTGAACAGCAATACACCACAGCCTGAAGCGCCCAGAGCGGCGCGGTTCCGCATCGGCGATGCATGAACGATCACAGCTGCGAGCAGTGGAAACAGTGCGACAACCCAGAGCATGATCAGTGCTTCAGTGTTGTCAGGCCTTCGGTGACATCCGCCTGGCGACTGCGATAGACCGCTGTGATCAATGCGAAGCCGGCGGCCATCTCTACTGCCATCACCGCCATCACGATGATGGCCAAAAGCTGCCCAGTCGGCAGGCCACCTGCCGTAAGCGACCAAAAGCCAACAGCCGCCAGCATCACGCCGTTGAGCATCAACTCGAGGCCCATCATCAGCATCACGAATGACTGCTGCGACAATGTGCCGTAGAGCCCAATGCCGATGAGCACGGCGGCGACGATCAATATCGCTGTGAGTGTCATGGCTATTTCTCTATTAATGATGGTGATGAGCATGTCCGCTGTGCTGCTCGGGTTGCCGCCCGGCTGGTTCACCGCCGGGCTCAAGTGGCGGCGGTACGGCGCCGGTATCGGCCATGCCGAAGCGTCCGCTGCGGCTCGATAGAATGACGCTGGCCACCATGGTCGCCAGCAGCGTGACCCCAGCGGTTTCAAAGATCAGCATTGAATTGCCGAGCAGTTCCTTGCCTAGGCTTGCAACGGAATCGATGCGCGGATCGACCGGGTTAGAGGTAAAGCGTGTAACGCAGATGAGACCGGTGAGTATGGCGAAGACGAACACGCCCGCCGCGATCGAAAAACGGTGCTGGTGCACCATCATCATCGGGTTCAGGCCCGCTGGATTCATCATAAACATGACCATGAACAGCGCCATTACCATCATTTCCACTGCCATCATGAAGACGGTCGCGATGCCGAGATAGGGCGCGTTGAGCAACACCATGATCAAGCCAACTGCGATAAATGACAGCAACAGGAGGAACGAAGCCCGAACCATCGAGTCGGTGCAGAAGACACGCCAACCGCTTATCACCGCGATAGCGGCGAAGATCCAAAATGCGATATCGATTTCGTTCATAGCGCCAGTACTCCTGCCCATACCAAATGCACAAACGATAGCGGCAAGAGCACTGTCCAGATCAGCGTCATCATTCGGCTCGGGGAGATCCGTGCCAGCTGCTCGGTGAGGCATACTAGGACTAGAAGCACGGCGGCCGTCTTGAGTACCAGCCATGCCGGCCCGGGCAGCCACGGGCCAAGGTAGCCACCTAGAAAGACACTGGCCGCCATTGCGGCCACCGCCGTAAGCATTGCGAGCCTCGCGAACTCCCAGACCAGTCTTGGCGCGCCGGATACCTCAGCGGCGGTTCCCCCCGCGACATCAGCCGAGTCCGCGTAGTTGAACGGGCCTCTGAAGCTTAGAGACAGACCGAGGAGTAGAAACAGCGGTAGCCCTAACGGTTGGCGGATGACGTTCCAAAGGCCACGCTGGGATTCGACGATTTGCGGAAGAGCTAGAGACTCAGCGGGCAATGCTGCCGCGATCAACACGAACATGCTGATCAGCATTACCGGCAGCCCGATGGCGACATAGCGGTAGGCACCGATCAGGCCGAACTGAGAATTGGCTGACCAACCGTGCAGGAATACAACCACTACTGTCAGTGCCTCGACTGCGCCCCACCAGACAATGCCGACTTCGAGATCCGCGAGAACGCTCACGCTAGAGAAAGGCACGAGTGCGACACCGGTACCGGCGAGCCCAGCATACAGTGCAGGCGCCAACCGCCAATTGAGCAAATCCGGGGCTTCAGTCCGATTGGGCTGTTGGCGCAGAACCGCGGCGCATCGGTAAATGGGATTGGCCAGAGGCGCGCGTGGGGACCGCCGTTCCCGAGCCGCTGCCCATAGCCCATCGAGCAAAGCGACGTACCATGCCATGCCAAACAAGAAAGCAAGCCAGGCGGCGCTTAGGACGATCTGCGTCATGGCGTCTCCAAAGATCCCATTCGACATAACGCGGCGCTATCAAAACTGTTTAGCACAAGCAGCGCTTCACTCCATTCGAGTCCTGGGAGCAGCTCGGTCACGCGATAATCAAGCGGCGGTGCCCGAAGAGCCCAGGGTGGCTCGGCCAGTTGGCCTTGGGCGATCAGGATGTGGGGTGCGGCCGACGCGAGAGCTAGCGCTTGTTCGGCCTCGTCGAACCACTGCGCCACGCGCGCTTGACAGTCGCTTTGCTTTTGCGTGACAGGGGTGAAGCCCAGTCGCGTGTAGGTCGGATCATCGTTGCGACTGTCGAGCACGTGTCCAGCAGCGCGTCGCACCGGGCCGCCGAGTTCACACGCTAGATCGTCATCGATCCGACCGAGCCCCGGCTTGATCGCAGCCATCAAACCTGCGCGGGCGGCGGCTTTGCGCAGCGGACCGATAGCAACAGTTTCGTTCGCGCGTATGCGTGCTGCCACGATCTGAGCCTGCCGGCTGAGCGTCGGTAATTCGACAAGCGACAATACCCGGGCGATACATACCAAGTGATGCGTTGCGCGTGTGCGCTCGATTTGTGCCAGGGGCGTCTGCTCGTGCAGCAAGCGATCGAATGGTTCACGATCAATGTCGCGTGGTGGATAGGGTGGCTGAACGACTTCGGCTGATTGAATTACGTCGCCTTGAAAAGTCACCTCTAGTATCAATCCAGCGGGCCAGTAAGGCATGAAGGGGCCAACCTGAGTACGGTAGACATCTAACGCGAGCCCGTCGCGAATGTCTGGCGTCGGGGGCATAGGCATCATGCGCCCGTAAGGCACGCCGCCCATCATCCCTTCTCCACCTTGACCGTGATCGCCTCTGCCACGCCAAGGGGTGGGTGGCTCGTCGGACAGACGGTGGGTTTCCGATGCATAGGAGCCGCCAATCAGTTTGCGATAAAGCGCACGCAGTGGCGCGACTGGATCGTCAGCTGAGGCGGAGCGCCGTGCTTCATCTATGTCGTCCGAATGCGCGTCTCCCCACCAGAATGTCGCACGTGGGTGCGGCATTTGGTCGTGGAGGCGATCTAGATAGGGTTGGTCACTCTCTCGAGTGCGGCCCGCGACCAATAAAATGTTGGCGTGTCGGGGCGTTGCGGTGAAGTCGATATCACCACTCTTGAGCAAGTGCTCGATCGCAGGCGCGCCGTCGCGCCCCATAGCCACGAAAATCGGAATCGGAGCCCGCGCTGCAAGACGCCCGAGTATGGTTACTGCCATCTAAAGATACCTTCGCGCCACCCATAGAGAATGCCTACCGTGAGGATGGAGAGGAACATGCCCATTTCGGCGAGCGCCTTGACGCCTTCGGTGACATACACGACGGCCCACGGGTACATAAACATCATCTCCATTTCGAACGCGATGAAAAGCAGAGTCATCGAGTAATAGCGGATGTGATATCGCTGCCAGGCATGGGTGTTGGGTTTCGAACCACCAAGAAATGGCACCTTTTGAGATTCGGCTAAGTGATGGTGATCGGCGCCAGTAGGCAGCTTCTGGACAATGAGCGCCCCGGCGAAGAAAGTTAGGAAAATGATTACAAGCCCAGTTAACGCCATATTTTTATTTGGAAATAGCCGTTCGAAATAAAAGTATTTTTGAAAATATTTTCTGCTATCGCTTTGACGCCAATTTATTTTTTAGAGCCAAAATTCTATCTTGCTACAAGTGCTAGACTTTATCCGGGTGGCTTGCAATCAGGCGACCAGCTTGTGTGACGTGTTGAGTTGGAAAATACGTCACCCTATAACAACTAGCTAGGGTGACGTATAAATCAAACGCTAGCCGGTTTCCATTTCCGGCAGACTTCCCTTTTTCATTTCGCTTTTTTCGAGTTTGCCATCTTTGTTTTGATCGGCAGTGTCGAATATAAGTTCATGCACATGCATGAACTCTTCACGTGAGATTTCACCATTATCGTCCACGTCTAGCATCTGCATTGTGTGCCGATCCATCATCTGACCTCGATACATTGATTGATATTCTTCCAAAGTATCGACCGCTTTTGCTTGAGCTATTACTACAGCGCCGTCTGACAACCCAGAGGCTATGGCAGTGTCGGGTTCAGCCAATGCTGCGGAGGAGCTCGAGGCTAAAAGTAAAAGAAGCAAGCTTTTTTTAATAGTGTTCTTCTGCATAATAATACCTAACTTTACCGTCGCTGATTTATGGGCGTTATTGGCTGAATCGTTGCCTTGCTAACTTTTATGTCCAAAATTATACGAAACAATAATTCGCATTAGACAAAAAAGGCATAGCCGAATAACGCCCACTTAAGAATGCGTGTCAATTGTAAGTGGCTAATGATTTATAGAATTTAATAAATTTCCTCCTTTTTGATGAATTAGTTACAGCGCAGGCATGATCAATACCAGGCTCGGATACCGACCACGAAGGCGGTAGACGACGTCTCCTCGCCTTCGGCCTGGGCGATATCCTTGGTTTCGCCGTAGGTCTGCTCCCAGCGCACGCCGATATAGGGCGCGAATTCGCGCTTGATCTCGTAACGGAGCCGGATGCCCATTTCGGTATTGTTGAGACCTTGACCGAGGCCATATTCCGGCACATCCTGAGCCGAGGCATTGATCTCGGCCCGAGGCTGAAGGATCAGCCGCTGCGTGAGCAGCAGCTCGTACTCGAATTCGCCGCGAAAACTCACGTCGCCGTCTTCGCTGACGAACAGCGCCGTGTCGGATTCGAACCAGTACGGCGCCAGCCCCTGCAGGCCGAGTACGGCAAAGCCGCGGTCCGGGTTGGGATTGACGTCGTAGCGCACACCGGCCTGCGCACTCCAGAACGGTGCGATGGTTCGGTTGTAGAGCGCCTGAAACTCGGTGTCCTCGGGCGAGCGGCCGCGCATTGGGCCCTCACCTTCGGTCTTGAGCCAGAGCTTGTTGTAATCGCCGCCGATCCAGCCCTGGGCGTCCCAGAGATAGTTGTTGGTGCCCTCCACGTCGCCGTATTCGAGTCGGTCGACGAGAAAAAATTTGTGCATTTGCTGATCGTGGATTGGTTTTTTCCAAGCTAGTGGTGCGCCACTATTGGGATCCGCCGGCCCCTTCGGTATGACGGAATCCAGATCGGCCTTGCCGTCCGACGTGGCATAGGCCGGCAGGGTCATCCCGAGGGCAAAGGCGGCCACACCGATCGTCGCGGTCATCGACTGTTTAAGCATTGTTGTCTCCTGATTGATCGCTTACGCGCACGACGCGGAACATGCCCATTTCCATGTGATAGAGCAGATGGCAGTGAAAGGCCCAGCGTCCCGGTTCGTCGGCCGTGATCAGCAGCGACGCACGTGAACCCGGCAACACGCTCAGGGTGTGCTTGAACGGCAGATGCTCACCCTGGCCGTTTTCCAGCTCCATGAACATGCCGTGCAGATGAATCGGGTGCTCCATCATGGTGTCGTTGACGAGCACCAGCCGGATGCGTTCGCCGTAGGGAAACTCGATCGGCGTGGCATTCGAGTATTTCACGCCGTCGAACGACCACATGTAGCGGTCCATATTGCCGGTCAGGTGCACCTCGATCGTGCGCGAGGGCTCGCGACGATCCTGCATCGGCACAACGTTACGCAGCTGGCTGTAGGTGAGCACGCGATGGTTGACGTCCTCGAGGCCGGTGCCTGGTTCGCCCAGACGATCCCGCTGCACGTTGGCGACATTGATATTGCCCGCACCGTGCATGTCGGGGCCGTGCTTGGCGATGACCGGGCCGGCTTGTTCCATCATCGCGCCCGTGCCCATGGTGCCGGCGTTTGGGCCGGTGCCGTGCGCCATTTTCTTGCCGTGATCCATGCCGGCCATCTTGTCCGACATCTTCGAGCCATCCATCTGGTGGCCCTGATGGGACATGCCGGCCATGCCGGAATCCTTCTTGGACATGTCCATTTTCTTCATCGAGCCGTGATCCATCGCCATCTGGCCATGGCCCATCGGCTTCGCGCCTTTGTCGTGCGACATCTTCATGCCGCCCATGTCCATGTCGCTCATGTCCATGCCCATATCCATCATCGTGCGCTGCGGCTGTTCGCGCAGGGCGGGCACGGGCGCGACCATGCCGGCGCGCGGGGCGAGCGTGCCGCGGGCGTAACCGCTGCGGTCCATGGTTTCGGCCATGATCGTGTAGGCCTGATCCGCCCTGGGTTGGACGACGACATCGAGGGTCTCGGCCACGCCGATCTGGAATTCGTCGGTCTCGACCGGCTGGACTTCCTTTCCGTCGGCGGCGACCACCTGCATGGGCAGACCCGGTACCCGCACGTTGAAGTAGGTCATCGCCGAGGCGTTGATCACGCGCAGACGAATGCGCTCGCCGGGCGTGAACAGGCCGGTCCAGTTGGCTTCGGGATGCACGCCGTTCATTAGATAGCTGTAGGTGTGCCCCGTGACGTCGGCGATATCCCGCGGGCTCATGCGCATGTCGCCCCAGGCCAGCCGATCTTTCAGCGTGGTGGCCACGCCCGACTTGCGGAAATCCTCGGCCAGATCGCCGAGCGTGCGCTCGCTAAAGTTGTAGTAGTCGCTCATCTCTTTGAGCTTGGCCAACAGACGATGTGGGTCTTCGAAGGTCCAGTCGTTGAGCACGATCACGTACTCGCGATCGGCGTTGATGCCGTCATCGCCCTGCGAATGAATGACCATCGGCCCGGTTTGGCCGACCTGCTCCTGTAGACCGGAATGGCTGTGGTACCAGTAGGTGCCGGCTTGGCGGACGGGGAACTTAACGTCGAACGTATCGCCCGGATCGATACCCGGAAAAGCCACGCCGGGCACCCCGTCCATCTGGAATGGCAGCAGAATGCCGTGCCAATGGATCGAGGTGGATTCGTCGAGATGGTTGTGTACGCGAAGGTGGGCGTTCTGGCCTTCCCAAAGCTCCACGATCGGGCCCGGCGTGGTGTGGTTCAGCGTAATGGCTGATGCACGGCCGCCGGCGATATCGATCATCTCGCGCCGCACGTGCACGTCCATGAGGACGTCCCGGGCCGCGCCGCCCGGGACCTGAGCGGCGGCGCTATTGAGGTGGCGTGTCATGCCATCTCGGGCATATGAAGGTAGCAGGGCATTGAAGCCCGCCAGCAGGCCGGTCGCGCCCATGGCGCGCAGCAGCCGGCGGCGGTCTTTGTCATATGTATGCTGAGTCATTGTCTATAGCCTCATTGATCCAATTCGGTTGGAGTCGTTTGTAAGCGGTGTCAACGGTTTCGCGACTAGTGTGAGTGTCCATCCTCTTGACCGGCGGCTGAGTCGACGCGGTCTTCGGCCGACGCGTGGTCACCGTCGCGCGAGCCATGGCCATGAGCGTTATCGTGGCCTTTGCTCGAACCGGTCGTTGCGTCAAGTTCGTGTGTCTGACGCCCGCCGTCGTGGCCGGTCCCGCCACCGCCGGAGTGATGCCCCACGCCGCTGCCTTCGGCACGGGCCAGAAGGCGGTCATATTCGGCCGCCGACATGTCGGGTAATTTCTCGACGAATGCGGTCATCGCCCACATGTCCTCGTCGCTATGCGATCCACCCCAAGCCGGCATCCCAGATGCCTTGATGCCGTGCTTGATCACCCAGAATATTTCGCCGGCGCTTTTCTCCTCGGCGGCGTGGGTGAGCTCCGGCGGCCGGGGATACATCCCCCGTGCCGCCACGGATTGCCGACGCCCGGGCGGCGCATGGCACTCGCTGCACATGGCTTCGAAGTTGGCTGCGCCGGCCAGTAACTGATCTTCGGAGCCCAACTCGGGCGCCTCGATGCCGGAGGCCTGCTGTTCGATCGATTTATGAACAGTTTGGCTTAAGGCCCAGCGCGTCACGGGCCAATGTTTACTCGTGGCTGCCACGTTGTAGGCTCCAGAATAAATAATTCCGGCCGCGGCGCCGCCCGCAATGAGCAAGCTCACGGCTAATGTCGCAGCAACAATCTTGAAAGTTCGCAATTTGCGTCTCCGTCGGAACGGTGACGCAGCAACTTATCCTAAGGCGTATTTATCGAGATCAGCACCATTCATAATGGTGCCCGATAAACCCCTGGAAGCTGCAACCACCGTCCAAATTGATGTTCGGTGCATGGCAGATGCACCTAAAGCTTCAATTAGACGCGAATAGACGGCGGGCGATAGGGGGGATGTTTGAACCCAGGTGCGGCTGAACCAGGCGCACGACTTACCAAGAGCGCTGGAGGGGGGGACAGCGCATCAGTTGGGAAGCTGGTGTCGACCGCACTTGACGAGCAGTGGCCCATGACAGTGCAGCAGCATCGATCATGGGATGGGGAGTCGCCACTACCCGCTTGGTGCTTTGCCGCGTGCGAATGCTCGCTGACCGCAACACCTGGGCTCGTAGAAGTAGACGCGGATTTTTCTGCGCTAGCGTGCTCAGAACCATGCAGACAGGATATCCCCGGTACGCCCGCTTGGGCGACCAAGGCCTGTAACAGCAAAATTAGAACCAAAAAGGCACGCATGGCTATGACTATATCAAAATAGGCTGCTCTGACAACGGTTTTTGATTGACATTTATTTGTTCACACAAAAATGGTTTTCGAGGTCAGCCAATTTAGGTGGGTCTAAGGAGCGAGACGATTTATGCGAGTTCGCCACCTCTCCAGGGCTCGTGTTGCCGCAGCTGTCAGCACCAATGGCTTATGAAGAGTCTAGCCGACTCAGGGTAGCGATGGAGTCATGGCGTCAGGAATTGACGTAGAAATCGTTGAGGGCGGAAGGCAAAGCCCCGAGTCGTTACAGGCTTGTACCACGGCTTGAACGATAGGTTGATCTCGGGCGGCTGCTTCACCCAGAGTAGCCGTCAACTCGACGTTTCCCGAATACACCCGAATCGGCTCTTCAAGGCCGACGTCGAGTTCATCGCCAAAGGGGTATGCAAGGTTGGTAGATAACATGGAGCCATCCGCAAGTACTTCGATCTCGGTCGGTATAAGGAAATCGAAAGATGCAGGATTGGCATTGATGTGCCACCCCGAATCGATTTCGAGTTCTATTTTGATCGTATCGGCTTCGCGTGATGCCTGTAGACTCACGTGAGCCGCGCTAAATTGCCGTGTTCGAGCGGGGCCCGATTGCGCGACCGTCGATGATTCTGGTGCGGCATAGAAGTCAATGACGTCTCGTTTGCTATCCCGTTTATCAGCAGCCGATGGGTTGGTCAGCGACTGCTCATCGGATTCCGTCGTCGGCACAGTCCATTGCCAGAAAAGAAAAGACCCGCTTATCACGATCGCGATGAATGTTGGAAACAGCCAAGTGAGTATGAAAGTCTTGCTAGTCGACACGCGTCTGCTCCCCACTGGTTTCAATGGCTGTTTTCAAGGTGTTTACGGTAAATAAATCGGGTAGGCGTCGGTGCACGGTGCCATCGGGGGTCAAGATGACGGCGAAGGGCAGCCCGGCCCCACCGAAGGAGCGCAGGTAAGCGTCCAGCGCAGCGTCCGGCCGCGTCAGATCGGCACGGAGGACGTGCATGCCGGCTGTATCGACGGCTCGCGCGATCGCGATGTCCGCGTACACGGTTTGTTCCAGAACCTTGCAGTTGATGCACCAGTTCGCCGTAAACTCGACAAGCACCGGCGCGCCGGCCGTGCGGGCCTCGATCAGTGCGCGCTCTGTTAGCGGCTGCCAAGGCAACTCATGGCGCGCGCCGGCCTCTTGCTCAAGGCCGAGCGTGACGCCGCCGGCCACGCCCGCCACCAAGACCAACGCCGGTACCAAACGCGCGCCAAATCCGGGTCCAACCACCAATGTCCGGAACAACCAGAAAGCCACGGCACCGAGCCAAGCCGTCCACAGCAGGGTGCTGACACGCTCCGCGAGTACGGTAGTCGCGAAAAAAGTTGCGCCGGCCAGAAGAATCAAACCCATAACCTGCTGCACGCGCAATAACCACGCGCCGCCGCGCGGTATTCGTGTAAGCAGTCCGGGATGTGTCAACAGAACGAGATAGGGCAGGGCCAATCCAACGCCCACCGCCATGAACAACACAAAAATCGTGCTCGGCGCCTGAGTGAGAGCAAACGCCATGACGCCGCCCAGGAAAGGCCCTGTGCAGGGCGCAGACAAGACCGCAGCCAGGAAACCGGCAAAGTAAGGTTCTGCGTAGCCGTTGCCCTGGAGTCGATAAACCCATTGCGGCGGCTGTACGCCACGCCCCGCGAGGCTGTAAACCCCGAGGCCAGCGAGCAGGAACGCCAAGGCCGCACGAAACCAGGTGGCTTGGAACAGCGTGCCCCAAGTCCAATTCAGCCACGCCGTCGCCAGCGCCAGACCGCCAAAGAACGTGAGCGTCCCGGCCAGCAATGCAGCGCCGGCCAAGGCGCGTTGGCGAGCGCCGTTGCCGACCACGCGCGCGATGCTGCGTATCTTGATGGGTAGCGCTGGCAGTACGCACGGTGTGAGATTGAGAAGCACGCCGGCTGCCGTGGCGAGCAGCACATTCGTCCAGATCGTCATTGCGGTGCGTCGCTCCGCGCGTCATATCGCGCTGAGGTCCCGGTCTGTCGTTTCGGGTCGTGCCTTTTAATCGCGCGCCGGGCAAAGCGGACTGCTACCAGCAAAAGCAGCAAAAGCAGCAAGACGACACTGCCAACAATCCATATATAAAGCGGCAGCTCCAGCGCTTGACTGCCAACCAATACGCTGAGCACGGTCAACGGCAATATGCCGAGCCCGGTCGTCCCGATGAATAGCAAGCGTGGCACGCCAGCGAGTCCCGCCGCATAGTTGATCAGATTGAACGACACGATAGGCAAAAAACGCGCGACGAGCAGCGGCGCGATACCGATGTTCAATGCAAACGTATCCAGGCGAGCGCGGTAACGGGTAGGGATAAGACGTCGCCGCGCGGCCGGACCCAAACCGCGCGCGAGTTCGTAGCTCGCGATCGCGCCGAGCATTGCACCGATCCAGGTAATCGCCACGCCCAGCCAGGGGCCGAAAGCGACGCCGTTGGCGATAGCGATCACTTCGGCCGGAAACGGGACAAAGGAATGGGCCACCATCAGGGCGATGGAGGCGAGCGGCGCCCAGAATCCGGCTTGAGCCATCAGAGCGCGCAGCCCCTCGCTGCTGAAATCGATCCCCAGCAGGCTGTATTCGATAAGACACCACAGAATGACACTATCGATGACGCAGAGGCCGGCGGCCAGTACGCCACCCGCCGCCAGCAGCCAGTTGCTCGATGCCGAACGGTTGTTTGCGGCGGCCACCAATCGCCGCAACGCAAAGACCAGTACGAGCAGACCGATTACCGCCAGCGCCAGACACAGCCAGAGCAGACTCGCAGTCATTTCCATATTCATATGAACCGATTGAGACATGTCATATGGACTTAACCCGCGTTCGAGCAAAGCGAGCGGTTATAAGCCCCCATAACCAGTTGATTTTGTATTGGTCCACGTCGACCGTAGCGAAACCGGCGCTTTCAACCCGTTCTACGTGCTCCTGCGCTCGGTAAACCCGGCTGTGGGCACGACCGGTCAGTTGTAGGTATCGATCGAGCAAACGACACATGAGGTAGTCGCTAGACCAATCCGTGATGACCAGTTGACCGCCAGGCCGAAGAACCCGGAGGATCTCGGTCAGTGCCTTGTCAGGGCGGTAGAGATAGTGAAACACGCTGCACGATACGACGACATCGAATTGCGCGTCGGCAAATGGGAGTCGTTCGGCCCACCCCTGACGTAAATCGACGGTGGAAGATAGCTCGCGGCGCGCCATAGCCAGCATCTCGAACACCGGATCGACGCCACAGAGTTGCGGGGGCGGGTGGATCGCGCAAAGACGCTGGAGCAGGGCGCCGGTACCGCAGCCGATGTCGAGCACGCGATCCTGTGGACGCAAAAACAGACGCGCGAGTGTCTCGCGCGTGGTCGCCTTAATATAGAACGACGACTTCGCGTCGTAGCCGCCGGCGAGGCGAGCGTACTCGGCGGCGACTGCGTTTCGCGAGCAAGCCGTCACGCGCGCACTCGGTAATAGCGCATCATGCCGTTGTCCTCGTGCTCCATGTTGTGGCAGTGATAGAGATAGAGACCGTCGAAATCGGTGAAGGTGAGCGCGATGCGTACCCGCTCGCCGGGGAGCACCAGCACGGTATCGTGCTGGCCGGTATCCACAAGCCCCGCCTCGAGTTCTGACCAGCCGCGCTGACGGTCGATCCGTTTGCGTTCGATTACCGCGAATTGCAGACCGTGCACATGCATGGGGTGCGGCATCATGCTGGCGTTGACGAACTCCCAGATTTCGGTGTCGCCCAAGGTTACGACTTCGTCATCGGCCACGGTCGTGCCTTCGAATTGGCGGCCGTTAATGGCGAAGCCGCGCATCATTTTCATCGTCAAATCAAAGGTTCGTATCGGTGTATCCGGGGTGACGGGCGGCGTTTTCAGGCCGCTGTCCAAGACCTCGGGTAGCGGCTGCCCATCGTGCGCGCGATGCGTAACTCGCAGGGGCAACAGTTCGAATCGGGCACCGGCGGGCAACCTGGATCCGCCCATGCCACCCATGCCGCCCATCATCCCGGAGAGGTACTGATCGCTGACAAGGGCGAGTTGTTCGCCGACTCTGGCTTCGGACAGGTCCACCCACAGATCGACCCGCTGCGCCGGGGCCAGGGTCACGTAAGGATATCGTTGCGGCGCAGCGAGTAGCCCGCCGCCGGTGCCGATGACGGTCACCGGCCGGCCGTCGCTCCAGGCCAGCTTGTAGATACGCGCGTTTGAGCCATTGAGGATTCGCAGGCGATAAGGCTGAGTGCCGATTTCGCGGGTTTCCGGCGGGCGGCCATTGACCAGAACACGATTGCCTAAAAAACCGCGCATCATCGATCCCATGCCGCCAACAAAGGTTAGTTCGTTGTCGCCGGCGAAACTGCGGTCCTGCAGTACCAGAACCATTTCCTGCTCGCCGCCGGGCAGATCGAGTGCGCGTTCGGTCTCGTCCTCGATGATCAAGGGGCCGGCAAGCCCAGCATAGCTCTGAAAGCCTACGCGCCCACCGTTGGGTCCGTGCGGGTGCGGGTGATACCAGTACAATCCCGCCCGGTCGTCCACGTCAAAGGCGACGGTCGTGGATTCGCCCGGCTTAA
This sequence comes from Salinisphaera dokdonensis CL-ES53, assembly GCF_040361215.1. Taxonomy (NCBI): domain Bacteria; kingdom Pseudomonadati; phylum Pseudomonadota; class Gammaproteobacteria; order Salinisphaerales; family Salinisphaeraceae; genus Salinisphaera; species Salinisphaera dokdonensis. The sequence continues at coordinate 19,299 of NZ_APND01000009.1, forward strand.
TCGGCAGGCGCGGCTGGCCGTCGACATTCGGCGGCACGTGCAGGCCGTGCCAGTGGACTGTGGTGTCCTCGGGAAGTCGGTTTTCCAGCCGGGCGCGAACACGCTGGCCACGGCGCAGCCGAATCAGCGGTCCAGGATAGCTTTCGCCGATGGACGCGAGCGTATCTGGCGGCCCTTCGGCCAAGGCCCCTCTGTAATACCAGACCTCGCTGGGCGTCCCGGGCAGTATGGGCACCGTGCCCGATTGGGCGCTCAGCCGAAAATCCACGTCAAACGGACCCTGTTCAACGTCACGATGAGCCGACGCAGGCAGGTTGCTGCCTGCGGTCGTTTCATTGTCGCAGCCGGCAAGCAAGAACGTGGGTGATAGAGCCGAAACGCCTGCAAGGCCGCCGATACGGCCGAGAAGCCTTCGGCGTGATCTATCGATACGCTTCATACGATTCCTCATCGTTCGCGGTTCCGGCTATTCATTATGATGTGTCGTGCTGACTTGGCCGATACCCCGAGGGCTAGAACCTGGCATGTGGTGCGAATCGCGTCTGGGCCGCAAGTAGGCCAGTGAAATCAGGACCAGACCTGCAACGATCATTGGCGCTGAATAGACCTGTCCGAGCGTCATCCAGCCGAACGCCACGAAGCCCGCAAACGGATCCGGCTGCCGGAAGAACTCGATGAAGAACCGAAAACAGCCATAACCCAGTAGGAATGCGCCTGAGATCGCCATGCGCGGACGTGGCTTGCGGGCAACTATCCAAAGAATTATGAACAGCGCCAGCCCCTCAAGAGACGCCTCGTAAAGCTCCGACGGGTGACGCGGCAACCTGTCGACGTACGGATAAATCATCGCCCACGGCACATCTGTGACGCGTCCGTACAGCTCGCCGTTGATGAAGTTGCCGATGCGCCCAAAGAACAGCCCAATGGGCACGATCGGTGCGATGAAGTCGGTAACGTCGAAGAAATGCTTTTGGATACGCCAAGCGAACCAGCCAGAAGCAACAAACACTCCTAGCATGCCGCCGTGGAACGACATGCCGCCGTCCCACACATAGAACACATGTAGCGGATGGGCGAAAAAATAGCTTGGCTGATAAAACAACGCATAACCGAGGCGACCGCCCAGCACGACGCCGAGCACAGCATAAACCAGGAAGTCACCGACCTCTTCGCTTGACCAGTTTATATGCGCCATTTTCGTTCGGCGAACAGCCAAGGCCCAGCCGACGTGAAAGCTCAGCAGATACATCAGGCCGTACCAGTGAACTTCCAAAGGCCCGATGGAAAACGCGACCGAATTTATCGACGGGTTTATAAACATGGGAAGTGGCTTTTCAATGATTCACTGCGACAAATAACAAAGGACTTCCGGTCTAATTGCGTGTGCTGCGCAGGTATTTCACAAGTGACAGGGTAGCGAGCACGAGCATCACGAAGATGAGCAGTAGGAAGAGCAATCCGAATATCATCATGGGTCCGCCCATCATGCTGCACTGCATCATTGAGCCGCTGCTCATCATTCCACCCTCACCCATTCGGCCGGGGCCGGACTGTTGCGCTGCACTCGCGATGTTGGAGAAGAAAACCGCTAGCAGCATTGACGAAAAAGTCGCGAATATTTTCACAATTCTGTCTCCTGGCAACCACCGCTAATATCTAGCCAATTACCGGGCGACGCGCGCGATCGCGTAGTTTCTTTGCACATATTGCGGGTTGCATCCGACAGGCAGATAAAGCCCCGAATACAGCGTATCGCGCGTATTCGGGGCGACGAGGTGAGCTAGCCGCTTACTTGTTCGGCTGCTTGGTCATGCGCAAGTAGGGCTTAAGCTCGTTCCAGCCGTTCGGGAAGTGCTTTTCGGCCTCCTCGTTGGACAGCGCGGGCGAAACGATCACGTCGTCGCCGTCCTGCCAGTTCGCCGGCGTGGTGACCTTGTAGTTGTCGGTTAGCTGCAGCGAATCAATCACACGCAGGATCTCGTCGAAGTTGCGGCCGGCGCTCTTCGGGTAGGTCAGTGTCATGCGGATCTTCTTGTTCGCATCGATGATGAACACGCTGCGCACGGTCGACGTATCGCCCGCGTTCGGGTGGATCATGTCGTAGAGTTCGGCGACCTTGCGATCTGTATCGCCGATGATCGGAAAGTTAACGGCCTGACCCTGCGTTTCCTCGATATCGGCCGCCCAACGCTTGTGATCTTCTACCGAATCCACGGACACGACGATCGCTTTCACGCCACGCTTGGCGAAGCGTTCCGTAAGTCCGCCGACCGCGCCCAGCTCGGTCGTGCAGACCGGCGTGAAATCGGCCGGATGCGACATCAGCATGCCCCAGCCGTCGCCCAGCCATTCATGGAAATCGATCTGGCCTTCAGTAGTGTCGGCCGTGAAATTCGGTGCGGTATCGCCTAGACGTAGGCTCATTTTCGTACTCCTGTTCGATGAAGAAGAGGCCGGCGACCCCACAGCGGGTGGCCGCCGGCGCGTTGGTGTTTAGCCCTTGTTGGCTGGACTGTCCGGGCTGTCCATATTCTCCATCTTGCTCTGCATCATCTCGTTGCAGGTTTCCATCATGTCGGTCATCTGACCCATCATTTTCATCATGGGCATGCCGCCATCGCCCATCATGCCCATGCCATGGCCCTTGCCGTCCTGGCCTTGCATCATGTGCCCCATATGGTTCCCGGATGCCGACTGGCTGTCGTCGCTTTGCGCGGCGGCGAATACGGCGGGTACGGCCGCGACCAGGGCGGCGGCGATAATCATTTTTACTTTTGTATGCATGGTCTAGTCCTCTTTGGATTGTGCGGAAGGTGCGCTCGACGGCGTGGTCTGCTCTAAATAACGGTTCCGCTTGTTTGGCTCCTGCCGGGCCGTTGCATCATCAGTAGGCTTCGGCCGCATGCTCCACATCATCCAGCCCATCATGATCATGCAGGGCAGGGTGAACAGCAGCGGCGCGATTCCGACAGCCACCACCCAGTTCCAGTTGAATAAGAGCCCGAGCGCCGCGGCGGCGAGGCCGCCCACAAGGATGCTGCGTGGCTCAAGCCATCGTCTGGCCAAATGACGGGAGTCGGATGACGAAGTCGATTCTTCGGAATGACAGCTTTTCATCGTTGTTTACCTCGGTAATTTGTGCACACAGGTTCAATACGTCGTGTAAACGTCTCCATCCAGTGTTTTGATGACGAACGGTTCGCTCTTCTTGCCAGGCATGCCCGGCGAGCCGCTTGGCATCCCCGGCAGCGTAATACCGCGGATATCGGGTTTTTCGCGCAGCAATTTGGCGACGATCGGCTCGGGCACGTGACCGACGACGACGTAGTCGCCGATGAGGGTGGTATGACAGGACGACAACGCTGGTTCTACGTCGTGCTTTCTGTTCAGGGCCGCCATATCGTCGGTGTCGAGCACTTCCACGTCATACCCCTTGTTACCGAGATAGTCGGCGTACTGCTCACAGCACATGCAGCCGGGGTTGTGGTAGAGGCGGGCCGTTACAGGCGCTGCTATAGCCACGCCGGTCGAGACAAAAAGGACAAGCATAAGCGTCAGGCGCGCCATGCTCGCTTTGCGTGATTGGATCATGGGATAACTCCACGGGATCTAGAGAGCCGGAGAGCCGTTTGGCGCGCATACGACAGAATGGGTTGGTCGCATGACGCGCCAGAACAGACCGCAGGAGCGCGGAATGTACAGGCTCAGCCGAGATTCGTGACGCCCTCAGGCGTCGATCAGATCAAACGTGGAAAGCTCGAGGCGGGAAAGGGTCGGGCCCTTCGAGTTGGCGCCCCAGATGCGTTTCGATATGAAACGTGGGGAACGCAGATGGCTGAGGTGTAACCCCAGCAGGATCATGCCCGACATAAGCCATCATGCCGCAGATGGCGATTGCGCAAGTAGAAGTCGCTGCTGTGGAATGCTGCGAATTGGTGGTGTCAGCCTTACACAACGTGCAGTCACTTGCCGCAGCCTCAGCCGGCATTGTCCACGCCATAACTGCTGGACTGGCCAGCACGCTGGTGAATACCAGCATCACGATCAGCACGTGGAGCAAGTGGACTTTCACAATGCGAATATAAGCCACACTTCTTCCGCAAACAATACCCGGAGTGGGGTACGGGGTCATTATTTTTTGCGACGAGCGGCGCGAGCAATACGGCGTCTATTGGAAATGGCCCGACCCTCGTACATGTAACTCATGGCTTCGATCCTTTTATGTGGCCGGTTTCCAGATGTGTGCAGTCAAAGCTCGCCTGGGTGATCAAAGCTTGGATCGGGCGATCCAGATGACAGTCGCCGCTAAGCCCGTGATCAGCGCGACCAGCCGATACCAACCTGCAGAACTCCGCGCCTTGCGCGCCCGACACCAACCGCCGTCGATAGAAGGTCAGTTAGCGGTTGCGCATAGCTATATGACAAAGCCCGGTTAATATTACGTTTTTATAGAGACCCATTACTGAGTTCAGATGTCGCTAAGCGTCTACGCTCGCAACGGCATCGAAGAACATTGCCGGCCGCTGCCAAAGCGAATTGACGAAGATCGCGGTTACACTGGCAGCCATGGCCACCATGGCCCAGACTGGATAGATCAAGCCCGTGGCGGCCAATGGAATGCCGATGCCATTGAACAAAAAGGCCAAGCTCACGTTCTGCAGCATTTTGCGATAACCCCACCGGCTTATTTCCCAGGCGGTGATCACTGCCCCGAGCTGACCGTTCAAAATGATGATATCAGCCGCATCGATGGCGATGTCGGTGCCTGAGCCCATGGCGATACCGATATCGGCCTGCATGAGCGCCGGTGCATCGTTGATGCCATCGCCGACCATCGCAAGACGTGCGTTGCGCTGCATGGCGCGTAAGCGCTCGGCCTTCTGATCGGGGAGGACCCCTGCATACACGTCGTCGATGCCGGCGCGCTGGCCGATATGCCGTGCGGTTCGTTCATTGTCGCCCGTAAGCATCGCAGTGCGAATGCCCACGCCATGCAGCCGGGCTATGGTATCGACAGTATCGGCGCGCAACGCGTCACCGAGCGCGATTGCACCAAGCAACCGATCGCCGCGGGCTACGACGACCACTGTGTGGCCCTGTTGTTCGGCAGCGTCGATACGTTCCTGCAAAACGTCCAAGGCAATCCCGGCGCTGCTTAGAAAGGCCGGGCTGCCGACTCGCACGGACTCGCCGTCAACCCACGCCGTCACACCGCGGCCGGACTCGGCGTGGAAGTCCTCGACGTCCGGAAAATCCAGCCCACGTTCGAGCGCGGCCTCCACGACTGCCCGGCCCAGCGGATGCTCCGAGGCAGCTTCCACCGCAGCGGCGAAGGCCAGCAGGGTGTCGTCATTGCCGTTGATGCCGTGAATCGAACGCACTGCCGGCCGGCCTTCGGTTAGGGTGCCGGTCTTGTCGAACACCACGGTATCGATCTTGCGCAAGGCCTGGAAGGCCTCCCCGGTACGCATCAAGACACCCTTGTCTGCGGCCTCACCGGCGCCACGCACGATCGACAGGGGCGCAGATATGCCGACCGCGCAGGGGTAGCCCATTACCAGCACTGTGAGTGCTGCGAATATAGCTCGCTGGAGTTCGGCATCGACGCCGAAGGCTAGCGGGCCGAGGATCCAGCCCAGAAACGCGAGTGCGGAAATCATGAGTACCGTAGGCGTATAAACTTGTAGCACCCGATCGACGATATGCAGCAACCCCGGCTTGAGCGCACGGGCGTCTTCCACGCTGGATATCACTTGATGGAGAAAGCTCTCGTCCCCGACTGCAGTAACCCGGATCAGCAAGGTTCCATTATTGTTGATGGCGCCCCCGACGATTTGATCGCCGGCGGCTTTTTCCACGGGCATCGGCTCGCCGGTAATCAACGATTCGTCCACTGCAGAACTGCCGTCGATTACCTCGCCGTCGACCGGAATGCGCTCGCCTGGGCGCACGCGGACCTGCATGTTCGCTTCAACCTGCGTGATCGGTCGCTCTTGCTCGCCATCTTCGGTTACCACTTGTGCGGTTTCCGGCTGCAGATCCAGCAGTCGTTTGACCGACTGCGCGCTACGCGTTTTGACGATCAGCGATAGCCATTCGGAAAACAAATGGTAGGTCAGCACCATCACCGAAACCGCGAAAAACGCTGCGGTCGGATAACCCGGCGGTTGTGTTACCAGCCCTATCGCGCCGCCTATTAAGCCAGCGAAAGCACCGATTTCGACGAGGACGTGCTGATTGAGGATGCCACGGCGCAGCGCCTGAACAGCCATGACCAACATATGCCGGGCCAGCCCGAACATGAGGACGAGTGCGAGCGCCGCGACCAGCATCGGCTCGTAGTCGGCCAGCATGCCGCTCACGCGCAGCGCAAACAGGATCATTCCGCCGGCGGCGAGAACGGCGCTGCCGGCCAGCGCGATCGCGTGGCCGCGGCCTCGCAGCACGGCATAGCCAAAGCCGATCAAACTGATGTAGACCAGCGCTGACAGGCCCAGAGTCCAAGCGCTGGTGGTATCGACGATCAGACCCACCGCAGCCAGACTCAGTGTCAGCGCTGCCAAGAAGCGGTTGCGTTCGAGCGCCAACGCCTGTTCTTGGCGCTCGAAGGGTTCCACCTTGCGCGGGTCACTCAGGGTATAGCCGATCTGCTGGAGGGTGCCCATAAGGGTGGCGGCGTCGGTCTCGCCGCTGTCGTATTCCACGAGCGCCTGCTCGTGGGTCAGGCTAACAGCCACCCGTTGCACGCCGCGCTTGGCCCTCAGCGCTCGCTCGATGGTGCCGGTACACAACGAGCAATGCAGCCCGCCGATGTGGGCGCGTACGCGGCGGATGCCGGAATCACCGGCGGTTTCCTCGCTCCATGGGTGGAATTGGTCGGAATTTGCGGTTGCCTCGTTCATGGCATCACCTCTTCATGGAGCTGGCGCGGTCCGATGCGTGTTCGTCCCAGCATGAGCAGTTGCCGTCCTTCCATACTATTTAAGACAGGGCATCGATCCGTGAGAGCAGTACACGGGACGCAGCGATGCACCGCAGCCGCCGCACTCATAAAAGTACAAACTGGCGTCGGCTGGCACGGTTTCCTGGGCCTGCCGTCCGCAGGCCGGACAAACCAACGTGGTTTCCAGAATCACGGTATGCATATGCACTTCACGGGCGATTCTCGTGTCGAAATGAGGGCCGTATAGATGCTCGCAACACACGACCTTACAACGCCAGTCCGATAGACCAGACCCCGAGCAGGACGAGCACTGCGCCCGTGATGCGGGGCATCCGTGCAGCGAATCGCGCGATCGTATTCAACAACCGACGTCCACGTCGGGTGACCACCGCGAGCACAAGCGGGCTGGACAACGCGAGTCCAAAGATCAACAGGGACACGCCGCCATAGGCTATCCCGCCCCCGGAGGCGACTTGAGCTGCGGCGCCGCCGATTAAGACTGCGAGCAACGGAGCAGCACAAGCAGGGATATTTAAGCCAAACAACACGCCGAGCGCGGCGCCACTGGATGTCGTCGGTACGCGCGGCAGCAATCGGTCGCTTTGGCGGATAAGCCACGACGTACCGCCGGCCAAGTAAGTTAGCCCTAGTAGGAGGTAAAGGCTACCTAGAGCCATCCACAAGCCGTGCTGAAAAGCTACTAGTTGCGCGCCGATCGTCGCCGCGAGTACGCCGAGTCCAGCCATTAACGCGGCACGTACCAGGGAGAATACGAGTGTTTGATACAGCTGTTCGCGGGCTGGTAGCCGGTCTAAATACTTTAAAAAAAGGAGATGGCTTCCAACCGAGCAGGGCTCTACAAAGCCAAGCAGGCCCAAGCTCGCAGCGAGTGCGAGAAATGCCAGGTCTTCCATCGCTTACGACGTCGAGGATATGGCGGTGTAGCCAGCTTTTCGTATGGCCTCGACTATGGCATCGGAGGGCGATTCCGCTGCGTCGTGTGCCACGCGCGCCTCGTGTGCGTCCAATGAAACCGAACAGCCTCTAACGCCGGGTTGCTGCTCGATAACGGTCTTCACAATTTGCGCACAACCATTGCAATGCATGCCAATGATGTTAAGCGTAGTGGTTTGCATAGGCGGCTCCTTGTCTTTGGTCCGCAGCCTGTTGTCAGCTGTGCATAGAGAACCATTGCAAAAGAGCGTACGACCTAGAGTTGACTCTAGGTCAAGAATTATTTACCGCCTCAAAATCATTGTTATTGGGATTACTTGGTCGGAGCGTCGAACCGATCGATTATTGGGCAACCCTGACCGCTGGCTTCGCATCGTTGCAATAGGTTTCCGAGTTCCTGTTGAAGCAGATTCAACTCGGCTATCCGAGCTTGGACATCCCTTAGTTTTTGCTGGGTCAAACGCGCAACCTCAGGCCGGGCAGCGTCGCGGCAGCTTCGTGATTCGAGCAAGACCCTGATTTCGTCTAGAGAGAAATCACAGCGTTGGGCGCGTTGGATGAAACGCAGACGCCGCAGGTCTCGCGCTGCAAAATGTCGTCGTCCTTGACTATCCCGTGCAACAGGGGGTAGCAGACCAATTTTTTCGTAATAGCGCAGCGTGTCGACAGACATGCCGAGTGTGCATGCGGTTTTGCCAATGGTGGAGATAGGAATACCCCTTCTTAATCAGAAGCGACCCAACGAACGCGCCGCCTATATGTGTTCACAGGGTGGGAGGGTGATGCTTCCGGTCTAGATTTTCGGGTTTTGACAGAAATCAAGACTGAATTCTGAACGCACTGGGGATGTCCGCCTTAACCCGACAGCTGGCGTGTGATTGCGAGAAGGGAGAAAAGGGGGCGGGCAAAAGCCGCCCCCTTTTATTAAGCGACCTTATAGGTGTCTCAATACCTAGAGTCAGTCGCGATTATGAGGCCCGGCGTGAATATGCGCCTGCGGATCAGTGTGATCCTCGCCTTCCAGGCTTTTCTTTTGTGATTCACTTGAAGAGCCTTTACTCGACGTCTGCCCACTTTTGGCGGAGTGGTCAATTACGTCGTAGTCGTCGGCACTTCTAGGGCCGGAGCTCGTCGAGCCTGGAGGATTACCTGTCTTGGACTCGCTATTGATCGCTGCAGCGGCGTGTGTTTTTCCAGAAGCCGCAGAGCTACTCGATTCCGTTTCATGCCCCGGGTTAGCGTTGGCTGAAGCAAATATCGAGCTACCCAGGACTAGAGAGGCAGCAATAAACACGCGCGATTTGGCTTTTGAGATACGCATAATTCTGATTCCTATGATCTATACAGACTATCGGCTGGAACGTAACGTGCGTTGGCCAGCCTGGATAGCTTTGGGCCACGAACTACGTTCATAGCAGCGCGGGTGCGACGCGAGCGCAAGGCCCAATCAGGTTTAAATAGAACCTTAACTGGCCTCAGCGTGTAGTCGCTGTAACTACATTGAGATTAGGGTGCCGCGGCGGGAGGGCGATATGGCGGTGATGTGAATCCGCTGCCAACCTCGGCCTTATAAAGGGCGGCGAGGCTTTGCGAAGAGTAATAATTTGTTTTAAATAAAAAAGTGCTGACGCCTATAGCACTGGCTGCGCAATGGCCTACAGATGTGCACTGATAGTGTTTGTGGCTCTCACTAATGCCTTGAAGTTTCTTATTGGTATTACGTAGCGTACTTGATGACGTATGACCGGCTGTGAGTTGCGCATGGGACCCGGCGAACTGAGTCGAAGCGCGTGAGGGCGTGAGTCCGCTAGCCTGCACGGAAAATGTGAGCAGTAGAATACACATAGCGAACAGGACACGCATACAACAGAAACTAGAGTCGATCACGCTAAAAATCAAGAGCTTGATGATATTAGGAGGAAGTGCCTTTGCGCGCCACTCCGCAGGCAGCCGAACTGATTAGATACTAAGCATAACTCATCAGGCACCGCACACCATGCAGTTTTGTAAAGTTGTTGCCAGCATAGGCTCATTCGGCTCGACTGCATCCCCGGGCTGCAATGCAGTCGGTCGTTGGGAATCCCTCATTTCTGCTGATGCTGCAGGCTGCCGAACCAGCCTGATCTTCGGCGCGACCGCGATTGGGAGGACATTGCGCCCGCTCGACTTGATGCGAGCGTGTTTTCGTGGCTTGGATTGGCCCGCTGCATCGGCTTCGTGCTCTGGGTCGGTGAACAGGTCTGGCTGACCGATTTCGCTGTATTGCTATTGGGCTTGCTGTTGGCGCGTTGGCTGCCGCCTTTCGAAGCATCCACGAGGATCGACAAATCGCCGGGTTGATCGTTGGGCCTGCGGATGTGTTCACGACGCTGCCTGTGGTCTAAACGCCCGGCGGATGGTAGGGCCGTCACGCATACGGCTCGGATTGATATTGATAACACCATTTGATGGTGGCTCGATCGTCACGTCGGCCATGGCTACGACTAAGCGCTATCTATTCGTTGTGGCGTTGACGTCATCGATTCGTGGAAACGCCGCAAAAAGCTCGCCCCACGTCGGAGGGAAAAACGCCGGGGCGAGACGCCGCGTCAACAGGTCACACGTTAAGCGAGGGGCTCAGCTTCATAACCGGCTGAACCCATAGCCTGACGCAGTTGCTCGTTACTTACGGTACTCTGGATTGCAACCACCTTGCCTGCCAGATCGACGCTCACAGTCGCGTCCGGGTCAGTGTCTTCGATCACGCGAGTGATCGTTCCGACGCAGTGTTCACAGGACATGTCTTCAACTGAAAAACGTTTCATTTGTTACTCCCGATTTACAGACAGGCGTCTAAGGTCTGGGTTCCCACGGTTGGAATGTCAAGTATGTCGCTAGCTTGATGGTCGTACTATGTTCGACCTACGGTCATTTTGCCGCCTACCGTCGGGGATACGCTCTAGCGTGCTCAAGGATCGGAAAGCAACGGTTTTGCGACGAATATAATTGAGGCGGGTCGGTTGTGGCGCGTGTCTATCGGTTCTATCACTTCTTGTAGCTTTAGTTGATGGTCGCGAAACAGGTTTAACCAGTTGGCCAGGGTGCGGAAATACCAAGGTGCACCTTCCAGTGGGTTACGCTCCGGTGCGATTTGGCCGCTCGCGCGCCAGCCGTCCTCGTAGGTTTGGCCGCTCGCACATAGGGCAACCGGGTGCAGTGTTTGCACGATAAAATGGCTCTTCGAGGCCAAAAGAGATCTGGCTGCGGCGAAAACGGTTTCGACTGACGTTTCGCCGAGTAGGGAGAAATTGCAGACGATCACATCCGGCGGACTTGGGCACGTGAAGTTTACGAGCGTCTCGTGCGCTACGATGTGGAATTCTCCGCCGCCAAGTTCTCGGGCATGGCGAATAAGCGTCGGACTAGCATCAGTGCCGGTAACCGTTACGCCAGCGGAGGCGAGCTGGCGCGCCAGCCAGCCCTCGCCACAACCCACATCGAGCACGTGCGCGGGATGATGACGGAGTACGGTGTGTAACACCGCCTGATCCGTGACCAGCCGGCGACTTTCGATCCTGCGCTCACGAACCAGGCGCGACCACCAGTCCGCATGGTCTGACCAAGCATCGATGATGCCATCGTCGCTACGTGCATACATATTTCGACGACGTTCGGCTACAGGCCCAGGTCCGTCAGGCCTGGATGGCCCCCGGGGCGTGGCCCTTGTGGCCAAAGAAAGCGGCGATCGCCGTCTTTGATCGGCACGTCGTTGATGCTGGCCTCGCGGCGGCGCATCAGGCCGTTGTCGTCGAACTCCCACTGTTCGTTGCCGTAGCTGCGAAACCACTGACCCGACGCGTCCTGGCACTCGTACTGGAACCGTACGGCGATGCGGCGCTCGCCGTAGGCCCAGAGCTCCTTGATCAGCCGGTACCCGCGCTCGCGCTCCCATTTCTGTGTCAGAAATCGAACGATGGCCTCGCGGCCGGCGAAAAAATCCGAGCGGTTGTGCCAGACGCTGTCCGGCGTATAGGCCAGGGACACTTTTTCCGGATCGCATGTGTTCCAAGCGTTCTCGGCGGCCCGAACTTTTTTCTTTGCCGCATCCAGGGTGAACGGGGGAATGGGTAGTTTTGTTTCCATGGTAGTCCTCGCTGAGAACGGTGGCGCGGCGCGAGTAGTTGGGTTCTGCTAACGGGCAAACGAGGCCGATATCAATCGTTCACCGCGGGATCTTTCTTTGTCTTTTCACCGTGCTTGAGTTCCTGATGGCGCTGTGGGTTCATGGATGGCACTTGCCGGAGGAATGCCGCAACGCCGCAAACGTCTCTGTCGGTATGCGTGGAACCAGGGCGATCATGGCCGTCACCTTGATGCCGCCCTTGATGATCCAGAACAGGCCCTTGTCGGTCCACCACATTCGGGACTGCAAGCTTCGGGGCGCAGGGGGCGTTCACCATCCAGGGTCGGTCTTTTTCCTCGAGCCGTGTGGCCGGTCACGCAGGCGCTGTCGTACCCGTGGAACCTTGTGTAGAACGCCGGATCGTCTGAGTCGATACCCTCGGGCTTGGTGACGTCGTTGGCACGCGCGTGCACAAAACTTTCCATCGCTGGAGCGCAGCGACCAGGCGGAGGTCGTCGCTGCGGCTTCGTGACACCCCCGTCGGTCAAACCCGAATCCATGATAGTCAGCCCGTCGACCAACGAAGGCCGACGTTGCCAAAACGCCAGTACAAGTGGCGCATCGCGAAGCCCCGATGATTAGATATTCAGTGACTCAACGCTACGCGTTACCACCATTGTAAGGTCAAGCGGGTGCCATGGGCTCCGGTCAAAGCGCCAGACACGAGCCGTGATCAGCGACATGCAAGCGTCCGGCACTCGCTGGTGCTTTGACGCGATCTGATGATTCAGACAACTGGGTTACGACTCGCGCTTGGCAACCAGTCGCTGCCAGGGTGTGCGTGCCTCGGGTGCCGATTTAAGCGGCTGCAGCGCCCCAGCGACGATCAGCTTGCACCGAACGTTTAAAAAAACGGTTCGTGATGCTATGCCAGCCAACGCGTCAATGCAGCTGCAGGCCACTGTACGCTCATTCGTGGGACACGCTCGACGAAAACCCTTGAAACCCTCTTGGGTTCGTCTCGAGTACGAAACAAAACCCGGCGCTTGACATTCCAATTGTTGGAAGGTTGAAAATCCGCATACGTACAGTCCCAGTAGCGGAGAAACGACCATGGCATCGACCCAACCGTTGAATGATCGGGATGTGTCGGCCGCGCCCGCAAGCAGTGGCACGCTGAGCATCAGCATTGCCGGCATGAGCTGCGCGTCCTGTGTCGGGCGTGTGGAAAAAGCGCTGCGCGGTGTCGATTACGTCGAGGCCGCGAACGTAAACCTCGCGACCGAGCGCGCCGAGCTCACCTTCTCGTCCGCGCCTGACACCACAGCCATCCAGAACGCTGTGGAGGGTGCCGGTTACACGGTCGTCGACGAGACAACCGAGCTGACGATCGAAGGCATGAGTTGCGCGTCCTGCGTGGCGCGCATCGAAAAAGCGCTGGCTGCCGTGCCGGGGGTGTTGGCAGTGCACGTAAATCTCGCCACCGAGAAAGCGCAGGTGCGCCATGTCGCCGGCCTGGTCGACGCCGATCGACTGACGGGCGCGGTCGCCGATGCCGGCTATGCAGCCCGAGCGGTTGCGGACAGCGCCAGTGGCGATCAACAGGCCCGGGCGCGAACCGAGGAAATCAGCGCGCTCAAGCGCAGCATCCTGCTGGCCGGCGCGGCAACCCTGCCGATCTTCGTGCTCGAGATGGGCGGTCATGTCTTCGTGGGCCTGCACGAATGGCTGATGGCCACACTCGGCCAGCAGAGCAAATTCTATCTGTTCTTCGTGCTCGCGAGTCTGGTGCAGTTCGGCCCGGGTCTGAGATTCTACAAGAAAGGCTGGCCGGCCTTGGTGCGCGGCGGGCCCGACATGAACTCGCTGGTCATGCTGGGCACCAGTGCCGCCTACGGCTACTCGCTGGTCGCGACCTTCCTACCGAGTGTATTGCCCCAGGGCACGGTCAACGTCTACTACGAGGCCTCGGCCATGATCGTGACCCTGATCCTGATCGGGCGCTACATGGAGGCGCTCAGCAAGGGCCGCACCAGCGAGGCGATCAAACGTCTGATGACCTTGCAGGCGAAAACCGCGCGAGTCATTCGTGACGGCGAGCCCGTCGAGGTCGCGCTCGAGGACGTTCAGGTCGACGACATCGTGCAGGTGCGCCCGGGCGAGAGAGTGCCGGTGGACGGTGAGTTGACCGAAGGCACGTCTTACGTCGACGAATCCATGATCACGGGCGAACCGGTGCCGGTGCAGAAGCATTCCGGGGCCGAGGTCGTGGGCGGCACTATCAACAAGACCGGCAGTTTCAGTTTCCGCGCCACCAAGGTTGGCGGTGACACCATGCTGGCGCAGATCATCAAGATGGTGGAAGCCGCGCAGGGCGCCAAGCTGCCGATCCAGGCGCTGGTTGATCGCGTGACGGGCGTGTTCGTGCCGACCGTGCTCGCGGCGGCCGCGTTGACGTTCGCGGTGTGGCTCGCTTTCGGGCCCACGCCCGCGCTGACCTTTGCGCTGGTCAACGCGGTGGCCGTGCTCATCATCGCCTGCCCGTGCGCCATGGGGCTGGCCACGCCGACCTCGATCATGGTTGGCACTGGCCGCGCCGCGGAGATGGGCGTGCTGTTCCGAAAGGGCGAGGCGCTGCAGAGCCTGCGCGATATCGACACCATCGCGCTCGACAAGACCGGCACCCTTACCAAGGGGCGCCCCGAATTGACTGATCTGGTGGCCGCCGACGGCTTCGCACGCGACGACGTGCTGCAAACTGTCGCCGCGGTCGAGGCGCACTCCGAGCATCCGGTAGCCGGGGCGATCGTCGACGCCGCGCGCGCATCCGGCGCATCGCGCCTGAAGGCCGTAAACTTCGAGGCGATCCCCGGATATGGCGTGTCGGCCGCCGTCGACGGCCGAACCGTCGGGATCGGCGCGGACCGTTTCATGCGCCAGCTCGGGCTGGATGTAACCGTCTTCGCCGAGAGTGCGAGCCGTCTGGCCGACGAAGGCAAGACACCGCTTTATGCCGCGATCGACGGCCGCCTGGCGGCGATTATCGCCGTGGCCGATCCGATCAAGGACTCGACGCCGAGCGCCATCGAGGCGCTGCACCGCCTGGGTCTGCGCGTGGCCATGATCACCGGCGACAACCAGCGTACGGCCGAGGCTATCGCCCGGCGGCTGGGGATCGACGAGGTCATTGCCGAGGTGTTGCCCTATGGCAAGGTCAAGGCGGTCAAGCGTCTGCGCGAGGGCGGCCGCCGGCTGGCCTTCGTCGGCGACGGCATCAACGATGCGCCGGCGCTCGCCGAGGCCGATGTCGGCCTGGCTATCGGCACGGGTACCGATGTGGCGATCGAAAGCGCCGACGTGGTGCTGATGTCCGGCGACTTGCGCAACGTGCCCAACGCCATCGGCTTGTCGCGGGCCACCATCCGCAATATCAAGGAGAACTTGTTCTGGGCGTTTGCTTACAACGCCAGCCTGATTCCGGTGGCAGCCGGCCTGCTATACCCGTTCTACGGGCTGCTGCTATCGCCGATCTTCGCGGCAGCCGCGATGGCGCTGTCCAGCGTGTTCGTGCTGGGCAACGCGCTGCGGCTGCGCCGGTTCGCCCCGCTCATGGGCTTGGGAAACGAAACCCCGCAGCATGCGCCCGAAGCCGCCGCCGCGGCACGATAACCGCGATCGATCGGGAGCGATTATCATGTCGAGAACCGTCACCATCCAATCTGCCGACGCCGAAATCACGGTCCCGGCCGGCGACACCATCCTGTGAACGGCTTTGGATGCCGGCATCGATTACCCGCAAGGCCGTCGCTCCGGGCGGTGCGAGGCCTGCAAGCCGCGCTTGATTTCCGGCGATGTGGCACTACTCGAACACACGAAGTTCGCGCTGTCGCCGGAAGAACGGACGAACGGCTTGATTCTGGCCTGTCGGGCACAACGACAAGCCGATGCCTGCGGAGCCTGGTTGGGCGGCGATGACGAGACCGCCGAACACCCGTGCCAGACACTGCGATGCCGGGTCGCGCAGCTCGAGGACGCAACGCGCGATATCAAGCGCGTCGTTCTTGAGGTGGTCGACGTCCCGCCGCTAGCGTATTCCGCCGGTCAGTATGTTCGGGTCACGTTTCCTGAGGCGCTCACCCGCGATTACTCGATGGCCGCGTGCCCCGACAGCGGCGTGCTGGAATTTCACGTGCGCCGGACCGGCGGCGGGGCGACCAGCGAGCGGGTGGCCATGGCACTCTCGCTGGGCGACGAGGTGACGGTAGACGGCCGTACGGCGCCTCGTTTCTACGCGAGAAATATGCCGGGCCGATCGTGGTAATCGCCGGCGGCTCGGGCTTGGCGCCTATCAAGTCGATCGTGGACACAGCGCTCGTGCGCGGACTGCGCCAGCCGATCAATGTCTATCACGGCGTGCGCACACCGCGGGATATGTATTTCAAAGCACACTTCGAAGCCTTCGGTGAACGCTACGCTAATGTAACCCTTACACCAGTGCTTTCCGAGGCGAGCGGTATGCATGGCTGGCGAACCAGCTGGGTGACGGATGCCATCGGTGAGGACCTGAACGATCTCGACGGCTGGAAAGCCTACGTCGCCGGGCCGCCCGCCATGGTCGACGCGGCGCAAGATACGTTGACGCAGCGCGGCCTGAACGCCGATATGCTTTTTATGCCCGAATCGGAGGCGGCAGTTCGGGTGTAAGCCGTCGCGCCAAGCCACGTTAGGAGGCGACCATGAATATAGGACAAGCCGCGAAAGCCTCGGGCATCTCGGCTAAGATGATCCGCTATTACGAGCGCGTGGGCCTCATTCCAAAGGCCACGCGTACGCACTCTGGTTATCGCGTTTACACGGAAAAAGATGTTTATACCTTGAGCTTCATCCAGAAAGCGCGGGATCTGGGCTTCTCAGTCGAAAAAATGCATGAACTTCTATCTTTATGGCGCGATCGGGGGCGCACGAGCGCTGACGTTAAAGCCCTAGCCGTAGATCACATAGAGGCTTTAAAAGAAAAAATTGAGGCATTACAGGCTATGCACGAAACGCTTCGACACCTTGCGGATAACTGTCAAGGCGATGAACGGCCCGACTGCCCGATAATAGATAATTTATCCGATGGAGTCCGCGCGGACGAGTCGCGCTCTAAGTCATGTTGAGTATGTGGGAAGTTTGTCGTTGAAAAGATATGAGCAACTTTAGACTCCGGACGCAGCTGTAAAATAGACAGTCAGCGCAGTTGTGTGACCGTCGCCTATACGGCACGGAATTCGCGACTAAATTAGGTATCTGTCGTCAACGTGTTCTGCGCGATCGACCAGATACTGCACCAGCAGACCCACCGGGCGTCCGGTCGCGCCTTTTCTCGACATAAGTCAGCGCATCGGCCAGGGTCAGACGGCCTTCGGCGTCGGTGTTGAGGATTTCGACCGTCTGAACGGACATGCTAGTGAGGATATCGCCCGGCTTGTAGGCATTGCCGTCCGGCAGGTTTTCAGTGGAGGGCGCCACGCCGACCACGTTGATCGGCTGCCCAGTTCGGCGGCGGCCTGCACGGCGCCGAACACGCTGGCAGCGCCGCCCATGTCGTATTTCATCTCGTCCATGGCCACGCCCGGCTTGAGGCTGACGCCGTCCAGCGCCTCAACTTGCGTTGAAGGCTTGCGCCGATCGAAGATACCCACGACCACGCAGCCCACACGCTGCTTTTCCGGGTCGCCGCTTTTGACGAGATATTCCATGGAGTGCTGCGCCGAAACCTCAAAACGCTAGTTTTCGACCTACCCGCCAGACCCGAGCGTGCACAGCGGACCGCTTGGGATATGCGAAAGAACTGAAAACGCGGTGTCTATACAGCCTGTAGGCGCGATCAACCTACTTGGCATGGCACCCCATGCATTTTTGAAAGCTATATGTCTCGTGCGTTGTAGGCTCTAGCGACTCTTGATGTTCAAAGGTACCCGCGTTGGTTGCCGCCGTAATTAAGATTGGCCTCACTGCGACTAAACACCGCATTATTTTGACTTGCCCGTTATGTCCGAATCCGGCCCAGGCTGTGTGAAAACGCTCCCACCGGCTAAACTTCTCGCAGGCTAT
>NZ_APND01000010.1:0-6323 GCF_040361215.1 Salinisphaera dokdonensis CL-ES53
AATAGCCTGCGAGAAGTTTAGCCGGTGGGAGCGTTTTCACACAGCCTGGACCCAAAGCGGACTTTCCAAACTTCTTGCCTGAACCTTCGCCGCCGTTCTCAACCCACGCTGCTCAACGGCGCACTAAGACATCGTCGTTGCTACTTTCGCAGTGATCCGGACCAGGATTTGCGACGATCAGATGGCTTTCGTTTCCGTCGTTCAGTGAACGATTGCTCTTGGCATACGATTGAATGCAGGCCTGCGTGGGCTCGGGGCGAGTGTCGGCCCCAGCGGCACACGGATCCGTGCAGGTATTCCAGGCACCGATCTGTTAGAGCGAGGGTGTCAATGGCAAACCGGATCTACACCGCGGCACGCCACGGCCCCGCTGATATACCCGGGGACACGGTGCGAATCGAAATCGGCCTAGATAACGAATGCGGCAAGCTGGTTTTCTTCGACGAATACGATCAGAGCGGAGCGAACGTCAGGCGCGCCGAGAAGGCAAACACGATATTGAGATCTCTCTACGTCGTGGTGCCGACGAAATCAACGGCGAACTGGCTGCGCTTGAATCAATACACCACCAAACCCCAACGATCATAAAGCGCACCGTCTGAGACCCCGAGCCATTCGCTCCCGCGGCTGCGGAACCACCGACACCTCTCGCTTCGACGTTTTGACTGTACACACATCGAAAACGACTAAATAAAAGGCCCTCTACGAATTAAGGTCGGGCCGTTCCGAAATAGATGCCGCGTTATTCCCCGATCGTCTAAAAAATAACGGCCCCGTACCACACTCCGGGTATTGTTTACGGCATATTTGTGGCCTATATTGAAAACATGAAGTCTAAAGTGCTCCACGCGCTGATCTTGGTGCTGGTATTCACCAGCGTGCTGGCCAGTCCAGCGGTCATGGCGTGGACCATGCCGGCCGAGAACGCGTCAAGCGATTGCTCGTTATGTCAGGCCGACACCACGAAGCCGCAGCACTCAACCGCGGCGACTTCGACTTGCGCAGTGGCCATCTGCGGCATAATGGCTGATGTTGCGCATAACACTGCCGGGGTTACGCCCCTGCCACCTGCGGTGCCCACGTTTCACATCGAAACGCATTTGGGCCGCCAACTCGAAGGGCCCGACCCTTTTCCCCCGCGAGCTATCCACGCTTGATCTGACTGACGCCTGAGCGCGTCACAAACTCCGGCTGAGCTTACACAGACCGCGCCTCTGCGGTCAGTGCTGGTCTGTCATGCGACATCAACCATTACGTCGCATGTGCACGCCTAACGGCTTTCCGGAACTCCCTAGATCACGTGGAGTTCTTCCGATGACCCAACTACGTAATGCGACCGTGGCGCGCCTAACGCTCATGCTCGTTCTGTTTATCTCGACCGGCGCGGCCATCGCGGCACCGGTACAGGCTCGCCTTTACCACAACCCGGGCTGCATGTGCTGTGAGCAGTACGCCGACTACCTCAACGCCAAGGGGTATGAGGTGGACGTGCTCGACACGGACGATATGGCGGCTCTCAACGAAAAGCACGGCGTCGAACCGGCGTTGTCGTCTTGTCACACCACTCTCATCGGCGACTACGTCGTCGTCGGGCATGTACCTGAGCCGGTCGTTGCCAAGCTGCTGCGCGAGGAACCCGATATCCGAGGTATCGCTCTACCCGGCATGCCGAGCGGCTCGCCGGGCATGCCCGGCAAAAAGAGCGAACCGTTCGTCATCAAAACGCTGAATGGCGACGTTTACACGACGTATTGAGCCTTTATTCAGGCAATTACCGAGGTAACAAACGATGAAAAGCTGTGATTCCGGAAAATCGACGTCACCCGACTCCGTGCCTCCAGCCCGGCGCTGGCTCGAACCCCGCAGCTTATTAGTCGGCGGCGTTGCCGCCGCGGCGGTCGGGCTTGTATTCAACTGGGACTGGGTCGTGACCATCGGAGCCGTCCCGCTGCTGTTCACCCTGCCCTGCATGATCATGATGGGCTGGATGATGTGGAGTATGCGGCCGACCGCTACCGATGGTGCAACGTCCCGGCAGGAACCAGATACTCAAACCCGTTATTCAAATCAGATCGCGTCATCGAGCGCACCTTCCGACCAACCCAAAGAGGACTAGAAACATGCGTACAACAGTAAAAACGATCATCGCCGCTGCCCTGATCGCGGGCGTGCCCGCCGTATTCGCCGCAACGCAAGGCGAGGACGCGAAGCCGGCATCCGAGGGCAACATGGGCCACATGATGCAAGGCCAGGAGGGCAAGGGCCACGGCATGGGCATGATGGGCGATGGCAACATGCCCATGATGAAAATGATGGGTCAGATGAACGACATGATGGAAACCTGCAACAAGATGATGCAGAGCAAGATGGAGAATATGGACGGCACTGACGGTTCAACCGACCAGGGCTAGATACGAGCGCGCCGGCGGCCACCGGAATTGAGGCCGTCGGCCTTTTCTTCATCGAACAGGAGTATAGAAATGAGCCTACGTCTAGGCGATACCGCACCGAATTTCACGGCCGACACCACCGAAGGCCGCATCGATTTCCACGAATGGCTCGGCGACGGCTGGGGCATGTTGATGTCGCATCCGGCCGATTTCACACCGGTCTGCACTACGGAGTTGGGCGCGGTCGGCGGACTCAAGGAGAAGTTCGCCCAACGCGCCGTAAAAGCCATCGTGGTCTCGGTGGATTCGGTCGATGATCACAAACGCTGGTCGGCCGATATCGAGGAAACCCAAGGCCAGTCCGTGAATTTCCCGATCATCGGCGATTCCGACCGCACGGTCGCGGAACTCTACGACATGATCCACCCAAACGCCGGCGACACATCGACGGTGCGCAGCGTGTTCATCATCGATTCCAACAAGAAGATCCGGATGACGCTCACCTATCCGAAGAGTGCCGGGCGCAATTTCGACGAGATCCTGCGGGTGATCGATTCACTGCAGCTGACGGACAACTACAAGGTCACCACCCCGGCCAACTGGCAGGACGGCGACGACGTGATCGTGTCGCCGGCGTTGTCCAATGAAGAAGCCGAGAAGCTGTTCCCGGCCGGCTGGAACGAGCTCAAGCCCTATCTTCGCATGACCAAGCAGCCGAACAAATAACGGCTGAGAGTGTGCTGCCCCGGGCACAGACATGTTGCTGTGTCCGGGTTCTTAGACAAAACATGCCCCGCGCCATCCGTGTTTGGCATAGCCCCAACGATATATAACGCCGGCCATTTATTCGCAGGGTTGTGCTCCGATATGCAAACCGAAGCTCCGAACAAAAACGTGGCCGAGGGATACGCCCGGATTGCGGGTCGCTATGACCGGAGGCGGCCAGCTCATGCTCACGGACTGGTGTGGCGATTATCTGATGTGCCGGCTGTTCGAGCGCTATCAACGGCTGCGCGCGCATGCGCACGCACGGACCTATCGAACGCATGAGTGCGCTCGAATGCTCAAAGAAAGCGGCTACGCCGCCGTGCAGATCGAAACCTACAAAATCAACTGGCTCTGGGGGCTCATGACCGCCCGTGGTACCCATGTTCAAGCTTAATTTCCTACCGAAACGAAAAGATCAGCGAGAAGTCCGATGGCGATGAACGCAGATTTGCTGTTCGTCTGCCTGGCGTTGGCCGCACTCGGCCTCGTGTTGTTAGCTATGGTCTTCCGCACATTGCTACGCACCGCGCGCAGCGGGTGGCTGATAGCGGCTGTGGTGCTAACCGCGGCATTGCTTTGGATCGATATCGTTATCCTCTGGTGCTTGGTCGAATACACCCTGTTTGCTGTCGATTTTAGTAGCGATGGTTTGCACGCGCTCCTTGAGAGCGCTGGTCCCTGGGCGCCTGCGGCTTCCATCGGCCTGATGACGGCTCACTCTTTCGTGCCGTTTCCGGCCGAGGTCATCGCAATCGCCAATGGCGTCGTCTTCGGCTCCGGGCTGGGTGTACTGCTCACCTGGGCGGGTGCAATGATCGGCGCAATACTGAGTTACGAAATCGCAAGGGCCCTGGGCCCGGCCGCACGGTCACGCTTGGTTCCGCTGCGTTATCAGGCGCGGTTGGATGCATTCGTGAGTGATAGCAGTATTACGACACTGCTGACCGCGCGCCTGATACCGATCATGTCCTTCAATCTGGTCAATTACGCCGCGGGACTCGCCGGCGTGCCGCGATGGACGTTCGTCTGGACCACCGGCGTGGGTATTTTGCCGCTGACCGTACTGAGCGTACTGCTCGGTAGTCAGGCGCTGCACCTGCCGGTCTATATCTGGATTCTGGCGGGGGGCGCCGCGCTGATCCTGTTCGGCGCGGCGCACGTCATCCGATCGCGGGGCGCGCATGAGCGAAACCGCGAGCACGACCATTCCAGGGCGCGGGATCGCCGCCGCCAAAACGCCAGGCGATGACGATCTGGACGAATCTCCTGCTGGCGCTGTTCGCCGGCGTGCTGCTCAATCTCACGCCGTGTGTGCTACCCGCGTTGCCCATCAAGTTGCGCACGATCGCGCGTGTGGTGGGCAGCGGTACGCGACAGCGCTTTTTGGCAGCGATCGCGCTGCTGGCCGGCACGCTCACGTTCTTCGGCGCGCTCGCTTTGGCGACCGCCATGCTGAACTGGACCTGGGGCACCCTGTTCCAGGCGTTCTGGTTTCGCGCGGTACTGGCTTTTCTGTTCGCCGGCCTCGGCGTTTATAGTCTCGCGGGGCGCGGCGTGCAACCGCCCCAATGGGTTTATCGCGTCCAGGGCAACGGCTATGCCGAACCCTACTTGGCCGGTTTTCTGGCCGCGGTTTTGTCTGCGCCCTGCACCGGACCTTTCCTGGGCGGCGTCATGGCGTTTGCCCTCACGCAGGCGCCAAGCACGATCTTTGCGCTGTTCATGGCGGTGGGCGTCGGGTTGGCCCTACCCTACCTCGTTCTGCTGGCCCGACCCGGACTACTGACACGCATACCACGCAGCGGCGCATGGCTGTCACGCGTGCAGCAGGTCATGGGCCTGATTCTCCTGGCCGGCGCGACGTTTTTTGCAACGACCGTGCTCGCGGAACGCGTCGGCACCCTGCTGTGGACCGCCTGGCTCGGGACCCTGGCTTTCTGGTTAATCCGCGCATTGGTGGTCGGCCCCGGATTCGGCGCGCGTTTGGTACCGGCGCTCGTCTTGGTCGCTGGCGTGGCCGGCGCCGTCACGCTCGGCTTTGATCGTGGGGCCGGCACACAGCACGCGTTGCCTTGGCAGCCGCTAACGGAGCGCGCGCTTGCCGAGGCCCGCACTGCCGGCGCGCCGGTGCTTGTCGAGTTCACGGCGGATTGGTGTATTAACTGCAAAGTTCTGGAACAAACCGTTTACGCCGACGCCGCGATTGCGCAAGCCGTCGATGCAGCCCAGATGCGCGTTCTACGCGCCGATCTCACGCGGCCGGACGCTGCGCTTGACGCCTACCTACGATCCTTCGGTGGCGCCGGCCTGCCCTTCGCCGTGGTCTTGAAGCCGAACGGGGCGGTTCACCGGCGCCTGCCCGATTTATTTACGGTGGGCACTTTGAAAACAGCCATCGAAACCAGTGGAGAGCAGACGCGTGTCGACCCGTAAGAGTTTTGTCCTCTCTTGGCTATTGCCAGCGACCATCGCGATCACGGTCAGCGGCCTTTTTCTTTCCTGGCAATGGACCGCGCCTAGTACGAAGTCCGAAGTGCAATCGACGACTGGCCAGTCGACCGGTAATAACCGGGATGGCAAGCGGGCCGTTGTTGACCTCTATACCGCATCAGAGTCATCAACAGCCTCGAAGTCCGTCCCCCCACAAACACAGCGTTTTAGCGCGGCCCATGTGGATCTCGATGCATCGCGCGAAGGCGATACGATCCAAATAGCACTGGACATCGTATCGAAGTGGCATATCAACGCCAATCCCGCCTCCTTCGATTTTCTTATACCGACCGATATAAAGGTATTTGCGAACGGCGTGCTGTTATCGACCGAGCTTGCATACCCACCGGGCGATGAACTCGACGTCGGCCTTGAAGACCCGATCCGGGTGTATTCGGGCAAAGTTAAGTTGATAGCAGCTCTGGATAAAGTTGCCGACAACGACATACCCACCGTCCAGGCCGTGGTACAAGCCTGTAATGACTCGGGGCTTTGCCTTCCACCCTCGACGCTTTCTACGTCGATTCCGAGCACCGTGAACCCATCGCTACCTTAAGCTGCCTAAAAGCTTCAAAAGGGTCTGAGCCGTAGTGGGGATGCAGGCAGCCCGAGCTGGCTCAGTAATGCGGCCGATACGCTCAGTTGCCGTATTTTCTATGCGCCCAGATCAGTAAT
>NZ_APND01000011.1:0-5763 GCF_040361215.1 Salinisphaera dokdonensis CL-ES53
TGCCCCTGCCTCAACGGCGCGGATGGCAGCCGCGAACGCGCCGCTGCCACTGCCAACGATCGCGATATGGCGGTTTTCGTCTTCTCCCGCGACCCGTGAAGACTGGGCAAGCGAAGATTCGTCGTCCCAGTTGCGGGCATCGTAGCCTTGGGCCTGTACCGCTTCGATCAGCGTGGTTTCATCTGTGCCGTCATCCAATTGGACTTCGGCACGGCGCTCGGCATAGGACACCACAGCGCTTGCGCTAGGAAGTGCATTGAGCGCGTCCTCGACCCTTTGGGCGCAGTGCGCGCAGGTCATGCCGTGAATAGCGAGTATGCGTTTCATTTCGGTTCCGGATCGGTCGGGTTTAGCAGGCCATTTTCTTACGCCGATAAACGGCGTAGATCGTCAGCCCCAGGAAAAAGGCCAGCGCGGGCAGCAGCACATAGTCCAAATAGCCCACCAGCGCAGAAAGACCGACGACGCCGAACAGGATCACCAGCACCGGCGTGAAACAGCACAGCGCCGCGATGACGGTGCCTGCAATGCCCACACTGAACAGCTTTTTATTGCGGCCCATGTGGTGTTACTCCGTTGGCTCGGACGGATAGCCAGCGCGGGTCGTGGCCGCGGTTAAGTCCGAGACCGAAGCAATCTTCGGATCGAAGGCGACCGTGGCGGTCTTGGACTCGTAGTCCACGCGCACCGTGTCGACGCCGTCGACCTGCTGGAGCGCCTTGCGCACCACAAAGGGACAGGTCGCGCAGGTCATATGACCCACCGCAAGCGTTACGGTCCTTTCAGCCGCCGCAAAAGCGCCTTGTATCCAGACCGTGCCCACCAGCAGCATGGTGGCCACTAGAATCATGCGTTGTTTTCGAACCATGACGATCGTTCCTTAGAGAAAAGCCGGCGCGTACCAGGGAAAGGTGAGCAGTGCCGTGACGAGTAATGCGAGCAGCCAGAAGATGAGGCGCTGACGGCGCTTGACCGCGGGTCGTGCGCACGCTGTATCGGAATCGCAACTCGGCTCGCGGCGATACAGCCGCCAACCGGCAAAAATCAGCAGCGCCAGCGTAATGACGACGAATATCGGCCGATACGGTTCCAGTGCAGTGAGCGAACTCATCCAAGCGCCGCCGACACCAATCGATATCAACAACACCGGCGCTACACAGCACAGGGAAGCCCCGACCGCGGCGAGTACGGCGCCGATCTGGGCCCAGGTGGTGCGACCGGTCGCGGTCGTGGGGTCGTTCATGAAAAGGCTCCGTGCCGGTTCGATAATCGGACGAAGCGCAGCTTAAACGCGGTACTCAGGTACCGTGTCAAGGGCTGGCTGAGTTATTTCAGTCGCGGCGGGACAGCGTCTCGATCAGCGGACAATGATTGGACACTTGCGCGTTCCGGCAGCGATCGATCAGCCCATCCAGCGTGTCTTGCATTGCGGCCAGATCGGCGATGCGGGCTGCCACCAGCGCGCGCTGATTTTCCGCAACGCGGCGTACGTCATCGCAATGACCGTCACCCAAAATCAGCAAGTCGCCGATTTCGTCAAGGCTGAACCCCAAGCCCTGCGCGCGCTTGATGAAACGAATGCGGTCAACGGTCGCGCGCGGATAGCGACGGTAGCCAGTGGACGGTTTGGGCGGCTGATCGATCAATCCGCGTCGCTGGTAATAGCGCACAGTTTGCAGATTTACGCCGGCGGCCGCCGCGAGTTTTCCGATCGTTAGTCCAGTCTCAGCCATGTCGTTTCAGGTTCAATTTGCCACGCGTAAATACGGTAGCAACAAGACATACTCGATGCGCCGTCACCAGCGCCTATCCAGTCGCGGGCGGTGCAAGTTCAAACCGGGCCGAGTCGGTGCTGGTAAATCTTGGTGGAGGCTCATGCTTGCCTGTAGTGGGTGACCGATACGGTTTGAACCATTGGCGACTGTATCCACTGAATGAGCAAATCCTGTCGAGCGTCGCCGCCGAGCACCTGTTTCGCTGGGCATCAAACCACATCGAATTAAGGGTGCCTGATACGACTGCCCGTCAAGTCATTTTTGAAAGGCTTGGCGTGGGTGCCGATCGCTGACTGGGATGGTCCACTTTAGGTCGATAGCCGGCCTCGCGCGATTAGCTATTCCGAGTTCCCTAACCGACGTGCCCCGGTAGAGAGTGCTTGAAAAACGTCTTGAGACGCTTTTATCGGCCGCCGAGAAACGCCGCCGAGTGCCACTCTGCCGGATGTAGGTTAGCGCCTGCGCCGTACCGGCGGCGCCTCTGTGCAAAAGAACGGCTCCACCCAAGTCGCCGAGCGACAATACAAACTAGAAAAGAATCGATCTGATGAAAACGTGATTGTCTTTTCCGCCGTTCATCGACTTTGTTTGGGTCAAAACACGAAACGGGAAAATCGTACGTTAAGCAGCGACGCGCGCCCGCAGCCTATCGGTAACGTTATTCATTGGCCGCTAAAGCTTCGATGATGCGGCAATTCTGGATTCGACCACCGCGGCAGGCATGAATCATATCCTCCAACGACATTTCCAACGCCTGCAAGGCCGTAAGCTTCTTACGCACGGCTTCGAGATGCTCTTTAGCGAGTCGAGCGACGTCTTCACAGGAGGCATCACTCTGATCGGCTTGCGTCAGCAGCATGCGTACATTGTCTTGGCTGAAGCCCAGTTCCCGGCAGTGCTTGATGAACATGAGCCGTTCGACATGTGAAGGGCGGTAGTGGCGCTGGCCGCCCTCGCTACGGCCTGCTTCCGGTAGCAGGCCTACGTCGCCATAGTAACGAATCGTGGCTACACCTACGCCCGTGTGTCGGGCGAGATCGCCAATCCGTAGATCGGATTGCGTCATAACCTTCTCGCGCTTGAAGCTCTAGTAGCTCGAGGACTTAGTGTGTGGCTGTTGCAGCACGCTGGCAACTAAAGCGTAGGAATATCCTTTGTGCAACCGAGCTTCGATCAACCGCATGTCGGCGCACAACGTCTCAGCACTCCCAATCATGCTCGTGGTCTATGGTCTGGCGTTGCTCGCTGGCGCCGCTTTGCCGCTCGCTTTCGCGCCGTTAGGTTGGTATTGGCTGGCCGTGCTGTCGCCGGCGGTTCTATTCCTGTTGGCCGTGCGCCTACCAAAACGTGCTGCGCTGTGTGCAAGCTACTTCTTCGGGTTGGGTTACTTCGGTGTAGGCGTTTCATGGGTGTTTATCAGCATCGATCGCTATGGCAGCGGACCCGTAGCAGCCATGCTCGTCACGGTAGGCTTTGTAGCCCTCTTGGCCTTGTTCCCGTGGTCAGTGGTATTTCTCGTGCGCACCTTATCCGCCCGGATGAATGGCGTTGCTCTATGGTTTGGTTTGCCAGCGGCATGGGTACTGAGCGAATGGGTCCGGCTCTGGTTCCTGACCGGTTTTCCTTGGCTTTTTTTAGGTTACAGCCAGATCGGCACGCCGCTTGCCGCGATCGCACCCGTATTTGGCGTGCTGGGCGTGAGCTTTGTGGTGACCGTTATGGCGGGGGGCCTTGCGTGGATGATTCTTCGTTTGAGCTTGCGGCGCCTGGGAATCACAAGCGGCGCACTGGTGGCGCTATTGCTTGGCATTTCATTGCTTGATCGTGAATGGACCGAGCCGGTAGTAGCCAAGCCACTGTCCATTGCGCTTGTGCAGGGGAATGTGGAACAAGACAGGAAATGGGAGTCAGGAGCGCTGGCGTTCACTTTGAGGCGCTATAGGGCACTGACACAGCCATACGCTGGAACGGACCTTATAGTCTGGCCGGAAACCGCCGTGCCGGCGTGGTTCGATCAAACCTCTGAATATCTAGACCGACTTCAAGTACGCCTCGGCGAGCGCGGATCGACCCTTATGCTGGGTATCCCCATGCGTACACGCCAGGGCGAAGCATACAATTCTGCAGTGAGCCTGGCTCGCCCAAGTCAGTTCTATTACAAACGGCATCTGGTGCCCTTCGGTGAATACGTCCCACTGCGTCGATTTGTGGGCCCATGGTTGAATATTCTGGGCGCACCGCTTGAAGACTTCAGGGCAGGCCAGCAGCCACAACTACTATATGCCTCCGGCATGCCCATCGGCGCATTGATTTGCTTTGATGTGGTGTTCGGCGCTGAAGTCACTGACCTGCTCCCAACCGCGCAGTTGTTGGTCAATCTGAGTAACGACGCGTGGTTCGGAGACTCCCTAGGGCCGCATCAACACCTGCAAATTACCCAAATGCGCGCCGTTGAAACTGGGCGCCCGCTTGTCCGATCCACCAATACCGGGCTCACGGCGGTAATCGATCACAACGGTCAACTGCTGGCGCGCGCGCCTCAGTTCGAGCCGACTGTTTTGCAGGCAGAGGTCACCCCGCGTACGGGGACCACGCCCTACGTCCGCTGGCAGGACAAACCGGTGCTGGCTGTCGTCGGGATCGCACTGGTCGTGCTCGTTGGGGTAGGAAAAAGAGACAAACGAAATTCAGTCTCGCTGAGTGCTTGACCCTTTAGTCGCTAGAGGTTTTATCGTCGTCTTATATCCAACAGAGTTTGGCGCATGATTGCGCTGGTGGAGGGAACACGGGATGGCCGATTGCGGCTGTGAATTCGAGGCCAAAGACCAGGCCCAACAAAAGGCGCTCTACTGGCTGTTGGCGATCAACGGCGTCATGTTTCTAGCTGAGTTCGGGATTGGTTTGCTAGGCGGCTCGACCGCCTTGATCGCCGACTCGCTCGACAACTTCGCTGATGCGGCCGTTTATTCTGCGGGGCTGTATGCGGTGGGGCGCGCCGCCCATCACAAGGCGCGCGCCGCTTCCATCGGCGGCGTCGTGCAAATACTGCTCGCGCTGTTCGCCGTGGGTGAGGTGGTTCGGCGAACCCTGATGGGCAGCAATCCCGAGCCCAGCTACATGATGCTGATGGGCGCGGCGGCACTCGTGGCAAACACAACCTGTTTGCTTATCATCGCCCGCCACCGACAAGGCGATGTGCACATGCGCGCGAGCTGGATATTTTCGGCCAACGATGTAATCGCCAATATCGGCGTCATTGTCGGTGGCGCGCTGGTCTACTACTTCGACACGCGGTACCCCGATCTCATTATCGGTTTGGTCGTTGGTTTTATCGTGTTACGCGGCGGTATCCGCATCCTGAAGGACGCGCGCCAAACGCGAGACGAGCTTCAGGAATCACCGTCCTCGGAAAGCACTTGAACATGGCGATATCTTCGCGCGGTGCAAACAGGAAGCATAGCTTGTGTCTGCGGGGGTGACGATAGGGGAGGACACGCTGAAAAGTTCTAGCCCGGCCGACAGGCTGCGTTGGTTGGGATTATCCCTCGTGATGCTGCTTCTGGATCAAGCAACCAAGTACGCGGCCGGCACCTATCTCGCCTATGGTGAGCGCAGAGCCGTCACAGAGTTTTTTAGCTGGATCCATCTACACAATACAGGTGCCGCATTCAGCTTTCTGGCCGATGCG
Source organism: Salinisphaera dokdonensis CL-ES53 (assembly GCF_040361215.1). NCBI lineage: Bacteria > Pseudomonadati > Pseudomonadota > Gammaproteobacteria > Salinisphaerales > Salinisphaeraceae > Salinisphaera > Salinisphaera dokdonensis. The sequence continues at coordinate 5,464 of NZ_APND01000011.1, forward strand.
GGTGGTTGGCAGCGGGGATTCCTGATCGGTGTAGCCATTGTCATATCGGTCATGCTGCTGGGCTGGCTGTGGAGCGGGGTGGCTTCGAAAGGTCAAGGAATAGCATTCAGTGCGATTTTAGGCGGTGCACTGGGCAACTTGATGGATCGCCTGCTACGCGGCCATGTGGTCGACTTTCTCGATTTCCACTACGCACAGTACCACTGGCCCGCATTCAACCTGGCCGATGTCTGGATTACAACGGGAGCCGCATTACTGATCTGGGCGCATAGAAAATACGGCAACTGAGCGTATCGGCCG
>NZ_APND01000012.1:0-1835 GCF_040361215.1 Salinisphaera dokdonensis CL-ES53
CCGAAATACCGATGGCGGGGCTTGAAATTCAAGAGGGTATCTGACCCCAACTTCCCCCACAAGCTCAGTTGCCGCCGGAGCAGCCGAAGGCTGTGGAGGGAACCCGAAGCGCGCCAGCGCTTCGGGCGGTCAACTGCAGCGATTCGTTATATTCTTAAAAGCTCATATCTACGTCACTCGGCCGGATAGAACACTATTCTTGCACTACGCAGCTCGTTGCTGCACTTGGTCTCAAGCCCCAACAAGTTTACTTGGCAAATTACGACCCTGCTCAAATAGCGCTGTAACAGCATCAAACATAGCGATAAATAATCTCGTTCAGCTGCATTCTCGAAACCTCGACCGCGTTCATTGGACTGGGATGTAGTGGCAAAGGGAGATCCGTGAGCATGATTTGAAAGAAGACGATACATTGACTTGTGTCGCCCGAATGACAAATTGTAAAGTTCAGCGACTTCGTCGTTCGAAAGGTGCATCTCGCTATTTCCAGTCCGAACTTTTTTCCTAGTATGTGGCTTTAGCTTTTTATAAAAACTGCAATCTACTAGCTCTTTCTTTGCTTCGGGAAGCCCCACTTCAAATTCCCCCAATACTTCCGGGCCGTATCCGATATCCTTGTATAGTTTATATTTCTCGCAATTCATATGATAGAAGTATAACTTGCGACGAAAGAGCTGCTCTTCATCGCTTTGGCCCGGTTCGGCCACATAAAAGTAGCGATGACACGTTTCGATAAACGTTCGAGATAGCGTTGCTACAGAGGGGAAGTCCCAAAAGTCGCTGTTATTGAGTCGATTACGAGGCAAGATTCGATCTATGGTTATTACGCTCGCAGTGATGCGTGTGTAAATTTTAGTAGCTTCGATTCCCAACGTGGTTGTCGGAATATTACCGGCGTTATCTGATACCACAACAGCGCTACGTACCAGCCTTTCGTACGCTTCAAGTTCAGCTGAGTAATTAAGCTTTTGCTCGTCTGCCATAGGCTGCCAAATCGTTCCGGATATAACGCCGAAGCTCAGTTGCCGCCGGAGCAGCCGAAGGCTGCGGAGGGAACCCGAGGCGCGCCAGCGCTTTGGGCGGTCAACTGCAGCGCCTTGTTATGCGGCATATCTCGCAGTATAGGCTCTGCCGATAAACTGGAGAAAGCCCGCAAAATTCAGCGAATCGTTGCAAGTTACTACATACTCTGGCGTTTCACTTCCATACATGTTGTTGCCTAACTTGGAAGCTAAGGCGCTGAGGCCCGCATCGGGTTTCGTAGCTGTAACCAAAATACTATTGGGCGGGTTTTTCTTGGCTCGCGTGCCAACCACATAAAACCAGGCGAGAATAGGTTCTCCGACTTTGTACCAACCAGAGCCTTGATGAAATTCCGGCTCGTCGCCTGTCAGCAGTTCCACTACCCCAAATACTTTGCCAGCTAGTGTTTGGATATCGAGGTCGCCATCTTCTAGTTTCATATTTCCCCCTGGCGTATAACGCCGAAGCTCAGTTGCCGCCAGAGCAGCCGCAGGCTGCGGAGGGAACCCAAAACGCGCCAGCGTTTTGGGCGATCAACTGCAGCGAATTGTTAGGCAGCCGCTTACCACTCGTAATAGTGAACATTACCTTCAACCGATTTCGGTTGCTTGATGTACCCACTGCCTTCGAGACGAATATCACCAAAACCGGACCGGGCGCCGCCGAACACGCCACGGATCACGACGAGTCCGTTGTTTGACAGCGTACCTGCGAGCTTTCCAGACGGTTCAATGATTATTACGGCACCTTGTTCAACAGCCAGATGGGGTCAGATACCCTCTTGAATTTCAAGCCCCGCCATCGGTATTTCG
>NZ_APND01000013.1:0-1683 GCF_040361215.1 Salinisphaera dokdonensis CL-ES53
CCAGGCTGTGTGAAAACGCGTGAGTTAGCGTACTTTTCCCCATCAGCTGCCTATGTCAGGCGCTAAGGGCTCCGCGTGGCGGCCACGGTTCAGAGTGATCGCAACGCAGGCCTGTGACTTCATCATGCCCGGAGGCGCCTCAGGCCGCTTCGAAGGCGCCGTTTAAAGGGAACGAGCACGCTCAGGCAGCCATTGCCCGCATCAACGGCCCGATCCCGACGATTCGCATCACGCGTTTCAGATTGTAGGCCAGCACATGCAGACTCATTTCCGTTCGCACATGCGCGAGCGTGCGCATCAGGAAGTGTGTTGAGCCCATCCAGTACTTGAGCGTGCCGAAGGGATGCTCGACCGTCTGTCGCCGTATCCGCATCAGATTCGGATCCCGATCCAGGCGTTGCTGCATGGTCTCGAGCACTGACTCGTGCTCCCATCGCTTGACGCGGCGTTGCGCCGCCGACGTGCACTGCGCCTTGATCGCACACGTCTCGCAGGCTGAGCTCCAGTAGCAATGGAGCGTCTGGCCTTTCTCCACCGTGGTAAAGCGCCAGACCAAGGTCTGATTGGCCGGGCAACGATAGGTGTCGCTATCGGGTTCGTAGATGAAGTCGCGCTTACCGAACCGGCCTTGGGCCTGGCTGTTAGAGGTCTGCGGCTTGGGCACGTGAACCTGGATGCCGGCCCTCTCGCAGGCCACGATCTGTTCGCCGTTGAAGTAACCGCGGTCGGCGACCACGGCCAGGGTATCGGTCTGCATGACTGAGCGGGCTCGATCCGCCATCGGCTGCAGCTGCGAGCGATCGTGGCCGACGTTGGTGACCTCGTGATCCACGATCAGATGGTGTTCGGCATCAACAGTCGATTGGACATTGTAGCCCACCATCCCCGAGCCCTTGCCGCCCGTCGCTATGGAGCGTGCGTCTGGATCAGTCAATGAGATCTGTTGGTCGGGCGCTGATGCTACGGCCTTCGCCATTGCCTGCATGCGCTGCATTTCCGATCGCAGCGTGTCGATCTTGTCCCGAAGCTTTGTCGTACGGGCCTCAGTGACCTCGCTTTGACGCTGACGATCGGCACTGTCGAGTTCTGACAAATAGCGAGCGACACTGGCTTCGATCTGCTCGATTCGCCGCTTGACCTTGGCGCGGGTGAAGTTGCGATCGCGGCTGTTGACGGCCTTGAACTTGCTGCCGTCGATAGCCACCAGCGCCTGAGAGAACAGGTTCAGACGACGGCACAGCATCACGAACTCGCGGCATACGCGTCGGATCGCGGGACCATTGTTTCGGCGGAAGTCCGCGATCGTCTTGAAGTCGGGCGCCAGACGTCCGGTCAGCCACATGAGCTCGATATTGCGCTGTGCTTCGCGCTCCAACCGTCGGCTGGACTGAACCCTGTTGAGATACCCGTAGATATAGATCTTGAGCAATGTGGCCGGATGATAGCCGGGCCGGCCCGTCGCCTGCGCGATGACGCGCTCGAATCCCATATCCGCAAGGTCCAGGTTGTCGACAAAAACATCGACCACGCGGACTGGATTGTCCTCGGTGACGTAGTCGTCGAGGCTCGCTGGCAGCAGCGCGCTCTGCGAACGGTCCGCACCGGTCACGAAACCACTCATCCGGCTCTCCGCTAATAGCCTGCGAGAAGTTTAGCCGGTGGGAGCGTTTTCACACAGCCTGG
>NZ_APND01000014.1:0-1311 GCF_040361215.1 Salinisphaera dokdonensis CL-ES53
CGCGCCGAACTGAAAGAGGTAGACGAACAACGGCTCGATCGATCAACCGATCGCTAACGGCGACAGTCACCCAGCACAGCAGGACAGCTGCTCGACATCTTTGGTAAAAGTCTGGGCACAGAGCTTGAGCGCTTCCACGTGAACCAGATAAGGAAACAACAGATCGCCCAAGGCTTCAACGGTCATGCCGTGGTGGACGGCCAATACAGCGGCCTGAATCATCTCGCCGGCTTCGGGAGCCAAGATTTGAGCTCCGAGTAGACGATGGCTGGCCGCCTCGGCAACCAGCTTGACGAATCCGCGGGTCTCGAAGTTGGCAAGCGCACGTGGTACATGTTCCAACCCTAAAGAACGGGTCTCGATCTCGAGGCCGCGCGCTTGGGCTTGGCGTTCATCCAACCCCACCGTCGCGATCTGCGGATCGGTGAAGATCACTGCCGGCATGGCGGACAGATCCAGCCGCGCTCGACCGCCGGTCATGTTGACGGCCGCGCGGGTGCCGCCGGCGGCGGCCACATAGACGAACTGGGGCAGCGTCGTACAATCGCCAGTGGCATAGATATGCTCAGCGCTGGTACATAGCGAGGCATCAACCCTGATCGCACCGCGTTCATCGGTCACCACCCCGATCTTGTCTAGTGCCAAATCGCGGGTGTTCGGGGAGCGGCCCGTTGCCACCAGCAGCCGGTCGCCCTGGATCGGGCCGTCGTCGGTGTCGAGCGTGAATTGCCCTGCCGCAAAATGTACGGAACGCGCCTGGCTGTGCTGGCGTACGTCGATTCCTTCGGCGCGGAAGGCCGCGGCAAGGCCCTCGCCGAGCGCGGGGTCTTCGCTGGATAGCAGCGTACTGCGGGCCAGGACTGTGACCTTCGAACCCAAACGGCGGAACGCTTGAGCCTGTTCAACGGCAACGACAGAGGCGCCGATGACGATGATGTGCTCGGGCGTGTCCGGACTGAAAACCGCCTCATCGGACGTCCAATACGGCGTGTCGGCCAGGCCCGGTATCGGTGGGATCGTTGGCGAAGCCCCGGTAGCGATAAGAATGCGATCGGTCACCAAACGATCTTCGGACCCGTCATGTGCCGTGACAATTAGCGTATGCGCATCTTCGAAGTGGGCCCGCCCGCGGCGCAGCGTAATCGATGGATTATCGTCGAGTATTTTCTGGTACTTGGCCGCGCGTAGTTCTTCGACTCGGGACTGCTGCTGGCGCTGCAGGCGTGGCCTATTAATCGTTGGCTTGCAATCTGCCAACCCATCAAACGGGTTGTGGCGTTGGTGCTGGGCCAGTTCGGCGGCGCGAATCTG
>NZ_APND01000015.1:0-1210 GCF_040361215.1 Salinisphaera dokdonensis CL-ES53
CAAGACCTCGCATCTTGAAGATGCCGACAGAAATCGAGACGCTAGTCTCGATGCAACGGCCGGGTTGGCTGAGGCTGGCAAGACTTTAGGCGGCAGAGCCTGTGGGTCAGATAAGTCCGCCGACCCGTTATCTCGTTCATCGATTCCGAAGGGTAACTTAGGCCGAGTATTGCACTCAGAGCCTGGATGCGAGGAAGGACAAGATGAATGAGCAAGCCGTAGGCATCGATGTGTCCAAGAAGAAGTTGGATGTCTGTGTCGCCGATGGCGACAAGATCAAAACCAAGGCGATCAAGAACACCAGCGCCGGTCATGTCGAGTTGGATCAGTGGCTGCTCAAACGTGAGTTATCGGCCAATACGCCGATCGTGTTGGAAGCGACCGGGCCGTATAGCGAAGCCGTGGCCATCGCGTTGTCGGATGCCGGTTGGGCGGTCAGCGTCGTCAATCCGGCCCGGATTACCGGCTTCGCTCAGAGCGAGCTGAGCCGTAACAAAACCGATAAAGCCGACGCCAAGCTACTGGCGAAGTTCGCCCAAAGAGCCGACCTGGATATCTGGCAGCCACCGAGTATTGCGGTTCGCGAGCTGCGCGCACGGGTCGACCGACTTCAAGCACTAATGGATATGCGCCAGCAAGAACTCAACCGGATCGAGGCATTAGACCAAGGCACGCCGTCCAGCGTGAAATCGATGGTCGAAGAGCACGTGGCATGGCTCGATAAACAGATTGCCAGGATCCAGAGCGATATCGATGATCACATCGACGGCCATCCCGAACTCAGACAGGACGCCGAACTGATGCGCAGCATTCCCGGCGTCGGCCCTCGCGCCTCGGCGCAGTTCCTGGCATATATCGGCGATGTGCGGCGGTTCAAAAGTGCCAAGGCTCTCGCCGCCTTCATCGGCGTCACGCCGAAGCAGAAGCAATCCGGCACCTCGATCAACGGACGCACGACAATCTCGAGAGCGGGCCATACGGCAGCGAGAAAATCACTCTACATGCCGGGCATGGTGGCCAAACGCCATAATCCGGTGATCATCGCCATGGCGAAGCGCTTGGAGCAGCGTGGCTTGGCGCCGAAGGCAATCGTGGGCGCGAGCATGCGAAAACTGGTGCACTTGATCTATGGCGTGATCAAGTCAGGACAGCCGTTTCGGGCCGAAATACCGATGGCGGGGCTTGAAATTCAAGAGGGTATCTGACCCCA
>NZ_APND01000016.1:0-1091 GCF_040361215.1 Salinisphaera dokdonensis CL-ES53
TGGCGGTTTCAAGTATCAAGTGCAACAGCGCCATTGTCCCGGTCTTGGAAGCAGTACTCGAAAAAGACTTCCGCGGGCGTGCGAAACGCCAGGGTCTTGCGGGGTCGGGTGTTCATCTCCCAGGCGATCGCATCGAGTTCGCGCTGGGAATAGACACTCAGGTCACTGCCTTTGGGCAGGTACTGGCGCAGCAGGCCATTGGTGTTCTCGCAGATGCCGCGCTGCCAGGGGCTGTGCGGATCGGCGAAGTAGATCGACAGGCCCGTGCTCTGGGCGAGTTCAGCATGCAAGGCCATTTCCTTGCCTTGATCGTAGGTCAGGGTCTGGCGCATCTCGGCCGGCAAAGACGCGAACGCCTGGCTGAAGCCGGCCAAGGCGGCTTGGGCCGTCGCGCCCTCCATGCGTACGATCATCAGAAACAGCGTGCGGCGATCGACCAGCACGCCGACCGCGCTGCGGTTGGCCGCGCCTCGGATCAGATCGCCTTCCCAGTGGCCGGGGACGAGCCGCTCATTGGCGGCCGGCGGGCGCAGGTGAATACTCGGCAGATCATGCATCTGCCCGCGTCGGTCGGTGCCCCGACTGCGCGGTCGGCGTCGGGCGTGGCCCTGACGCAGCAGTCGCGTCAATTCGCGGCGCAGCGTGCCGCGGGGCATGGCGTAAATGGCGGTATAGATCGTTTCGTGTGACACGCTTTTCAGTCTGCCCGCGATCTGCTCAGGCGACCACTTCAGCATTAGCAGGCGGTGGACCTGGGCCCACAGTGGCCCGCCTGGATCCAGCTTGCGTGCGACACGGCGCTTGCGGCGCAAGCGCCGGGCGCGCTCACCGGCGCGCCGCGCATCGTAACCAGGGACGCGCAGCGGCCGTCCGATGATCGGCTTACGTCGACCAAGCTGATCGCCGTTGCGACGCAGCTCGCGCAGGATGGTGCTCGGGGCACGGGTCAATACCCTTGCGATCTCGCGAACGCCAGACCCTTGGCTGCGTAAGGCCATGATCGTGCCGCGCTCTTCGGCACCCAGATGCTCGTAGTGACCGCCCATCTCCAACCTCCGTGCGTGCTGTTGCACTTCAGATTAGAGACCGCC
>NZ_APND01000017.1:0-296 GCF_040361215.1 Salinisphaera dokdonensis CL-ES53
CCGGGACTGCTGCTGGCGCTGCAGGCGTGGCCTATTGATCGTTGGCTTGCAATCTGCCAACCCGTCAAACGGGTTGTGGCGTTGGTGCTGGGCCAGTTCGGCGGCGCGAATCTGGATCTTGGACGGCACGCAGCCCACATTGACGCAGGTGCCGCCAATGATGTCGCCCGACTCGATCATGCTCACCCGCGCCCCTGCCTCAACGGCGCGGATGGCAGCCGCAAACGCGCCGCTGCCACTGCCAATGATCGCGATATGGCGGTTTTCGTCTTCTCCCGCGACCCGTGAAGACTGGG